>NZ_CM137014.1:3067442-3680931 GCF_054483935.1 Tessaracoccus yangjingae | reverse complement strand
TGCCACTGCGATTCGGGCGACTGCAGCGGGTCGGGTTCGACGAGGCGGTGATGGTGCGGACACAACAGCACCCCGTTGGCCAGGCAGGTTGGGCCGCCTGTCCACCAGGGGATGATGTGGTGGCATTGGCAGGCGGCGGGGGTGGCGGTGCAGCCGGGGAACACGCAGCCTTGGTCGCGTTGGGTGATCGCGGCGCGGAGGGCGGGGGTGAAGTGGCGGTGGGTGCGGCCGACGTCGAGGGGGCGGGATGCGCCGCCCAGGACCATGGGGGTCAGGCGGGCGTCGCAGGCCATCCGTCGCGCCTCCCCAGCCGTGAGGCCGTCGATGCCGCCCACACCGAGTGTCGTCACCTGCCCGAGGCCGGTGACGAGGGTGTCGTAGTTGAGTGTGATGTGGACGTGGGGGCGGTCGACGCCGTGGGAGGGGAGGGTGCCGCCGGTGGCGGCGTGCTGGACCAGCAGGACCAAGGCGTCGGCGCGGCGGGTGTCTGGGCCTGCTGCTTCTCCGGTGTGGGTGTAGGTCGATTTCGCGGGCATCAGGGCGTCCAGCTGCGCCGACAGGAGCGCCGCATCCGCCACAGGCAACTGCCCGGTGATGCGGATCGAGCCGTGGTGATCGGGGGCCAGTCGCAGGTACCGGTTCCGCCGCGCCGCGGCCTCCTCCCGGGCCAGGCGGCGGGCGTCGTCGGCGTCGGCGTGGTCGGGGTCGACGACCTCTGTCAAACGAGCCGCCAGGAGTCGTAGTTCGGTGGGGCCCAACGTGTCGGCGTGGGCCAGGATCAGTTCCTGGCATTCGATCAGTTGGGCGCGGGTGAGGTGTGGGGGGAGTTTCCGGAGCCCGGTGATGATCGCGTCGGCCTGCGCCACTGAGATCTCGCCCTCGTTGAGCGCGGTGCCGATGAGGGGGAATCGGTCACCGAGATCGGAGGCGAGGCGTAGCGTGGCGGTGGCCTGCGCCGGGGTGGTACGCACCGACTGCCGCACACCCTCGATGATCGCATCCGCGGCGGACAGGCGGGCTTCGTTGAGCAGGTGCAGGCGCAACCCCGCGAGTTGGGCCTCGAACTCCCCGATCGAGTCGACCAACCCGGCCAGACGCCCCACCGCGGCGGCATCCGTGCCGAGCGCGCCGGCGGCGTCCCACAGCGCAGCGAGATACCGCTGCCCCAGGTCCACCACCGTTTCGCTCATGTGAACTATTCTGTCAACGACCACCGACAGAAACGTGCCCGGAAAGCCCTCCCGGCAAGAAATTCTTCAAGCAATTTCTGGAGCCTGCTCGACCCACGTCCAAGGCCATCGTGGGCGCACTGGCAGAGCAATACGGAGTGCTTGTCAACAGGAATTGCCGCGTGAGTTGTGGCGAGTCTGAATCGGTGCCCAGTCGGATCCGGATCCGTGACGTTGATCTGGCAAGAGCCTGATCCCCTTGGGCGGTAGGTTGGGCGCGGAAACCGCGTCGCTTGGGGGTACTTGAACATGGCACATCGATTCAATGTCCCGCCGGACTGGCCGACTCCACCGTCGGGTTGGGTTCCGCCTGAGGACTGGCAGCCGGACCCGTCGTGGCCGCCCGCGCCGGCGGGCTGGGTCTTCTGGGTCGATGATGCGTCAACGCCGCCCGCGACACCGTCAGCATCCAACACCTCGGGAGAATCGCCTTCGGCTGGCAAGGGCTTTCTCGGGGGGCTGTTCGGCGGCAAGCGTGCGCTTGAAGAGGAGAACGGCCAGCTGAAGCAGGCGGTCCAGCGGCTCGGAGCGATGGATGCGGTGCAGTTGCAGGCTGAGTCTGCGCGTGTCGCCGCTGAACTTGCTCGCGCTCGCGGTCAGTTGGCCGAGGCTCAGGGAGAGTTGGCACGGGCGCGAGCCGACATCGTCGAAACCAATGAGCTGGCACAGCTTCAAGAGGCGGGCATCTACCAGTATGCGCATCCGCTCGCCAGCGCCGTTGGTTATCGAGACCTCCTCGCTGCGGTCAAGAAGGACACCAGCGCTCTGATCAAGCAGGGCCGGGCCGTCCACGCCACGACCACGTGGCAGGTCAACGGCTCGGCGGCTCAGGGCCGCAAGATGGTGTCCGACTTCTCGAAACTGCTCCTGCGTGCGTACAACGCGGAGGCCGACAACTGCGTTCGGACCGTGAAACCACATAGCCGCCGCGCCTCTCTGGACCGACTCACCAAGGCGGCCGAGACTATCGCTCGTCTTGGAAAGACCATGGACATCAGCATCACGGCCGAGTACCACCACGTCCGGTTGTACGAGATCGAGCTGACGGCCGACTACCTGGCCAAGGTGGAGGAGGAGAAGGAGCGAACCCGCGCTGAGCGTGACCGGCTTCGCGAGGAGGCTGCTGCCCAGCGTGACTTTGAGCGGGAGAAGGCCAAGCTTCGCAAGGAGCAGGAGCACTACATGACCGCGCTCGCCAAGATGCGAAGCAACGGCTCATCCGGCGATGCGATCGCCGACATCGAAGCGAAGCTCGCCGAGCTCGGGGTGGAAATGGACAAGGTGATCAGTCGTGAGGCGAACATCCGCGCCGGTTATGTGTATGTGATCTCCAACATCGGCGCTTTCGGGGAGCGGATGGTGAAGATCGGTCTGACACGGCGACTGGAACCGATGGATCGGGTTCGGGAGTTGGGTGATGCGTCCGTTCCGTTCCGGTTTGATGTCCATGCACTCATCTTCAGCGAGGACGCCGTCTCGCTCGAGACGCAGCTGCACCAGCGTCTTGCGGACCGAAAAGTCAATCGGATCAACAACGCCCGGGAGTTCTTCTTCGCCACACCTTCGGAAGTGAGGGAACTGCTCACCGACATCGCCGGACAGCATCTACTGGAGTACACGGACGAACCCGAGGCGGCCGAGTGGCGTGCCAGTGCCGCACGCGGTGACTCGGGCGCCGCGCACGGCTGACGGATATCGCACGAGTATCCGAGGCCCGGGTTCAGTGTCGGCGCTGCAGTGAGTCCCGTGGGCGCGAGCAGGGTGATCGGACGATGATGCGGGTCGCGCGAGCGATGTGTGGACCGCCCTGCGACCGCTCTCTCGCCCCTGCCTCAGCAGCAATATACGTACGTTCTGATAGACTCAGGTAGTCGACGACGATAGGAGCAGGGAATGGAGCGCATCACCCGGCGCCACGACCCAGAGCGCCGCGACCGCATCATCGCCGCGACCCTCGATCTCATCGCGGACCAGGGGACCGCCGGCGCAACGTACCGCACGGTCGCGGCCGCGGCGGGCATCCCGCTGGGCTCCATGACGTACCACTTCCCCAGCCGCGACGACCTCCTCTTCGCCGCATTCGAGCGGTTCGCCGACGAGACCTTCTCCCCGCTGGACCGCGCCATGAGCACCGCCGATGGAGAGCCCCGTGAGGCCCTCGCTCAGCTCGTGATCCAGGACGACGACGATCCGCGCACCAAGATCCTCCTGGCCGAGTTGTACGTGCTCGCCTTCCGCGAGACCCGCTACGCAGACCTGATGCGGCAGTGGATGGGCAGGTCCCGAGACGCGATCGCCCGCCGGATCGACGGCGTCAACCCACGCGTCCTCGACGCTGTCCAGGAGGGCCTCGGCCTGCAGCGGTGGCTGCTGCCGGACGAACTGACCGCCGACGACGTCCGCCACGTCTTCCACGCGCTGATCCCCGACCCGTCCGACCCGCCCGTCGGCCCCTACCAGGAGTGACCCCATGAACGCGATCCCCTTCAACGACGACTGGACGTACCGCCTGCCGCTCGGCCCGTTCGCTGCGGCCAACGGCGAGGACGCCCAGCCCACGCCCGTCCGGTTGCCGCACGACGCCCTCCGCGACACCGACCGCACCCCCGAGGCCCCGGGCAAGGGCGCAGGCGCCTACTACCCGCACGCCGGCTTCACCTACCTCAAGGCCTTCCAGGCCCCGGAGGAGTGGCGCGGCAAGCTCGTGCGTCTGGAGATCCAGGGCGCCTACCGCCGCGCCCAGGTGTTCCTCAACGACGAGTTCGCCGGCAACCGCGCCGACGGCTACGCGCGCTTCTTCGTCGACCTCACCCCGTACCTCCGGTATGGCCAGGAGAATGCGCTGCGCATCGAGGTGCGGTCCGGCCAGGACTCGCGCTGGTACTCCGGCTCCGGCCTGCACCGCCCGGTGGTGCTCCACGTCGACGACCCCGTCCACGTCGTCCCCGACGGAGTGACGGTCACCACCGTGCGCGTCGAGGACGACCAGGCGGTCGTCGACGTGGTCAGCACCCTCGCCAACGCGGGCCTGACCACCCGGACCATCACGGTGGACACCGCCCTGGCTGCGCCCGACGGAGGGGTCGTGGAGCGCGACAGCACCCCGTCGACCCTGGCCCCCGGAGAGACTGCCCTTGTCAGACAGCGGTTCTACGTCCAGCAGCCGCAGCTGTGGGGCCCGGAGCATTCCGCCCTCTACACCGCGACCCTCTCGCTGGGCGAGGGCGCCCCCACCGAGGTGAGGTTCGGGATCCGCACCGTCACCGTCGACCCCCGCAAGGGCCTGCGGATCAACGGCGAACCCGTGCTTCTCCGCGGCGCGTGCATCCACTCCGACAACGGGCCCCTCGGCGCCGCCGCCATCGGGCGCGCCGACGAGCGCCGCATTGAGCTGTTGAAGGAGGCCGGCTTCAACGCCATCCGGACCGCCCACAACCCTGCGTCGCCGGCCCTTCTCGACGCCTGCGACCGCCTCGGCGTCCTCGTCATGGACGAGGCGTTCGACATGTGGACCAAGTTCAAGACCCCGTACGACTACGCCGCGGAGTTCCCGCAGTGGTGGGCGGAGGACCTGGAGGCCATGGTGGCCAAGGACCGCAACCACCCGAGCGTGATCATGTACTCCATCGGCAACGAGATCGCGGAGGTGGGCACCCCGCACGGCGCCCGCTGGGCCAGGCGGATGGCCGAGCTCGTGCGCGCCCTCGACCCCACGCGCCTCGTCACCAACGGCATCAACCCGTTCCTCGCCGTGATCGACGAGGTGGCCGCCATCGCGGAGGAGTCCGGCGGGCTCAACGAGATGATGGCCGCCGAGGGCGGACCGTTCGCCGTCGTCAGCGCCAGCGAGTCGGCGGGCCGGCGGACCGCGGAGTCGAGCGCCCCGCTCGACGTGCTGGGGCTCAACTACGCCGAGTCCCGCTACGCCATCGACCGAGAGCTGTTCCCCCACCGGGTGATCGTGGGCTCGGAGACGTTCCCGTCCCAGATCGGGCGGCTGTGGCCCATGGTCCGGGACTCGCCCAACGTGATCGGCGACTTCACCTGGACCGGCTGGGACTATCTCGGCGAGGTGGGGATCGGGGCCACGGCCTACGCGGAGGATCCCGGCGCCGTCGCGGCGCTGGAGCGCGAGTACCCGTACCTGACGGCGTGGTGCGGCGACCTCGACATCACCGGGTGGCGGCGCCCGGTCTCGTACTACCGCCAGATCGTGTTCGGCCTGCGCGCCGAGCCCTACATCGCCGTCCAGCGCCCAGGGCGCCAGGGGCACACGATCACCATGCAGTCGCCCTGGGGGTGGAGCGATTCGGTCTCGTCGTGGACGTGGCCGGGCTTCGAGGGCAGGCCGGTCACCGTCGAGGTCTATGCCGATGCCGACGAGGTGGCGCTGCTGCTCGACGGGGTGGAGGTGTCGCGGGCGACGGTGGGGGAGAGGCTCCCGATGCTGGCCACCCTGGAGACCGCCTACGGGGCGGGGGAGCTCACCGCCGTCGCCTACCGGGACGGCGAGGAGGTGGGCCGCACCGGCCTCGCCACCGCGACCACCGCTGCCCGGCTGACCGCGACCGCCGACCGCACCCGCCTGAGCGACGACGACGCCGACCTGGCCTTCGTGGCCATCGAGCTGCGCGATGACAACGGCGTTCTCGTCACGACGGAGGACCTTGCGGTCACCGTCGAGGTCGAGGGGGCGGGCGTGCTGGCAGGGATGTGCAGCGCGAACCCCGCCACCGAGGAGCGCTTCGACGCCCCGACCTGGCGGACCTTCGACGGCCGGGCCCTCGCCGTCGTGCGGCCCACCGGGCACGGCGCGGTCTCGGTGACAGTGTCGGCGGAGGGGCACCAGCCGGTGCTGCTCACGCTGAACGTGGGCTGAGCTCCCGGGGGCAGGCGTCTCCCGGGACGCCACCGGGCACGTCGTCGGATGTGCGTCCGAGGCGGGAATCGACCTCGGACGCAGCGGTGAATGTCCTGCCCGCCCGGGCGCTCAGCCCTGGAAATCCTCCGGGTCGACGTTCTCGAGGAACTCGCTGAAGGCTGCGACCTCCGCCTCCTCGTCGGCGTCCCCCTCGCGCTCGTCGGGGACGCCGGCCTGCTCGAGCACATCGTCGGCCACCCAGATCACCGACCCTGTCCGCAGCGACAACCCGATGGCGTCGGACGGGCGGGCGTCGAGCACGCGCTCGCCGGCGGGGGTGTTGAGCCGGATCTCGGCGTAGAAGGTGCCGTTCTCGATCTTGGTGACCGCGATGCGCTCAACCTCCGCGTCGAGTGACTCGAGCATCGCGCGCATGAGGTCCAGGGTTAGCGGACGCGGGGCGGGGTTGCCGTCGGCGCCCGCGAGGATCGCGGCGGCCTCGAGGCCCCCGATCCAGATGGGGAGCATGCTGCCCTCACCAGGCTCCTCGTCCAGGGGCTTGAGGATCACCACCGGTTGCTGCTTCACGTCCAGGGCAAGCCCTGCGATGCGGACGGGGATCATGCGCTCCACCTCCCAGCCGGGCCCGGCGATGAGCCGGGTGTTGCGGTGGTTCCATCGTATGCCTCCGCTCGCATCGTCGTCGGCTGCCAGCGCGGATGCTCCGAGCGTCGCGGTCCAGCCGACCGCGCAGCCCGCCGAGCCGACGCAGGCGGCCCCGGCCGACGACGCCCCCGTCAAGCCCCAGGTGTTCGTCCGGTACCACCCCCTCTTCCGCGGTGACCAGGGCTATGTGGTCCTGGCGCTGCAGGAGCTGCTCTCGTGGAGGGGCTTCCGGACCTTGGCCGACGGCGACTTCGGCCCCCAGACCGACGCGGTCGTCCGCGCCTTCCAGTCGGATCGCGGCCTCCCCGTCGACGGCGTTGTGGGCCCGGTCACCTGGGCGGCGCTGCTCGCGTAGCGGCGCTAGGGAACAGGGTTGTGACACCCCCGCCGACTGGAGACTCACCAGGCAGTGAGGACACTCACCGCCAGCACTGCCGTGGCGAGCATCGCGCACGACAACTCGATCAGGATGCCCAGCCCCAGCGCCTTGATGGTCTCCCAGCTGGTGGCCGCGGCCTTCCGGAAGTCGCGCATCCGGTACCACTCGGCAAGCAGCAGGCCGACGGCGAACCCCACCGCCAGGCCGAAGCCCGGCAGCACGAACATGCCGACGATGCCCAGCAGCAAGCCGACTGCGATCGGCCACTTCGGCACCTCACGCTGCTGGAGCGACCGGCCGGTGAGCAGCCAGCTGCTGACTCCGCCGATGACCAGCAGGACGGCGGCCACACCGAAGGCGACCCATCCCCAGCCCGACGCGCCCCAGATCGCCCAGACCAGGGCCCCGGCGCCGACCAGGATGCTGCCGGGCAGGACGGGAAAGACGATGCCAACGAGCCCCACCAGGGCCAGGACTACAGCCGCTATGGCGGCGATCACTTCAACGGTCACACGCTCCAGCCTACGGTGCGCGCAATCAGCGGGGCTGCATCGCCAAGTCCTGGGAGTTGGCCACTGGGGCCTGCGTGACGTCGTCGTCGAAGAACGACCGCCAGGGGTGGTAGCGGTCTGGACGGGCTTGAAGTGTCGGTTCTTGCCGGGACTGCCCGGTCAGAACCGACACTGGAGTCCGCGACGGGGGGATGGTGGGCGTCTCACCCGTGCTCTGGACAGGAGTCGGGTCGCAGGTCGGGATGGCCGCATACGACTCACCCGGCAGCCGTCACAATGCGGAGTTGAGGGCCTCCGGGTCGTCGATCATCCGCTGCAGCAGCTGGGCCGAGCGGACCAGGTAGAAGCCATCGGTGACCCGCTCGTCGATCGTGTAGACGACGTCCACCCGCCGCCGCGCGACGATGGCGCCCGACTCGTCGACCACCGCTTCGGGGGAGATGGTGCCGATCGCGACGAACACGCCCGCGGTGCCGTGCCGGTACAGGTGGTGGAACGGCGCCTCCGCCTGGAGCGAGCCCATGTTGACCAGGTAGGCGCTCGCATAGGTCGGGATGGCGTCCTGCAGGACCCTCGGCAGCATGTTGATCGAGTCCAGCATCCACGCCGCCCGCGCGATGCCGGCCACCACAGGCCCGGGGAGCCGGACCAACGTGGACACCAACTTGTCGCTCTCGTTGCGGGTGTGGTTGCGCGCCCGGTCGAGCGACGCGTCCACCTTGACGCGCACCTCGTCGACGGTCTCGAGGCCGGTGAAGGTGATGAGGGCCTGCACCTCGTCGGCCTCGTCGGTCAGGGCTTTCTTCACCGTGAACGAGAAGGAGATCTCCCGGTGCTCGTAGGTGCGCTTCCCGGAGACGAACCGGTTGAGCTCAGGACGCTGGTGGAAGAGCCGCGCCAGGGCCGTGAGGAAGACGTGGAAGAAGCGGATCCGCTCCTCGGGCGGACGGTCCCGGTTGACCTCTTCGAGCCACGAGGTCAACCGCTCCACCTCCATGTGCTGGGGGTAGTAGACGGTCGCGTCGAGCCGGGTGGGCATCAGGTGGGGGACGACGCGGCGCACGGCGGGCAGGTCGTGGACCAGGCGCCCATCTCGTCGTCCCTTGAAGGGCCGTGCCCCGGTGAAGATCATCGTTCCCTCTGCTGGCGTCGTCGCTGTACCTGATGGCCACACCCTAGGTCAGCGGCGGGGCTCACCTGCCGGTAACCGCCGCAATGGGTGCGAACAGCCGTCCGTGCCGCCACACGGTGGCGACGAAGTAGGCGAGCAGCAGGCCGCCGACGATGTCGATCGAGTAGTGGCCTCGGGCCAGCAGGAGGCCGGCGAGCATCACCGCGACTATCGACCAGTGGAACAGCCGGAGCCGAGGCTGGTCGTCGGGCACCAGGAGGGCGAGCAGGGTGAGCAGCGCGATGTGACCGGAGGGGAACGTGCCGAACTGCTCCTGCGGGAAGACGAAGATGCCCTCGCCGTACGCCGGCGCGAGGGGGGTGAGGGCGATCATGCCCGCCCGTATGAGGTACAGCAGGGCGATCGTCGCGCCGACGGCGGGCAGCCTCGACGGCGCCGCCCGGAGGGTGGCCCACAGGAAGACCCCCAGCCCGGCCGCCAGCGCCACCACCGTCAGCCAGCGGGCGGGGCCGACGTAGGGCAGCAGGCCGAACAGCAGGTCGTCGGGGCGGGGAGCGTCGGCGAAGGACCTGATGATCAGCTGGTTGGCGAGCCACGTCGCGACGCCTGCAACCACGCCCAGCACCACCGTGGTGGCCCAGGCGGCCACGAGCGACGGTGGCCGGCGCTCCGACGGTTCCTCCATGGCCCCAGTCTGCCGAAGCCCATCGCCTGCGCGTCGGCGGATCGCCGGGAAGTTGCCGGTGGGCCCGGCGGCCAGACCTATGCCACGGGCGCCGGAACCGCGGTGGTGTCGCGGGCCATGACGGTGAACGGGGCGGCGATGAACCGCGGCGGCAGGTCCGGGTCCGTCGTTGCGGCGGCGATCCGCTCGGCCAGGAGCTTCACGCACAGCTTGGCGATCTCCGTGCGTCCGGGGTTGACGCTGGACAGCGACGGCATTGTGTACTGGGCGGCCTCGGTGTCGTCGAAGCCGATCACCGCCACGTGGCGGGGGACCGAGAGCCCGTTCCTCGTCAAGGCGTGGATGGCACCGAACGCCAGCAGGTCGTTGAGCGCCACCACCGCGTCGAAGTGTGCCCCGCGGGCCAGCAGCGTCTCGACGGCGTCGGAGCCCTTGTCGCGGTGCCACCGGTCCTCTCCGACGATGAGCGTCTCATCGACGGGGATGCCGCGGGCCGCCAGCGCCTCCTTGTAGCCGCGCAGGCGCAGCCCCGAGGCTCCCCTCACGTCCTCCGGGTTGGCGCCGATGAGCGCGATGCGGGTCCTGCCCGCGTCGAGGAGGTGCTCGGTGGCGGCTCGGGCGGCCTCGACGTTGCTCATGGTGACGTGGTCCAGGCCCACGTCGAACACGGCCTCGCCGAGGAGCACGACGGGGAAGTCGACGTTGAAGAGGCGCAGGTCCGCCTGGCCGAGCAGCAACGGCGAGAAGATCACGCCGTCGACGCCGAGGGCCTGGGCGCCCTCCAGGATGGCCACCTCTGCATCCCTGTCGAAGTTCGTCTGCTGGATCAGCACCTTGAAGCCGTATGACTTCGCCTCCTCCAGCACCAGGTCCGCGAGCTCGGCGAAATACGGGTTCTTCAATTCGGGCAGCGCGAGGCTGATCTGTCCGGTCTTCCCTTGACGCAGATTCCTGGCCGCGACATTGATCCGGTAACCAAGCAGATCGACGGCTTCCAGCACACGCGCCCTGGTCTCCTCTGTGGCTTTCGGGTGCCCATTGAGGACATTGGAGACGGTCTTCGTCGAGACGCTGGCCAGGCGGGCAACGTCCTGCATGGTGACGCGCCTGGCACCGGCAGCTTTCACTATCCCTTCAACCCTCCTGCGAGCAGTCCGCTGACGATGTGACGCTGAGTGAAGATGAAGAAGATCACCATGGGGATCAGCGCGACCACCGACACCGTCATGAATTTGGGCCAGTCAGTGGTGAACTCAGACACGGCATTGTATACCTGAAGGACCACCGTCCTGCGGCTCGGTGTGCTGATGAACACGGTGGGGAGGAGGAAGTCGTTCCACACCCACATTGCCTGGAACACTCCCACCGTCACCAGGATCGGCTTGATGAGCGGGAGCACGATGCGCCAGAAGATCTGCAGCGCGTTCGCGCCGTCGAGCCGTGCCGCCTCGATGATCTCGTAGGGGAGGGTCTTCATGTAACCCTGGATCAGGAAGTAGCAGAATATGGATCCGCCGAGGTACATGAGGATGAGTCCGTTGAGAGAATCGACCAACTTGAACCCGACGAGGGTGCGGTAGAGCGGGATCAGGGTGGACTGCCCGGGGACGATGAATCCGATCAGCAGGATGTTCCCGATGAGCAGGTTGACCCGGCTGCTGCGCATGATCATGGCGAATGCCGCCATGGCGCCCACGATCAGCTGCAGCACCACGGCCAGCGCGGTCACGTAGAGCGTGTTGGCGAATGACAGGTAGATCCGGGGATCGGAAAGCACCTGCGCGTAGTTCTCGAGCGTGAATTCACGCGGGAGGCTGAGAGGCGAGGTCACCATCTCGCCCTGGGTCTTGAACGTGTTGACCACGATGTAGTAGAGCGGGACGGCGACGAGCGCGGCGAGCAGGATCATTCCCACGCTCAGGCCGATTCGACGGAGATTCTGGTTCCTCATCACACGTACCTCTTCTCGATGAGACGGGTGAGCCACAGTTGCGCGAACGACAGGATCGCCACGGCAAGGGTGAAGATGACGGCCAGAGCCGAGGCCAGGCCGTAGCGCCCCTGGCCCACGCCGGTCGTGATGATCGACTGGGTGATCGTGTAGGTGGCGAACCCCGGCCCGCCGTTGGTGAGGGTGTATGGCAGGTCGAACACCTTCAGGCCGCCGGTCATGAGCAGGAAGGAGCTGACCACCATGGCCGGGGTGAGCAGGGGAAGCGTGATGCTGAAGAACTGCTGGCGGGCCGAGGCGCCGTCCACCTTGGCCACCTCGTAGAGCTCCTGCGGGATGGACTGCAGGTAGGCGGTGTAGAGCACGGCGTGCCACCCGGTGGCGGCCCAAACCCCGACGGCGATGACGGAGAACTTGGCCAGCGCGTCGACCGACAGCCATCCCACGGGTGGCAGGCCGGCCGAGGCAAGGAGCGAGTTGAGCACGCCGGACTCCAGCGGCGAGAGGATGTAGCGCCACACCAGGCCGAGGATGGCCATCGACGGGATGGCCGGGAAGAACCAGAGGCTACGGACGAAGTTGCGGCCGATGAAGGCCTTGTTCAACTGGACCGCGAGCGGGATCGCCAGCACGGTGACGAGGACGGTGGTGGCCACCCCGAAGAGCAGGGTGAACCCGAGCCCGGCAAGCATCGACGGGTCGTTGGCGATGGTGGCGTAGTTCTGGAGCCCCACGAAGTTGGCCTCGGGGCTGTACCCGGTGAAGTCGGTCAGGCTCCAGTAGAACGACTGGGCGAGGGGAATGACGAAGAGGAAGAGGAAGACCAGAATCACGGGGACGAGGAAGGCCTTGTTGACAGCCGTCTGGGTCCAGCCGCCGTAGATCTTCGACGGTTGGTGTCGGGGCGTCACCCGTTCTTGCGTGACAGCTTGTTGCACGTTGATCACACACCTTTTGAACCAGGGTTGGGTGGAGAGGGTGGGGCACCGGCGTGGTGCCCCACCCTGGGGCTCATGAAGCTGCGAGCTTGGTATCCATCGCCCGTGCCACGTCGACAGGTTCGATCTGTCCCTGGATCATGCGCTGGATCTGGGCCACCGCCTCCACGTTGAGGACGTCCTCGGACCGCTGCCACGAGATCATGGGCAGGTACAGCTGGCCGGTGCGGATGGACTCGGCCATCGGCTCGAATGCCGGGTCCACCGTCGGCTCGAAGTCGCTTGTGACGGTGACGTCGTTGGTCTGCTCATGGAAGATCTCCACCCCCGCGGGTGAGGCCAGGAAGGCAAGGAAGGTCTTCGCTGCCTCCTGCGCCTCGTCGGAGGCCTTGGAGTTGATGGCGTAGCCCGGAGAGGCCGCACCAGCGGCGAAGGGTGCGCCGCCGAGGACGCCCGGCACCAGGTCGAACTTGAACGCGAGGTCCGGCGCGCCTTCGCGGATGGCGTTGATGAGCCAAGGCCCGCCGTTGATCATGGCCACGCGGCCGGCGATGAACTCGTCACGGATCATGTCGCCGTCGAGACCGAGCACCTCTTGGCCGACGACGCCCTCGGTGTAGAGGCGGTTGTACTCCTCCAGGAACGGGGTCCACTGCTCCTCGAAGGTCGACTCTCCGGAGAAGATCTGCTCGTCGAGGGTGGGATCCATGGTGGAGCTCTCCTCACCGACCCAGGCGGAGACGGTGGTGGGCATCTGATCGACGGACTCCATGAAGGGCTTGATCCCGGCGGCCTCGAGCTCCTTGCACATCTGGAGGAACTCGTCCCAGGTGTCGGGGACCGAGTCGTAGCCCACCTCCGCGAGGAGTTCCTCGTTGTAGATGAACCCGGCCGCCCAGCTCGAGACGGAGAGGCCGTAGGCGGCGCCGTCCCGGCCGTAGGTGTCGATGTTGAACTGCTCCACGTTCTCCATGAAGGGCTCGCCGGACAGGTCGAGAACCTGTTTCGCGTCGATGAGGTTGGTCTTGTTCTCTGCTGCGATCACGAAGACATCTGGGGCGGTGCCGGACAGCACGCGCGTCTGGAGCGTCTGGATGTACTCGGCCACGGGGGGAGCGAACGAGACGTCGATTCGGATGTCAGGGTGCTCCTCGTTGAAGGCTTCGATGATCGGGGTCATCTGCTCCTCGCCGGTCCACGAAAGGAAGGTGATGGTCTGGGCGCCGTTCCCGCCGTCCGCGGAGCCCTCGCTTCCGCCACCACCGCAGGCTGCCAGCAGCAGGGATGCCGAGACCGCCAGTGTTGCTGCGATTCTTAGTCGATTCTTCACTTCTCTCCTCCTTGAGTCAGCGGTTCATCGATGGACCGCTGAACTCATGGTTACACGGGAGGAGTTGTGCGTCAAGCGAAGATTCCGCGTGGAATTTGTTGTCTCTTCAGTTGAATGCGTCCTCTTGACCAAGGCGGATGCAGTCTGACATGCTTGGTTCATCGATGCACCGTCGCACGCGCGAGGGTGTGGTTGGGGGCGCACCTGGCGTCAACCCCGCCTCGCTGACGAGAAGGAGACACCTGTGACCAATCCGCCCCTCACCGCCGTCGTGAACCTCGACGTGCCGGGCCCCACCATTTCCCGGCACGTGTACGGGCACTTCGCCGAGCATCTCGGCGCCTGCATCTACGGCGGGCTGTTCGTCGGCGAGGACTCGGAGATCCCGAACGTGCGCGGCATGCGCTCGGACGTGGTCGAGGCCCTCCGCGGGATCGACATTCCGAACCTCCGCTGGCCCGGCGGCTGCTTCGCCGACGAGTACCACTGGCGCGACGGTGTGGGCCCGCGTGAGGATCGACCGTCGGTGGTCAACACCCACTGGGGCAACGTGGTCGAGGACAACTCGTTCGGCACCCACGAGTTCATGGACCTGGTCGAGCAGCTGGGCACCGAGCCCTACATCTGCGGCAACGTCGGCTCCGGGACCGTCCGCGAGATGGCGGACTGGGTGGAGTACCTGACCCGCTCCGGCTCGGCCCCGATGTCGGAGCTGCGCCGCGCCAACGGCCGGGACGAGCCGTGGACGGTCAAGTTCTTCGGGATCGGCAACGAGTCCTGGGGCTGCGGCGGCAACATGCGCGCCGAGTACTACGCGGACCTCGCCCGCCAGTACTCCACGTACTGCCGCGAGCACGACGGCAACCAGCTGTACAAGATCGCCGGCGGCGCCAACGTCGACGACTACCACTGGACCGAGACGCTCATGAAGACCCTGGGGGACCTGGGGTGCGGCTGCAACCCGCGGCACTTCTTCGACGCCATCTCGCTGCACTACTACACGATGCCCACCACGTTCGAGGACAAGAAGTCGGCCACCGACTTCGACGACGACACCTACTACGCCACCATGCGCGCCGCCTGGCGGATCGACGAGCTGCTCACCCGTCACGGCAACATCATGGACGTCTACGACCCGTCGAAGCGGATCGGGCTGGTCCTCGACGAGTGGGGCACCTGGTTCACCGTGGAGCCCGGTACCAACCCCGGCTTCCTGTACCAGCAGAACACCATGCGCGACGCGCTGGTGGCCTCGGTCCACTTCGACTCGTTCCACCGCCACGCGGACCGGCTCGTGATGGCCAACATCGCCCAGACGGTCAACGTGCTCCAGGCGGTGCTGCTCACCGACGGGGACACCCTGATCAAGACCCCCACGTACCACGTGTTCGAGATGAACAAGGGCCACCACGACGCCGACTCGCTGACCGTGTCCTGGGTTGGGCAGCCGGTGCCGGTCCACGGTGAGGGCCGCGCCGCGACCCCGCTGGTGTCGGCCTCCGCCAGCACCAAGGACGGCCGGGCGCTCGTCTCGCTGTCCAACCTGGACCTCGCCGAGACCCGCACCGTGCGCCTCGACCTGCGGGGCCGCGCGGTCACCGCCGTCGAGGGCCGGATCCTCACCGCCGGGGCGATCGCGGACCACAACACCGCCCAGGCGCCCGACGTCGTCGCCCCCGCCGAGTTCACCGTCGGGGCTCCGGTCGACGGCGTCCTCGAGGTCGAGCTGCCCCCGCACAGCTTCGTCACGCTGTCGCTGACGCTGGCCGGTGCCTGACCGCTGAAGCAAAGGGGCGGATCTGGTGGCGTAGTCGCCGCCAGATCCGCCCCTGTCGGTCTGATCGACGGCCCCACTCCCTGGCTACTCGCCGTCGTGGGCGTGCGCCTCCAGGAACTCGTAGAGCTCGCGGTCATCCACTCCCGGGTAGGTGCCCTGCGGCAGGGGGGCGAACAGGTGGGTGCGCACCCTCGGCGACGCCCACCCCTGCCCCTTCCAGCGCTCCGTCAGCCCGTCGTCGGGCCTGCGGCAGCAGCGCGCGTCGGGGCAGGTCGATGACTCCCGCTGCTGGGACTCCCGCCCTCGGAACCACTTCGACTCGGCGTACGGCACGCCCAGCGTGATGGAGAACTCCGAGGTGGCACCCGTGCCGGTCTGGGTGGACTCGAAGAACGTCCCCGCAGGCGTGGCCGTGTACTGGTAGTGCTCGCTGGTGCGCGTGGCGCGCGCGAACGCCTTCCGCGCGCTCCAGTGCCGGCACACCACCTCGCCCTCCGTCGAGCCGGTGGCGTCCTGGGGCAGCGGGAGGCCGTCGTTCTCGTAGGCGCCCACGACGGTGCCGTCGCCGTCGACGCGCAGGTAGTGCAGAGTGATCCCCAGGTAGTGGGTGGCCAGATTCGTGAACCGCAGCGCCGCCCCCTCGTGGGTGACGCCGAAGGTGTCGCGGAAGTCCTCGATGGCGATGTTGCGCTCCCGCTTGGCCCGCTCCAGAAAGTCCACCGACGCGGTGCGCGGCATCAGGCACGCCGCGGCGAAGTAGCTGGCCTCGAGGCGCTGGCGGAGGAAGTCGGCGTAGTCCGTGGGCGGCTCGTGCTCGAGCACCTTCTTGGCCACAGCCTGCAGCGCCAGCGAGCGCAGCCCGTGGCCCCCGGGGATCGACGCGGGCGGGATGTAGATGCGACCGTGCTCGAGGTCCACCACCGCGCGCGCCGAGTGGGGGAGGTCGTCGGTGTGCACGATGGTGAGCCCCACCCGCCTGGCCATCTCCGCGACGGTGCGGTGCGTCAGGGCGCCCGTCGTGTGGCGGACGGCCTTGGTGGCCTGCTCGGCGACCAGCTCGATCTCCGGCAGGTGGTTGTTGCGCTCGCGCATGTGGGTGCGGTGCTGGGTGTTGGCTCGCCGGGCCTCCTCAGGCGTGGCGATCGACATGCGGGCGCGCCTGTCGAGCTCCCGGTGCAGGCCGACGATGGTCTTGAGCGTCGCGTCGGACATGGCCCGCGACGGGCGCAGGACCGGCAGGCCCAGCTCCCGGTAGGCGGGCGAGGCCTGCGCCTTCTCCAGCTCGATCTCCAGAGCGGCGCGCGGCGACGGCGGCTCCGCGGCCAAGAGGTCGGAGGCGGTCACCTTCAGCGCCTCGGCGATGGCCTCCAGCAGCGAGATCCGGGGCTCGCGGTGCCCGTTCTCCACCATGGACAGCTGGCTGGGTGCGGTCCCTGTGATCTCTCCCAGTTCTTCCAGCGTCAGCCCCGCCCTGGTGCGGAAATGCCGGATGCGGCGCCCGAGCGTCGAGAGATCTGCCATGCAGTTCACCATACGCGAAGAACTGCCGAACTTCACAGCCTCTTGGCTACTGGAACACCCCCCGGTCTTCCGTATGGTGAAGCCAAGAGGACATCCCGCACCGAAGCGCACCACCCACAAGGTTTGGAGAATCTCATGACCGCCACCGTCACGTACACCCGCCACGCCCCCGATAACGCCGACTCCCGCATCGTCGCATGGGTGGACTCGATCGCCGAGCTGACCCAGCCGGACCGCATCGTCTGGTGCGACGGCTCCGCAGAGGAGCGCCAGCGCATGCTCGACGCGTCGGTGGCCGCCGGCACCCTGATCAGGCTCAACCCCGAGAAGCGCCCCAACAGCTACCTTGCCCGCTCGAACCCGAGCGACGTGGCCCGGGTGGAGTCGCGCACCTTCATCTGCTCCGAGCGTGAGGACGACGCCGGCCCCACCAACAACTGGGCAGCTCCGGCCGAGATGCGCGAGACCCTGGGCGGCCTGTTCCGTGGCGCCATGCGGGGACGCACCATGTACGTCGTGCCCTTCTCGATGGGCCCCGTCGGCAGCCCGCTCGCCCGCCTCGGCGTCCAGGTCACCGACTCGCCCTACGTCGTGATCAGCACCGGCATCATGACCCGGATGGGCGCCGACGCGCTCGCCCAGATCGGTCCGGAGACGGAGTGGGTGCCCGCCGTCCACTCCGTCGGCGCGCCCCTGCTTCCCGGGCAGGAGGACGTGGTCTGGCCGTGCAACGAGACCAAGTACATCGTCCATTACCCCGAGACGCGCGAGATCTGGTCCTACGGCTCGGCCTACGGCGGCAACGCCATCCTCGCCAAGAAGGGGTTCGCGCTGCGCATCGCCTCCAAGATCGGCGAGCAGGAGGGCTGGATCGCCGCCCACATGCTGCTGCTGAAGGCGACGAACCCGGAGGGCCGCTCCTTCCACGTGGCCGCCGGCTTCCCCAGCGCCTGCGGGAAGACCAACTTCGCGATGCTGCGCCCCTCAATCCCCGGCTGGACGGTGGAGACCATCGGCGACGACATCGCGTGGATGGCCCCGGGCCCCGACGGCCGCCTGCGTGCCATCAACCCGGAGGCCGGCTTCTTCGGCGTCGCCCCGGGGACCGGGCACTCCACCAACCCCACGGCGATCGCGACCATCGAGGGCGACACCGTCTTCACCAACGTGGCCCTCACCGACGACGGTGACGTCTGGTGGGAGGGCCTGACCGATGAGGCGCCGTCGCACCTCATCGACTGGCAGGGCCGTGACTGGACGCCCGACTCCGAGACTCCGGCGGCGCACCCCAACTCGCGGTTCACCGTCGCCGCCGACCTGTGCCCGTCGATCGCCGGGACGTGGGACGACCCGGCGGGCGTGCCGATCGACGCCGTCATCTTCGGCGGCCGACGCGCCACCAACGTGCCGCTCGTGGCGCAGGCGCGGGACTGGGAGCACGGCGTCTACATGGGCGCGACGCTGGCCTCCGAGCGCACCGCCGCTGCCGAGGGGACGCTCGGCGAGCTCCGCCGCGACCCCTTCGCCATGCTGCCCTTCTCCGGCGTGCACATGGCCGACCACTGGCAGCACTGGCTCAACGTCGGCGAGAAGCTGGGCCGGACGGGCAACGCGCCGCAGATCTTCCAGGTGAACTGGTTCCGCCGCGGCGAGGACGGCCGCTTCCTGTGGCCGGGCTTCTCGGAGAACTCCCGCGCCCTGGCGTGGATCACCGAGCGCATCGAGGGGCGGACGGGCGCCGTCGAGTCGCCCTTCGGGCTGGTGCCGGTCGACGGCGCCATCGACCACGCCGCGGCCGGCGTGAGCGACGAGGACTGGGCGGCGCTCTTCGCGATCGACCCCGAGGCGCTCAGCGCCGAGGCCGACGACACGGACGTGTTCCTGGCCCGGATGGGCGCCAAGGTGCCGGCCGCGGTCATCCGCCAGCACGAGGAGTTCCGCTCGCGGCTGTGAGGGTCGCGGCGGGCCGGGGCGTTGGCTCCGGGTGACGCGGGGGCGCTCGTCTGAGGACGGGTGCCCCCGCTGTGCTCGGTCACTCGTGTGGCGAGAGTGCTACAGTTGCGCACATGTCCACAGTCGCCTCGCGTGACCTGCGCAACCACACCCGCTCGGTCCTGGACCGTGTCGCGGCCGGGGACGTCGTCACGGTGACCGTGAACGGGGAGCCGGTGGCCGAGATCCGGAGCCCCGCGAGGCGCAGGCCCGCCGCCATGACGCGCTCCGGCGTGATCGACCTCGTGCACGCCCAGCGGGTGGATGCCACCCTCGAGGCGGACCTCGGCTGGATCTCCGCCGGGTCCACCGAGGACCTCGGGCCCATCAGATGAGCGCGGGCCTGTTGGATACCGGCGTGTGGATCGCCGGCGAGGTGGGTCGGCCGCTTGACGTTGCCAAGATTCCCGACGAGGCCTACGTGTGCGTCGTGACCATGGCCGAGCTTCAGGCGGGCGTCCTGGCGGCGCCTGACACGCGGACTCGCGCGGCCCGGTTGGCCACCGTCGAGCGGCTCGCCGGCCTGGAGCCGCTGGTGGTGGACTCGACGGCGGCCAGGCATTGGGCGTCGCTGCGGGTGCAACTCCATGAGGCGGGCAGGGCGATGGGCGTCAACGACCTGTGGATCGCCGCGGTGGCGCTGGCCAACGGGCTGCCGGTGGTCACCCAGGATTCCGGGTTCGACGTGCTCGCTGAGTTGGGCGCGCTCGAGGTCGTCCGCGTGTAGCCGGCCCGCCCCGCCGGTGCGCTAGTCCCGCGCCTGGGGCAGCCTTGTCCGCCCGCCCCGCTTCGGGTTCGACGGCGGGGGCACGACGGGGCCGATGTCGCCGTCGGGTGCCTCGTCGAGGTCGACGATGACGGGGGCGTGGTCGCTGGGGAGCTTGCCCTTGCGGGCGGCCCGGTCCACCCAGGCGGCCTTGACGCGCTCGGCCACCGGCTGCGACGCCAGAACGAGATCGATCCGCATCCCCAGGTCCTGGTGGAACATGCCCGCGCGGTAGTCCCAGTAGGAGAACACGCGCTCGTGCTCCGGCCAGCGGGCCCGGACCACGTCGACCAGCCCGAACGAGGCGATGCGCTGCCGCTCCGGCTCGGTGACGTGCGTGTGGCCGAGGTAGGCGGCCGGGTCGAAGACGTCCGCGTCGGCGGGGGCGACGTTCATGTCCCCGCACAGCGCGACTTCAGCCGGCCCCGCCGCGACAGCAGCGGCCAGCGCGTCCAGCCATTCGAGCTTGTAGGCGTAGTGGTCCGAGGCCACCTCGCGCCCGTTGGGCACGTAGAGGCTGTGGACGCGCACCCCGCCGCAGGTTGCGCTGACCGCGCGCGCCTCCGCGACGCCGAGGTACTCGGGCTGCCCGGCGAAGTGGCGCTCCACGTCGTCGAGGCCCACCCGCGACAGCAGCGCCACGCCGTTGAAGCCGCCCAGCCCGTGGTGCGCGTACGCGTACCCGAGGTCCGACAGCGGACCCGCGAACAGCTCGTCGAAGCTGGGATCCGTCAGCTTGGTCTCCTGGAGGCAGACGACGTCTGGCTGGCGTTCCTCCAGCCAGGGGATCAGGCGGGGCATGCGCTGCTTGGCGGAGTTGACGTTCCAGGTGGCGATCCTCACCTCCGTGAGGCTACCCGTCCTGGGCGCCCGGGGCTGGTGCGAGCGCCTCGCGGAGGCGGGCGGCGAACTCGGCCGCCTCGCCGTGGGCGTAGCGGGTGCGGGGCCAGAAGAACCCGCGGAGACCGTCGCCCTTCGACCGCGGCACCACGTGCACGTGCAGGTGGGGGACGGACTGGCTGACCACCGTGTTGATGGCGGTGAAGGAGCCCTGCGCGCCGAACGCCTCGACGGCGGCGGCCGCAACCTTCTGCACCGCGCCGAACAGCGGCGCGAGCAGCTCGGGCGGCAGGTCGGTGAGCGTCGCGACGTGGGTCACCGGGCAGACCAGCACGTGCCCCTTGAAGACGGGCCGGTGGTCGAGGAACGCCACGACGTGCTCGTCGCGGTAGACGATCTCGGTGTCGATGTGGCCGGCGACGATCCCGCACACCAGGTCGACGGCCTCGCGATCCATGTCCATGGCGACATCCTGCCCCCGTTAGTTGACGCTGACCAGCCCGTGGCCAGGCGGGTGCTCGACGCGGTCCAGGATCTGCAGGACGATCCTCGCCCGCCGGGTGCGAGGAAGCTCGCGGGGGAACGGACGGCCTGGCGGATCCGCGTCGGGGATGACCGCGTGATCTACGACGTGTTCGATGCAACCCTTATGGTCACCGTCGTGCGGGCAGCCCATCGGCGTGAGGTGTACGGCCGGTAGGGCCGAGGCCGTGATCACGCCGTCCCCGCAGAGCCTGCCGTGATCGCCCGGCGACTCGCAGTAGCCTGATCGTTCGAGCGACGACGCCGGGGAGACCATGAGCCCATCAGTTGGCCTGTACGCGTGGGGCGGGCCGGGAACCATCCGGCTCCTCCGGGCGAAGTACCGCGCGCCGCGCATCGACGAGGAGAGTTTCCTGCGCCTCTACGAGCCGGATGCCCTCACCGCAGCCGGGACCAACCTCGGCGTCACGGACATGTGGGTGACCTACTCGTGGGGCTTCTCGGACCGGACCGAGGCGCCGGACCGCCAGTTCCTGCGCGAACGACTCCCGGGGTTCCGGCGCCAGGGCATCCGCACCCATGCCTACGTGCAGGGCCTCAACGTCGTGACGAGCGAGTTCGCCGGCCGCGACATCTTCTGCCGCGACCCCGACGGCCGCCTCCTGCCCTACAGCCGCGGCCGGTCGCTCACGTGTCCGAACAATCCCGAGGCGAGGCAGATCATCCTGGACCGCGTGGCAGCCGCCTGCGGCGAGGACGTCGACGGCGTGTTCGTCGACAACATCATCTTCGGCATCCCGCCGTTCCTCGTGCGCCGGGACTACATCGCGTTCTTCGGCTGCTCGTGCCGGTTCTGCCGCGCCGCGTTCCAGGCCCGGTTCGGCTACCCGTTGCCGGCGGCCGGTAAGGCCGGGGTGCAGGTCATCGCCGACTACCTCGACTTCCGGCGCCGCAGCGTCGAGGCGTTGCTGGGGGAGGTGTCCGCCGTTTGCCGGGCGACCGGCAAGCAGTTCGGCGTCAATCTCTACGACCCGCTGCGACACACGCCGGAGGTCTACTTCGGCTACCGGCTGGCGGACATCGCACCACTCGTCGACTACCACCTCATCGAGAACCATGCGCTGGCCGGCGCCGACGGGATCAGCAACGGCCACCTCTCGCCGTTGATCGCGTCCGCCGACACTCCCGTGTTCGTGGTGTCGTACCGGCAGGGGATCGGGTTCGAGCCCGCCTACGGCGCGGGGGAGGTGGATGCCATCTGGAGTGACGCCGAGGCGTTGGGCTACTCGCCGTGCCTGAAGGTGTCGGAGTTCACCACCAACGGCGTCTGGCACGCGCTCGACCTCCGGTCCGTGCGGCCGCCGGTGGCGTCGCCGTCGGTGCGGCCCGGTGCCGCCGTGGCGGCGCGACGGTTGCGCCCCAGTTCGCTGGGGGAGCGGGTGGTCGCGCGCGCCGTCGAGAAGCGCTACGCCCAGCTGGCGACGGCGGCGTTCGAGAACGACGCGCTGGCCTACGCGCTGGCCAAGAGCGGCTTCACGCCGCGGTCCCTACGCCACGACCGGTACTTCCTCCTCGGCAGCTCCGGGGCCTGAGGAGCAGCTCCCATGACGCACCCCGGACCAGTGACTGCCGCAGATCTGCTCGCGGGGCCGCGAGGTCGTCGGCTGTGCCTGGAGTGGGCACGCCAGGCCCTCGAGGACCTGGCCTCCGACATCTCGGATGCCGCGTACCGGCTGGACCCGGGGAGCGGAACGTCTCGCATCCGCTTCACGATCGGGCCCGGTCCGGTCGAGCCCAGGTCTGTGCGGGCGGACAGGGTGGCGACGGCCCTGGCCCGGGCAGAGCTGCCTCCGGTCAGCGGCCCGACGGTGTGGATGGCCCTGGGGGAGTCCGTGGGCAGCGCCCGTTACTGGCAGGAGCCCGACGGGGAGGACGTCCTCGCCGCGACACCGTCAGTCCGCGCCGCGCTGGCCGCCGTGGCGGAGGCGATCGCGACCTCGGGTCATGTCGCGTGGTGGACCGAGGGGTTCACCGCCTCCACGCAGTTCCGGACCCTGATGCGCGACCCCGGCCTGAAGCGACGCCGGGCGGCTCCCGACGAGCTCCTCCGCGCCTGGCGGACGGGCGCAGTCGAGTGGGAAGCGCGTGCCGCCCGGGAGTTCCCCGTCGACCCCACCGCGCCGTACTCGGGCGAGTGGTGGTCCATCCCGCCGCACGACCTGCCCCGGACCACCCGGTCGCTTGACGTCGGGCCACTGGGGCTGTGGCTGATCGAGGACGAGGCGGGTTGGCAGGAGGCAGCCACCGTCGCCGTCGAGGTGCCCGAGGGGCTTCGGGTGTTGGAGGTTCGCGGCCCCGATGACTGGGCGGAGTTGTGCAGTCGCCATCCGTTGCGAGTGACGGCATCCCGCCGCCACGACTGGTACCGCACCACCGGGCTCGGGGCCGTTGAATGGGTCATCCCGGACTGGGTGGGCGTGGCCGGCGAGTTCGATGTGGTGCACGTCCCGGTGGCGGGCTGGTTGACCACCGCCGGGGTCGCGGTGACGGTCGACGAAGGCGTCGCCTCGGTGCTGGCGGGCTGGGACCCTGGCGCCGCCTACTGGCTGACCAGCTCGCCACGCGACGTGGGGGAGCAGACCCTGTGGAGATGGCACCCGCGCGAGGACCGCTGGCTCCTGTCCAGGGCTGATCGCGGCCACGCTGGCAGTTGAGCCGCACCGAGCTCAGCCCTCCGGCGCATCTGCCTCCGGCCGCCGGGTCCCAGGACGTCGGCGCTGTGTTGTTGGCCAACCGCCTCCAGAGGCAGGGTGGTCCCTGGCGTGAGTCTGGCGCGGCCGGAGGCTGCCCTTGTCTGACGCCCGAGTCGAGGAGCCGGGTCCACCCGTTGTCGCCGTTGTCGAAGCCCCTGTCAACCGGTCGACCACTACCCTGATCATCAGCCCGATTGCCACACCGGAGAGTGGAGCACGGAGCGGGTCTGGCAGTGGTGTATGCCCTTGTCGGAGAGTTTTGCACATTCGTGCAGATGTCCGGGAATGGCTGGAAGATTGCCCAGAGAATTTTCTTGCCGGGAGGGCTTCCCGGGCCCGTTTCTGTCAGTGGTCGTTGACAGAATGATTCACATGAGCGAAACGGTGGTGGACCTGGGGCAGCGGTATCTCGCCGCGCTGTGGGACGCCGCCGCCGCCCTCGGCACCGACGCCGCCGCGGTGCAGCGTCTGGCCGGGTTGGTCGACTCGATCGGCGAGTTCGAGGCCCAACTCGCCGGGCTGCGGCTCCACCTACTCCACGAAGCCCGCCTGTCCGCCGCGGACGCTGTCATCGAGGGTGTGCGGCAATCGGTGCGCACCACCCCGGCGCAGGCCACCGCCACGCTACGCCTCGCCTCCGATCTCGGGGACCGATTCCCCCTCATCGGCGCCGCCCTCAACGACGGCGAGATCTCGGTGGCGCAGGCCGACGCGATCATCACCGGCCTCCGGAAGCTGCCTGTGCATCTGTCGCGGGCCCAGTTGGTGGAATGCCAGGAACTGATCCTGGCCCACGCCACCACCCTCGGCCCCACCGAACTACGACTCCTCGCCTCCCGGTTGACGGAGGTCGTCGACCCCGACCGGGCCGACGCCGACGACGCCCGCCGTCTGGCGCGGGAGGAGGCCGCGGCGCGGCGGAACCGGTTCCTGCGCCTGGCCCCGGATCATCAGGGCTCGATTCGCATCACCGGCCAGCTCCCCGTCGCCGATGCGGCGTTGTTGTCGGCGCAGCTGGACGCGTTGATGCCCGCGAAGTCCACCTACACCCACGCCGGAGAAGTAGCAGGCCCAGAGACCCGCCGCGCCGATGCGTTGGTGCTGCTGGTCCAGCATGCCGCCTCCGGCGGTACCCTCCCCTCCCACGGCGTCGACCGCCCCCACGTCCACATCACCCTCAACTACGACACCCTCGTGTCAGGTCTCGGCCCGGTCCAGGTCCTTGGTGTGGGCGGGATCGACGGCCTCACCGCCGGAGACGCGCGACGGATGGCTTGCGACGCCCGCCTGACCCCCCTGGTCCTGGGCGGCGCATCCCGGCCGCTGGACGTCGGCCGCACCCACCGCCACTTCACCCCCGCCCTCCGCGCAGCGATCACCCAACGCGACCAAGGCTGCGTGTTCCCCGGCTGCACCGCCACCCCCGCCGCCTGCCAATGCCACCACATCATCCCCTGGTGGACAGGCGGCCCCACCTGCCTCACAAACGGCGTCCTGCTGTGCCCACACCACCACCGCCTCGTCGAACCCGACCCGCTGCAATCCGCCGAATCCCAGTGGCAGGTACACCTCGACCAGGTGACCGGCCTGCCATGGTTCACCCCACCCCGCCACATCGACCCCACCCGCAAACCTCGGCAGCACCAACGCCACCGGCTGCAACAGCTCGAACCTCAGGCAGGTGCGCCACCCTGCCCACCGGAGGACGACGACTTGATCCTGGCCAGTTCCCCCGCCTGGCGCCAGTGACCCGCCCACCCGCGGGTCCACGGATCGGGCGCGGATGGGTTTCGACGCGGGCGCGCGTCGCTCCGCTCCTCACGGCCCGGCTCAACCAGCGGGACTACCGCTGGCTGAGGTGTGAGGAGCGAAGCGACGAGCCTCGAAGCCTCAGAAACGGTCCTTGTCAGCTCACGTTTTCTAGGCTTCGAGGCCGCTACGCGGCACCTCAGCCAGCGGTGGAGGGGACCTCGGGCAGCAGTGGGCGGAGCGGTGGGGACCGGGAGGGCGATGGGGGAGGCAGGGGCGGTGGGGACAGCAGGGCGATGGGGACCGGGAGGGCGATGGGGGAGGCAGGGGCGGTGGGGACAGCAGGGCGGTGGGTGGTGGGGGCCGGGGCAGGTTGGGTGGGCGTTGCTGACGGCGCCGGCGCGGAGCGCCACCGCCGGAAGCATGGGCGGCCCGGCCCCCACCACACACCGCTCCACCCAACCAAAGACAGCGAGGACCAAGTCCCCTTGTCAAGGCACGTTTCTTAGGCTTCGAGGCCGCTACGCGGCACCTCAGCCAGCGGGAAGGGCGGCACCTCAGCCAGCGGGCAGGGCGGCACCTCAGCCAGCGGGCAGGGCGGCAGCTCAGCCAGCGGGAAGGGCGGCAGCTCAGCCAGCGGGTGGGGGCACCTCCGCCAGCGGGTGGGGACACCGGCCAGAGGTGATGGGGGTGCGTGGGTGCCGGCGGCCCACCGTCGTCCTACGATCGTCGTGGAGGTTGAACATGTGGGCCAGCATGACGGGTCGTGATCTGCGCGCACGCCTGGACCGTGACGCCGCGACCCTGGGAGCCGCGACGACGCCCGGGCCGGTCGTCACGGACGAACAGGTCGCCGCGTTGCCGCCGACGGTGCAGCGCTATCTGCGGTTCATGGGGGTGGTGGGGCGCCCGTCGGTGCGCTCGTTCCGGGCGCGCCTGCACGGCAGCTTCCGGCTACGGCAAGGACAGGCGTTCATGCCGGCCGAGGTCTGGCAGTTCAACACGGTGGCGCCGATCGCGCGGCTGTTCTGGATGCGGATCTCCATGGCGGGCGGACTCCTGCCCATGCTGGGCCGTGACAGCTACGTCCACGGCCGTGGCCGGATGCTCGGGAAGCTGCTCGACGCCATCGTCGTGGCCGACGGCCGGGGGGAGCCGTTCGACATCGGCGAGCTCACCACCTGGCTCAACGACGCCGTCCTCCTGGCTCCCTCGATGCTCTTGACCGCGGGGGCCGAGTTCCGGGAGATCGACGACAGGTCCTTCGGCGTGAGCGTCACCGACTCCGGCCGGATAGTCAGCGCGCGGGTGGTCGTCGACGACGACGGCGCCCCCGTCGACTTCCACACCGAAGACCGCTTCGCGGACCTGCCCGGCGGCCCCGTGCGGACGCCGTGGTCGACGCCCATCGACGGCTGGCGTGTCGCGGACGGGCGCCGCATCCCGACGCGGGGTTCGGCGGTGTGGCACCTCCCCGACGGCGACCTCACCTACGGGATCCTCGAGTTCGACGATGTGGAGGACAACCCCGCGCCGCCGCCGCGACCCTCGACTCCCGCCCGTTCCGAGAGCGTCCGGAGCGTCCTGGAGGCTGCCGGGGGAGCGGTGGGTGTTGCGTTGATGCTTGTCGGCTCACCGCTGCTGCGCGGACGGTACAACCGGTGGGGTGCCTCCGATCAGGAGTGTGACGCGGAGATGCCCGGAGACGAGCTCGTCCCGGACCCGGTGCTCAGTTCGACGAGGGCGGTCACGATCGGCGCACCCCCAGAGGCGGTGTGGCCGTGGCTGGCACAGATCGGGCAGGGCCGCGGCGGCCTCTACAGCTACGACGCGCTGGAGAACCTGCTCGGCCTCGACATCCATAGCGCGGACGAGATCCTGCCGGAGCACCAGGGCATCGCGCCTGGTGAGCTGATCCGGTTGGGCAAGAAGGGCTCGCCGTGCTTCCGTGCGGTCGCGGTGGATCGCGGCCGGTCGCTGGTGCTGATCAGCGCCGACCCGGCCACTGAGCAGGCGGTCGCCACCCCGGTGCGGGAGGGAACGGGCGCCACCTGGCAGTGGGAGCTGCATGCGATCGACGGCGGACACGCAACGCGGCTGATCAGCCGCCAGCTCAACACCCACCCGCCGTCGCAGTGCCTCCTGTGGCGGGCGGTGGCGCCGATCGGCTTCGTGATGGAGCGGCGGATGCTGCTGGGCATCAAGGAGCGGGCCGAGTCGAGCGCCGCCTACTGAGACGCCCTCTCGGTGCGGGGGCCCGGGGTGCGCCCCCAGCCCGCGCGCACCCCGGATCGCTCAGGCGACCCGGCCGGGCTCCCCGAACTCCTCGTCAAGGGTGGGATAGTCGGTGTACCCGTGCTCGCCGCCGCCGAATGAGGTCCTGCGGTCGACCTCGTTGAACGGCCCGCCCGCAGCGAGGCGCTCGGGAAGGTCGGGGTTGGCGATGAAGAGGGATCCGTAGGCGATGAGGTCGGCGGTGCCGTCGTCGATCAGCCCAAGTTCGGCAGGACCGGTCGGGTTGGGTCGGGTATCCGGGTTGAGGATCAGCGTGGACGGCCACAGCTGCCGCAGCGCATGTGTCGTCGGCCGTTGCCCGGGAACCTCCATGACGTGCAGGTATGCCAACCCGAGCTCCCCCAGCGCGGTGACGAGCGCAGTGTAGGTGGCTTCCAGGTCGCTTTCGACGATGTCGTGAAGTGCGTTGCCGGGCGAGACCCGGAAGCCCACCCGGTCGCCGCCGATCCTATCGGCCACCGCCCGCGCGATCTCGATCCCGAACCTGGCCCGGTTGGCGGGGGTGCCTCCCCAGCGATCGATTCGCTGGTTGGCGTTGCTGGAGAGGAATTGATGAATCAGGTAGCCGTTCGCGCCGTGCAGCTCCACCCCGTCGAAGCCGGCCTCGACAGCACTCTCCGCCGCGTCTGCGAAGTCCCGGATGGTCGCCTGGATGCCATCTTCATCAAGCGGGGTCGGCTCTGAGAAGGGTTTCGGCCCGGAGTGCGTGTAGATCTGGCCCTCGGCCGTCACCGCGGAGGCGCCCACGGGCAGCAGCCCGTCAGGCAGCAGGGCAGGGTCGGCGACGCGGCCGACGTGCATCAGTTGGGCGAAGATGTGCCCGCCCCGTGCATGCACTGCGGCGGTGACCTTGCGCCACGCCTCCACCTGGGCGTCGGTATGGAGGCCGGGGGTGTCTGGATACCCCTGCCCGACAACCGAAGGTTGGGTGCCCTCGGTGACGATGAGGCCGGCGCTCGCGCGCTGGGCGTAGTAGGTGGCCATCAGATCTGTGGCGGTGGCGCCAGGGCCGAAGGCGCGGCTGCGGGTCATGGGAGCCATCACGATGCGGTTGCGCAGGGTGATCGGACCCAGTGTGTACGGCTGGAACGGAGTGGACATGAGGGTCTCCTGATCTCGGGAGTTGGGCGGGTCAGTGCTGAGCGGGCTTGACGGCGAGGAACCACGCTGCCGACGTGGCGACGTGCATGGTGGCGAGCGCGACCGCCGTGGGAACATCGGCGGCCGCGACGAGCGACAGTGAACTCACCAGGCCGAGGACCAGGCCGCCCCAGGCCACCACGCGGACCACGGATGGGCGCCAACGGCTCACCAACCAGACGATCAGTGCGCCGAGCGTGAAGGCGACGAGTGTGGCGGCGAGCACGGCCCAGGCGGAGATCGGATACGGCTGGCCGACGCTGTAGGACGCCCCGGCGAGGGATCCGAGACCGAAGGCTGCGAGGTTGAGGGCGAGCGCGCCGAGGGCGAAGAGCAACGCCCGACGGGGGCGCAGGACGGTTTCAGGGGTGGCGGGGCGGGTGGCGGTCGATGTGGCGGACATGCGTGACTCACTCCATGGTTGACTATTTGGACATTTTCGAGATTAACACAATGATTGACTGTGTCAACCATCGACCTGATCGCGTATCATGGCGGGATGAGTGCACAGGAGTTGCCCTTCGACGAGACGCGCGGGCTGGCGCAGCTGATCGTGCGCGTTTCCGAAGAGCTCAAGGTCGACTTCGCCGAGGCGGCGGAGGCGGCTGGATTGCCTGCCCACCTCGCGCGGGCGATCGTCGCCCTCTCGGACCCTGCGCCCATGAGGGACCTCGCTGATCACCTCGCGTGCGACCGGTCCTACATCACCACCATCGCGGACCAGTTGGAGGAGCGGGGACTCGTCGAGCGAGCAGCCGGGGCCGATCGTCGCGTCAAGCTGCTGCAGCTCACCCCTGACGGGCTCGAGGTGCGGCACCGGCTCTCTGTCGAGGTGGCCGCACGCTCCCGGGTCATGAAGCGGTTGACGCCTCAACAGCGCGGGTCGCTCGGCGCAATCCTCGAGGAACTCCTGGCTGACGACTGACTGTGGGCCCTAGGGGCCAACGGGTCAGCGCTTTGGGAAGGCCGTCGACTCGCGGACCACCAGTTGCGTCGCCAACTGGATGTGGTGGGAGTCCGGCTGTTCGCCCTTCGTCAGCTGCAGAAGGGTCCGCAGCGCCACGCGCCCTATGTCGGCGATGGGCTGGTGCACCGTCGTCAGGGGAGGGGCGGCCGAGACGGCGGCATAGGTGTCGTCGAACCCCACCACCGACAAGTCCTCGGGGACCCGCAGTCCCCTCCTGCGAGCCACCTCGAGGACGGCCAGCGCGCTGGCGTCGCAGCCGGCGAAGATCGCGGTGGGCGGCTCGTCCAGGCCGAGCAGCTCCTCGGCCATCTCGGCACCCGCCTCGTGGGTGAAGCCCAGCTGCACGACGAGCGCCCCGTCCAGCGGCACGCCCGCCGCCTCCAACGCGTTCCGGTACCCCTGTAGCCGCTCCCGCGACGGAGCGGAGTTGGGCGGGCCGCCGGCGTAGGCGATCCGACGGTGCCCCAGGTCCAGCAGGTGCTGCGTGGCCTGCATCCCGCCGGCGAAGTTGGTGGACCCGATGCTGATGGTGTCGCCGTCGAGGGGGTTGAGGGGGTCCACCACGACGACGCTCAGCCCTGCCTGCCGGAACTGCCTGCGCTGCGCTGCGGTCAGCTCGGAGGTGACGACGATGACGCCGGCGCTCCCGCGCGCGCCCAGGTCCCGCACCCACGCCTCGCTCAGCGGCGCGGTGCGGGCCGACGGGGCGTGCTGGAGCACGTTGACCACGACGTCGATCCCCAGCTCCTCCGCCGAGGCGACGACGGCGTCGAGGACCTGCATGGAGTAGACGTTGATGAGGGTGTCGAACACCAGGTTGACCTGGTTGAGCTGGGAGCCGACGCGGGGGCCGGTGCTCGGGACGTAGCCCAAGCGCTGGATGGCGGCCTCGACGATGGCCCGAGTCTCCGCGGCGATGTTGGGCCGGTGATTCAGCACCTTCGACACCGTCGCCTTCGACACGCCCGCCTCGCGCGCGACAAGGTCCAGCGTCGGACGGCGCGGTGAGCGGGGGCTGCTGCGTTGCTCGGTCACATCCCAAGCCTACACGATCCGAAACTGTTTCTCAGTGCATGCGCGTTGACACGCGGCCAGGTCCCGTCTATCGTCGTATTTGTTCACGGAACGAACAGAAAAAGTTTCCGAGCCGGCGATGCAGCCGGCAGCGAAAGGACTCAGCAATGAAGCGACACAACAGACGCCGGTTCGCCGCAGTGGCAGCCGCCTCCCTTCTCTCCCTCGGGCTCGTCGCCTGCGGCGGCGGCACGCAGCCGGGCACCAACCCGTCGGCCAACGCCGACGCCGGGGCCAGCGCGTGGGCGCTCACCGGAGGCAGCGAGGCCGCCTTCCGCGCCGCGTTCGAGAAGTGGAACACGGAGAACCCGGACCGGCAGATCGCCACCGAGTGGTTCGCCAACGACGCCTACAAGGAGAAGATCCGCACCGCCGTCGGCTCGGGCAACGCTCCCACCCTCATCTACTCGTGGGGCGGCGGCACGCTCGCCGACTACGCCGCGAGCGGGCACGTCGTCGACCTCACCGGGTCCGTCGACGACCTCCTCGAGCGCGTGATCCCGTCCGTGGCCCAGAACGGCCAGGTCGACGGCAAGACCTACGCGGTGCCCAACACCCAGAGCCAGCCCGTGGTCCTGTACTACAACGCGGCCGTGCTGGAGGAGGCCGGCGTCGAGGTGCCCACCACCTACGACGAGCTCCTGGCCGTCTCCGAGACGCTCGAGGCGCAGGGCGTCATCCCGTTCGCCCTGGCCGGGCAGAGCCGCTGGCCGATGCTGATGTGGATCCAGTACCTCACCGACCGCATCGGCGGCCCCGAGGTGTTCCAGGCCATCCTCGACGGCGAGCCCGACGCATGGAAGGACCCCGCGATCATCGAGGCCACCACCAGGATCCAGGAGATGGTCGACGCGGGCGTCTTCGGTGACACCTTCGGCTCCGTCGTCGCCGACGCCTCTGCCGACGTCGCCCTCGTCCACACCGGCAAGGCCGCGATGCTCCTGCAGGGCAGCTGGGTCTACCCGACGTTCCTCAGCGACGCCCCGGATCTGGTGGCCGCCGGAGACCTGGGCTACACCACCTTCCCGGCCATCGACGGCGGCGCGGGTGACCCGGCCAACATCGTCGGAAACGCCTCCAACTTCTGGTCCGTCTCGGCCAGCGCCACGGAGGAGGAGCAGCAGATCGCCAAGGACTTCATCGCCTCCGAGGTGCTGTCCGACGACGCCGTCGAGGAGCTCCTCGCCATCGGCACCGTCCCGCCGATCACCGGTCTGGAGGATCAGATCGCCGAGACCGACAACGCCGAGTACCTGTCCTTCGTCTACGGCATGGTGCGCGACGCGCCCCACTTCCAGCTGTCGTGGGACCAGGCCCTTCCGGCCGCGGCCGCGCAGGAGCTGCTCAACAACCTGAGCCAGGTGTTCCTCGGTGAGATCACCCCGGAGCAGTTCTCCGAGAACATGAACGCGACGCTGGGATGAGTGCCAACCACGCCGTGGTCGGTCGGGCGGTGACGCCCGACCGGCCCCGCCGGGGCCTCCGCGCCTCCGGCCCCACGCTGTGGATGGCGGCGCCCGCCCTGGCGTTCTTCGTCGCCTTCGCGATCGTCCCGCTGCTGGGCGTGGTGGTGCTCTCATTCATGGCGTGGGACGGCCTCGCCGACCCGGTCTGGGCCGGGCTGGACAACTGGACCCGGACGCTGGCGGACCCCATCACCTGGAACGCGGCCCGGCTGACGGCCATCGTGACGATCGTCTCGTGGCTGTTCCAGGCCCCCGTCTCGCTGCTGCTGGGCGTGTTCATGGCCGGACAGCAGCGCTACCGCGCGGTGCTCTCGGTCCTGTTCTTCCTGCCGCTGCTGTTCTCCTCGGCCGCCGTCGGCATCGCGTTCAAGGCGCTGCTGGACCCCAACTTCGGGCTCGGCTCCTCCCTGGACATCCATCTGCTGGCGCAGGACTGGCTGGGCGACCCGGACCTGGCGCTGTGGGTGGTGCTGTTCGTCATCGGCTGGTGCTTCGTGCCGTTCCACTCCCTGCTCTACCAGGCGGGCGTCCGGCAGATCCCGCAGAGCATGTACGAGGCGGCCCTCATCGACGGCGCCGGCCGCGTGCAGCAGTTCTTCTCCATCACGCTGCCGCAGCTCAAGCACACCATCATCACGTCCTCGACCCTGATGATCGTCGGCTCGCTGACCTACTTCGACCTCATCTTCGTGCTCACCGGCGGCGGCCCCGGCAACGCCACCCGGATCCTGCCCCTGGACATGTACCTGACCGGCTTCCGCAGCTACGACATGGGCCGCGCCAGCGTCATCGGCGTGATCCTCGTGGCGCTCGGGCTGGCGGTCTCGCTCGGACTCAACCGGTTGTCGGGTGGAAACCAGGGCAGCCAGATGGAAGGTGCATGATGCGCTCCCGCCCCAACCTCCTCGGTGGCCTCGGCGGCTGGCTGTGGCTGGCCGTCACCATCCTGCCCATCTACTACATCGTGGTGACCAGCCTGCGCCCGCAGTCCGACTACTACAGCGAGAACCCCCTGTCGCTGCCCAGCAACCCCACGCTCGACGCCTACGCGCAGGTGCTGGCCAACGACTTCCTGCGCTACTTCGCCAACTCCGTCATCGTGACCGTGGCGAGCGTCGCGGTGGTGCTGGCGGTCTCGCTGCTGGCGGCCTACGTGGTGGTCCGCTCCACCCGCCCGGCCGCGCAGAGGCTGTTCCGTGCGTTCCTGCTGGGCATCGCCATCCCCATCCAGGCGACGATCATCCCTGTCTACTACCTCATCGTCCAGATCGGGCTGTACGACACCCTGCTCGCCCTGATCCTGCCCTCGATCGCCTTCGCGATCCCGATCACGGTGCTCATCCTGTCCAACTTCCTCCGCGACGTGCCCGCCGAGCTGTTCGAGGCCATGCGCGTCGACGGCGCGGGCGAGTGGAAGACGCTCTGGCACCTGGCGCTGCCGCTGACCAGGCCGGCCATCGTCACCGTCGCCGTCTACAACGCCCTCAACGTGTGGAACGGGTTCCTCTTCCCGCTCATCCTCACCCAGAGCGCCGAGACGCGCGTGCTGCCGCTGTCGCTGTGGTCATTCCAGGGTGAGTTCTCCGTCAACATCCCGGCGGTGCTGGCCGCCGTCGTCCTCTCCGTCCTCCCCATCCTGGCCGCCTACATCGTGGGCCGCCGCCAGCTGGTCTCCGGCCTCACCGCCGGGTTCGGCAAGTAAGAAAGGTCCGTCCATGATCACCACCTACCACGTGTCCCCGCAGGGGTCCGACGCCGCGGCGGGCACGCAGGAGGCACCCTTCCGCACCATCAACCGCGCGGCCGCCGTCGCTATGCCCGGCGACACCGTCGTCGTGCACGAGGGCGTCTACCGCGAGTGGGTCAAGCCCCGCCGCGGCGGACTCAGCGACACCAGGCGCATCACCTATGAGGCCGCCCCCGGCGAGCACGTGGTGATCACGGGGGCGGAGCGGGTCACCACCTGGGAGCAGGTCGACGCGACGGTCTGGAGGGCCGTGGTCGACAACTCGCTGTTCGGCGACTTCAACCCCTACGCCGAGACCGTCGACGGCGACTGGATCGTCTACCCCAAGGGCGCGCCCCGCAAGCACCTGGGCGACGTGTACCTGGACGGCCGCTCCTTTTACGAGGTGGCCGCGTTCGAGGACGTGGCGCACCCCCAGGTCCGCACCACCATGATCGACGACTGGACCGGCGCCACCGACCCCGTGCGCGACCCCGATCAGACCCGCTACGTCTGGTACGCCGAGGTGGGGGCTGAGGCCACGACGATCTGGGCCAACTTCCAGGGCGCCGACCCCAACGCCGCGCTCACGGAGATCAACGTCCGACGCTCCGTGTTCCACCCCACCGAGCACCACCTCGACTGGATCACCGTGCGTGGCTTCGAACTGGCCCAGGCCGCCTGCCCGTGGACCCCGCCGACGGCGGACCAGCCGGGGCTGATCGGCCCGAACTGGGCCAAGGGCTGGGTCATCGAGGACAACCTCATCCACGACGCCAAGTGCTCCGCCATCTCGCTCGGCAAGGAGGCCTCCACCGGCCACAACTACGCCACGGAGCGCGGCGACAAGCCCGGATACCAGTACCAGCTCGAATCAGTGTTCTCCGCCCGCCAGATCGGCTGGGACGAGGAGCACGTCGGCTCACACGTCATCCGCCGCAACACCATCCGCGACTGCGGGCAGAACGGCGTCGTCGGCCACCTCGGCTGCGTGTTCTCCACCATCGAGGACAACCACATCTACAACATCGCAGTCAAGCGCGAGTTCTACGGCTACGAGATCGGCGGCATCAAGCTGCACGCCGCCATCGACGTGACCATCCGCCACAACCGCATCCACGACTGCTCGCTCGGCACCTGGCTGGACTGGCAGACGCAAGGCACCCGGATCACGCGCAACCTCTACTACAACAACAACCGCGACCTGTTCGTCGAGGTCAGCCACGGCCCGTACCTGGCGGATCACAACGTGTTCGGCTCGCCCGCGTCGCTGGAGCTGTTCAGCCAGGGCGGCGCGTTCGTCGGCAACCTGGTCGCCGGGACGGTGTCGCTGGAGCCGGTCCTGGACAGGCCCACGCCCTACCACCGGCCGCACAGCACGCAGGTGGCGGGCTACGCGGCGATCATGGGTGGAGACGATCGCTGGATCGGCAACGTGTTCCTCGGCGGGGACGGCAGGGAGGCGTACGGCCCGACGGCGCGCCCGTCGCAGGTCACCGGGTACGGGACGGCCGGCTACGACGGGCACCCGTCGTCGTTCGAGGACTACCTCGCCCGCCTCGACGACCCCAGCCTGGGCGACCACGAGCGCTTCGCCGGCGTCAGGCAGCCGGTCTACCTGCGCGACAACGTCTACCTCTCCGGGGCCAGGCCGTTCGAGGCTGAGACGAGGGCGTCGGTGCTCGACGGCGCGGCCAGGGTGGCGGTCGTCGAGGAGGCCGACGGCGTGTACCTCGAGACCGAGTTGCCCGCCGGGTTCGAGGCGGACGTCGTGGGTCTCATCTCGGGACGGGACCTCGGCCGGGTCCGGTTCGTCGACGCGGAGTTCGAGGAGCGCGACGGCACCCCGGCGAGGCTCGACGCGGACCTCGTCGGGGGGCTCAAGGAGGAGGGCGGCTCGTACGCGGCCGGCCCCGTCGTGGGTCTCGGGGAGGGAACCTCGCGCACCCGGGTGTGGTGAAGTTGCGGCCCTCCGGTGGGTCCGGCGGCCTTGCGCCGCAGGGCCCACCGGCCTCGCGGAGTGCCGCGAGGCAGTGACCCAGCGGGCCCGACCCGAGTGGGCGGCACTGGGTGCGGATGACGCGTCACTTGGAAGTCCCAGTGGGAGAGAATTTTCTGGGGCCCCGAGGCTGCCGCATCACACCTTGTCAGCGCAGTGTCCAGGTGTGAGGCGGGACCGTTACCGGACAAGTGTCTCGACATCGTGAAATTGACTTTTCACTTTTCAAGGCGCAGTTTTGAATACGTACCCCGCCAATGGCCGCCGATCGGGAGGCCTCACGGGCGTACCCGGCACCTCGGCGTCCCTGACGTTTGGAGGCCTCGTGCCGACAAGACGAAACCACCCCCATGACTGGCGCCCAGCGCCCACCAACCTCTCCGACCTGAACATCGAGAACGAGCTGTCGGAGTCCGGCCCCGTCGAGGAGCGCCGGGAGGCCACCCGCAACCGGCACTCGCCGGCGGTGCTCGCGCTGACGATCCTCGCCACCATCGGCGTCGTCGCCTACACCGTCTTCCTGCTGCAGATCGACAACCGCGGAGACCTGCTCCCGTGGCTGCTCGTCATCGGCGCGGAGCTGATCCTGGTGTTCCTCGGGCTGATGAGCATGTGGACGATGCTGGCCGGCTACAACAAGCAGCCCCCCTACGCCTTCCACGAGGCGCAGCGCCGCCTGTACAACCCGCGCCTGAACGACGAGCTCGGCATCGCCGACGACGCCACCGCGTGGCCGATGTTCATCAACCGCCGCCAGGTGGACGTGGACGTGTTCATCACCGTGTTCGGCGAGGACCTCCACGTGATCCGCCAGACGGTCACCGCGGCGCTGGCCATGCACGGCCGCCACGAGACCTACGTGCTCGACGACGGCGACTCCGACGAGGTCCGCGACCTCGCCGCCGAGCTCGGGGCCGGCTACATCCGCCGCCTCGGCAGCTCCGGCGCGAAGGCCGGCAACGTCAATCACGCGCTGTCCATCACCCACGGCGAGTACTTCCTCATCCTCGACGCCGACTTCGTGGCCAAGCCCGAGATGCTCGAGGAGACGCTGCCCGCCATGGCCGACGACACCGTCGCCTTCGTGCAGACCCCGCAGGTCTACGGCAACCTCCACACCACCATCGCGCGTGGCGCGGCGTACATGCAGTCCATGTTCTACCGCTACATCCAGCCGGGCCGAAACGAGTTCAACGCGGCCTTCTGCGTGGGCACCAACGTGCTGTTCCGGCGTAAGGCCGTCAAGGAGATCGGCGGCATGTACACCGGCTCCAAGTCCGAGGACGTGTGGACGTCGCTGCTGCTGCACGAGCGCGGCTGGAAGTCGGTGTTCCTGCCGCAGACGCTCGCCGTCGGCGAGGCCCCGGAGACCGTCGAGGCCTACAGCAAGCAGCAGCTGCGCTGGGCCACCGGCGGGTTCGAAATCCTGCTGACCCACAACCCGTTCTCGCGCCGCCGTCGCCTCACCCTGGACCAGCGGCTCATGTACTTCGTCACCTCGACGCACTACCTGAGCGGCATCGCCACCGGTGTGCTGCTGTTCGTGCCCGCGCTGGAGATCTTCTTCGACCTGCGGCCCATCGCCGTCGCGGTCGGCCCGCTGGAGTGGGCGCTGTACTACTCGGGCTTCTACATCCTGCAGATCCTGCTGTCGGCGCTGATCCTGGGCACGTTCCGCCTTGAGGTGCTGCTGCTCTCGGCGGCGTCGTTCCCGATCTACATCAAGGCATTCCGCAACGCTCTCTACGGCATCGACGTCAAGTGGTCGGTCACCGGCACGACGGGCGGCCGCGCGTCGGCGTTCAACTTCATCATGCCGCAGGTGCTCACCTTCGTCTTCCTGCTCGTCACCTCGGCGGTGGGCATCTGGCGCGACCTGCTGATGTCAACTCTGAACGTCGCGACGTTCTGGTCGGTGGTCAACACCTTCGTGCTCGGCCTGTTCGTCTGGACCGCCTGGCGCGAGGACCGGATGCGCGCCCGCCCGCAGGCCTCGCGCGCGCTCCACCCTGCTGCACGCCTCGAGGACCAGCCCGCCCTCACCCCCGTTCTCGACCGCGACGCGCTCGTCGCGGCCCACGCCCACACCAAGGAGGCAGTCTCATGACCTGGCTGACCAGACTCAAGATGCTCGGCGGCATCCTCGCCGTCCTCGCCCTCGCCTTCGGGTTGACCCTGTTGTTCAACCAGCGGATGACGCAGGCACACAGCCTGTCCGCCACCGTCACGGCCCCCACGTTCGACGTCGGCTCGGGCTACGGCGGCATCGTCACGCAGCAGTTGGTCAAGAACGGCGATCCGGTGACCGCCGGAGACGTGCTGTTCGTCGTGAGCAGCAGCTCGCTGCAGCAGGCCGTCAGCCAGGGGTCCGCCCCCGGCTCGACGGTGGCCTACGACCTGGACCTGGAGACGGGAACCATCACCTACACCGCGGTCAGCGACGGCTACGTCGTCGACCTCGCCGCGACACACGGCTCCTACGTCCCCGACGGCGCGGTCCTCGCCCGGGTGGTCAGCCAGGAACGTGCCGTCGAGGGCTTCTACAAGTTGAGCCCCGTCGACTACGGACGGGTGGAGGACGGGGCCTCGGCCACCATCGTGCTTCCGAACCTGCAGAAGCTCGACGCCACGGTCGAGAGCGTCCAGGTGGAGACCGAGGACGGGGAGGCGGTGGCCGTCATCCGGATGACCAGCGACACGCTCGTCGATCCCGCGCTCGCCGCCCTCACCCGCGACGGCACGCCCGTCACGGCCCAGGTGCACCTGCGCGACGACGGCATCCTGGCCGGCCCCACCGCGGCGGCCCTGGCGTTCCTCACCAAGATCGGCCTGCGCTGATGAGGGGCGCACGGGCCCTGGCCGCGGGTGTCGCGGCCACGCTGCTCCTGGCCGCCTGCACCGGCCCGCCCTCGGACAAGGGTTCCAGCGGCGTTGCCGCCGGTGAGGGCGTCGCCTGGGCCCCCGAGGGCATGGCGGAGACGATCGAGGGCATCGGCACCGTCCCGGGCAAGGACCTGAAGGCCGTCCGCCTGGCCGACGGCGTCATCCCGCCCACCAACCGCTGGTTCTCGGGGCTCGTCTTCGGCGACGCCCCGCAGCCGGTGTACCCGCTGCCCCTGTCGTTCGCGCTCACCGACGACGGGCTCACCTTCGGCCTGCCTGAGGTGACCACCACGGAGAAGACCATCATGGGCACCAACGCGCCCGTGGTGCAGGTCTCGCTGGGTGAGCGGCCCACGTGGCAGGTGGTCTCCTACGACGACCTGTCCGTCACGGCCGAGGCCTCGGCCGGCGGCTCGCCGCTCGGCAGGGTCACCATCGTGCAGGGGTCGCCCTACGTCACCTACACCGCCATCCGGGACCACGAGCTCAGCACGCAGGCGCCGTTCGAGGCCAGCGGCGGGCACGCCGAGCTGACCGTCGGTGACGACCAGTACGTGGCCGTGTCCGACAGCGGGTCCATCGACGGGGCGAACGTGACCCTTCCCGAGGGCGCCTCCGTCACCTGGGGCGCGGTCCCCGAGGGCGGCGACGCCGCCCGCATCGCGGAACTGGCCGGGCCGGTGACCGCCACGGGCGTGTCCTACGAGGTCGACGGCTCGGTGCGCACGACGCTGAGCTACGAGTCCGACGGGCCCACCGTCGTGGCGCGGATGCCTCACCAGAGCGACGACTCAGCCACGTGCGACGTCGGCACCTACGCCAGCAGCTACGGCACCATGCAGGCGTGCGAGGGCAACCAGATCGCGTGGGAGACCGCCACCTACGAGGCGCGCGGGGAGTTGGACCTGTCCGCCCTCTCGGGGGAGGAGTCCGACGAGCTTCGGGCTGCCCTCACCGCCGATCTGGCCGCGGCGAAGGACTACCCGGCCGACACCTACTTCGGCGGCAAGGCCCTCTACCGCGACGCCCAGCTCTACTCGATCGCCCGCCAGCTGGGCGCCGAGGATGAGGCGACGGCCGTGCGCGAGCGCGTCCGCGAGACGCTCGTCCGCTGGGCAGACCCCGAGGGCTGCACCGTCGAGACGGCGTTCTGCTTCGGCTACGACGAGACCAACCGCGGGATCGTGGGGCTGACGCCGTCGTTCGGCTCGGACGAGTTCAACGACCACCACTTCCACTACGGCTACTTCCTGTACGCCGCCGGGGTGCTGGGCGCCGACGACCCGGAGCTGGTGGAGGAGATCCGCCCCGTGATGGACCTGCTGGCCGCCGACATTGCGTCGTCGCCGGCCAACGAGTACTTCCCGGGCCGCCGGACGTTCGACGTGTACGCGTCCCACTCGTGGGCCTCGGGCACCTCGCCGTTCGCCGACGGGAACAACCAGGAGTCGTCGTCGGAGGCGGTGCTCGCCTGGGCGGGGCTGTCGCTGTGGGCGAAGGCGTCCGGGCAGGCGGACCTGGAGCGTGAGGCCACCTGGCTGCACGCGCTCGAGGCGCAGGCCGCGCGGGCGTACTGGACTGATTTCGACGAGTCGGATCCGGTCTACGACGGTTACGACCACACCGTGATCCCGCTGAACTTCGGAGGCAAGCGCGACTACGCCACCTGGTTCTCGCCCGAGCCTGCCGCCATGCTGGCCATCCTGCTCATCCCGGTGAGCCCTTCGTCGGACCACCTTGCGGGAGATCCCGAGCGGATCGCGCGCAACGTCGCCGAGGCCACGTCGACGGCGGGCTTCAACCAGACCTACGGCGACTACCTGCTCATGTACTCCGCCCTGGCGGGCGAGGAGGAGAGGGTCGCGGCGTTGGAGGAGGCGCGGGCGCTGGACGCCGTCGACGACGGCAACACCCGCACCTACCTCCTGGCCTGGCTGATGGCGCTGCGGAGCTGAGGCCGGCTCAGGCCACCGCGACGACGAACTGGGCGTAGCGGGTCAGCGGGGGAGTGCCGTCGTCGGTCACGGCGAGGACGACGACCACCCGCTGGCCCGGCTCGGCCGTGGCCGGGACGGTGAGGGTGGCCTCGAAGCCGTCCGGCCGGAGGACGGGCGCGTCGACGACGCTGCCGGCCTCGGCGTAGACGCTCCAGGAGGGGCTGAGGGTGTCGCCGTCGGGGTCTGTTGCTGTCGCGGCGAGCCGCACGGCCTGGCCCGGCGAGGCGCTGAGGTCCGGGGTGTCGGCCGTGACGACCGGCGCGTGGTTGGCGCCGTCGAAGGCCGGGGTCACGCCCCAGTCGGCGCGGGCCGCGAAGTCGTTCTGGATCTCAGGGATCCAGCGCAGGATCGTGTACAGGCGCTGCGCCTGCCCCGTGTGCGGATTGTGGTCCTCACCCGCGGTCAGCACGTGCGGGGTGTCGGTGGCCACCATGCGGCCCGCCCATCCGCCCAGCGTCGGGTCCTCGAGGAAGCGCAGGCCGGTGGGGATCAGGCACATGAACGCAGGCGTGTCGCCCTCGCCGGTGAAGTCCAGCCGCTCGAAGCCGCCGATGAGGTCGAACATCCGGAATGCCGACGGGTCCTTGGCCTGCCCCGGCTGCCAGCCGGGGTTGTCGCCCTCACCCTCGAACCAGGTGCCGTCTCCGATGAGCCCGTAGTTGGCCAGCACTGGGCCGTGTCCGTACTTGATGTTGTTGGCCCAGAATCCGCCCTTGAAGTAGGGCAGGACCTCGGGAGCGGCGTGGAGGCGCGAGAACGAGGTGTAGCCGGCGAAGGCCCCGTCGAAGTCCAGCATGGCGACCTCGGGCCAGGCGCCGGCGATGTAGTCGGCGTACGCGGTGTCCTGCTGGCCGATGCTGAGGATCACCGCCTTGCGCGACACCGCCTCCTTGATCCCGGCCCACTCCGGCGAGCCGGCGTGCTCGAGCTCGATGCTCAGCAGCGCCCGGGCGACGGTGTTCGTCCCGCCCCAGATCTGCAGGTAGAGCGGGCGGGGGTCGTCGTCGAGCAGGGCCGCCTTGATCAGGTCGGAGCCCTCGGTGTCGGCGCGGAAGTCGCTCTCGAAGGCCACGTTGCCGACGGCGACGGTTGCCCACAGCTCGGCGGGCGACGGGTACCGCGCATCGTGCTGGAGGAGGTTGGGGTAGATGCGGCTGTAGTCGTCGAGGATGATCCGCTCCATCCAGCCCATCGGCTCCCAGCGCCAGGTCAGCGCGTCGTCGGATCGGGCCTCGCTGCCCGCGGTCTCGCCCATGTAGCCGGTGATCAGGCCGGCCTCCCGCGCCTCGCGCAGCGTGTGGACGCCGTCGCCCTGCCAGTGGTGCACCGACGAGCTGTAGATCAGCCCGATGAGGTCGAGCTCGTTGGTGTAGTGGAGCAGGCGGAGGAACGAGTTGATGTCGTCGGCCTCGCTGTCGGTGGTGACGATGGTCCTCGGCAGTGAGGCGCGGCTCGTCGACGCGGTTGCGGTGGGGGGAGTGTGCGTGGTCACGGCGTCAGAATATCACTGCATGGCCGAATATCTATGCCCGACAGCTGGCGGTCACAGGCCGTCGAGGAACGACAGCATCGCCGCGACCGTCGTGCCCTGCGCCGCCTCCCGCGACACCTCCGGGGTGCCATCCCCGGCCTGTGGGCCGTAATCGCCGAAGAAGGCGTGCACGCCGCCGTCGATGACGACGAACGTCGCGTCGCCGGGGAGCGTCGCGCGGCTGGCTTCCACGTCGTCCGGCGTGGTGAGCATGTCGTTGCTCCCGGAGATGCTGAGCACCGGCAGTTCTGAGGTGGACAGATCCCCGAGTGGGTAGGAGGCCAGCAGGATCAGCCCGGCCTCACCGCCAGAGTCGGCCTGGCTGGACGCCACCACCCCGCCGAGCGAGTGCCCGGACATCACCCACTGCGTGACGTCGGGGAACGCCTGCGAGGCCCCGGCCGCGACGCCCGGCGCCAGGAATGCGATGCCCAGAGGCGGATTGGCGATGTAGACCGGATGTCCGGCCTCCGCCAGGGGCGCCAGGAGGGGGATGTAGGCGCGGGGGTCGACGAGCGCGCCAGGGATGAACGCCACGCCCGTGTCGTCCGCGCCGGCCGTGGGCGCGAGCCGGATCGCGCCTGCGTCGGACGTGACCACGACGCCGGGTGGGGCCTCGATGCTTGCCGGATCCGCCACCTGGACGCGGTAGGGCGCCAACCAGAGCGTTGCGGCGGCGAGCCCGACGCCGAGTGCGGCGTACAGCCACCGTCGGATCGTTCTGGCCGTGCCCGGCCTCGGCTTCCGGCCCACGGCCGCCCACACGATCAGACCCGCACCGGCCACGACGGCGACGATGAGCCAGGCCAGATACGCCCAGTGCCCCGCGACGACGGCGTCGCCCGACTTCAGCACGCCCGCCAGCACGGCCAGCACCAGCGCCGCACCCGGCACGATTCGAGTCCACACCACGGGCCAACGGTAGCCGCGGACGGGGTTGGCGGGCGGGGCCGGGCGCACGAAACGCCGTCGGAAGCGGCTGCCGATGACGTATGGGGCCACGAGGGCGGATTCCGACGGCGTGTCGTGCCCAGGGAGGAGGCGGGGGAAGGAGGGCGTCGGGCGTTTTGGATACCCCCTGGGGTATGACATACTTGTCGTGTGAGTACCTCAGGACCCGACCTCGCGCCCCGCACGCAGCCCATCCTGGGCGCCGTGACGGTCCCGGCCAGCGGGCCCGCCTACTGGCGGGCAGCCTGGTCCGCCCGGCACACGGGCACCGCCGTGGTGAGCGCACTCCTGCTCCTGGCCGCGCTCGTCTCCGCCCGCCAGAACGCGCTCGGCGGTGGCCTGCCCCTCGGCCTGGACATCACGGTCCTGGCGCTGGCCGCCCTGGTCGGCGCTGTCACCCTCGCCACCTACGTGCCGCCGGCCGGCGTGCCGGCCCGGGAGCACCTCGCCGGTGGGTCGTGCGGGGTCATCCCGCTGGCCGCCACCGTCGTCGCCCCTGTCATGCTCGCCCAGGCCCCGGCCACGCTGCTACCGCTCGTGGCCCTCGTCGCCTGCTACGGCGTGGCGGCGGGCAAGCGCATCACCGATCACGCCTCCTGCTGACCCGCCTTGCCGATATCCCTCCCGAAAGGAACCGACACATGTCCACTCTTGAACTGACCGCCGAGAACTTCGAATCGACCGTGACCAGCGAGGGGATCACCTTCGTGGACTTCTGGGCCGACTGGTGCATGCCCTGCCGCGCCTTCGCCCCCGTCTTCGAGAAGGCTGCCGACGCCCACCCGGACGTCCGCTTCGGCAAGGTCGACACCGAGGCCGAGCGCGCCCTCGCCGGCGCGGCAGAGATCTCCGCCATCCCCACGCTGATGGCCTTCCGCGACGGCGTGCTGGTCTTCCGCCAGTCGGGCGCCCTGCCCGCGAAGGCGCTCGAGGAGGTCATCGAAGCCATCGAGGCCCTCGACATGGACGACGTCCGCCGCCAGATCGACGAGGCCGACGCCCAGGCCGTCTGACCACGACGAGACCGCCCGGTCCGCGAGTGCGGCCGGGCGGTCTCGCTGCGTCCACGGCCGGCGGGGCGGGGCGTCCGCGGGCCTCAGGCCAGGGGGCCGAGCAGGAACTGGCTCAGCCGCTGGTTCGGCAGTGCCGCGTCTCCGTGCTGGGTTCCGAAGGCGCTGGTGGCATCGCTCCCGCACAGCGGGATGATCCGCTCCGGTCCGCCGGGGTGCTGCGGGATCCAGTCGGTGACGTCGTAGACGAACCCGTTGACAGCCACCCAGCACGAGTCCGCGGTGGCATGCTCGGCCACCATGTCCATGGTGTAGCCCTCCTCGGGCACGTAGGTGTTGGTGGCGGGCGGGGTGCCGATCCGCGACGGCGAGGCGCTGGGCTCCGTCGACGGGGTGGCCTCGGCCGTGGTGCTGGGTGAGGCCGGCGCGGACGAGGATGCAGACGGCGGGGCCGAGGCGCTGGGGGTGGGCGAGCCTTCGGGCGTGGCGCCCACCCCGCCCCAGACGGCTGTGGCGCCGGAGTGCCCCACCAGCACCGTCAGTGCGATGATCGCGGCCGACAACCCGGCCGCGACCCATCCCGCGACATCGCGGGCCGTGGACGGCTCGTCGTCCTCCTCGCCGCGCACCCACCACAGCCACCCTCCCGCGAACACCAGATAGCCGACGGCGCTGAACGCCAGCGTGGTGCCCAGCGTCTGGTGCGTGGCCGGGATGCCGACGCGCTCGGCCAGCTCGTTGCCCGAGAGCATGGCCACCACCGCCGAGCCGGCCCCCACCACGAGCAGCCCCAGGAGCGGCAGCGCGAACCGCGCCCGCCACCTGGGAACCACCGCGAGCGCCATCACGCCCAGCGCCACGAGGGGGAGGAGCACGACGACAGCGTGCACGACGAGCGGGTGGAGAGGCAGCCCCAGCACGGTGTCCAACATGGATCGAGCGTAGTCGCGAGGGTGCTCCCACGAAACAGCACGGGGCGGACGGACGAGGCCTCCTTTGGTCCCGGTTCGCCGACGGTGGACAATGGGCCCATGAAGAGAGCAGCGGACGAGGGCCTGGACGTCCTGGACGACGACGCCACCCCCCGGCGGAAGCAGCGCCGCGGACCGCTGTTCGTCCTCCTGATGGCGTGCGTGGGCGTGCTGGTGCTGGCGCTTGCCGTCGGCGGTTACTACGCCGCGCGGAGCCTGTCGGCGCTCGATTCGATCTCCCGCGAGGAGCAACTCACCCCGCAGGACTACGAGGGCAGGCCGGACGCCGCCGTCCCCGCCCCTGCCACCACGCCCGGCGCCCCCGAGACCGCGGCCCCGATCAACTTCGTGCTCATGGGCAGCGACTCCCGGGGTGACGTGGAGGACGGCCGCAGCGATTCGCTGATGATCGCCCACGTCACGGGCGACCGCCAGGGCGTGTACCTCATCTCCTTCCCCCGCGACATGTGGGTGGACATCCCGGGCCATGGGAAGGGCAAGCTGAACTGGGCCTACGCCTTCGGCGGCCCCCAGCTGACCGTGCGCACCCTCGAGCAGCTCACGGGCGTCCGGATGGACCACACGGTGCTGATCGACTTCGAGGGCTTCATCCAGCTCACCGACGCCGTCGGCGGCATCGACGTCTACAACCCCTGGGCCACCGAGCAGAACGCCGGGATGCGCTTCGAGGAGGGCCTGATCCACCTCGAAGGTGAACGGGCGCTGCAGTACGTGCGCGAGCGCTACCAGCTCCCCAACGGGGACCTCGACCGCGCCTACCGCCAGCGCACGGTGGTCAAGGAGATCATCCGCAAGATCATGACGCCCGCCACGCTGGCCAACCCGGTCACCTTCTCCGAGGTGGTGGGCAAGCTCGCGGACACGGTGAGCGTCGACGAGGCGATGACCAACCAGTTCGTCACCGAGCTGGCGCTCTCGATGCGGCTGACGGGAACCGGGTCGATCGGCATGCTGCAGGCGCCGGACAAGGGCACGGGGATGGTGGGCAGCCAGTCGGTGGTGGTGGTGGACACCGAGGGCCTGGCCGAGTTGTCGCGCGCGCTCGCCGAGGACGGGATGCACGAGTACCACGCGGCGCACCTCGGCGAGGACGGATAGGCACTGCCGCAGTGACGGGCCACAGGATGGTCCGGTGGTGGGCCTTCGCGCTCCTCGTCGCACTCGCCGCGCCCATCGCCTGGCTGGTGTTCGTGGCTGACGGCTGGACGGTGAACAGGCTGGTTGTGGCCATCTGGAGCCGGGCCGAGGCGCTCGGCGTCAGGGCCACCCCCGAGCAGACCGACGGCGTGCTCAACCTCCTCATGCTGCTCCCGTCGACCCTGCTGGCCAGCCTGTGGCTGCCGCGGGTGCGGTGGTGGGTGTGGACGGCGGCGGGGGCGGCCACCTCGGCGGCGATCGAGACGGTCCAGTACTTCACCGCCCGCGACGCCAACGGCTACGACCTGGCGTTCAACACTCTCGGTGCCGCCGTCGGCGCGCTGGCAGGGGCATGGCTCAATCGGGCCCTCGCCGCCCGGTCAGGTCTCGTCGAGGGCCCTGTCGGTGTACTCGGGGAGGAACCAGGCGGCCACCATGGCCATGCCGAACATGACCCCGAACAGCAGGAAGAGGGTGGAACGGCCGGCGCCGGCCACGATCCACGGGACCAGTAGGGGCGCGAGCATCGCCGCGATCCGGCCGAACGCCGTCGCCGCACCGGCCCCTGAGGCGCGCATCGCCGTCGGGTATACCTCGGGGGTGATGGCGTAGAGCGCGCCCCAGGCGCCGAGGTTGAAGAACGACAGGACGCAGCCGGCGCCGAGCGTGATCGCGTACAGGGCGCTCTCGGAGCCGGGGGCCACCGCGGCCGCGACATCAGGGGCCATCCCGAAGGCGACGGCGCCCACCACCGAGCCGCCGAGGAACGTCACGAGCGTGGGCCGACGGCCCCACACCTCCACCAGCACCGCGGCCAGCGCGTAGCCGGGCAGCTGCGCCAGTGTCATGTAGAGGGTGAACTCGAACGAGCGCACCAGCGTCATGCCGCCCTCGTAGAGGAGGGTGGGCAGCCAGATGAAGGCGCCGTAGTAGGCGAAGTTGATGCCGAACCAGGTGAGCCACAGCGCCACCGTGCGGCGCCTGAAGCGGCTGCTCCATAGCTCGCGGCGGGTGTCCGTCGCCGCCGGGGCGGGGGCGGAGTCCGGCGCCTTCCTCTCCTCTTCGACCGTGACGCCCGCCTCCCGCTCGAAGTCCCGGACGATGGCCTCCGCCTGCGCGTGCCGGCCCTTGCCCTCGAGGAACCGGACGGACTCCGGCAGCCCGAACCGCACGATCAGCGAGTACGCCGCGGGGACGGCGCCGAGCGCCAGCGCCCACCGCCAGCCGTTCTGGTTGGGCACCACGAAGAATCCGACCGTGGCGGCCGCCAGCCAACCCACCGCCCAGAAGGACTCGAGCGCCACGACGACGCGGCCACGGATCCTGCGTGGCGCGAACTCGCTCACCAGCGTGGAGGCCACGGGCAGCTCGGCTCCCAGCCCCAGGCCGACGATGAACCGGAAGACGATCAGCATCGCCAGCCCGGTGGACAGCGCGGAGAGCCCCGTCGCGAGGCCGTAGACCAACAGCGTGAGCGCGAACACCTGGCGGCGGCCGATCCGGTCCGCCAGCAGCCCTCCGAGGGAGGCGCCGAAGGCCATGCCGACGAACCCCACCGAGCCCAGCAGCGACAGCTCGCCGCCGGTGAGGCCCCATTCCTTCGCCAGCGCGGCCATGATGAACGAGATGAGCCCGATGTCCATGGCGTCGAGGGCCCAGCCGACGCCCGAGCCGAACAGGAGCTTGTTGTGCTTCCGCGTGTAGGGCAGCTCGTCGAGGCGCTGCGAGCGCGTCATGAGACCAGACATGCTGGCAGTCTAGGGAGGCTGAGGGCTCTGCGTGGGTCACCGCCCCCGGGCGCCGTCGCCCGGTCCGCCCGGTGCGGCAGAATGGGCGCCATGCCCTCCCTCACCGGCCTCATCGTGTGCCTGCCCGACGCCCCCGCCGACGACCTCGTCGCCGTGGTCGAGGTGCTGATCGAGGAGGGCTTCTCGACCTTCGCGCTGCCTGCGTCGGCGCCCGCCTACGGCGAGATCGCCGCCATCTTCGGGTCTCGCGCCACGCTGGGCGTGCTGAGGGTCTCGGCTGTGGACCAGCTGGTGGCCGCGTCGGCGGCCGGCGCCCGGTTCGCGCTGTGCGACGTGGCCTCCGCCCGGCTCGCCGAGGCCGCCGCCGCGCTGGACCTGCCCTGCTACCTGGGCGCGATGACCCCGACGGAGGTGCGGGCCGTCCTCGAGACCTCGGCCACCGGGGCCCTGCTGTACCCGGCGGACGTCATCGGACACGCCATGGCGCCGCGCCTCGCCGAGCTGGGGCTGGCGGACCGGGTGGTCCCCCTCGGCGGGCTGGGCGCCTACGCGGCGGGCGAGTGGAACAAGGCTGGCGCGCCCGCGGTGTGCGTGGACTCGGCGCTGCTGGGGGACGCGGTGACGGGAGGGTCGTTGTCGCTGTTGCGGGACCGCTGCGGCTCGTTCCGCACCGTCGAGAAGGCGATGACCGCCGGGTAGTGTCCGTCAGGCCTCGTCGTCCGGCATGGCGCGGGCGGGCCGGATGGGACGTGTGGGCTCGTCCTCCACGACCGCACCACCGAGCATGCCGTCGAGCACCTCGGTCTGGCTGACGCCGTCGGCGTCCGTGGCATTGTCGTCGTCGAGGAACGCGATGCCTCCCGCTTCCTCGGGCAGCAGGCGCGATCCCCTGGTGCTGCGGAACACCAGGAACGCCGTCGCCAGCAGCGCCGAGCCTCCCACCACCACGGACGTCAGGAGGAACCAGGAGACGGGGCCGGTGAGATCCTCCGGCGGCGTGGCGGGGGTGGTCCCGGCTTCGGCGCTGGGCGAGGCCGAGGCGGTGGGAGTGAGGGTCGCGCTGGGCGTGGGTGTCGCGGTGGGGGTGGGGCTGGGCGTGGCCGTGGGCACGACGGTGTGCTCGACGGCGATGCTGACCTGCGCGCTGGCGGGCTTGAGGCCGGAGGTCCCGGCGAAGGACAACGTCAGGGTGAGGGTGCCGGCGGGTTGCGCCTCCGGCACGGCGTAGAGAGCCTCGTAGGCGCCCGACGACGTGGTGACGGTGAACGACTCCTCCACCTCGCCGCCTGCGTCCGAGACGGTGATCCCCGCGTTGCCCACGCCGTCGCCGGACGGGCCGGTCAGGCGGCCCAGGATCCGCACCAGCGATCCGTTGACGGCGGTGGCCGGAGCCTCCGCCGTGAGCGTGAGCGCGGTGGGCTGCGCCGGCTCGTTGTCCTCGTCGGGGGCGGGCTTCGAGGGTGCGGCGGTGTCGGAGCCGCCGTTGTCGTTGCCCCCGCCGTTGTCATCGCCGCCGTTGTCGCCGCCGTCGGTGGGGGGCGGCGTGGAGCCGACGGTGATGGTGGTCTGGGCGCTCGCCGGGTCCGCGCCGCGCGACCCGCCGAACTCGACGGCCACCACGTGCTTGCCCGCCGGCAGGTCTGACGGGATGTCGAACGACATGCTGAACTCGCCGTCGCCATCGGTCTTGTCCGAGTCCATCTCGCGGCCGTCGAGCGAGGCGACCACCTTCTCACGCTTGACCGGGTCCCCGTCCGAGGTGAGGGTCCCCGAGATCCGGACCTCGCTGCCGTCGTAGTCGAAGGCGGCCTTCAGCGTGGAGGGGGCCGCATGGGCCGGTGCTGCGATCAGCGCCAGGGCTGCCACGAGGGTCGCGGCGAGGGCTGTGCGCACGGCGGTGGGGAGCATCGACGATTCCATTCCTGCATCAGTGGAGCGAAGCGTAGCCCACACTGAGCGGTTTCTGAGAGGGGGCGGGCCGAGCGGAGCCGAACCGACGGGTTGCATCTGGGCCGGAAACACGTATTCTGAGACTGGCCTTAAGAATTCTCAAGGTTCTCAGGAAAGAGGTGTGGGATGGCAGGAGCGCGACGCGCCGCCGGATTCGCTGACGACGGCGACGTGGCCGAGGCCCAGGTGGCGTCCGCACGCCGCGGCGTGCCGTCACGTCGGGGGGCCACCGTGCGCCACATCCTCGCCCCCGTGACCCTGCTCGCGGTGGTGGGCCTCGCGGCCGCCGCGACCGTGCTGCCCGGCACGGAGGCGGGGTTGGAGCACACCGATCCGAGCATGGCCGCGTCGAGCCCGTTCGGGGTGTCGCGCAACTTCGCCCGCCCCTCCCTCTCCCCGGCCGCGACCAGCAGCTCCGCGCTCCCGACGGCCAGCGCGTCCCCGTCGGCGTCTGCATCGCCGTCGGCCAGCGCGTCCCCGTCCGCGGCCCCGAGTGTCACGGCCAGCCCGGCTGCCACGCCGGCCACCACGGTCGCCGCCGAGCCCGCCCCGGCGCCGGTGGACTACACGGCGCTCAGCGCCACGGCCGGCACCCGCTACACCACCGACCCCGTCAACGTGCGCGTCGGCCCCGGCGTCGGCTACGAGGCCCGCACCACTCTGGCCGAGGCCAAGGCGCTCGAGATCACCGAGTGGGCCGTCGACGGCTGGCGCCAGGTGGTCCTGTCCGACAAGTCGGGCTGGATCAAGGAGAGCTTCCTCACTGCGGACAAGCCGGTGGTCGCGTTGGCGAAGACGGCCACCTCGTCCGGGTCCGGCAGCAGCTCGTCGGGCTTCTCGTCGGAGGCCTGCGCGGCGGCGTCCGGCATCGAGTCCGGCCTCACCTCGCGCACCCGGGCGGTGCTGCGGGCGGTCTGCGCCGAGTTCCCGTCGGTCACCAGCTACGGCGGCTATCGGGCCGGCGGCGGTTCGTACCACAGCTCCGGCCAGGCGATCGACGTCATGGTCTCCGGTGAGGCCGGCTGGGAGATCGCCCGCTGGGCCCGCGCCAACGCATCGGCCCTCGGCATCATCGAGGTGCTCTACTCGCAGCAGATCTGGACCGCGCAGCGCTCCGGCGACGGCTGGCGGGGCATGGAGGACCGCGGCAGCGTCAGCGCGAACCACTACGACCACGTTCACATCAGCGTCGGCTGACCCTGCCTTAGGCTGGGGGCATGATCACTCCGGTTGACGCCACCACCACCGAAGCCTGGACAGACCTCCGCATCCTGCGCGACGCCATCGTGCCGGACCTCCGCGGTTGGTTCGAGGCGGACCCACAACGAGCGCAGGAGCTCACCTTCGACATGGCCGACCTGCGCGTCGACCTGTCCAAGAACCTCATCAACGAGGACGTCGTGGCCGCGCTGGTGCGACTGGCCGAGGAGATCAACCTCGCGGGCCGCCGCGACGCCATGTTCGACGGGGAGCGCATCAACGTCACCGAGAACCGCTCCGTGCTGCACACCGCCCTGCGCCTGCCCCGCGACGCCGAGCTGGTCGTCGACGGACAGGATGTGGTGGCGGACGTCCACGAGGTGCTGGACCGGATGTACGCGTTCGCGGACCAGGTGCGCTCGGGCGAGTGGACCGGCGTCACCGGCAAGCGGATCGAGACGGTGGTCAACATCGGCATCGGCGGCTCGGACCTCGGGCCCGTCATGGTCTACGAGGCGCTGCTGCCCTACAAGCAGGACGGCCTGACCTGCCGGTTCATCTCCAACATCGACCCCAACGACTGCGCCGAGAAGGTCGCGGGCCTGGACCCCACCACCACGCTGTTCATCGTCGCGTCGAAGACGTTCACCACGCTCGAGACCCTCACCAACGCCCGCATGGCGCGCGACTGGTTCCTCGCCCAGCTGGCCGACGCCGGCGTCATCGACGACACCGAGGAGGCCCGCCGCGGCGCCATCGCGAAGCATTTCGTCGCCGTGTCCACCGCGCTGGACAAGGTGGCGGACTTCGGGATCGACCCGGCCAACGCGTTCGGCTTCTGGGACTGGGTGGGCGGCCGCTACTCCGTGGACTCCGCCGTCGGCCTGCCCGTCGCGATCGCCATCGGCCCCGACGGCTTCCGCGACTTCCTCGCCGGCTTCCACGCCGTCGACACGCACTTCCGCACCGAGATCCCCGAGCGCAACGTGCCGCTGCTCATGGGCCTGATGAACGTCTGGTACGTCAACTTCTGGGACGCCCACAGCCACGCGGTGCTGCCCTACGCGCAGTACCTGCACCGCTTCGCGGCGTACCTGCAGCAGCTCACCATGGAGTCCAACGGCAAGTCCGTGCGCTGGGACGGCACGCCCGTCACCACCGACACGGGGGAGATCTTCTGGGGTGAGCCCGGCACCAACGGCCAGCACGCGTTCTACCAGCTGATCCACCAGGGCACCCGCCTCATCCCGGCGGACTTCATCGCGGTCGCCAACCCGGCGCACCCCACCCTCGACGGCGACACGGACGTCCACGGCCTCTTCCTCGCCAACTTCTTCGCGCAGACCGCCGCGCTGGCGTTCGGCAAGACGGCCGACGAGGTGCGCGCGGAGGGCACGGCCGAGGCGATCGTCCCGGCCCGGGTCTTCGCGGGCAACAAGCCCACCACGTCGATCATGGCGCCCGCGCTCACGCCGTCGGTGGTGGGCCAGCTCATCGCGCTGTACGAGCACATCACGTTCGTGCAGGGCATCGTCTGGGGCATCGACTCGTTCGACCAGTGGGGCGTGGAGCTTGGCAAGAAGCTCGCCATGGAGATCGCGCCCGCCGTGCTGGGCGACGCCACGGCGCTGGCCGCCCAGGACCCGTCCACCCAGTCGCTGGTGCGCTGGTACCGCGACCATCGCCTCTGACGCGCCGATGGATGGTCGTGGCCGCGGGGGCCGTGCCGCGCTGATCCTCGGCGTGCTGATGATCGTCGGGCTGGTCCCGGTGGCCGCCAGCGGCGCCCGCGTGGCGTGGGCGTCGTCGGGCCGCGTTCACGACGTGGAGACGGTTCCTGCCCGCGACGTGGGCATGGTGCTGGGGGCCAAGGCGGACCGGGGCAGGCCCTCGGCCTTCCTGGCGGCCCGCCTCGACCTGGCGTTGGATCTCTTCGAGCAGGGCCGGATCAAGGCCATCCTGGTCAGCGGTGACGGCCTGGCCCGCGCCAACCACGAGACCGACGTGATGCGCGACTACCTCGTCGAGCGCGGCGTCCCCGCGGACAAGATCGTGGCGGACCCGGCCGGCTTCGACACCTACGACTCCTGTGTGCGCGCCCGCGACGTCTACGGCGTGCGGGAGCTCACGGTGATCACGCAGGACTACCACCTCGGCAGGGCGATCACGGTCTGCTCGATGGTGGGGGTGGACGCGGTGGGCGTGGGCGACACGTCCATGCGGGGCCGCTTCCCGCTCAACTGGATCAAGGGGGCGGGCCGCGAGTGGGCCGCCAACCTGAAGATGGAGTGGGACGTCGCGTCCCAGCGGGAGCCGCAGGCGGACCCGCCGGATCCGTCGCTGGAGCGCGCCGTCGAGGCGTGAGGCCGGCGCCGGCGTCCGAAGGCCGGGGTGCCGGCCCGCGCGGTGCGCATCTGGCTTAGGATCGACCTGACTTTCAACGATGGAGGAAATGTGACGCTCACCCTCACCGACCTGCCTGCCGACGTCCAGGAGGAGGTCGCCCGCACCCGCGAGGTCGTCGCCACGCTGCACGCCGAGCTGCCGCGCTGGGAGCTGGTGGTCTGGACCGCCGGCAACGTCAGCCAGCGCATCCGCTGCGCGGACCGGATCGGCGAGGAGCTGTTCGTGATCAAGCCCTCGGGCGTCTCCTACGACGACCTGTCCGCGGACACGATGGTGGTGTGCACCCTCGACGGGGTCAAGATCGACGACGGCACCCCGGACACCCTGCAGCCCTCGAGCGACACCGCCGCGCACGCCTACGTCTACCGCAACATGGAGCACATCGGCGGCGTGGTGCACACCCACTCCACCTACGCGACGGCGTGGGCAGCCCGCGGCGAGTCGGTGCCCTGCGTGCTCACCATGATGGCCGACGAGTTCGGCGGCGACATCCCCGTCGGCCCGTTCGCGCTCATCGGTGACGACTCGATCGGCCAGGGCATCGTCGAGACGCTCAAGGACTCCCGCAGCCGCGCCGTGCTGATGCAGAACCACGGTCCGTTCACCATCGGCAAGGACGCGCGCGACGCCGTCAAGGCCGCGGTGATGTGCGAGGAGGTTGCGCGGACGGTGCACATCGCCAAGCAGCTGGGCGAGCTCATCCCCATCCCGCAGGAGAAGATCGACTCGCTCTTCGACCGCTACCAGAACGTCTACGGCCAGCCCAAGGGCTGACCCGGCTGGGCCGGGCGGCGCTCACCAGAGGGAGACGCCGCGCCCCATCCCGAAGTAGCGCCAACCCGCGTCGCTCCACCGGCGCGGGTTGAGCACGTTGCGGCCGTCGATCACGTTGGCGGCGGCCGGCAGAGACACCAGCTCCGCCGGGTCGAGCTCCACGAACTCCCGCCACTGCGTGAGCACCATCACCACGTGGGCGTCGCGCACGGCCTCCTCGACGGTGTCGCTCACGTTGAGCTCCGCCTGCCGCTCGCGCAGCAGATCCCCGGCCGCGGGGTCGACGACGGCGAGCTCGGCCCCCCTGGACCACAGCCGGCCGGCGATGTCGAGAGCGGGGGAGTCGCGCAGGTCGTCGGTGTCGGGCTTGAACGTGATGCCGAGCACCGCCACCTTCTTCCCGGCCAGGCGCCCGCCGACGGCCTCCTCCGCCAGGGAGACGGCGTGGTCGCGGCGTCGACGGTTGATGGCGTCCACCTCGCGCAGGAACGTGAGGGCCTCGTCGACCCCCAGCTCCCCGGCGCGGGCCATGAACGCCCGGATGTCCTTGGGCAGGCAGCCGCCGCCGAACCCGATGCCGGCCTGCAGGAACTTCTTTCCGATCCGGTCGTCGTAGCCGATGGCCTCGGCCAGCCTGGTCACGTCGCCGCCCGTCGCGTCGCACAGCTCGGCCATGGCGTTGATGAACGAGATCTTGGTGGCCAGGAACGAGTTGGCGGCCACCTTCACCAGCTCCGCCGTCGGGTAGTTCGCCACCACCAGCGGAGTGCCCTCGCCCAGCGGGACGGCGTAGCACTCGTCGAGCATCTCCTTCGCGACGGCGCCGCGTGCCAGGTCGTCCGGGAGCCCGTAGACCAGGCGGTCGGGGTGCAGGGTGTCGGCCACCGCGTAGCCCTCGCGCAGGAACTCGGGGTTCCACGCCAGCAGGAGGTCCTTGCCCGAGGCCGCCAGCGCCTGCTCGATCTCCTGCGCGGTGCCGACGGGGACGGTCGACTTGCCCGCCACCAGCACCGGCCGCCCGCCGGGGGCCACCTGCGCGTGCTCGATGATGGTCGCGACGGCGGCCCGCACGTAGGTCATGTCTGCGCCGAGCCGGCCCTTGAGCTGGGGCGTGCCGACCCCGATGAAGTGGATCTCGGCGTCGCGGATCTCTGCAGGATCGGTGGTGAAACGGAGCTTCCCGGACCGGACGTGGCGGGCGAGGAGTGCGGGGAAGTCCGGCTCGTGGAAGGAGGGCTTCCCCTGCGCCAGCAGGGCCACCTTCGCCTCGTCGACGTCCAGGCCGACGACATCGTGGCCGAGCTCCGCCATGCAGGCGGCGTGCACGGCCCCGAGGTAGCCACATCCGATCACAGAGATTCGCATGGCTCCCAGGAAACCACTGATCAACCATGTCCTGGCTGCGGCGCACCGGATCGGGCGATCTGACGCCCCTCCATCTGGATATGGACGTCAAGCTATCCAGACCTCCCCTCTCCCCACCGAATTCGGACCCGCCGTGGCGTGGCGGCCCCGGGCAGGCAAAGATGGGGGTGGGGTACAACAACGGAGGTTTACATCGTGGAAAACGTGACCGCGCGCGACACCATCGTCGCTGGCAACACGTCGCTGGGCATCGAGCTCGGCTCGACCCGCATCAAGGCGGTCCTGATCGGGCCGGATCACCAGCCGCTGGCCACCGGCGGCCACGAGTGGAAGTCGAAGCTCGAGGGCGGGTTCTGGACCTACGACGTCGACGCCGTGTGGTCCGGCCTCCAGGCCGCGTACGCGGACCTCGCGGCCGCCGTCGAGGCCACCCATGGGGTGCAGCTGGAGACCGTCGGCTCGATGGGCTTCTCGGCCATGATGCACGGCTACATGGCGTTCGACGAGGCCGGCGCCCTGCTGGTGCCGTTCCGCACGTGGCAGAACACCACCACCGGTGAGTCGGCCCACGCGCTGACCAAGCTGTTCCAGTACAACATCCCGCAGCGCTGGAGCATCGCGCATCTGTATCAGGCGGTTTTGGGTGGTGAGGCGCATGTGGGCCGGATCGACTACCTGACCACGCTGGCCGGCTATGTGCACTGGCGGCTCACCGGCGAGCGGTCCCTGGGCGTCGGCGACGCCAGCGGCATGTTCCCGATCGACACCGCCACGGGCCAGTTCGACCAAGGGATGCTCGCCCAGTTCGACGCGCTGCTGGCGGACCGGGGCTACGGGTGGACGCTGGCCGACATTCTTCCCAAGGTGCTTCCCGCCGGTCAGCAGGCCGGCTCGCTCACCGAGGACGGGGCGCGCCTGCTCGACCCGTCGGGCCGTCTCCGCGCGGGTGTTCCGTTCGCGCCGGCCGAGGGCGACGCGGGCACCGGCATGGTGGCCACCAACGCGGTGGCGCGCCGCACCGCCAACGTGTCGGCGGGCACGAGCATCTTCGCGATGGTGGTGCTGGAGGGCCCGCTGAAGGCTTTGCATGAGGAGATCGACCTGGTCACCACCCCGGCGGGGGACCTGGTGGCCATGGCGCACTGCAACAACGGCGCGGTGGATCTGCAGGCGTGGGTGGGGCTGTTCGGCGAGGCGGCGGCGGCCCTGGGGGCCCAGGTGGACACCAACGCCCTGTTCCAGACGCTTTACACGGCCGCCCTGGACGGGGACGCCGACGGTGGGGGCATGCTGGCCTACAACTACCTGGCGGGCGAGCACGTCGTCGGCCTCGAGGCGGGCCGTCCGATGTTCGTGCGGACCCCGCACAGCTCGTTCACCCTTGCCAACTTCATGCGCACCCACCTGTACGCGGCGCTGGGCGCGCTGCGCGTGGGCATGGACATCCTGCTCAAGGACGAGGGCGTCGAGCTGGACTCGATGTTCGCCCACGGTGGCCTGTTCAAGACCAAGGGTGTGGCGCAGCGGTTCCTGGCCGCCGCGATGAACACGCCGGTGTCGGTGGGCGAGATCGCGGGGGAGGGCGGCGCCTGGGGCATGGCGCTGCTGGCTTCGTTCCTGCGTTCGGGCGAGCCGTCGCTTGCCGGGTGGCTGGCGTCGTCGGTGTTCGGTGGGGCGGCGATCGACACCGTCGATCCGGTCCGGGCGGACGTGGAGGGCTTCGACCGCTTCATGGATCGCTACCGCGCCGGGCTGCCCATCGAACGCGCCGCGGTGGACACGCTGCACTGATCACGGGAAGCGGCGGAGTGACCTCCGCCGCCGCGCCGTGGGGAAATGCGTTGAGCCGGATCTGGACCTCAAGATCGGCTTGATCGATCAAACCCGCTTCTCCAGGCGTTGAGCCTCGATTCAGGCTCAACGCACCTCCCCGAGACGCGCGTCAGGCTCAACGCGCGACGTTGAGGCGCGCGTCAGGCTCAACGCGCGTCAGGCTCAACGCGCGACGGAGGGAGGAGGAGCGCGCCCGGGTTGGGGTCGCCACGCCGTCGATGCGAGAATGTCGCCCATGCAATCCCTCCCCGCGCTCCTGGACGCCCGGCTGCGTGACCTCACCGGCGTCGACCCCGAAATGCGTCCCGCCACCAAGCCCCAGTTCGGCCACTTCCAGTCCAACGTGGCGCTGCGCCTGGCCAAGCAGGAGGGGCGCCCGCCCCGCGAGGTCGCGGCGGACATCGTCGAGCGACTCGACGTGGAGGACCTGTGCGAGCCGCTGGAGATCGCGGGCCCGGGCTTCATCAACTTCCGCATGCGCTCGGACGTGCTGGCCGCCGCCGCGACCGCGCTGCTGGAGGACCCGCACGGCGGCATCAACCCCGTCGCCTACCCGCAGCGGGTGGTGATCGACTACTCGGCCCCCAACGTGGCCAAGCAGATGCACGTGGGTCACCTCCGCACCACGATCATCGGCGACTGCTTCAACCGGGTCCTCAGCGCGCTCGGCCACACCGTCATTCCCCAGAACCACATCGGAGACTGGGGCACGCAGTTCGGCATGCTCATCGAGCAGGTCCTCGACGAGGGCATCGACGCGGGCGCGCTGACCCTCGACGAGGCTGACGCCCTGTACAAGCGCGCCGCGGGCCGGTTCCGCGAGGACGAGGAGTTCGCGACCAGGGCCCGGGCCCGGGTGACGGTGTTCCAGGGCGGCGACGAGGAGTCGCTGGCCATCTGGCGCCAGCTCGTCGAGATCTCCAAGCCCGCCTTCAACGAGGCCTACCGCCGCCTGGGCATCCTGCTCACCGACGACGACCTGGCCGGCGAATCCACCTACAACGACGACCTGCCCGTGCTCGTGCGCGAGCTGGAGGACTCCGGAGTCGCCGTCGTCGACGACGGCGCCCTGTGCGTGTTCGTCGAGGGATTCGAGGCACCGCTCATCGTGCGCAAGCGCGACGGCGGCTACGGCTACGCCACCACGGACCTGGCCGCGATCCGTCGCCGGGTCCGCGAGCTCAAGGCGGACCGGATCATCTACGTCACCGACGCCCGGCAGGCGGGCCACTTCGCGCAGATGTTCGCGGCGGCCCGCAAGGCGGGATTCCTGCCCGGCGACGTCACCGCCCAGCACGTCGGCTACGGCATGGTGCTCGGCCGCGACGGCAAGCCGTTCAAGACCCGCGACGGCTCTGCCGCGACGCTCGGCTCGCTCCTGGACGCCGCCGAGGAGGTGGCCGCCCCCAACATCGCGCTGGCGGCCATCAAGTACGCGGATCTGTCCAACGGCCTGCAGAAGGACTACACCTTCGACGCCGAGCGCATGGTCCAGACCACGGGGGACACCGGCCCCTACCTGCAGTACGCGCACGCGCGCGTCAGCCAGATCCTGCGCAAGGCCGAGGCGGAGGGGATCCACTGGGGTTCGGTCTCGGTGCTGGACGAGCCCGCGGAGCATCAGCTCGCCCTGCTGCTGAGCGGGTTCGGCGAGGTGGTCGACGAGGTGGCCCAGAGCCTCCAGCCGCACAAGCTCTGCGCGTACCTCTACGACCTGGCCGGCGCGCTGGCCACCTTCTACGAGGCCTGCCCCGTGCTGCGCTCCGAGGGCGACGTGCGCTCCTCCCGGCTGGCGCTGTGCGCGGCCACGCAGCAGGTGCTCGCCCGAGGCCTGCACCTTCTGGGGATCGACGCCCCCGAGCGCATGTGAGGACGCCCTGAGCTGACCCGACACGGCACGGGGCCCGGTGGTTCATTCCACCGGGCCCCGTGCCTTTTTCAGGTCAGCTCACTCGTCGGCGTCGATGTCCGCGACGTCCGCGGGGTTCGCGTCGGCGACCGCGGGGATCATCGACAGCACGTCCGGGTGCTCGACGGCGTCCTTGGCGGCCAGCGCCGCGCCGATGATGCCGGCGCGGTTGCGCAGCTTCGCGGGGACCATGGGGGTCTTGAGGTTCAGCAGGGGGCCCCACTTGTCCCAGTCCTTGGAGACGCCGCCGCCGGTGACGAACAGGTCCGGCGAGAAGAGCATCTCGACGTGGCTGTAGTACGGCTGGAGGCGCTTGGTGGTCCACTCCTCGTAGCTGAGCCCCTCCTTGTCCTTGATCGACGACGCGGCGCGCTTCTCCGCGTCGTAGCCGTCGAGCTCGAGGTGGCCGAGCTCCGCGTTGGGGATCAGGACGCCGCGGTAGATGATGGCGGCGCCGATGCCGGTGCCCAGGGTGGTGAGGATCACCAGGCCCGGGTGGTCCTTCGCCGCGCCGAAGTGCACCTCGGCGAGGCCCGCGGCGTCGGCGTCGTTGACCAGGACCACCTTGCGGCCCAGCTTGTCCTCGAAGTACTCGTCGGCCTTGAAGCCGTTCCACTTCTCGTCCAGGTTGGCCATGAACGGCACCCGGCCGTGCAGCACGGGGGCGGGGATGGTGAGGCCCACCGGGTTGTCCCCGATGACCCCGGCGAAGTGGTCGATGATCTCCCCGACGACGCCGGCGACGGCCTTCGGGGTGGACTTCTCGGGGGTGGGGATGCGCAGGCGGTCCGCCGCGAAGTCTCCCTTGTCCAGATCAACGGGCGCGCCCTTGATGCCCGAACCGCCAACGTCGATACCCAGGAAGATGCTCATGCGCGAAATCGTAGCGCTAGCGGTGCGGGTGACGGCGTCGGCTTCGCCGATCACACGGGGACGGCAGAAGCGCGGGCGTCCCTGCCCCGCTCGAGCTGATCGTCGAACAGCTTCCGGGCCACCGACTCGTCGAGGTGGTAGGCCCGCAGCGAGACCGGCCCGTCAGTGGTGTGCACGGCGACGGTGGCGAGCCCGAGACGCCGCTGAAGCGGGCCCTGGTGCAGGGAGAGCGACTGCATCCGGCGATGCGGCACGATCGTCATCGCGTGCTCGATGAGCCCGTGATGCGCCACGAGCACGTCCTCGCCCACGCCCCAGGTGTGCCTGGCGTGGGAGAAGGGCGTGAGCCACCTGGCCCGCGCGGGCTGGGGCGTGGGGTGGATCAGGTTGAGGTCCACCCCTGGCCAGATGGCGTGCAGCACCGTCAACACGTCGGCCCAACGGCCGAAGGGCAGCACCACCGAGTTCGAGGAGCTGCTCTCCTCGCCCGACGGATCGCCGTAGCCGAGCACGGTCACGGTGACGCGGTACAGCCCGGTCAGGCGCTGCAGCAGGTCCTGATGGACGACCACGCCCTGGATCCTGTCGGGGCGGAGGCCCTGCGCCGTGGTGGACGCCAGCCCGCGGGAGATCCGCAGCGTGTCCCCTCGCCGGGTCATCCGGAAGCCCCAGTTGCGCCCCACGTTGGACCAGGCCCAGCCGGCGAAGGCGAGCACGGCGCCGAAGAACGTGACGGGCGCCTCCGCCCAGACCGACGTGCCGATCACGACGCCCGCGACGAGCAGCGCCGCCACTGCCGGGGTCGACACCGCGGTGCCCAGGATGAGCGTGGCCGGCGACACGGCGTGCACCAGCTCCTCCGGCTCGTCCACCGTCGGAACCGGGTTTGCGTTGTATTGCGTCCCCGGCTCGCCCGGGGACAGCGCGACGACAGGGCCGCTCCTGGCCAGCGCCATGCGCGACAGGAGGTGCTCCCGCAGCGACTCGGCCCTCGCCCTGGTGAGGAACGCCAGGGTCAGGCCGCCCGCGCCGCCGACGTCGATGTGCACCTTCGCCAGCCCCAGCAGCCGCGCGACGAACGGCTGCGCGATGTCCACCGACTGCACCTTCGTGTAGTCCACCCGCGACGACGAACGCGAGATGAACGCGCGCTCCACCCGGAACTCCTCGTCGTCGACGATGAACGCGGTGGTGCGCCAGGCGAAGATGCCGTACACCCCGGCCACCAGGGCCGCGCCGAGCGCCACCAGCCCGAAGATCAGCGCCTGCGCGGTGAGCGCCTCGATGCCCTGATCGAGTTCGCGGACCAGGAACACCACCGACGCCGCCAGCACGATCCCGCTGTGTGCGAGGCCGGTGAGCGGGCTGGGCCGCTCGACGACCTTCTCCGCGACCGCCGTGGCCACTGGGGTGGGGTCCGTCATCAGATCCCGGCCTGCTGCGTCTCTCCGCGCTCGATCAGGCGGTCGCGCAGCGCCGCGGCGTCGCTGGGGGAGAGGCCGGGGATGGAGACGCTGCCCTGCGTTGAGGAGGTGATCATCTCGACGGTGGCCAGCTTGAAGGCGCGATCGATGGGTCCGGAGTGCAGCTGCACCAGCTGCATCCGCCCGTAGGGCACGCACACCAGCCGACGGCTGAACAACCCGCTGGTCAGGTACACGTCAGTGTCGCGCTCGGCGTAGCCCCACCGTCGGAACGCGCGGGGAGCGCGGATGAGCCGCCAGGCCAGCATCGCCGCCCACGCGGCCACCACCGCCCACCCCAGCCACGAGGGGCCGAACAGGAACGCGGGGACGGCGGGCACGGCGAACAGCGCGGTCCAGACGAGGGGGATGAGGGTCAGCTTCATCCGCAGATAGTTGGGGGAGAGGCGCTGCCACTGGGTGCCCGGAGGGGCGAACAGGGTGTCGGTCACCGGATGAACCGCTCGTAGCGACGGCGGTCCATGCCCGGTCCGACCACCTTCACCTCGCCCATGATGATGGTGCCGATCAGGTTGATGCGGATGCCGTCAGGGCGCGGGATCAGCCCCTGCACCTTCGACTCGGCCATGATCAGGCTGAGCCCCGAGAGGTTGACGTCCACGCCCTCGGGGACGCGGATCTTGACCTCGCACATGCCGCCGCCGACGTGGAGGTTGATGTCGCGCCGCTCGAAGGCGGCGCCGATCAGATCCAGGCGGATCTCGCCCAGCCAGGCGTTGAGGTTCACCGTCGAGGCCACCAGGCCCACCCGGCCGGGGCTGTAGGTGGACATGAACGAGTTCCCGCCCGTGAACGCCCCTGTGGCAAGGGGGCCGTAAGTGGGCGCGGCCGGAACGTGCGGGGAGGGCTGGGGCGTGGGTGTCGCGGCGTAGTGGGCCATCGGGGCGGGCGGAGCGGGCCTGTCGAACGCGACCAGGTCCGTGGTGAGCGAGTTGAGGTCCCCGAACGTCTTCGCGTCGTAGGCTCGCGCGATCCGCTCGGCGTGCTCGTCGAAGTTGAGCCGCCCGTCGGCGTAGGCGGTGTTGAGCAGCGTCGCGACGACCTCGCGGTCCTGGTCTGCGCAGCGCAGCACGTCGAGGCGGTTGGGTTCGGACATGCCCCCAGTCTAGGACCGTCTCACACCACCGCTCCCCACCGCTGGCTGAGGTGCCGCGAAGCGGCCTCGAAGCCTAGGAAACGTGAGTTGACTAGGGACGTGGATCCCCTGCCGGCGTTCTCTTGGTGTCGGGGGCTGTGGTCGGGTGGGGCGGTGTGTGGTGGGGGCCGGGCCGCCCATGATGCCGGTCGGCGGCGCTTCGCGCTGCCGCGTACCGTCATCAACGCCCACCCAACCTGCCCAGTACCCCACCACCCCCCCCGCCCTGCTGATCTGTCGCGACCTTCGTCCCCCACCGTCCCCGCCGCCCTCCCTGGCGGTGTGGGGTGTGCACGACACGCCGTCGCGATCGGTGGTCGGCGGCGCAGAGGGACGCGACGGTGGCTTCGTGCGGCGTTTCGTGCCACGGGACGGGGCCACGTCGGCGCGTGGAATCGCCCCGCGGTGCACTGCCCGCTCGGTAGGGTTTGCGCCAGAGACGAGGAGGCCTGTCATGGGTGCGACGAAGCGAGTGGGAATCCTGACCGCCGGCGGAGATTCGCCCGGCCTGAACGCCGCCATCCGGGGGTTCGGCAAGTCGGCGATCGGCGAGCACGGCATGGAGCTGATCGGGTTCCGCGACGGCATCCGTGGCCTAGCCGAGGACAGGTGGCAGGTGCTCGACGCCACCGCGCTGTCCGGCATCCTCACCATCGGCGGGACCGTGCTCGGCACGTCGCGGGACAAGCCGCACAAGATGGTGGTCGACGGTGAGGTCCGCGACATGGTGCCCACCATCATCGACAACTTCGAGAAGAACAAGCTCGACGCCCTGGTGTGCATCGGTGGCGGCGGCACGGCCAAGAACGCCAACCGGCTGATGCAGGCGGGCCTCAACGTCATCCACCTGCCGAAGACCATCGACAACGACATCGCCCACACCGACACCAGCTTCGGCTTCTCCACGGCGCTGGGCATCGCGACGGAGGCGATCGACCGCCTGCACTCGACGGCTCACTCGCACCACCGCGTGATCATCGCCGAGATCATGGGCCACAAGGCCGGATGGCTGGCGCTCGGCTCCGGCATCGCCGGCGGCGCCGACATCATCCTCATCCCCGAGATCCCCTACGACATCGAGTCGATCGCCTCGTCGATCAAGAAGCGCGCCTCGTCGGGCCGCAACTTCTCCGTGATCGCCATCGCCGAGGGCGCCCGCGACATTCAGGACACCGCCGACATGCAGGCCGCCGAGGCGCTGGTGAAGGCGGCGTCGGGCGCTGATGCGAAGGCGGCGGCGGCCAAGCACAAGGCCGCCGTCGAGTTCAGCCACCGCGACAACGCCTTCAAGGTGGCCACGGCGCTGGAGGAGGCCACCGGGCTGGAGTCGCGGGTGACCATCCTCGGCTACGTGCAGCGCGGCGGGATCCCCGACGCGAACGACCGGCTCCTCGGCACGCTGCTGGGATCGGCGGGCGCGGATCTGGTCGCCGCCGGCGAGTACGGCGTCACCGTCGCGTCGCAGGCCGGCGAGGCGGTGCCCGTGCCGCTCGGCGAGGTGGCCGGGAACCTGAAGATCGTGCCGAAGGATCACGCCTGGATCAGGGCCGCCCGTGGGGTGGGCACGGGTCTCGGCGACTGACCGGCACCTTCTGGGTGGTTGGCCGGCGCGCGGGTGCGTGCACGGGCACTCCACAGGGGGCGGGAAGTGGGCTCAGCGGGTGGCCTGCGCCAGCAGCTCGAGGATGTGCACGTAGGTCCGGCCCGTCGCCCGCGACATCGCGATCTCGCACGTCCGGTTGAGCGACGCGTAGGCGAAGAACCCGCTGCTCACCTCCGCGGCCTCGTCCTGCGTGGCGCTGGCGGTGAGTTCCGGATGCAGCAGGCCGCGGTCGCCGGCGAAGCCGCAGCAGGCCCACGACGCAGGCACGGTCACGTCCTCGCTGATGAAGCCTGCGATGGTGAGCAGGTCGTCGTTGATGTCCATCCGCGTCGACGCGCACGTGGGGTGCAGGACCAGCGACGGCAGTGACCGGGTCACCTCGAGGTGGGGGAGCAGGCGTGCGACGGTGAACGCGACCACGTCGATCACCCGCAGGTCCAGCCCATCGGCCATGCGCGCGAGGGAGTCGGTGCAGCTGGCTGCGTCGACCACCACGGTGGCCTCCCCGTGCTCCGCGAGGGCGGTGCGCACCTGCGCCCGCATCGTCGCGTAGCCGTCGGTGAACCCCTTCGCCCGCCACGGCGATCCGCAGCACAGGTCTGAGGCGTCCAGCAGTGACACCGGCACGCCCGCCCGGCGGCACAGCTCGTTGAACGCCGAGAACACCCCCTGCTCCGAGGGCGCGAACATCGTCTGGAGGCAGGACGGGAAGTACATCGCCACGCCGCGCCGGTCGCGGTCCCGACGGCGCGGCCGTCGCCTCAGGCCTGAGCCCTTCGGAAGGTCGCTCTCGTAGTCGGGGACGGCGTCGTCGCCCAGCGCGCGCCGGCCGAGCCGGGTGGCCGCTGAGGCCAGGGGGGCGGTGGACTTGGCCATGGTCAGGGCGGCTGACCCCATCCGCGTCGCCAGCCCCCATGTCCGGGCAGCCTGATTCCACGCCGACTTCTCCACCGGGCCCGCGCGGTCCTCGCGCTGCCTGCGGACCAGATCCCCGGTGTTGATGCCGAGCGGGCAGACCACGGCGCACATCCCGTCGACGGCGCACGTCTCGATGGCCGCGTAGTCGTACTCCTCGGCCACCTGGCTGAGCAGTTCCGCGTCGTCCTTCCGGGCCGCCATCTCCCGGCGGAGCACGATCCGCTGCCTCGGAGTGAGCGTCAGGTCGCGCGACGGACACACCGGCTCGCAGAATCCGCACTCGATGCACGCGTCCACCTCGGGCTCGATGGTGGGCATCAGCTTGAGGTCCTTGAGGTGCGCGTCGGGGTCGTCGGAGATGAGCACCCCGGGGTTGAGGACGCCAGCGGGGTCGAAGAGGTGCTTGATCTCGCGCATCACCTCGTAGAGCTCGTCGCCGTACTGGTCGCGCAGGAAGGGGGCCATGGCCCGGCCCGTGCCGTGCTCCGCCTTCAGGACGCCATGGTGGCGAAGCGTGAGGCGCACCATCTGGCGGGTGAACTTGCGGTGCCGCAGCAGGCCGGCCGGGTCGTCGAACCGCTCGCTGATGAGGACGTGGATGTTGCCGTCGCGGGCGTGGGCGAAGAGGGGGGCGTCGTCGTAGCCGGAGCGGGTGAGGAGGTCGGCGAGGTCGCGGCAGGTGGCGGCGAACTCCGACGGCGGCACGCAGATGTCCTCGAGCAGCGTCGTCGAGCCGGACGGCCTGGCGCCCGCGACGAGCGCGTACAGCCCGCGCCGCAGCTCGACCAGCGCGTTGCGGTGGCGCACCTCGGTGGTCAGCGCCACCCGCCCGATCACGTCCAGGTCCTCCAGCGCCGCGGCCGCCGACGCGAGCCGGGCCGCGAGCACGCCCTCGTCCACCTCGTGCAGCTCGACCAGCAGCGCGGCCTCCGTGGTCAGTTCCCGTTCGAGCAGCAGCGCCGGCGCCCCGGGCTGCGTCCGGGCCACGCGAAGGGAGGCGGCGTCCATCAGCTCGATGGCCTCGAACCCGTGGCTGACGAGCCCGGTCGCGGCCTCGGCGGCGTCGTCGAGGGTGGGGAAGAGCGCCAGCGCGGCGGCGCTGTGGGGGGCCAGGGGCACGGTGCGGAAGGTGGCCTCGGCCACGAAGCCGAGGGTGCCCTCGCTGCCGATGAGCAGGTGGCGGATCAGGTCCACAGGGCGGTGGAACTCGAGCAGCGCGTTCAGGCCGTAGCCCATGGTGTTCTTCATGGCGAACAGCCGGTTGATGTCGGCGATCGACGACGGAGTGGTCCGCAGCCGTTTGCGCAACATGTGCAGCCCGCCCACGAGCGGCGTCTCCTCAAGCCTGAGCGTGATGTCCGCAGTCGGGTCAGCCGTGTCGACGATGCGGCCGCTCGGCAGCACGAAAACCATCGATTCGAGCGTGTGGTAGCTGTTCTGCGTCACCCCGGAGAGCATGCCGCTGGAGTTGTTGGCGATGATCCCGCCGATGGTGCAGGCCACGTCGCTGGTGGGGTCCGGGCCCAGCCGCCGGCCGTGGCGGGCAAGGCGGGCGTTGACCGCCCGGAGGGTCGCGCCCGCCCCCGCGCGGACCCTGAGCCCGTCGTCGAGCACCTCGATGTCGCGGAAGTTGCGGCGCACGTCGACCAGGAGCCCGGCGGTGACGGCCTGGCCGCAGAGGCTGGTGCCGCCAGCGCGGAAGGTGATCGCCTGGCGCGCCTTCGCGGCGTGCACCATCAGCGCGGCGACGTCCTCGACGCTCTCTGGAGTGACCACGCCCGAGGGCATGAGGAGGAAGGGGGAGGCGTCGTGGGCCATGGCCAGACGGGTGATGGCGCGCTCGTCCGGCTCATTCGCCGTCTGCGCCGTACCCACGCCGTCAGCCTACCCATCGGTGCTCCCGAGCCCGGGAGGCTGGTTGGAGGTGGCCCCGAAAACCCTGCTAACCTATGAGCCACGCGGGCGTAGCTCAATGGTAGAGCGCTAGCTTCCCAAGCTTGATACGCGGGTTCGATTCCCGTCGCCCGCTCCAACGCCACAACCGCAGGCCAGGACTCAAGTCCCGGGCCTGCGGTTGTTCGTTTTCTGTGCGGGATCAGGCGTCGACGGCCTTCGCCGCCTCCTCGATCTCATGGCGCTTGTCGCTCACCGTGTCCTCGAACTTGCTGAACAGGTACGACGCGACGGTGCCCACCACCAGCATCGCCACGGCGAACAGCACCGCCGCGGTGAGGCTGAGCCCGCTGGCGTCCAGACCCTCGGGGGAGAAGGCCGGGAACACGACGGTGGGGAAGATGGCCAGCGACGAGCCCACCACCATGCCCAGGATGAAGTGGTACATGCCGCCGTAATAGCGGTCGAACAGCCAGGCGGCGCCCTTGGCCAGCAGCAGGACGCACGCCACCACGCCGAGGAATAGCGGGATGGTCACGGCCAGGTCGAAATCCTTGATGCCGGTGGCCATCTTGTCGTAGAGCCCGAAGTAGATGAGGAAGTTCGACGGCGACATCCCCGGCACGATCACGCCGAGCCCGATCAACGCACCCGATAAGAACCACACCGGGATGCTCGGCGCAACCTGCACGAGCACCTGCCCGCCGGCCAGCATCAGCAGGAAGATGGCGATCGCCGCCGCGGCCATGATCATGAGATGCGTGGCGGAGCGCCCGTGCCGGCCCGCCTGGCGGTACAGCGACGGGAAGGTGCCGATCACGAAGCCGATGAACAGACAGGTGAACTGCGCGGCGTAGGAGGCGAACGCGGCCTCGACCACCACCGAGAAGCCCAACACCCCGAGCGCCATGCCGATGCCGATGGGGATGAAGAACAGGACGTTGCGCATGAAGTTGTGCCGGATGTTGGCGAGGAACCGGATCATCGGGTCGTAGAGCCCGAAGATCACGGCCAGGACTCCACCCGAGAGCCCTGGGAGGATGGCACCAACGCCGACCGCGGTTCCCTTCAACAGCCGCCCGATCCAGGAGCGTGGGGAGTCCGGTCGGTCGACGACCGACGCGCGGTGGGTGGGTGCCGTCATAGGTGCCTCTTTCTTCTGTGCTGCGGATCCACCCTACGTTCCGCGTCGCCGAGCACCAATCCGGCGCCCCACCGCCCGCCGTCGGCGCCGTCGGCGTTCCGGCCCCGGGGGGTGTGCACGACTCGCCGTTGGGACCGGTGGTCGGGTACGTGTGTGGCGTCGGGGTGGGGTTGAGGCGGTGGTTCGTGCACGCCGCCCCGTCGGCCTGCCCCGGGCGTGCGCACGACTCGCCGTCGGAACGGGTGGTCGGGTACGTATGTGGCGTTGGGGTGGGGTTGAGGCGGTGGTTCGTGCACGCCGCCCCGTCGGCGGTCCGGCCCCGGGGGGTGTGCACGACTCGCCGTCGGAACGGGTGGGCGGGTACGTATGGGGCGTCGGGGTGGGGTTGAGGCGGTGGTTCGTGCACGCCGCCCCGTCGGCGGTCCGGCCCCGGGGGGTGTGCACGACTCGCCGTCGGAACGGGTGGGCGGGTACGTATGGGGCGTCGGGGTGGGATCGAGGCGGTGGTTCGTGCACGCCGCCCGACCCCGAGCGCCGTCGATGCGATTAGGCTCAGCCCGTGCTCACGATCGTGCCGATGCCCTTGCCGGACGCCCCGACGGATGCGCGCTGGCGCGAATACTGCACTCTGGTGCGCGCGAACGAACGGGAGCTGATCGGCGGCCCGCAGTGGGACATCGACGACGAGGCGCAGCTCGTCTCCGAGCGCGAGGACGCCGAGTCCTCCCACCGGCGATGGCTGGCATACCTGGACGACGAGGCGGTGGGCTTCCTGTCCGCCGGTGTGTCGCTCGTCGATTCGCCGGAGAGCGCCACCGTGGCGGTGTACGTCCTGCCCGAGCACCGCTCCCGGGGAGTGGCCACCGGCCTGATCCAGGCGTTCAGCGCGGACCCGCCGCCCGGCCTGACCAGGGTGAAGGCATGGGTGGAGACCCCCATCACCGACGGCGCCACGCTCGCCCCTCCGTCGGGCCACGGCGCCGTCGATCCCGACCATCCGGGCGTGCGGCTGGCGCTCAAGCACGGACTGAGGCTCGGCCTGGTGGAACGCGTCAGCCGCTACGACTTCGCGGCGCCGCTGGTGGACCCGGCAGAGGCGCTCGCGACGGCGGAGGCCCACGCGGGCCCGGACTACGAGCTCATCACGTGGGAGGGCGAGTCCCCGGAGGACCTGCTGGCTGGTCAGGCCGTGCTGAAGGAGCGGATGGCGGTCGATCAGCCCTTGGGCGATCTGACGGTGGTGGAGGCCACGTGGGACGCAGCGCGGCTGAGGGAGCGCGAGCGCGTCACCCTGGTGTCCAACCGCATGTTCCACGCCGTCGTCCGGCACATTCCCACAGGGACGGTCGCGGCGGTGAGCGAGATGGCCCTGGACCGGAGCAACCCGGAGGCGTTCGTGGACCAGTACGACACCATCGTGCTGCCGGAGCACCGCGGCCGGCGGCTCGGCATGCTCGTGAAGGCAGCCAACCTGGTGCAGGTCCGGGAGGCGGTGCCGGACGCGACGTCAATCGTCACCTGGAACGCGGCCGAGAACCGCTACATGCTCGACGTCAACGAGGCGCTGGGCTTCTACCCCATCCTGATCAGCGGAGGCTTCGAGCGCGTCCTCGCACCCTGAGCCGGGGGCGCCGTCAGTCTGGACGCACCACCGCGTAGACCAGGCGCGCGAACTGCCCGAAAGCCGTGGCCGAGACGAGCCGCAGCCCCGTCGATTCCAGGCGCCGCGGGAACAGGGGCGCCCCTCCGGCCAGCGCGACGGGGGCCACGGACAGCGCGATCTCGTCGAGGGCGCCTGCGTCGAGGAACTGGCCCGCGAGGTCCCCGCCGCCGACCACCCAGATGTCGCCCTCGCCGGCCGCCGCGCGGATGGCGGGCAGCGCGTCGGCGACCGCGCCGGACACGAAACGGATGTCCGCCCCCTCAGGGGAGGGCAGGTCCCGCGTGGTGAACACGAACGTGGGCCGGTCTCCGTGGAACTCCGCCCACCTCTCGGGGTGCGCGAGGATGTCCGACTCGGCGAGCACCCATTCATAGGTGGTGGATCCCTCCACGAGCACGGTGGCGCCGGAGGGGAACAAGCCCTCGTCCGGGTGCTCCCCACCGTCGACGGCGAAGAGCCAGCCCAGCGAGTTGTTCTCGTCGGCGATGAACCCGTTGATGCTGGTGGCGGTGTCGAACACGATGCGTCCCATGCCGCGACACTAACCCAGGATGAGGGCCCCCACCTCGGCCGCGGTGTCCACGACGACCTCCGCCCCCGCGTCTGCCAGCTCCTCCCGGGTGGCCGCGCCGGTGGTGATTCCCATGGCGCGCATGCCCGCGGCCAGCGCCATCTCCATGTCCGACATCGCGTCGCCGACGTACCAGGTCTCCGCGGCGACGGCGCCGAGCCGCTCCAGCCCGAGGAGCGCCGAATCGGGGGCGGGCTTGCCGCGGACCACGTCGTCGGTGCTCACCACAGCGTCGACCAGATGCCGCAGCTCGGTGATGGTCAGGAGGTGCTCGGCCTGCGGGCCGCCCTTGGCTGTGACCACCCCGACGGCGAACCCGGCCTCGCGCAGCCCGCGCAGCATCGCCCTCACTCCGGGCAGCACGAGATCTGTTCCGGCGGCGTTGACCGCCTCGTGCAGGGCCGCGCGGTACTCGACGATGACCGCCTCCATGCGGGCGCCGTCGGACGCGAACTCGTGCAGCTCGTGCATCGCGTCGACGATGGGCCGGCCGATCAGGGGGTAGACGTCACGCGGGGTGCAGGCGATGCCGTGGGCGTTGAGGGTGTCGCTGATGTGCTGGGCGATGAGCGGCACCGTGTCGGCCAGGGTGCCGTCGAGGTCGAAGAGGACTGCGCGCGAACTGTTCACCCGGCCAGCCTAACGGCCGGGTGAACAGGGGTTCGCCGGGGAAGGACGGTCAGCAGATGATCGAGGCGGGCTTCTGCAGGGTTGTGACGCCCTGGTTCCGGCACACCTCGATGCCCTTGGCCGCGAGCCCGGACTTCATCTGGCTGATGGCCGAGGCGGTGAACCCGTTCCACTGCATGTGCATGAGGACGGAGTTGCCGGCCTTCGCGTTGGCCACGACGAAGTTCACCACCTGCGCGGTGGTCTTCCCCTCGAAGTCCTTCGTGTCGAGGTTCCACGTCCAGATCCGCATGCCCTTGGCGTCGTAGGCGCTCTTCACGTTCGAGTTCCAGGCCCCGTAGGGCGGGCGACCGTAGGTGGTCACGACGCCTGGCGAGCCAAGCTCCGCCAGCACGCCCGAGTAGCTGAGCGTGGTCAGGTCCGGGTGGGTGACGGAGTGGTTGAACACCGTGTGGCCGTTGGCGCGGGCGATCGCGAGATCGAACTTCCCGGACTTGAGGCAGTTGCCGGTGGGGAACAGCGCCAGCGCGACCCCGGCCTGGCGTGCGCCGACGACGGTTGCCTTGAACGCGTCGAGCGACTTCGGGCAGTCGTCGAACGTCAGCAGCACCCGGTTCGTGGTGTTGGGCCCCTTGCTCATGCTGTAGTTGCTGATCGCCGGTGGATCCGTCGGCGGGCGGTACGCGTACAAGTCAGAGAGGTTCGGCCAGATGTCGCCGAACAGGACCAGGCTGTTGAAGACGTACTTTCCACCGCTCCAGATGTAGTCGCGGCAGCCGTTGCGGCCCACCTCGGGCGTGTCGCAGGCGACGCGCCAGTTGCGGCCGGCGATCACGTGGTCCCCTGGTGTGGCAAGCGGGTTGCCCGCCCACAGCTCGCGCGGGGAGGGCAGGTAGGTGAGGTTGTTGAACACCCACGCGCCGCCGCTGAGGATCTGGGTGGTGCAGCGTGCCGTCTGGGAGTACGGCTCACACCACGTGCGCCATTGACGCCCGTTGACGGTGTGCTCGCCCGGCGTGGTGTAGACGTTGACCTCGGCCCGCGCCGTCGGCGTGGCCGCGATGCCGAGCCCCAGGCCGAGTGCGACGGCCAGAAGGGCTATGAAGAACTTGCGCATGGTGAACCCCCAATTGACTCCGATGTCATCTCCCACGGTAACCCCGGGGACCGACGGTGGAGCGACGGCGCGCGGTGTCGGGGCACCGACGGCGTAGTCAGCAGCCTTCCCGCCGCCGTTCGCCCCGCGGCGACACAAAAAGGGAGGGCCGCCGAGCAGTGCTCGACGGCCCCCCGTGGTGCAGGGTCAGGCGTTGCCCGGGATCACGTCACCGGACGGCCAGGTCTCGGTGATGAAGTCGGCCACCTCGGCGGAGTGCAGGAGCTCCTCGAGCTTCTGGATGCCGGGGTTGTCGTCACCGGTGCGCCACACGAGCATGTTGGCGTACGGGTTGCCCTCGACCTCTTCCGACTCGATGGCCTCGTTCGGGTCGAGCCCGGCGGTGAGGATGAAGTTGGCGTTGATGACGGCCGCGTCGACGGCGGGATCGGACAGCTGCTGCACGACCACCTCCGGCTGGGTCTCCTCGAACTGGAGCCCCTTCGGGTTCTCGGCCTCGGTGAGCGTCAGCACCGTGGCGTCCTCCGCCACGTCGGTGAGCAGCCCGGCCTTCTCCAGCAGCTTCAGGCCGCGGTACTGGTTGGACACGTCGTTGGTGATCGCGATCTTCGCGCCGTCGGGGATGGCGTCGACGGAATCGTGCTTGTCCGAGAAGAGCTTCAGCGGCTCGATGTGCACGCCCTCGCCAGCGGTGAACTCGTAGCCCTTGTCCGCGATCTGGCTCTCCAGGTACGGCAGGTGCTGGAAGTAGTTGGCGTCCAGCTCCTCGGAGGCGAGCGCCTCGTTGGGGAGCACGTAGTCGTCGAACTCGCGGATCTCGATCTCGAGGCCGGCGTCCTCGGCGAGGTTGTCGCGGACGAACTCGAGGATCTTGGCGTGCGGCACCGGGCTGGCGCCGACGACGAGGGTCGTCACCTCGCCTGCGGGTGCGGAGGAGTCAGAGGCCGACGTCGACGGGGTGGCGTCGCCGCCGCAGGCGGTGAGGGCCATGGCGGCCGCGAGGGAGGCGGCGATGGCGGTGAGAATCTTTGGCATCAGGAGGTGTCCTTACTGCTCGGGGCCAACAACAAGTTGACCGGTTACCTTGTGTCCAGCGAGATGCTGGTTCCCCTGGGGGAGGTCTTAACGGTGGTCGACGGCGCGGCTGATCCGGTCGCCGAGGAACTGGACGCCCTGCACGAGGATCACGATGAGGACCACCGTGATGACCATGACGTCGGGGGAGAAGCGCTGGAATCCGTAGTTGTAGGCGAGGCGCCCCAGGCCGCCGCCGCCCACCAGGCCGGCCATCGCCGAGTAGCCGATGATGGTCACCACAGTGGTGGTGATGCCCGCCACCAGCCCCGGCAGCGCCTCCGGGATGAGGACCTTCGTCACCGACTGCATCTTCGACGAGCCCATGGCGTGAGCCGCGTCGAGCTTGCCGGGGTGCACCTCGCGCAGCGCCGTCTCCACGAGGCGCGCGAAGAAGGGGATGGCCGCGATGGCCAGAGACACCGACGCGGCGATGGGCCCCAGCGAGGTGCCGACGATCCAGCGCGTGAACGGGATCAGTGCCAGCATCAGGATGGCGTAGGGGATGGAGCGGGTGATGTTGACCACGATGCTGGACAGCACGAAGTTGAGCGCCCGGTTCTCGCCCAGCGCCCCCTTCTGGGTGACGTACAGCACGACGCCGAGCGGCAGGCCGACGACGACCGTGGCCAGGCTGGAGATGCCCATCATGATGAGCGTCTCCCAGATGGCGGGGAGGAGCGCCTTCTGCAGGGCTGGGTTGTTGAACCAGGTCTCGAGGGGGATCACAGCGCGTCTCCCTGCGGTCCGTTGACGGTGGTGAGCTTCGCGTCGGCGCCCTGCTCGCGCAGGATGTCGATCACGCGCTGCGGATCCGTCCCGGGGGGAACCGAGATCCGCAGGTGGGAGAACGTGGTGCCGGCGAGGTGCTCGACGCTGCCGGCCACGATGTTGAGCTCGGCGTTCACCAGGTGCGAGGTGTGCGCAACCACGGGCATGGCGGCGCGGTCCCCGGAGGAGAGCACGTCGACGTAGGTGCCGCCGACGGCGTCGAGGGGCGCGTGGGGAGGGATGCCGAGCAGGGCCTCGGCCAGCCGGCTGTCGAGGCTGTTGACCACCTCGACCAGCGGGCCGGACTCGACGATCCGGCCACCGTCGAGCAGCGAGACCGAGTCGCAGATCTTCTTCACCACGTGCATCTCGTGTGTGATCACGAGCACGGCCAGGCCGTCGCGGCCCTTGAGGCTGAGGATGAGGTCGAGGATCTCGTCGGTGGTCCTGGGGTCCAGCGCCGAGGTGGGCTCGTCGAACAGCAGCACGTCCGGCTCGGTGGCCAGGGCCCGCGCGATCCCGACGCGCTGCCGCATTCCGCCGGAGAGTTGCGCCGGGTAGGCCGGGCCGGAGTCCGGCAGGCCCACGACGCGGAGCAGCTCGGCCACCTTCGCGTCGCGCTCCGCCTTCTTCATGCCGATCAGCTCGAGGGGGTAGCCGACGTTGTCGGCGATGGTGCGCGAGTCGAAGAGGTTGGCCTGCTGGAAGACGAGCCCGATCCGGCGGCGAGCGGTGCGCAGCGCGTCGGCCCGGGCGGCGGTCAGGTCCACGCCGTTGATCTCGACGGTGCCCGACGTGGGCCGGTCCAGGAGGGTGAGGCAGCGCACCAGTGTGGACTTCCCGGCGCCCGAGTGCCCGATGATGCCGTGGATGGATCCGGCGGGCACGGTGAGGGTGACCCCGTCCAGGGCGCGCACCTCGCGCTTCCCCTGGAGATAGACCTTGGTCAGGTCCGTCACGGTGATCATGAGCGCCTCTCGTTCCTGCTGGTCCACCATTCAATCAGGGCGGACAGCTGAGACTCGAATCGGGTGGGCGATGTTCACCGCGGGCGGAAGGGTTGACGCAGGCCACTAGTAGTGGCGGAGCACCTCGCGGGCCACTGCGTCGAAGATCCGCTCGTCCAGGACGGCGCCCACGCGTCGGACCGTGTCCGGGTCGATCCTGATCAGGCGGTTGACGCGGACCTCGCTCGGGCGGCGCTGGTTGTCCCACTCGCCTGTCCCGATGTCGGTCCAGTAGCGCCCGACGGAGGCCTCCTGCGCGGCATCGCGATCGTGATCCTGCGAGGTGACCTGGAGGCCGAGCAGCCAGGGGCCGTCGTGACCGACCAGCAGGACGGGCCGGTCCTTGCCCTGGGTGTGGTCGTCCTCGTAGGGCACCCAGGTCCAGACCACCTCGCCCGGATCGGGTCGGCCGTCCGGGTGGGGGGTGTAGACGATGTCCGGGCGGCCGGTGTAGTCGCCGGGGTAGTCAGCGCCCGCCGTGAACGTCGGCGCCGACGGCTGCGGGCCCTGTGGCGTACGGGCGCGTCGTCGCTTCGGGGTCTGCGTCGCCCTGTCCAGCGCGCGGACCGCGACATCGCGGACCACCCGGAGGGCACTGTCGAGGAAGGGGTTGCGGGCCATGTCGGTAGAGCCTACTTCCGTCAGCGGAAGCGGGGCAGCCTGCCGTAGTGGATGGACTCCGGCCTGCGGTAAAGCACCGGACGCTCCGCGCGCACCTGCTCCCACTGCGCGAAGTAGCGGGTGGCCGGCGGAAGGAACAGGAGTACGACGGCGGGCACCGCCAGGCCGACGCCGATGAACGCCCAGTCGTTGAGGACGGTGGCGAATCCCCCCGCGAGCCCCAGGGCCACAAGCCCGCCCCATCGCACCCAGCGCCAGCCGTTCCAGCCCTGGAAGCCGACGACGCCGCAGGCCCCGGCCGCGACGACGAGCGAGGCCGCAAAAACTCCCTCGAGCGTGAGCGACAGCCACTTCCCGGGCTCCGGGGCGGTCCACTGGATCAGCCGGGCCGACGTGGGGTAGCTCTCGGGATGCGCGGCCAGCCACCAGTGGACGCCGTACGCGACCGCCAGGGCCCCGGCGCCCAGGTAAAGCAGCACTGCCGCCACCAGGACGACGGCGGGCCGGCGGGGCTCTCCCGTCCTGGGGCTCCGCGGCACGACGCCCTGCACCTCCTCGATGGGCGGGAGGGTGGCGATGGGCTGCGGTTCGGTCATCGCCGCCCAGCCTACCGGGGGCTCCGGACTGTTGCCCGGCCACGGCGGGCGGCGGGATACTTCCGTCCATGGCACACGAGCACGACTGGGACCAGGCCTACCGCGACACCGACCGCCTCTGGAGCGGCGAGCCGAACGCGGCCCTCGTCGCCGAGGTGCCGAAGCTCCGCCGGGGAAGGGTGCTCGACGTCGGCTGCGGCGAGGGGGCGGACGCGATCTGGCTGGCCGCGCACGGTTGGGAGGTCACGGCGCTCGACCCGTCGATGGTGGCCATCGAGCGTGGTCAGCGCGCCGTGGAGGCCACCGGGCTCATCGTCGAGTGGGTGCGGGGCAACCTCGGCGAGGCGCCACTCCCGCACGACGACTTCGACCTCGTCTCGGCGTTCTACGTGCCCCTGCCCAAGGGCTCGCCCGCCGTCGAGGCGCTGGTGTCCGCCGTCGCCCCCGGGGGCTCGCTGCTCGTGGTCCACCACGCCGACTTCAAGCCGCAGCATTCGCACGTGGACCCGGCCACCCTCGCCTATCCCGACGACGTGGCCGCGAGTCTCGGCGAGGAGTGGACGGTGGTCGTGCACGAGCGGCGCGCGCGCCACGTGACGCAGGGCGCCGGGGCGCACCACCACGACGACATCGTGCTGGTGGCCCGCCGAGACCCGGCTACCGTGATGTGACGACAGTTCCCATGTCGGCTTGAGCTTCTGAGGCTTCGAGGCCGCTCCGCGGCTCCTCAGCCTGCGGTGATGCGGAGCAGAGGGGCATTGGCGGCGTCGACGGGCGACACGTCCGGGCGAAGCGCCCGCAGCACCGGCTGCCGGAGGGCGCCCTCGGGGGTGACCTCCAGGTAGCGCACCTGCACGCACAGCATGGGCTCCACCCAGCACGCCCGCCGCGACACCGGATCCGTCGGCACCGGCTCGAAGGGGGGCGTGGGGCGCCCGGTGTCGCGGAGGACGGCCAGCAGGGTGTCGCGCTCGGCCCGTCCCAGCCCGGAGCCCACCCTGCCCATGGGGTAGAGCACCGGCCGCGACTCGAACGTGGCCTCGTCGCTCGGCTGCCCCACCAGCAGGGCGCCCAGCGCGTGCTCGTTGCCGGCCTCCGGGAGCCAGCCCCCGATGACCACCACGAGCTCGGAGCGGTGGGGGGTCTTGATCCAGTCCTCGCTGCGCACCCCGGGCCGGTAGATCGAGGCGCGGCGCTTGCTCATCACCCCCTCCAGACCGGCCTCCCTCGTGAAGTGGGCCAGCTCGGCCCCGTCGTCGTAGGTCTCCGAGAGGCGCCACGCCGGACGGTCCAGGTCGATCGACTCCAGCGCGGCGCGGCGCTCGGTCAGTGGGCGCCGGGTCAGGTCGGTGCCGCCGAGGGCGAGGAGGTCGAACACGACGAAGGTGACGGGCCGCTCGGCCGCCCACCGGGCGGCGCGGCGGGCGTCGCGGACGGTCATGCGCGGCATGATCGCGTGGAACGACGGGGTGCCCTCGGGCCCCAGCGCCACCACCTCACCGTCGAACACGGCCCCCTCCGGCAGCCCGACGGCGCCCGCCGCGACCTCCGGATACGCCACCGTGACGTCGCCACCCTTGCGGTTGGTCAGCACGAGGCGCCCGCCGCGGATCTCGCCCAACGCCCGCACCCCGTCCCACTTGACCTCGTGCAGCCACGCCTCGCCCATGGGCGGCACGCCCGGCGTGGGCGACGGTGTGGCGAGCATGGGGCGCATGCCGACCATAATGCCCGCACCACCGCCCCCATCCCCGGGCGCGCACGAAACGCCGTCGCAACCGTGGGCCGGGGGCCTGGGCGTGATCGACGTGCGGGTGCGACGGCGTGTCGTGCCAGGGGGGCCAGGGGTGCCAGGGGGTCTGGCGAGGGGGCGAGGGTCAGGAACCGAGCTTGCGGAGGGTCAGCTCGGTGAACAGCGCGGCCCCGTCGGCCACGACGGCGTCGTCGAACCGCGCGTAGGCGGAGTGGTTGAACGGGGCGGTGAGCGGATCGAGGTCCGGGGGACAGGCCGACAGGCCGATGAAGCACCCGGGCGCCTCCTGCAGGAGCCGGGAGAAGTCCTCGGCGCCGGCCAGCGGGTTCCTCCACCGCAGGTGACGCTCCCCACCGAACAGGTCCGTCACCGCGGCGGCCACCACGTCGGCCTCCTCGTCGTCGTTGACCGTGACGGGGTACTGCTCCAGCAGCTCGAACTCGCCGCGGACCCCGTGGGCCGACGCGATGCCCGCCACCACCTCGGGGATGATCGAGATCAGCTTCGAGCGCACCTCCGTGTCGAAGGTGCGCAGCGTCGCCTCGAGCCGCCCCTCCTCCGGAATGACGTTGGCGATGGTGCCGGCCTGCAGCAGCCCCACCGTGACCACGACGGGGTTCTGCACATCGAACCGCCTTGTCACCATGGTGTTGAGCGCGGTGGTGATCTCCGCCAGGGCCGGGACGGGGTCCGCGGCCAGCTGCGGGGTTGAGCCGTGCCCGCCGCGGCCCACCACGCGTACCTTGGCCACGTCCGAGCTGGCCATCACCGTGCCGGGCTTGGTGGAGAACACGCCGTGCGGGTCCAGCGCCGCCCACACGTGGATGGCGTAGACCCAGTCCGGCCGCGACCCCGCCACATCCAGGAGCCCCTCCTCCAGCATGAAGCGGGCGCCGTCGACGCCCTCCTCGCCCGGCTGGAACATGAAGATCACGTCGCCGGCCAGCTCGTCGCGCCTCGCGCACAGGGCGTGCGCGGCGCCGACGAGCATGGCCATGTGCAGGTCGTGGCCGCACGCGTGCATCGCGCCGTTGGTGGAGGCGTACTCCAGCCCGGTCAGCTCCTCGACGGGGAGGGCGTCCATGTCGCCTCGGAGCAGCACCACCGGCCGCTTTCCGGTGGTGGGCAGCCCTCCTCGCAGCACGCCCACCACGCTGGTGAGGCTCCGCCCGAGGGTGATCTCCAGCGGCAGACCGTCCAGCGCCTCCAGTATCCGGGCCTGCGTCTGCGGCAGCTGCAGCCCCACCTCGGGGATCTGGTGCAGCTCGCGGCGCAGGGCGATGAGGTCAGGGGCGGGGCTGCTCGTCATGGACACATTCTTATCAGGCGACGAAGAACGCCCTGGTGCCGTCGAACATCATCTGGACGGCCATGATCACCAGGATCATGCCCATCAGCCGCTCCACCGCCACGAGCGCACGCGTGCCGACGACCCGCTGCAGGAACCCGGAGAAGTACAGCGTCACGGCCGTGACCAGCCAGGCCAGGACCAGACCCCCGAGGAACCACGGCCAGTCGTCGGCGTCCTGGCTGACGAGCACCACGATGACCGCCAGCAGCGACGGCCCGGCGATGTAGGGCACTGCCAGCGGCACGATGAACGGCTCATCGTGGGTCATGGGTTCGGCCAGGTTGCGTTCGGGGGTGGGGAACACCATGCGGATCGAGATGAGCAGCAGGATCACGCCACCGGCGGCCTGCAGCGCCGCCCCGTCGATGTGTAGCACGCTCAACATCGACTGACCGAGGAACAGGAACGCCACCATCACCGCCAGGGCGATCAGGCACTCACGGAGGATCACCCACTGCCGCCGCTCCGGCTTGGTGTTCTTCAGCGAGGTGAGGAACAGGGGCACGTTGCCCAGGGCATCCATCACGAGCAGGAAAGTGATGAACGAGGAGAGCAGGACGGCCATATCCGTGATCCTAGTGGCCGACGACGAGGGCCCCACCGTCGAGACGGTGGGGCCCTCCAGAGGATCTCTGCTCAGGTCACGGGACCATGGTGCCGGTCTCGAGGAACCGCACGTGCCAGCCGAGCGCGGTGGCGAGGTCGTGCGGGGTGTGATGCCCGTTGGCCTTCTTCTCCGCCAGCTTGACGTACTCGCGCAGGGGCTCCTTGAAGTCCGGGTGCGCGCAGTTCTCGATGATCTTCAGCGCGCGCTGGCGGGGGGCCAAGCCGCGCAGGTCTGCCAGACCCTGCTCGGTGATCAGCACCTGCACGTCGTGCTCGGTGTGGTCCACGTGGTTGACCATCGGCACGATGCAGGAGATGGCGCCGCCCTTGGCCGTCGACGGGGTGACGAAGCTGGACACCCAGCCGTTGCGGGTGAAGTCACCCGAGCCGCCGATGCCGTTCTGCATGCGCGAGCCCATCACGTGGGTGGAGTTCACGTTGCCGTAGATGTCTGCCTCGATCATGCCGTTGCAGGCGATGACGCCCATGCGACGGATGGCCTCGGGGTGGTTCGAGACGTCCTGGGGGCGGAGCACGATCTTGTTGCGGTACTCGGCCGCGTTGTCGTTCATCCGCTCGGCGGCGACCGGGCTGAGGGAGAAGGCGGTGGCCGAGGCCACGGTCAGCTTCCCCGAGTCCAGCAGGTCCACCATGCCGTCCTGGATCACCTCGGTGTAGGAGGTGAGGTTCTCGAACGGGCCGTGGAGGAGTCCGGCCAGCACGGCGTTGGCGATGTTGCCCACGCCCGACTGCAGCGGAAGGAGGTTCTCCGGAAGCCGTCCGGCCTTGACCTCCGCACCGAGGAAGTCGAGGAAGTAGCCGGCGATGGCGCGGGAGTCGTCGTCGAGCGCCTTGAACGGGGTGTTGCGGTCCGCGGAGTTGGTCTCGATGACCGCGATGACCTTCGACGCGTCCACTTTTAGGACCTTGCCGCCGATGCGGTCACCGGCATTCTGGATGGGCAGCGGCACCCGGTTGGGCGGCAGCGCGCCGATGGGGTAGTAGATGTCGTGCATGCCGAAGAGTTCCTCGGACTGCCACGAGTTGACCTCGACGATCACGTGGTCAGCGTGATCCAGGTAGGTGCGGTTCATGCCCACCGACGACGACGGGATGATGTCGCCCTCCGCGGTGATGGCGGTTGCCTCGACGACAGCCAGGTTGAGGTGGCCGAGGAAGCCCTGCGACACCTGCGGGCCCATGTGGGAGAGGTGGATGTCCTGGTAGTACGAGACGCCCGAGTTGATCGCGCTGCGCATGTCGGGGTCCGACTGGTAGGGCGCGCGGTACGAGATGCCGCCGGTGCGGGCGAGCGCGCCGTCGAGCTCGGGGGCCGTGGAGGCTCCGGTCCAGACGCCGATCCTGAACGTCTCGTCGTGGCCGTGGCGGGCGTCGATGATGGCCGCGAGGGCCTCCGGGAAAGCCTTGGGATAACCGGACCCGGTGAATCCCGAGAAGCCGATATTCCATCCGTTTTCGACGAGGGCGGCGGCGTCGTGGGCCGACATCACCTTCTGCTTGAACGCCTCGTTTCGGATGCGACCTGACATCTGTCCTCCTTGAAGATTTTCGGTGCGCTCTCACCTTAGCGGCGAACGCACGCCATTTCCGCCGCGCGGATGTTGTCCCGATCGGCGGGCAATCCGTCAGGTGCATCGACCTGACCGGGGTGGGCGGCCGGGTGTGCCGACCGTGGCTTCATCCTTGCACCTGGCCTTCTGCCGGCCGTCGGGGGGTGTCGCAACGTAGATTGGCCGACGACGGCCCGGCGGGGCCGCGACGACAGGAGAGCAGCATGACGAACCCCCGAACCCAGCTGTGGCTGGTGCGGCACGGCGCGACGGAATGGTCCCAGGCCGGTCGGCACACGTCGGTGACGGACCTGGCGCTCCTGCCCGAGGGGCGGCTCGACGCCGAGCGGATGGGCGGGCGCCTGGCGGGGGAGGACTTCGGCATGGTGCTCAGTTCCCCCCGCCGTCGCGCGCTGGAGACGGCCGAGCTCGCGGGCTTCCCCGAGCCGACGGTGGACCCGGACCTGGTGGAGTGGTCCTACGGGCCGGGCGAGGGGCTCACGAGCGTGCAGATCGCCGAGCTGCTGCCGGGGTGGAGGATCTGGACCCACGGCGCCCCTGACATCGCGCGCGAGGGGTTCCCGAGGGGTGAGACCAGGGAGCACGTGGTGGAGCGGCTGAGCCGCGTGATCGACCGGGCGCGGACCGGCGGCTCGGACCGGGTGCTGATCTTCGGCCACGGGCACGCCCTGCGGGTGTTGTCGATGCTGTGGCTGGGTGCGCCGGTGGAGATGGCGGCCAGCTTCCCGCTGCTGACGGGCTCCCTCAGCGTGCTCGGCTGGGAGAAGGACTCGCCGGCCATCGTGCGCTGGAACAGCTGATCAGGCCAGCGGGGCGCTCTTGAAGGCGAACGCGGCGACGGCGTCCAGCCGGGGGAAGCCGATGGCCACGTCGGCGTGCGCGGCGGTGACGGGCTTGGCGCAGTAGGCGATGGAGAGGCCGGCCGCGTCGAACATGCCGAGGTCGTTGGCGCCGTCGCCCACCGCGACGGTCAGCGCGGGTTCGATGCCCTCGGCGTGGGCGAAGCGGAGCAGGTCCCGGGCCTTCTGGTCGCGGTCGACGATGGGGCCCGTGACGCGCCCGGTCAGCCGCTCCTCTCCGCCGACCATCTCGGTCTCGAGGGTGTTGGCGTTGAAGAAGTCCAGGCCGAGGCGCTCGGCCAGCGGGGCGACCAGCTGGGTGAAGCCGCCCGAGGTCACGCCCACCTTCGCGCCGCAGCCGTGCGCGGCGGCGATCAGCTCCGCCGCGCCGTTGGACAGGGTCATCGCCTCGCCCACGGCCGCGAAGATGCTGGTGGGGAGGTCCTTGAGGGTGGCCACGCGCTCCTCGAGGGACTGCGCGAAGTCCAGCTCGCCGCGCATCGCCCGCTCCGTGATCTCGGCCACCCGGGGCCCCACCCCGGCGTGGTGGGCCAGCAGGTCGATGGCCTCGGTGGTGGTCAGCGTGGAGTCCACGTCCATCAGCAGCAGCCTGGCGGGGACGCGGGCCAGGGGCCCCGTCACCACCCCCACGGCCACCGGCCCCGCCACGGCGCGGAGGGCGGAGCGCAGCGCCGGCGGATCGTCGTGCTCGGTGAACATGCTGATCCGCTGGCCGTAGAGGGTCTCGTCGCTGATCACGTGCCCGGTGGTGGGCACGAGCGCGACGAGCGACTCCGGGATGGGCCCCATGGCGGCCAGCGTGACGCGAATCTCCATGGCGCAAGGCTAACCGGGGGAGCCGGTCAGCACTCGCTCCCTTTCCGGCGGTGGGACGGCGCCGGTCACCGGGCGGCGGCGATGGGCGTGACCACGAACTCCAGGTCCTGGCCGCCGCGCACGACGCTGACGGTCATGTCGCGGCCCACCCGGCCGGCCCGCACGAGGGCCACCAGCGACTCGGTGGAGGTGACGGCTTTGCCGTCGACAGCGGTCACCAGGTCACCCACCTGGAGCCCGGCCGCCTCCGCGGGGGAGCCCGCCACCACCTCGGCGACGGCGGCGCCCAGCTGGCCGGTGCTGTTGATGTCGGAGGCGCTGATCCCGATCTGGGGATGCTGGGCCACCCCCGTCGCGATGAGCTGCTCGGCCACGTACTGCACCTGGTCCGCGCCGATCGCGAAGCCGATGCCGATGTTGCCGGCGGTGTCGCTGGACGAGGCCAGGGAGGCGATCGAGGACGTGATGCCCACGAGTTCGCCGGAGGCGTTGACCAGGGCGCCGCCCGAGTTGCCGGGGTTGATGGCCGCGTTGGTCTGGATGGCGGCGGTGACCACCACGTCCTGCTGCCCCTGGCCGACGGTGTTGTTGGTCACGGCGCGGGTGGTGACCGGCCGGTTGAGGGCCGAGACGATGCCGGTGGTGACGGTGTCCGCCAGGCCGAGCGGGTTGCCGATGGCCATCACCGGGTCACCGACGGCCAACTGGGACTCATCGGCGTACGACATCACGGTGAGGTCCGACGGCGGGTCGACGAGCTTGATCACGGCCAGGTCCGTCGACGGGTCGGCGCCGACGATCTCGGCCACGTAGGACATGTCGCCCAGGAGGACGACGATCTGGGCGCCGCTGCCGCTGCCGGAGACCACGTGGTTGTTGGTGACGATGTAGCCGGCGCCGTCGATCACGACGCCCGAGCCCTGGCCGCCGGAGCCGTCCTGACCGGTGACCTGGATGGCCACGACCGCGTCCGAGGCGGCCGCGGCCACCGCGGTCCAGTTGGGATTGTTCGGGTCCGCCTGGACCACCTGGGTCTCGGTGGGGACCGTCGAGGCGGAGGCGGAGGTTGTCGCGGCGTCCATCGTAGAGAGCCGGGCGGCGGTGAAGCCCGCGCCGCCCCCCACCCCTGCGGCCAGCACCGCGACGGCGAGGGCGCCGGCGATCCGGGAGCGGCCCCGTGCCTTGGTCACCGCGGGGGAGGGGCTGCTGACCGGCTGACCGTAGGGGTACGACGGCGGCGGGTAGTTCGGCGGGGGGACGCTGCCAGGGGTGGGCCCGGACTGCGTGGAGAACTGCTGCGCGAGGAACCCCTGCGCCGGTGAGGGCTGAGGCTGCGCGGCCGGGACGGGCCGGGGCTGAGCGGGCTGGGGGTACTGCTGGCCCGGGGCGGACGAGAGGGAGGTGGTGGGCTCGTCAGCGCGCGGCTCGTCGATCGCCTTCCAGGCGTCGCGGCTCCAGGGGTTGGGGTGCTGCTCGTTGCTCATCGTGGCTCCTCAGGTAGGTACGCACCCAGGTAACCCTTCGAGTCTATGAGGTACCTGTGAAAGCGCTGAGGTGTCTCTGATAGCCGGCGGCGCGATAGGGCGGCGCCCAAGCCTGTCGGATCCGAGACGGTAGACCGTCCGGGATCCGACACTCAGAAGGGGCTGCCCGGCCCGGGTCAGCGGGCGGTCGTGACCGTCACGGTGTAGCGCGGGTCCTGCGCCGCGACCCTCGTGGGGCCCACCCGTTCGTTCAGCTCCTTGCGCCAGGGGAGGTGGGAGTTGAACACGCACCAGACCTGGCCGCCCGGGCGCAGCACCCGGCGGGCGTCGTCGAACATCTCGAGGGTGTCCGCGGACTCCTTGGCCATCCCCTGGTGGAACGGGGGATTGGTGACGATGGCGTCCACGCTGTGGTCCTCGTAGCCGGCCAGGCCGGCGCCCCACGTGACGTCCACGGCCAGGCTGTTGACCTCGGCGGCGATGGCTGTCGCGGCCACCGCCGACCAGCTGACGTCGCGGGCCACGACGGCCTTGCCCTGCCTCGCCAGCCACATGGACAGCGTGCCGTTGCCGCAGCCGAAGTCCAGGACGTCGTCGGCCTGCAGGCCCTCGACGCGGCCTCCGCCGGCGAGCGCGGAGATCAGGAGGCGGGAGCCCGGGTCCACCTTGGTCCCCCCGAAGGTGGCCCCGTGCGCCGCGACGGCGAAGCCCAGGTCCGCGTGCTCGCGCACCTTCGGCCACTCCGATTCCCTGCCCTCAGGCCCCCAGGCGCGCAGCACGCGCGACTTCGCCCTGCCCAGGCTGGCGGACACGGCCGTGAAATGCCGGCCCAGCACCTCGTTCATGGAGTGGTTCATGTGCCTGACCCGTGCCCCGCCGAGGAAGCTCACGTCCGCGGCGCCCTGCACCAGCGCGGCCATCTCGTCGAGCGCGCCCAGCGACTTCGGAAGACGCGCCAGCGCCAGGTCCACGCCCGCCAGGTCCGTCGGATGCTCGACGAGGAGCTCGGCCGGCACCAGGGCGGCGTCGCGCCAGTCGTCGCACCACACCCGGACGTCGGAGGTGAGGGTGAGGGCGTCGTCGACGAGGGCAGGGGCGTCGAGCAGGGCCACCGCCCCGGCTTGCTTGGGGGCCTCGTCCCAGATCAGGTCATCCACGGCGTCACGCATGGGGTGAGTCTACGGACACATCGATTCCGGGGCGCCCTCATGCTCCGAGGCGGATCTCACGTCCGTCCCCCTGCCCTGCTGGGGGGACGGTTTGAGCCGGATCTGGATATCAACGGGCGCCCGCGTCGGTTTGAACGATCCACAGCCAATCGAGACCCGGATCAGGCTCAACGCCCGTCCGCGAGAGCCGTGTCAGGCTCAACGCGGCCCAACGATAGGCGTGTCAGGCTCAACGCCTGACGGCGGAGGGCACGGCCGAGGGGCGATTCAGCGGGGAGCGGACCGCGGCGGTCATGCCCCCCTCGCGCACTAGGGTGTGACGCGTACCTAGCGAGGAGTGCGCATGCAGCATGACTTCCCTCCCGGCAGCGTCGTGCTGGTCGGCGGCGGCCCCGGGGACCCGGGCCTCATGACGGTGGCAGGGCTCGCCGCGATCCGGGACGCCGACGTCATCGTCCACGACAGGCTCGGTGCCCTCCAGTGCCTGGAGGAGGCGCGGCCTGGCGCGGAGATCATCAACGTCGGCAAGATCCCGCGCGGCGCGTTCACCCCGCAGGAGGAGATCAACGCCATCCTCGTCGACCGGGCCCGGCAGGGGCTCCGCGTCGTGCGGCTCAAGGGCGGCGACAACTACGTCTTCGGGCGCGGCGGCGAGGAGTGGCTGGCCTGCCGCGACGCCGGAATCTCCGTGCGCGTCATCCCCGGGGTCACGTCGGCCGTGTCGGTGCCCGCCCTGGCGGGCATTCCGGTCACGCATCGCGGGCTCACTCAGGGCTTCGTCGTCGTCTCCGGGCACGTCCCGCCGTCGGACCCTCGCAGCGAGGTCAACTGGGCCGCGCTGGCCGCCGCCAACCTGACCCTCGTCGTGCTGATGGGGGTGCAGAACCTGCCGGAGATCGCGGACGAGCTCCGCAGGCACGGGCTCCCGGAGGACACGCCCGCCGCCGTCGTGGCCGACGGCACCACCCACGAGCAGTTCACCCTGCGGGCCCCGCTGTCGAGCATCGCCGACGCCGCGGCCCGCGCCGGGATCCGGCCCCCGGCCATTGTCGTGATCGGCCAGGTGGCCGCGCTGGAGCTCGAGGACTGACGTGGAGTTCTGCGTCCGGATCGACCCGGCCGACGCCGAGGCCGTCTCCCTGCTGGCCCGGCTCGCGGAGCGCGCGGAGTTGACCCCCCTGGCGCACGCCCCCGGGACGGCCCTGGTGCTCGGCGGCGCGCGCTCGGGCAAGTCCTCCTGGGCCGAGGCGCAGCTCTCCGGCGCCGTGGACGTGGAGTACGTGGCCACCTCCGAGGTGGTCGACGGCGACGCCGAGTGGGCCCAGCGCGTCGCGCTCCACGTGGCTCGCCGGCCCCCGTCGTGGCGGACCACCGAGACCAAGGACCTGGCCGCCGTACTGGGCCGCGACGAGCCCGCCCCCGTCCTCATCGACTGCGCCGCCGTCTGGCTGGACCGCGTGCTCATGGACGCCGGGGCCTGGGAGGACGTCGCCGGATGGCGGGAGCGGCTGGAGACGGAGGTGTCGCGGCTGGTGGAGGCCGTCGCGGGCACCTCGCGTGACGTGATCATCGTGAGCAACGAGGTGGGCTCGGGCATCGTTCCGGCGACGGCGTCCGGCCGCCTCTACCGCGACGAGCTCGGACGGCTGAACACCCGCCTCGCCGGTGCGTGCCGGGAGGTCTGGCTCTGCACGGCGGGCATCGCGCGGCGGCTGAAGTGAGGGGCGTCGTCGCCGCCCTCGGCCTCTTCACGGTGATCCCCGTGCCTCCCGTCGCCGAGATCGACCGCGCGCTGGCCGGCCGGGCCATGGCGGCCTTCCCGTGGGTGGGTCTTCTGGTGGGGTCTCTCGCGGGGGCGGTGCTGTGGGGCGTGGTCGCGCTGGGCGCTGGCGGGTTGCTGGGGGCCGCGCTGGCGCTCGCGGTCGTCGCCCTGCTGACGGGCGCCCTGCACCTCGACGGGCTGGCGGACACGGCCGACGGACTGGGGTCGCGGAAGCCCGCGGCCGACGCGCTGGTCATCATGCGGAAGTCCGATATCGGGCCCATGGGCGTCGCGGCTCTGGTCCTGGCGCTGCTCGTCGATGCAGCGGCCCTCGGCTCGCTCTCCGAAGCGGGTGGCGGTGCGGCGGCGGGGGCGCTGGCGGTGGCCGCCATGGTGGGTCGCGCCGTCGTGACGCTGGCGACCGTACCGACGGCGTCCGCGCGCCAGTCGGGCTTCGGGGCCCTGTTCATCGGGTCGACGTCACGCATGACGGCCGTGCTGACGGGGGCCGCGGTGCTCGCCGTGTCGGCCGGGGTGGGCGCGCTGGTCGACGGGGTCCCCGGAGCCGCCGTCTTCGCCGGCGCAGCGGCCGTCGCCGGCGCGATCGGCTCGCTGTGGGCGGCCCACGTCCGGCGCAGGTTGGCGGGCATGACCGGCGATGTGTTCGGCTCGATCGTCGAGGTGGCGCAGACGGCCTTCCTGGTCCTCGCCGCCCTGTGCGCGGGGGCGCTGCGGGTCTGATTCCGGGCCCTGCCGGCCGCGGACTGTCTCCCACCCTGTCAGAGGCCGGCATCACCCCGCAAGGGTGATCCGCGAGGGCACCAGCTGGGTCAAGGATGGTGGAGGGCCTCCGCCAAGGCTCTCCCCGACTCCGGCGCCGTCACCCAGGCCGAATTCGAGGCGATGAGGCCAAGGCGCTGGACTGAGCCGCGGACGGGGAGCCGGCCGCGGCTCCGGCAACCATCATGAGAGGCACGACCGTATGGCAAGCCAGGAGACGCAGTTCGGGTTCGCGAGGTCCTCGGACGGCCGGACGTTCCGGGTTCAGGTGGTCGCCGACGAGCTGCAGGTAGGCGCCCTCGTGGCGCTCCGGACGACGGGCGCCACCTTCGTCGGGCAGGTGCTCAGCGCGGGCGAGGACCTCCCCGCCATGGGGGTGGTCCTCGGTGAACTCACCGACGAAGGGCTCGCGAAGGAACGGCGTCCCTTCGCAGACGCCGCCGTGTTCGGACTCACCGCCGGGCAGGTGGAGTCACTGCAGGCGTCCGGGGGCGCGTCGCTTCCCGTCGGCCAATGGCAGCTGCCGGGCAATGCCGGCGTCCTGAAGCTGAAGCCCCAGGGGTTCAACCGCCACACCTTCCTCTGTGGGCAGAGCGGGTCGGGCAAGACGTACGCCCTGGGGGTCATCCTTGAACAACTGATCCTCGCGACCAGGCTGCCCATGGTGGTCCTGGACCCGAACGGCGACTACGTCAGCCTCGGCGCTCCCCGCGCGGACGCACCGGCGGGGCCGGCCGAAGCCATTCGATCGACGCCGATGGAGGTGCGGGGCGCGAACGGCCCGGACCGGCTCACCGTCACCTTCATGGACCTCCCTCCCCGCATCCAGGCGGCCGTGCTGGAGCTGGACCCGATCCGCGACCGCAGCGAGTATGCGGCGTGGATGGAGATGGACGTGTCCAGCATGCGGCAGGACTCCGCCGGCACTATCGAGCAACTGCTGACCGGCGACGAGGAGCACCGGGCGTTCGGACAGCGCCTGACCAATCTCGGTGTCGCGTCCTGGCCGGTCTGGTCGAAGGGGGTGGTCGAGCCGACACCGGAGCGGGAGCCTCGGGTGCGCATCTTCGACCTGTCCGAGTTCGAGAACCGCTCCGAGGCGCTGATCGCGGCGATCGCGATGGTGGAGACCCTCTGGATGAACAGGGCCGACCGCCGACCCACCCTGCTGGTGATCGACGAGGCGCACAACCTGTGCCCGGCGGACCCCTCGACTCCCCTGGAGCGGGCTCTCGTGGACCGGCTGATCCAGATCGCGGCCGAGGGCCGCAAGTACGGCCTCTGGCTGCTGCTGTCCACCCAGCGCCCCTCGAAGGTTCACCCGCAGGTGGTCTCCCAGTGCGACAACCTGGTGTTGATGCGGATGAACTCACCCGCGGACCTCGATGAGCTGGGCAGGTTCTTCGGGTTCGTGCCGCGCGGCATGCTCGACGCCTCGCCGTACTTCACTCAGGGCGAGATGCTCGTCGCGGGAGGTTTCGTCCCCGTTCCCAGCTTCGGCCGGGTCGGCCAGCGCCTCACGGTCGAGCCGGGCACCGACGTGCGGGTGCCCATGCCCGATTGAGCGGGGCGCCGTCGCCAGTCGCGGCGGAGTAACGCCGGACCCGGTACAGGAAGGACGCAGAGACCCATGGAGACAGGTGTGGACCTCCTCGTAGTAGCGGCCGTCGCCGGCGCGTTGGTGCTGTGGGCGCTGCTGTCGGGCCGCCTGGAGCACTGGAACATCTCGGCGCCGATGTGGTTCGTCGCGATCGGGTTCGTCCTGGCCAACGGGCCCGGCTGGATCGACGTCGGCCTGGGGAGCCTCGCACTCCGCGAGCTGGCGGAGATCACGCTGGCCCTGGTGCTCTTCAGCGACGCCGCCCGAGTCAACGTCGGTGACCTGCGCCGCGACGCCGGCCTGCCGACCCGCCTGCTGGTGCTCGGCCTGCCGTTGACGATCGCGCTCGGAACCCTGCTCGCCCACCTCGTGTTCCCGACGCTCAGCTGGTGGGTCTGCGCCGTGATCGGTGCTGCCGTCGCCCCTACCGACGCCGCCCTGGGGGCGGCCATCATGGCCGACGAGCGTGTGCCGGAGCGGATCCGGGTCCTCCTCAACGTCGAGAGCGGGCTGAACGACGGCATCGCCACCCCGTTCGTGAAGTTCTTCCTGGTGATGGCCGTGGTGGGGACGACGCTCGAGACCGAGTCCGAGGGGGGCGCCCTGCTCGAGCTGGCGGTCGGTGCGGCGGGGGGTGCGGCGATCGGGTTTGCCGCGGGCCGGCTGCTCCAGACGGCAGGCAGGGCCGGGTGGGCCTCGTCGGCCTACCGGTCCGTGGCCGTGCTGGCCACGGCCCTCCTGGCCTACGCGGCGGTGATCGAGGTGGGCGGCAACGGCTTCGTCGGTGCCTTCGTGGCCGGTCTTGGCTTCGGGGCCGCGACCGATGAACACGTCGAGTCGTCACTCGAGTTCACCCACTCCGCCGCCGACATGGCCTCCCTCGTGGTGTGGTTCATGTTCGGTGCCGTCATGCTGCCGGTCCTCCGATTCGCGCAGTGGCAGGACTTCCTGTTCGCGGCCCTCGCGCTCACTCTCGCCCGGATGCTGCCGGTCGCGATCGCGCTGATCGGGGCCAAGCTGGACCTGCCGACCGTCGCGGTGATCGGCTGGTTCGGCCCGCGCGGCCTCGCCTCGGTCGTCTTCGCCCTCCTCGCCTTCGACGGACTGCTGCCCGAGGATGGGGTCCGGGTGGTCAGCATCATCACCGCGACCGTGGTGATGAGCGTGGTCCTGCACGGTGCCACCGCGGCTCCGATCAGTTGGCGGTACAGCCGCGGCGCGACGGTTGCCTGACGACGGCGAAGTCCGGCAAGTAGAGCCGACATGCCGTTCACGTCCATGCGGCCCACAGGCTCGCCCAGTGCCCGGATCCACGGGGCAACCACCCCGGTGGGGGGAAGCACACTCCTTCGTCGCAGGCGAGAATCAGGCATCACCCTAGAGGAGGATCCGATGGCGGCAGAGCGTGAACCAGGTCCGGACCCGCAGGCGCACCCCACCGGGCCGGGGGCGGTGGAGTCGGAGTCGACGGCGCAGCGCAAGCACCGCTCGCGCCGACACTGGCCGCGCACGATCCTGGCGACGCTGCTGATCCTGCTTGGCACGCTGCTGACCCCCGTCGCGGCTGTCGGTGCATGGGCGCAGGTCGCGCTGACCGACACCGACGCGTTCGTCGCCACCCTGGCGCCGCTCGCGGAGGATCCGCGGGTGCAGGACTACATCACCGACCAGGCGATGGTCGCGATCGAGGAACGGGTCGACATCGACGGCCTCGTGGGTGAGGTGGTCGACGGTCTCTCCGACCTGGTGACGAGGCCGGTCGCGATCGCGGCCCTGGAGGCCTTGCGTGAGCCGGCCGTCGCGGGCGTGCGGTCGAGCATCCGGCAGGCCGCTGAGCGGGTGATCCGCTCGGAGGAGTTCGCCGTCGTGTGGGAGCGGACCCTACGGCTCTCGCACGGGCAGCTGATCGCCGGCCTGCAGGGCGACCAGTCGGCGACCGTCAGCATCTCGGAGGATGGACTGGGGCTGCGCGTCGGACCGATCGTGGAGGAGGTTCGCTCCGCCCTGACGCGGCAGGGGTTCGCGCTGGCCGCCCGGATTCCCGAGGTCGACAGGACGATCGTCCTCGTCCAGCCCGAATGGCTCGGGGAGGCCGTTGTGGCATACCGTGCCACCGTCATCCTCGGCTCCTGGCTGCCGGTGACTGTCGTCCTGCTGATGGCCGGCGGCATCCTTGCGGCCGTGAGCCACCGTCGCGCCGCGGTGTGGGCGGCCGCCGGGCTGGGCGTCGGCGCCCTCGTCCTCATGATCGCGCTGTCGATGGGGCGCACCGTCGCAGCGCTCGCGGTCCCGCCGAGCCGGATGCCGCAGGACGTGCTGGGGCTGTCCTACGACACGCTGGTGCAGGGGTTGTCCGACATCGCGGCGGCGCTGCTGACGCTCGCGACGGTGGTGGGGCTCACCCTCTGGCTGACCGGCCCGTTCTCCGGCGCCGGGAGGCTCCGCGCCGTCGGCACGAACGTTCAGCGCGGGGCGCACGCCTGGGCCGACCGGCACGGGCTCTCGACGGGTGGGTTCGGGGTGTGGCTGCACCGTCGACGGACATGGCTCCGGGTGGGCGTCGCGGCGCTGGCCGTCGTCGCGCTGCTGGCGGTGCGGCCCATCTCGGTCGGCGACGTGCTCGTGGTCACAGGGGTGTCGCTGGGGGTGCTCATCCTGCTTGCCCTGGCAGAGCGGCCCGGACCTGAGGGCGGGCTCTGAGTATATGAGGATCGTGTGACCGCAGCGGCGTCGCGGCGGTCACACGACCCGTCAGGGGCGCCCGACGGCGCGGCCGTTCACCCGCGGGTGATCGGGATCTTCGACGGCTCCGGCGCGGCCACCTCGGCCACCGGAACCCGGACCTCCAGTACACCGTCCTTGTAGGTGGCGGTGACGTCGTCGGGGCTCGCGCCCGGCGGCAGCTTCACCGACCGGTAGAAGGATCCGTACTGGAACTCCGAGCGGTAGCTGTCCTTGTCCTTGTGCTCGGACTTGGCCTGCCGGTGCGCCTTGATGCGCAGTTCACCGTCGGCGACGGCGATGTCCACATCCTTGTCCGGGTCGATGTCGGGCAGCTCCGCCCGGACGACAAGGGTCTTGTCCTCCTGGAACTCCTCGACCCGCAGCCACGACTTGTCCACGTCACTTTCGAACCACCGCTGGACCATCTCCTGGAAGTCTGGCCACTCACGGCGTACCAGTGCCATGACGAACTCCTCTCCTCACCGGGGTGACCGGGTGTCACCCCGCTCACCTCCGCGTCTGTGCAGGAGGCTCTGATTCGATTCTGCGCCGGTCTCAGGGCAGTGTCAACGAGGTACGGGAGTCTCCGTCGTCAGAGGTCCAGACCGGGGATCCGGGCCTCAACCGACCACCTGCCGGCGGCGAGCGAGAGCCGTCCCACGGTGGTGAGTGGGCCGGCGATGTCGTGCGTCTCGTAGGCCATCAACGCCCACTCGCCCACCTCGAGAATCACATCCCAGGGCCCCCAAGCGGCTGCGCGGGCGGCCATCTCGGCCAGTGGCCGCGACACCGAATAGTGCCCGACGGTGACGTGCGGCACGTATCCGCCCGCGTACGGTGAGCCGGCCATGAGCGCGCTGTTGGCCGCGGCCAGCGCGGGGGCTGAGGCGCGCAGGTAGGGCACCATCGGGAAGGTTCCCCAGCCGCCGACGGCGACCTCGAACGGGCGTTGCGCGAGGCCGCGCAGCCGGGCGAGGTCGTCGGCAAGCTTGGCACGGGAATAGGGCTCGTCGACCGGGCGGGTTCCCGGCAGCGCGACCGGGCCGGCGTAGGCCAGCGTGATGTGGGGCTGGCGCTCATGCCGGGGGAGCAGCACGTCGCCCCAGTGCCCCCGGGCGGAGGACACGGCCGCGCGCACCTCGTCGACGTCGGCCTCGACGGCCCACACCAGCGCATGACGACAGCCGCCGTGCCATTCCACGAAGTCGCGGTCCTCGCACGCGACGCTCTGATCAGGCGCGTTCATGGCGCAGAACCTACCCACCCTTGTGGCCGGATGTGCACTCCGCCGCCGCTCTCCCCGCCGCTCGCGCGGCTCCGCGCCCCGGCGGCGTCCCCGATCTCCCGACGCGGCGTCGCTCAGGCCGTCGGCTCCGAGTCGGCGACCAGCGTCATCAGGCCCCGCCGCGCCTCCTCCACCTGCGCACGGGCGGAGCGGAGGCGGTCTGATCCTGCGGTCGGCGGGAGGCTGGTCTCCGCGTCGACGGCGGTGACCAGCGTGGCTAGTGCCGACCGCCACTCGGTCGCGGCGGCCTGGCGTTGACCGCTGGCCTTGACGACGGCGAGCTGGCGCAGCTCCTCCTCGACCACCAGCAGCCCCGGGCGCCCGGCCTGCCACAGCTCGGCCGCCTCCGCCGCCGTGGGGGCGGCCAACACCCGCGGGAGCAGCTCGGTGTCCGTCCAGGTGAGCTCGCTGCAGACCAGCTCGAAGCGCCTGTCGATCACCTTCGCCGCGGCCCTGCTGCGCGACCACATCATGGCGGCCACCGCCAGGCCGCCGCCGACGGCGAGCAGGACGAGCAGCCACCACATCCCGCCGTCGTCGGTCTCGCTCGGGGCGGGCTCGGGGGACGCGTCAGGGACGGGTGAGGCGGCAGGGGTGGTCTCCGTGGGCGGGTCGCTCGACGGCGAGACCGTCACGGTTGCCGTTGCCGTTGCCGTTGCGGTGGCCGTCGCCGTTTCGGTGGCCGTCGCCGTTGCGGTGGTCGTTTCCGTTGCGGTGGCAGTCGCCGTCGGGCGGGAGAGCGAAGGAAGCGCCGTCGGCCTGGCCGGTAGGGAGATCGACGGCAGGGAGGTGACTTCGGGTAGCGAGCCTGATCCGCATCCGGCAGTCAGCGCCAAGACGATGAGGACGGCCGCGGCTGACACCCGTCGGCCCGTCAACCCTTGAATTGTCATGTCCGCTCCGCTCCGAGGCGCCTCCGCCGGCCTCGCGCCGGTGATCGACAGCTAAGGGTGGCACAGTTGCCGGTGGTGGAGGCCCTGGTTCAGGTCGGGGGGAGGAGCTGGTCCCGACAGGCCTGGACGAACCACGCCTCCCACTGCTCGGGGGACCAGAGGCACCGGTCCACGAGGAGGAGCCAGACGTCCGGGTGGTTGAGCGTCCACAGCACGTCGGTGGCGCGCCGGACGTCTAGGCCGGGGCGCAATCCGCCGTGGGCCTCGATGCTCTCGACGATGACCCGCTGATTGGCCCAGTAGTCGGTCTGGATCAGTTCCCAGAGCGCGGCCAGGTCCTCGTCGACCGGGGCCGAGTCGCGGATCACCTTGAGCAGGGGCCCGATGCGGGTCTTGATCACCCGCGAGCTCTCGGCGGTCATCTCGAGTTGGCGTCGCGGATCAGGCTCTGACAGAACCGCCTGGTACCAGCCGCGCTGGGCCACAGGGCTGTCGTCGAGATCGCCCTTCAGGGAGAGGTCCCAGACGGCTCGCAGGAGCCCGGACTTGTTGGCGAAGGCGTTGTAGACCGTCTTCAGCGAGATGCCCGCCCGGGCCGCGACCGCGTCCATGGTGGTGGCGACGTAGCCCTGCTCGATGAACAGGGCGCGAGCGGCGACAGCCACCGCGATCCGGCGGTCCGCGGCCGCCCGCGAACGTCCGGACGAGTCGTAGGGGCGGGGGGTCTTGACTTCGTCGGGCAAGGAGCGCACGCTTTCAGTATTCGTTACTCATGGAGTGTAACGAATTATCGGGAAGCAGGTGTGACATGTCATCAGAGTCTGCCCGGGAACAGTCGGGCCAGCAGGTCCGGGCTCGGATCCACCACATGTGGGGGACGGTCGCGGCCTCGTGGGACCGCCACTCGGACCAGGTGGAGCAACGGGCGGCGGTGGTGAGCCGCATCATGGTCGAGGCCGTCGCTCCGGCGCCCGGCGACGATGTGCTCGAACTCGCCTGTGGGGCGGGAGGCCTCGGGCTCGCCATCGCAGAGCTGGTCGCGCCCGGAGGCAGCGTCGTCCTCTCCGACGTGGCGCCCGCGATGGTCGAGATCGCCGCCGCCCGGGCCGGTGCCCTCCCGCGCGGCGGCGATGCGCCCGTCCCGGTCCGTGCGCGGGTCATCGATCTGGAGCAGTTGGCCCTGCCGGACGCCTCGTTCGACGTCGTGGTGTGCCGAGAGGGATTGATGTTCGCGCTGGACCCGGCCCGGGCGGTCAGCGAGATCGCCCGCGTCCTCCGGCCCACGGGGCGTGTGGCCATCGCGGTGTGGGGGTCGCGGGACCGCAACCCCTGGCTCGGGGTGCTGGCGGATGCCGTCCAGGAGCACACCGGAACCCCGGTTCCTCCGCCTGGGGTGCCCGGACCCTTCTCCCTGGGCAGGGAGGGCGCGCTGGCAGGGCTGCTGGCCGGCGCCGGCTTCGAGGAGATCGGGGTGGACGCGGTCGAGTCGCCGACCCACGACGACTCCTTCGAGGACTACTGGCAGCTCCGCACGGCGCTGGCCGGGCCCCTGAAGTCGCGCCTGGACGCACTGCCACCCGATCGCCTGGCTGCGGTCAAGGAGACGGTCCGCGAGGGGGTGTCGCGGTACCGTCACGTCGACGGGCTCACCATTCCCGGCCTGGCCTACGTCGCCTCCGCCCGTCGTCCCGCGGGAGTGTCCCGCTGAGCGCCGCCGTCGTGGCTGGGAGTGGACTGCGGCGAGACAATCCGCCCCACCGGCCTGGGCTTCCAATCAGCGTCTGACAACGCTTGGGATGCACTTTCCGCGGCTGCCGCCGCAGGAGGTCAACGTGCCCTTGACAGTGGGCGGCGCAGTCGTACATTGAGGTCGTCGTCAACCAGAAGGAGCCTGCGATGGCCGGTGCGGAGTTGAAGAATTTCAGCAGTCCTGACGAGGTCCGGGAGTTCCCCCTGGGACGGGCGGACATCGTCTCGATCGGGGGCGGCCAGGTAGCGCTGCTCACCCTTCAGCCCGGCTGGAGATGGTCCGAGCACGTCAAGCCGGTGGCTGGAACGGAGCTGTGCGAGGCGCCCCACTTCCAGTACGTGATCTCCGGCCGGCTGCGCGCGCGGATGGCCGACGGCGCCGAGTTCGAGGTGGGCGCCGGCGACGTGAACCTGCTGCCACCAGGGCACGACGGTTGGGTCGTGGGCGACGAACCCGCCGTGGTGGTCGACTGGGGTGGCGCCCACGTCTGGGGTAAGCCGGCCTGACGACCACCTGACTGGAGGCGTCGCTCAGGGCTCGAACCTGTAGCCGAGCCCCGGCTCTGTGATGAAGTGGCGGGGGTTGCCGGGATCCTCCTCGAGCTTCCGCCTGATCTGGGCGAAGTAGACGCGCAGGTAGTTGGTCTCCTTCTCGTACTGGGGCCCCCAGACCTCGGCGAGGAGGGTCAGCGCGGGAACCAGGACGCCGGGGCGGCGAGCGACGGCCTCTACCAGGTGCCACTCGGTGGGTGTCAGGCGAACTTCCTGGCCGTCGCGCGTCGCCTTCTTGGCGGCGAGGTCGAGCGCGAAGGAGTCAGTGCGCACCACCGGGTCGCCCGCCGACTCCGCGGTGTCGGCCCGGCGGAGGGCCGCTCGGATCCGCGCCATGAGTTCGTCCATGCCGAAGGGCTTCGTCACGTAGTCGTCGGCCCCGGCATCGAGCGCGTCCACCTTGGCAAACTGGTGGCCGCGCGCGGACAACACGATGATGGGCATCGTCGTCCATCCCCGCAGGCCGGCGATCACGTCGACCCCGTCGATGTCGGGCAGTCCGAGATCCAGGATGACGAGCTGAGGCGGGCGGGCGGACGCCGCTCGCAACGCGGAGGCGCCGTCGCCGACCGCCTCCACCTCGTAGTGCCGGGCGCGCAGGTTGATGGCCAACGCCTGCCTGAGCGCCGGCTCGTCCTCAACGACCAGGATGCGAACCATCGGCCACCTCCAGCCAGACTGTCATGGTCAGACCACCGCCGGGCGTCTGCGACGGGGCCAACCGTCCCCCCATCGCCTCGGTGAACCCGCGCGCGATGGCCAGGCCCAGCCCCGTGCCCTGGTGAGCGCGATCGTCAAAGCGCTGGAACGGGTCGAAGATCGCCTCGAACCTCTCTACCGGCACGCCCGGGCCGTGGTCGACGACGTCGATCCGGACGCGCCCGTCCTGCTCCCGCCCGGCGATGCGGACCCTCCCCTGGGGCGGGAGGAAGCGTCGGGCGTTGTCGACGAGGTTGGCCAGGACCTGCTCGAGGAGACCGGGGTCCGCTCGCACCAACGGCAGACGCGACCCCATGTCCAGCTCCACGGCTCCGCCGGCAGCGCGCAGGGCCCCCTCCAGCGTCTCCTCGACCGCGGTCGGACTCAGGTGGACGGACAGCGCCCCGGCCTGGATCCGGCTCATGTCGAGCAGGTTCGACACCAGGTCGGTGAGGCGGTCGGTGTTGTCCTCGATGCCCGCCAGTAGCCGGCCCGCATCCTCGGGGGGCATCTCGATGTCGGTCTGCCGGAGCGTCGAGACCGCGGCCTTGATTCCGGCCAAGGGGCTGCGCAGGTCGTGACCGACCGCGGCAAGGAGCGCCACCCGCACCCCGTCGATCCTCGCCAGCTCCTCGGCCCGGTGGGCAGTCGCCGCCTGCTGTTCGGCCCGCCACAGGCTTCCGGCAGTCGCGGCGATCATGCCCATGAGGCGCCGGTCCTCCCCGATGCGCGGCGCACCCCACAGAGTCAACCGCAGGTCCGGCCCAGCATCCACCGGCACCTCGACATCGCCGGGCTGCGGCACCCCTACCCTGCTCACCTCGGTCTCCCCGTCGAGGAGGGCGACCGCGCTCATCCCGAAGACCTCCCGAGCGTCGACCAGCGCCGCCCGGAGCGACCCCGGCCCCGACTCACGGCTGCTCAGTTGGGCCAGCCATCCCGCCTCGAGGCGGGCGCGCTCAGCGTTCGCACGTGACCGGGCGCCTGCCTCGGTGGTGAACGCCACCAGCACGGCGACGGTGAGGAAGATGAGCAGATCGGTCAACTCGTTGCGGCTGGCCACCGCGAGGCTGCCGAAGGGCGGCGTGAAGAAGAAGTTGGCGCACATGAAGCTGCCGACAACGCCGATGAGGGCAGCCGGCCATCCGCCCACCGCGGACGTGAGGACCACGGCGAGGAGATAGAGCAGCAGCGCGGTGTCGAGCTCGAGGCGGTCGCGCAGTGGCAGCAGCAGCGCGGTCAGGACTGGAACGCCTGCCAGCGCCAGCGCGATCCCCAACCCCTGCCGCCGTCTAGACATGCCTGTGGCCAGGCCGAGACGGCCGCCGGAGTCGGACTCGCGCGAGGTGGTCACGGTCTCAGCGTGCCACGAGGTCGGGCTGGTCTGAGGCGCTCCCGACCCGGGGAAGCGAGAGCGGCTCGGCCGAGGGGAGGTGGAACGGAACGCTGGTCACGATCACCCCCGGCATGAACAGCAGGCGGGACTTGAGCCGGAGCGCGCTCTGGTTGTGCAGAAGCTGCTCCCACCAGCGCCCGACCACGTATTCCGGGACGAAGACCTCGACGACGTCGCGGGAGCCGACGCGCAGGCTCATCAGGTAGTCGACGATGGGCCGGATCAACTCCCGGAAGGGGGAGGCGATCATCACGAGATTAACCCCGATGTCGCGGGCCTCCCAGTCGCGCAGGAGCTTCTCGGTGCGGGCGTGGTCCGTGTCCACGCGGAGGGCTCTGAGCGTGCTCGGGCGGACCGCCCGTGCCAGCGCCAGCGCCCTGAGCGTCGGCTCGTTGAGCTGGCTGACGAGGACGATGGCGTGGATCCGGCTCGGGAGGATCGTGCCCGTGGCGCCCGGCCGCAGGAGCCGCGACACGCGGTCGTAGTGGCGCCTGATGTAGGTCATCATCAGGACCAGGAGGGGCATGGCTACCACCACCATCCACGCCCCGTGGGTGAACTTGGTCACCAACACGATGACCAGGACCAGCGCGGTGATGGACGCGCCGACGAGGTTGATGGCCGCCGACCCCATCAACCGGGGGCGCCAACCTGCCTTGCCGGCCTCACGCCACCAGTGGACGACCATCCCGGCCTGGCTGAGGGTGAAGGAGACGAACACGCCGAGGATGTACAGCTGAATGAGCCGCGAGACCGAGCCGTCGAACGCGAAGACCAGCGCGCCCGCCACGGTGGACAGCAGGATGATCCCGTTGGAGAACACGAGCCTGTCTCCCCGCCGTCGCATCTGCTTCGGCAGGAAACGGTCCTGCGCCAGTTGTGAGGCGAGGATGGGGAAGCCGTTGAACGCGGTGTTGGCCGCCAGGATGAGGATCAGGGTGGTGGACATCTGGACGGCGAAGAAGCCGATGCTGTTGTTGCCGAAGACGGCGGCCGACAACTGGGCCAGAACCGTCCGCTGCACGTACCCATCCGGGGTGCCCGTCAAGTCGTCGGCGTGCTCGGCGATGTGGATGCCGGCCGTGACGCTGAGGATCGAGATGCCCACCATCATGGTGATGGCGAGTCCGGCCATGGCCAGGAGCGTCCGGGCGGCGTTGCGCGACTTGGGCTTGTGGAATGCGGGCACGCCGTTGCTGACGGCCTCGACACCCGTCAGGGCTGTGCAGCCCGATGCGAAGGAACGGAAGAGGAGCGCGATGAGTGCGAGCCCTGTCAGCTGGGTGGTGTGGTAGCCGAATCCCGCCGACTCGGCGACCGGAGGCTGCCCGTTCAGCGCCTGCCAGAGTCCCACCCCGAGCATCACGAACACCGAGATCAGGAAGCCGTAGGTGGGTATCGCGAAGACCGTTCCGGATTCCTTGACCCCGCGCAGGTTCATCACGGTGACCACGACGATCAGGCCGACGCACAGCGGAACCGTGTGGGGCCGCAGCTCTGGGAACGCTGACGTGAAGTTGTCGACGCCGGCGGCTATCGAGACCGCCACCGTCAGGACGTAGTCCGTCAGAAGCGCGCTGGCCGCCACCAGCGAGGAGCGGGTCCCGATGTTCTCCTTGGTCACCGCGTAGGCGCCACCGCCATCCGGATAGGCGTAGATGGTCTGCCGGTAGGACAGGGTGACGATGGCGAGCAGGCCCACCACGACGAGGGCGACGAACGGTGTCAGGGTGACCGCAGCGACACCGCCGAGGGCGAGCACGAGGAGGATCTCCTGTGTGGCGTACGCGTTGGAGGAGATGGGGTCGCTGCAGAACACGGGCAGCGCCAGGCGCTTGGGAAGCTCGGTCTCGCCGAGTTGGTCCGAGCGCATGGGGCGGCCCACGAGTAGCCGCTTGGAGAAGTCTGTGAGGGCGGTCACGAGCCCAGCATGGGCCCGGCGCGCGCCCCGGGCCGACCGGATTGTCACCGCCCTGACGCGCTCGGGGGAGATTCTGACGCCGTCTTGACGCGGGCCGGGCGCCGGTGCGGAGTGTGAGGCGGATCTGGCGGCGACTACGACCCCAGATCCGCCGGACAGGGCCCGGGAGGACCGTCAGGGGTGCCAGGACCCCTCTCCTTGGGCATGGAGGGCCCTCTCGCCCCTGGTGGCCGGCGGCGAGTTCGAGGTGGGCGCCGGCGACGTGAACCTGCTGCCACCAGGGCACGACGGTTGGGTCGTGGGCGACGAACCCGCCGTGGTGGTCGACTGGGGCGGCGCCCACGTCTGGGGCAAGCCGGCCTGACAACCGCCTGACTGGAGACATCACCCCCTGAGGGTGAGGCCGGGCGCGGCGGCAGGTAGGAGAGTGTTGTCCATCGGCGTCGACGGAGGTCTCTGATGAATGACCGTATGGGTGTCCCGGTTGGATACAACACTCCGATCCCGCGGCCGCTCCTGACGCCGGACGTAGTCGAGACGCGAGTCGGCCGCCTGGAGTTCGCCGATGGCGTGCCGACGCAGCAGACGGCGCGCGCGTTGTGGGATCACATCGACTTCGTCCGTGGCGTCGAGGTGTTCCTCAACTGCATCCCGGCGGCGTCGCTGGAGGCGATGAACATCGGGATGCAGTCAGTGGGCCTGGACGGGTGCCACAAGGTCGCCATAGCCGACGGGCTGCTGGGCTCCGATCCACTTTTCCTGACCGGAAATACAGACACGGTGTACGCGTCGGCCATGATCGACCTGGAACGCGACGGTCCGACCGTGGTCGAGGTGCCCCCGGGGTGTGGACCTGGGACGGTCAACGACGCGTGGTTCCGGTTCGTTGTGGACATGGGTGCGCCCGGACCGGATCGCGGCGCCGGCGGGCGTTATCTGATCGTCCGGGAGGACGACGACTGCGAGGTCCCGGAGGGGATGTTCCAGGCGCGGACGCCGAGTTCGGTGAACTGGCTGATTCTGCGGGGCTTCCTCGTCGGTGGCCGCCCGGACGCCTCGGCCGCCATGTTCCGTGAGGGCCTGCGGATCTTCCCGCTGGCGGCGATGGACGACCCGCCTGAGATGGAGTTCACGTCGATCAGCGGTCGGGCGTTCAACACGATCCACGCCAACGACTTCACCTTCTACGAGGAGGTCGACGCGGTGATCCAGCGCGAGCCGATCGCTCTGATCGATCCGGAGACCCGCGGCCTTCTCGCTTCGATCGGCATCGAGAAGGGCCGGCCGTTCGCCCCGGACGACCGGATGCGGGCCATCCTCGGCGACGCCGCGGCGGTGGCCAACGCGACCGCCCGGGCAATCATGTTCCGCAACCGGGACCCCGAGGCCCTCCTCTACCACGACCGGCGCTGGGTCACCGCGTTCGTCGGAGGTGACTACCGCTGGCTACGAGACGCCGGCAACGGGGGGCGCCACCTCGATGCCCGGACGCTCTTCTTCTACCTGGCGACGGTGAACACCCCGGCGATGGCGGCGAAGATGGTCGGAGTGGGATCGCAGTACGCCGGGGCGATGGTCGACGTCAACGGAGACGCCCTGGACGGCGCGCGGCAGTACCGGCTGCGCATCCCCGCTGAGGTTCCGGCCAAGGACTTCTGGTCGGTCGTCGTGTACGACCCGCAGACCCGATCGGAGTTACAGACCGGCCAGCCATTCCCCAGCCGCAACAGCGAACGCGACGACCTCCGCTCCAACGACGACGGGTCGGTCGATCTCTACTTCGGACCCGCCCCCCAGAGCGGATATGAGAACAACTGGATCCAGACCGTCCCCGGCAAGAGTTGGTTCACGATCCTGAGGCTGTACGGCCCGCTCGACGCCTGGTTCGACCAGACCTGGCGCCCCGGCGACATCGAGCCCATCACGACCTGACGAGTCTCTGACCCAAGGGATCGGGACATCTGCCCATCGCCGATAGGGTTCGGTATGCGGCACCCGCGACCGCTTCGGCGGTGTCCGGGGTAGCCTCGGCCCGCGTCCGAGGACGCCTCACGCGGCACGAAACGTGTACTGATGCCGAACCTGTCCAGAGACAGCGATTCCCGCCCTGCGCAGGGCGGGAATCGAAGGTGGCGGAGGATACGAGATTCGAACTCGTGAGGGCGTTAACCCAACCCGCTTTCCAAGCGAGCGCCATAGGCCTCTAGGCGAATCCTCCAAGAGGAGACCCTACCGGAGCGGGTGACGCTCGCTCAAATCGCAGGCCGGGCCCGAACCGGGCCCGGCCTGCGATGACGATCAGTTGTAGACGATGACCTTGTCACCGACGCGGGCGAGGTCGAACAGGCGGGCGATCGCCGCCTTGTCGCGGACGTTCACACAGCCGTGGGACGCGCCGTTGTAACCGTTGCGGGCGAAGTCCGCCGAGTAGTGGATGGCCTGGCCGCCGCTGAAGAACATCGCGTACGGCATGGGCGTGTGGTAAAGGCTGGACACGTGATCCCGCGACTTCCAGTTCACCTGGAATGCGCCGTTGCGCGTCGGCGTCAGCTCGGAGCCGAACCGCACGTCGACCACCACGTCCACCTGGCCGTTGACCACCCAGGCCATCTTCCGCTGGTACTTCGACACGCAGAACGCGCGGCCGGTCATGCAGCGGGAGTCGAGGCGGAAGCCCTTCTGGGTCAGCGAGTTGCCGACGATGGGCTGCGGCGTCGAGGGCGACGGCACACCCGACGGGGTGGGCACGGCGGCGGGGATGGTGGTGACGGCCGGGCGCGCGTCCGAGGAGAAGTTGACGAAGCCGTTGAACCGCCAGTCGTAGACCTGCTGGACCTGGCCACCCACCAGCGTGGGAAGCGCGCCCCAGATGTAGGAGCGGCAGGCCCCGGTGCCGGTGGCAGCGGTGTTGCACTCGTTCTTCCAGCGGCGGCCGTCCTCGGCGTACCAGGAGTTGGTGGAGGCCAGCCGGTTCCCCGCCCACATGCTCTCGGGGGAGGGCAGGTAGGTGAGGTTGTTGAACGTCCAGGTGTTCTGCTTGTACCACTTGTTGTTGATCCGGACGATCACCGTGGCGTAGATGTCGGTGAAGCAGCGCACGATCGTCGACGAGTACATCTCGCAGCGGGTCTTCCACCAGCGGCCGTTGACGTTGTGATAGCCGGGGGTGACGTAGAGGGCCTGCGCTGGTGTGAGCGCGGCGGGCGTGGTGGAGGGGGCCGGCGCCGCGGTGGTGGGGGCCGCCGTGGTGCTGGTGACGGTGGTCTCCGGATCCGGCGTGGCGGACTCGGTGCCCGGGTCCACGGACTCCTCGGCCGGCGTCGCGGCCGCGGTGGTCTGGACCACCGGACCGTCGGTCGGCGCCAGGGTCTCGGCCTGCGCCAAGGGCGCGATCATCATCAGGCCGAGCGCGGCCACGGCCGCCCGCTTCAGAACTGTACGCATATCGATCAGGTCCCCCCTTGTGTGTCGACCACCGGGAGTCATGCTAAACCCGCCCCCGGTGTGAGCCGAAAACGACGGCTCATCAGTCCTACGCCTCGGACCCCCGGGTTGGTTGCACCGGATCGCGTCAGAGCACCATGGCCGCGACCCAGCCCGCCGCCAGCAGGGGAAGGTTGAAGTGCAGGAAGGTGGGGATGACGGTGTCGCGGATGTGGTCGTGCTGACCGTCGGCGTTGAGGCCGGCCGTGGGGCCCAGTGTCGAGTCGGAGGCGGGCGAGCCGGCGTCGCCGAGCGCGCCCGCGGTGCCGATGATGGCCACCGTCGCGACGGGGGAGAAGCCGAGGGACACGCAGAGGGGCACGTAGATCGCGGTGATGATCGGAAGCGTCGAGAACGAGCTGCCGATGCCCATGGTCACCAGCAGGCCCACGAGCAGCATGATGAACGCCGCCATGCCCCGGTTTCCGCCGAAGAGCGCCGCGGAGCCCTCGACCAGGGGCGCGATCTGGTCCGTCGCCCGCATCACGGAGGCGAAGCCCTGCGCCGCGATCATGATGAGCCCGATGAGCGCCATCATGCGCATGCCGCCGGTGAACACCTCGTCGGCGTCGCGCCACTTCACGGCCCCGGTGATGATGAAGAGGCACAGGCCCAGCAGCGCGCCGACCAGGAGCGGGTCGGCGTCCGAACCGGCGAACGTCAGCCAGGCCTGGACGCCGAACGAGACCACGATCGCGGCCAGCGCGACGACGATGCGGAAACCCTTGATCTCCTTGGGCGCGTCGTGGTCCACGACGGCGTCCCGGTCGTAGTCCCTCGGCCGGCGGTAGGTGACGAACACCGCCAGGAGAAGGCCGACCACCATGCCCAGCGCGGGGATCCCCATCGCCGACATCACGTTGACGCCGCTCACGTCGAGGCCGGAGGCGATGATGTTGCCGTAGAGGATGTCGCTGAGGAAGATCTTGCCGAACCCGATGGGCAGGAACATGTAGGTGGTGACCAGGCCGAACGTCAGCACGCTGGCCACCGCCCTGCGGTCGAGACGCAGGCGGTTCATGATGATCAGGAGCGGCGGGATCAGCAGCGGGATGAACGCGATGTGCACCGGGATCAGGTTCTGGCTCATGATCGACATCACGAGGGTGCCGCCCAGCAGGCCCGCCGTCGTCCAGCGGGTCACCTTCTGCGACGTGGTGAGGTCGTCGCCGTCGAGCCTGCGGATGAGCCAGTTGGCGAGCAGCTGCGGCAGGCCTGAGTGAGCCACCGCCATGGCGAAGGCGCCCAGAAGGGCGTAACTGAGCGCGATCCGCGCCCCGCCGGCCAGGCCGTCCTGGAACGCCACCATCGTGGCCTCCAGCCCCAGGCCGGCCGCCAGGCCGCCCACGAGCGCGCCCAGGAACAGGGCGAGGACCACGTGCACGCGTGCCACGGAGAGCACGAGCATCACGACAACGGAGAGCACGACGGCGTTCACGGCAGACCTCGGGGGAGACGGCGGGGCGCGCGCAGACTATCGGACGCGCCGACGCGGCCGGGGACCGGGACGGATCAGCCCAGGCCGTCGCGCAGGGACGCGACGAGCTCCGGGTCCGCGATCACCCGCCCTGCGGGCCGCCCGTGCCCCAGGACCGGCTCGGGGTCCAGACCCCTCAGGCCGGGCGTGTCGTGACCCAGGGCGGCCAGAGCCGCCACGAGCGCGGCGACGGCGGCCCTATGGTGCCCGTCGCCGGCCTTCACCGCGACACCAGTGCCGTCCGCCAGTCCGACGGCGAAGCACCCCTCGGCGCCCACCTTGGCCACGAGGCCGGGCACCTCGCGATGCAGGACCACCTCGTCGCGCCTGCTGCCCGACGCGTACTCGGGGTGCGCCCGGAAGGCGTCGGCCACGCGGAGCTCCGGCCCAGACCGGGCCCCCGCCAGGCGCCCGAACGCGCGCGCCAGGCCCGTCAGGCTGATCGCGAACGCCGGAGCGCCGCAGCCGTCGACCACCGGCTCGCCCACGGGCTCGCCGGCGAACTCGGCGATGGTGTCGCGGCAGACCCGCTGCAACGGATGGGCCGCGTCCAGGTAGGAGTCCTGCGGCCATCCCGATCGGACGCAGGTGCGCAGCATTCCCGCGTGCTTGCCGGAGCAGTTGTGCGCGAGCGGTTCGGGGCCGTGCCCGGCCGCGAGCCAGGCCGCCTGCGCATCCGCGTCGAGCGGCAGGCCGGGTGTGGTCTGCAGGTCGGCAGGGGAGAGGCCGGCCCCCTCGAGGATGCGGCGCACGCCGTCGAGGTGGAGGCTCTCGCCCGAGTGGGAGGCGCCGACCAGGGCGAGGTCCGCGCCGTCGACGTCGAGGCCGTGACGCAGCATCGCCACCGCCTGCAGCGGCTTGAGGGAGGAGCGGGGGAGGATCTGCATGACCGCGTCCCCGGCCGCGAACCGGACGTCCCCTCCGGGCGCGGTGACCACCAGCGCGCCGTGGTGCAGGCACTCGACGTACCCGCCCCGCCACACCTGCGCGATCACCGGGTCCAAGCTGCTCACCATGGCGCGAGCCTACTGTTCCCGCGCGGGACCACGGTCCGACGCGGGCCGCGACGATCCCCGCCGACGATGCGGTAGAGTTGGTCAAGGTTCCTCGCGCGGCGGTATCTCGCCCAACTCCCCCAGGGTCGGAAGGCAGCAAGGGTAAGTGAGCTCTTCCGGGTGCGCGAGGGGCCCTTTTCTTTGCCGCTGGACATGTCGGGGCTCTGGAATAGGGTGGGGCGCGTGGACGACGAGTACGACGAGGACGAGTACGCCCCCCTGGGCGACGAGGGGTCCGGTGCGGCCGACCTGCCCGGCTTCGAGCCCATGGACGGCCCCGGACTCTTCGACGATGATCCCCCTGAGCCCGCCACGCAGCCCGGCCCCGGCCTGTTCGACACCCCAGTGGCGCTCGAGGACGACGCCCCGGCGCTGCACGTGCCGCCGTCGAGGCTGAGCACCGCACCCCGCGTCGAGTCCCCGGCCGCGCCGCTGGCGCTGTACCGCCGGTACCGCCCCGATGCCTTCTCGGACGTCATCGGGCAGGACCACGTCACGGTGCCGCTCCAGCGCGCGCTGGCCAACAACCGGGTCAACCACGCCTACCTCTTCTCGGGGCCGCGCGGCTGCGGGAAGACCACCTCGGCCCGGATCCTCGCCCGCTGCCTCAACTGCGCGGAGGGCCCCACCGCCACGCCGTGTGGGGTGTGCGACTCCTGTCAGGATCTGGCCCGCGGCGGCCCCGGCTCCATCGACGTCATCGAGATCGACGCAGCGTCGCACGGCGGCGTCGACGACGCGAGAGACCTGCGCGAGCGCGCCTACTTCGCCCCGGTGGCCAGCCGCTACAAGATCTACATCATCGACGAGGCGCACATGGTGACGCCGCAGGGCTTCAACGCGCTGCTCAAGCTCGTCGAGGAGCCGCCGCCGCACACCAAGTTCATCTTCGCCACCACCGAACCCGAGAAGGTCATCGGCACCATCCGGTCACGCACCCACCACTACCCCTTCAGGCTCGTGCCGCCGCGCCTCCTGGCGGACTACCTGGCGCAGATCTGCCACACGGAGGGCGTCCAGGTTGACCAGACGGCCATCCCCCTGGTGGTCCGCGCGGGCGGTGGGTCTGTCCGGGACTCGCTGTCGGTCCTGGACCAGCTGCTGGGCGGCGCGGGGGAGGAGGGCGTGAGCTACACCCAGGCCGCCGCGCTGCTCGGCTACACGCCGGACGCGCTGCTCGACGAGATCATGGACGCCTTCGCCGCCGGTGACTCGGCCGGCGTGTTCCGCACGGTGGACAAGGTGATTGAGGTGGGCCAGGACCCGCGCCGGTTCGCCGAGGACCTGCTGCGCCGCCTCCGTGACCTGGTCATCCTCTCGGCCGTCCCCGATGCGGCCACCAACGGGCTGCTCGACGTGGCCGCGGACCAGGCGCAGCGCCTCCAGACCCAGGTGGCCGGCATGGGCGCGGGGGAACTCACCCGCGCCGCAGAGGTGATCGCCACCGGCCTCACCGACATGCGCGGCACCACCGCCCCCCGGCTCCACCTCGAGCTCATGTGCGCCCGCGTGCTGCTGCCCGGCGCCGACGCGGACGAGCGCGGCCTGCACGCCCGGATGGACCGCCTGGAGCGCCGCGTGGGCATGATGGGCGCAGGCGAGCACCAGCAGCCGGTGGCGGACTGGGACGACGTCGGCGAGCCCACCCAGCGCATCGAACCCCCCGCCCCGGCCCCGCAGCCGCGCGCCCAACGGTCCGCCGCTTCCGCCCAGCCGGCGCAGGACGCGCCGCGGGAGCCCGCCCAGCGCCGCCCGGCCGGGGAGCCGCCGAGGCAACGCCCCGCCGGCGCGGCACCCGCCCCGCAGCCCACCCCACCGCCGGCCGCTCCTGCGCCCGCGCCCGCGGCTGCGTCGGCCCGCCCGAGCCAGCTGTCGGCCGCCGAGCTGCGCCGCGTCTGGCCCAACGTGCTGGAGGAGGTCAAGCGCCGCCGCCGCTTCACGTTCATGCTGCTCAGCCAGCACGCCCAGGTGCTCGACGTGGCCGACGGCGTGCTGCACCTCGGCTTCACCCAGTCCGGCCCGAAGGACAACTTCGGCACGGGCGGCAGCCAGGACGTGTTGGCCGATTCCCTGATCCAGGTGATCGGGGTCGAGCTGCGCATCCAGCCGGTGCTGACCTCCGGGGACGAGCCTGCCGCCACGCCCAGGCAGCGCCCGTCCGGCGCCCCCGTCGCCCAGCCCCCCGCGCCCGAGCCCCAGCCACAGGCGGCCCCGGACCCCAGCCCGGAGCCCGAGGTCTCCGTCGACGACGAGGTGCTGGACTCCGCCCACAATGCCGAGGAGTTGCTGAGCGCCACCTTCGGCGCCGAGGTCATCGCCGTCAGAGACATCAACGAGCCCTGAGGCGCGGCCTCAGTCCATCCCGCACCCCACCCCAGGAGACCAACATGTTCGGAGATTTCGACATCAACGCGCTGATGGCGCAGGCCCAGCAGCTGCAGGAGGATCTGGCGCGCGCCCAGGCCGAACTGGCGGAGAAGACCTTCACCGCCACTGCCGGCGGTGAGCTCGTCACCGTCACCATCAGCGGCGGCGGGGACATCGAGCGCATCGACATCTTGCCCGAAGCCTGGGACCCGGAGGACCCGGAGACGCTGTCGGCGCTGATCATCGCGGCCTTCCGCTCCGCCAAGGCCGAGGCTGACGCGGCCACCGCGGCCGCGATGCCAGACCTGCCCTCGATGCCCAACCTCGGAGGCTGATCCCTACCGTGTACGAAGGCCCCATCCAGGACCTCATCGATGAGCTGAGCCGCCTGCCGGGCATCGGCCCGCGCGGTGCGCAGCGCATCGCCTTCTACCTCCTCGACGCTCCTGAGGAGGAGGTCTACCTCCTCGCGGACACCATCCGGAGGGTGAAGGAGTCGTCCCGGTTCTGCGAGGTGTGCTTCAACATCTCGCAGGAGGAGCGGTGCCGCGTCTGCCGGGACCCTCGCCGGGACCGGAGCCAGCTGTGCGTGGTGGAGGAGTCGAAGGACGTGGTGGCCATCGAGCGCACCAACGAGTTCCGGGGGCTCTACCACGTGCTGGGCGGCTCCATCTCGCCCATCGACGGCCGCGGCCCGGCGGACCTGCGCACGCGCGAGCTCTTCCAGCGCCTCGCCGACGGCGCGGTCACCGAGGTGATCATCGCCACGGACCCGGACACGCAGGGAGAGGCCACCGCCGCGTACCTCAGCCGCATGCTGCGCGACTTCGGGGTGCGCGTCACCCGCCCCGCAAGCGGGCTGCCGGTGGGCGGTGACCTCGAGTACGCGGACCAGGTCACCCTCGGCAGGGCGTTCGAGGGCCGACGCTCCATGTTCGAGCCCGCGGACCAGGCCGGCCTGGCGCCGTGACGGCGCCGGCGGAGCCGCGCGGCTGAGGGACGCGGCTACCCCTCCGGGGTAGCTGTTCCCCCCTGACAACCGGCCCCGACGAGCCTACGCTTGGCCGTGGGCCGCCAGGCCCGCTCCGGCTCGCGAAGGGAACCCGCATGGCCTCCACCCTCAACCCGTACCTCGCCCTCGACGGCACCTGCCGGCAGGCGATGGAGTTCTACCAGTCCGTCCTCGGGGGCGAGCTGGACATCAGCACCTTCGGCGAATCCGGGGTGCCCGGCGTCGATCCCGACGGCATCATGCACGCCCAACTCACTACGCCGGAGGGCCACGTGATCATGGGCAGCGACTCCGGCGGCATGGGGCTCCAGCCGGGGGACACCGTCGGCATGTCCCTGTCCGGGGACGAGGAGAAGCTCGCGGACGTCTTCGCCGCGCTCGCCGAGGGCGGCCAGGTGGTGGTGCCGTTCGAGCGCCAGATGTGGGGCGACGACTACGGCCAGGTCCGCGACAGGTTCGGCGTCGTCTGGCACGTCAACCGGGCCGGCGGCGCCGCCTGAGCCCGGCCGGCACGGTGATGGTGACGATCATCCGGAGGTGAGCAGTGGCGGTCCGGCGGCCGCGTCGATGAGCATGTCGACGGCCCGGCGCACCGCTGCCGGCTCGTGCCCGCCGTAGTTGAGCAGGAGTCCGGTGAGCCCCGGGTTCCCGGCCCATCCGTCGGCGAGGTCCGTCAAGATGAGGCCGCGCCGCCGGCAGTCGTCGCGGACCCGGGCCGCGGCGTCGGCGGGCATCTCGAGCACGAGCAGGTGGCCGGTGTCCGTGACGCCCGTCATGTGCGGTTGGGCGCGCAGGGTGTCGATCCTCTGTTTGACCTCGGCCTGGGCGGTGTCCGCGCGACGGCGGGCGCGAGCCAGGCGCCGGCGCAGACCGCCGGCCTGGAGGTAACGCGCCAGCGCCCGCTGCACGATGGGCGCCACACCGCCGCCCAGGGCCGAGCGCGCCTCCAGCAACTCGTCCTGCCAAGCCGGCGGGGCCACCAGGTAGCCCGTGCCGACGTCGCGGCCCAGGACCGCCGCGAACGTGCCGAGGTGGGCCACCACGTCCGGCGCGAGGCTCCACAGCGGGGGGAGTGGGGGCCCGAGGTGCCGGTACTCCGAGTCGTAGTCGTCCTCCACCAGCAGCACCCCGGTTCGGGTGGCCCAGCCGATGAGCGCCTGCCGGCCGGCCGCGTGCAAGGCCGTGCCGGCGGGGAACTGGTGATTGGGGGTGACCAGGACCAGGTCCAGCGGAAGGGCCCGGTCCAGCGCTGCCAGGTCCACGCCGTCGGCGCCGACGGGGACGGGGACGACCTCGACGCCGAGGACCTCCAGGACGCGCCGGAGGCCCGGGAAGCCCGGGCTCTCGACACCCACGCGGGGCCTGCTGCCCGTCCGGCGGGCCACCGCCCCGAGCAGTAGGGCCAGCCCGGAGCGGGCCCCGGCGGTGACGATCACCGACGCCGGGTCCACGGCCATGGCCCGCATCAGCCTCAGGTGCTGCGCGATCGCCTCGGCGAGGGCGGGGCCACCAGGGGAGACGGCGGCGCGCAGCGACGAGCGCCAGAGGGCGTCGTCAAGAGGGCGGGACGTCTCGTGGCCCGAGCCGAAGTCGAGCGGAGGCGGGGGAGGGGCCGGCCGCCGCCTCGCCGGCAGCGCCGCGCGGGGTGGCGCCGCGGACAGGTTGGGGGCGACACGCACCCCGGAGCGGTCCCTCGTGACCAGGTATCCCTCCGCCACCAGTTGCTCGTATGCCGCGCTGACGGTGCCTCGCGCCACGCCCAGGGTCTCCGCGGCGGACCTGCTGGAGGCCAGCACGTCCCCGCTGGCCAGTGCCCCCGAGGCGATGAGCCCGCGGACCCCGGCCGCGATCTGCGCCGGCAGCGGTGCCGCGCCGGGCGTGCGGTCGAGCGGGAGCGTGGAGAGCGCGTCGGACTCCATTGACCCAGGGTACAACTGGCCCAACAAACTGGGAAGCGTCTGGCCCTTGCCTGGTCCAGTGTGGCGGGCGAAGATCGAGCCCATGACTGCTACCGATACACCCGTGTCCCCCCGCGCCCTCGTCAACACCGGCCTGGCCGAGATGCTGAAGGGTGGCGTGATCATGGACGTGGTGACGCCCGAGCAGGCCCGTATCGCGGAGGAGGCCGGCGCCGTCGCGGTCATGGCGCTGGAGCGCGTGCCCGCGGACATCCGCGCCCAGGGCGGCGTGGCGCGCATGAGCGACCCAGACCTCATCTCGCGCATCATCGAGACCGTATCCATCCCGGTGATGGCCAAGGCCCGCATCGGCCACTTCGTCGAGGCGCAGGTGCTGCAGGCTCTGGGCGTGGACTACATCGACGAGTCCGAGGTGCTGTCGCCCGCGGACTTCGTCAACCACATCGACAAGACTCGCTTCGACGTGCCGTTCGTGTGCGGCGCCACCAACCTGGGCGAGGCCCTGCGCCGGATCACGGAGGGCGCCTCGATGATCCGCAGCAAGGGCGAGGCCGGCACCGGCGACGTGTCCGAGGCCATGAAGCACCTGCGCACCATCAAGGGCGAGATCCGCGCGCTGGGCGCGAAGTCCGACGACGAGCTGTACGTCGCCGCTAAGGAGCTCGCCGCGCCGTATGAACTGGTGGCCCGGGTGGCGCGCGAGGGCAAGCTGCCCGTCGTGCTCTTCGTCGCCGGCGGCATCGCCACCCCCGCGGACGCCGCGATGATGATGCAGCTCGGCGCCGACGGCGTGTTCGTGGGCTCCGGCATCTTCAAGTCCGGCAACCCCGAACGCCGCGCCAAGGCCATCGTCGCCGCCACCGCCCACTACGACGACCCGGCCGCCATCGCGGAGGCGTCGCGCGGCCTGGGCGAGGCCATGGTGGGGATCAACGTGGCCGACGTGCCGGCGCCGCACCGGCTGGCCGAGCGCGGCTGGTGACGGTCGGGATCCTCGCCCTCCAGGGCGCGGTGCGGGAGCACGCCGCGGTCCTGGAGCGGCTCGGGCGTCGGGTGTCGCTGGTGCGCAGGCCCGACGACCTCGTCGGCCTCGAGGGGCTGGTGCTGCCCGGGGGCGAGTCCACCGCCATCGCGCGGCTGGCGCGGCCCACCGGGCTGCTCTCGGCCATCCGGGACCGGGCCGACGGCGGGTTGCCGGTGTTCGGCACGTGCGCGGGCCTGATCCTGCTGGCCGACGAGGTGGCCGACCCGGCGGCGCTGACGGGCCTGCCCACCATCGGCGGGCTGAACGTGACGGTGCGGCGCAACGCGTTCGGGGCCCAGCTGGCCTCCGGCGAGGCCGACGTCGAGCTCACCGCCGCGGCGCTCGGGGCCGGGGCGGCTGTCGCGGCTGGGCGTGGGCGGCTGGATTCGCCGTCGGTTCCGGGCGGGGCGCACCCTCGCATGCGGGGGGTGTTCATCCGTGCCCCGAGGATCGAGCGGGTGGGCGCCGGCGTCGAGGTGCTGGCCACCAGGGGCGACGAGCCGGTCGCGGTCCGCCAGGGCGCCGTCGTGGCGTGCACCTTCCACCCCGAGCTCGTCCCCGACCCCACCCTCCACCACCTGTGGCTGGGAGGGGTTTGAGCCGATGGATCGGGTCGCGGTGAGTATGAACGATCAAATCGGTCTTTTCGCGCGTTGACCCCATCCATCGGCTCAAACCCCACAGGGCAGACGCCCGGCGGATTCTCCGCCCGGTGAGGCCCGGCCGGGCCCTCGGAATCGTCGGTGGGGTGTCGTAGTGTGTCGCGGGTGACTGAGCCAGTGATCACCGCCCGCGCGCTGACCAAGCGCTACGGCACCCTCACCGCCGTCGACGGGATCGACTTCGAGATCGCGCCGGGGGAGTCGTTCGGCTTCCTCGGGCCCAACGGCGCGGGCAAGTCCACCACCATGCGGATGATCGCGGCCACCTCCACCCGCACCGACGGCCAACTCACCGTGCTCGGCCTGGACACCAACCACCACGGCCCCCAGATCCGCGCGCAGCTCGGCATCGTCCCCCAGGGGGACCTCCTCGACGAGGAGCTCAGGGTGATCGACAACCTCACGGTCTACGGCCGCTACTTCGGGCTCCCGCGCGCCTACGTGAGGCAGCGCGCGGAGGAGTTGCTGGACTTCGCCCAGCTCAAGGACAAGCGCCTCGCCCGCGTCGACGGGCTCTCCGGCGGCATGAAGCGCCGCCTCACCATCGCGCGCGGGCTGATCAACAACCCCAAGATCATGCTGCTCGACGAGCCCACCACCGGCCTGGACCCGCAGGCCCGCCACGTGCTGTGGGACCGCCTCTTCCGGCTCAAGGAGGAGGGCGTGACGCTGGTGGTCACCACGCACTTCATGGACGAGGCCGAGCAGCTGTGCGACAGGCTGGTGGTGATCGACAAGGGCCGCATCGTCGCGGAGGGGAGCCCGCCGTCGCTCATCCGGCAGTACTCCACCAGGGAGGTTCTCGAGGTGCGCTTCGGCTCCTCCCGCAACGAGGAGGCGGCCCGGGTGCTCGCGGGCATCGGGGAGCGGCAGGAGGTGCTGCCGGACCGCGTGCTCATCTACGCCGACAACGGCGAGCACGCCCTCCAGTCCGTCATCGAGCGGGGGATGGAGCCGGTCACCTCGCTGGTGCGCCGCTCGTCGCTGGAGGACGTGTTCCTGCGCCTGACGGGGCGGAGCCTCATCGAATGAGCGCGGATCTCACCACACCGGCCCGCGTCATCGACAGGGGGATGACCGCGGACCACCGCGTCGTCGCCAGGTGGGGCTGGTGGGCCGTCGTCGAGCACCACCTGCACCGGATGCGGCGCTACCTCGCCACGCTGCTCATCACCGGCATCGGCTCCCCGGTGGTCTACCTGCTGGGCCTCGGCGCCGGTCTGGGCGTCCTCGTCGACGGCGGCGAGGGCATCGAGGGCGTGCCCTACCTCACCTTCATCGCGCCGGCACTGGTGATGTCGACGGCGATGCTCACCGCCGCGCAGGAGAACACCTACGGCGTGTTCGGCGGCTTCAAGTGGTTCAACACCTTCCCCGCGATGCGCCTGACGCCCATCAGCCCGGCTCACATGGCCGTCGGGGTCCAGGTGGCCGCCCTGATCCGCGTGCTGCCGGTGCTGCTGTTCTACCTGGTCGCGCTGGTGCTGTTCGGCATCGCGGACCCGCTGCGGGCGCTGGCGTTGGTCCCTGTCGGGCTGCTGCTGTCGGTGTCGGTCGGGTTCGCGGTCATGGCCTGGGTGGCCACCCAGAAGGACGACCGCGGCCAGCTGTCCTTCATCGAGCGGTTCGTCGTCGTCCCGCTCACGCTGTTCTCCGGCACCTACTTCCCGCTCGAGACCCTGCCCGGCTACCTGCAGCCCATCGGCTGGGTCTCGCCGCTGTGGCACTCGGCCGAGCTCGGCCGGTGGGCCATGTACGGCCAGCCGCTGTCGGTGCGCATGCTGGCGCTCCACGTCGGGTTCCTCGTCGCGCTGGCCGGGGTGTGCGCATGGTCCTCGGTCCGCACCTTCAGGCGGAGGCTCGACGAATGACCGCCCCTCTCCAGGCGCCCGCGCCACGCGTGCCGCGCGTCCTCGCAGGCCTGTACGGCGGCAACACCCGCTCGGTGGTGGCCCGCGGCATGAGGGTGGTGGCCCGCAACAACTGGCTGATCATCCTGACCGGGTTCTTCGAGCCGGTGTTCTACCTGCTCTCGATGGGGTTGGGGCTGGGGGCGCTCATCGGCTCCGTGGAGTTCTACGGCCGCGACGTGCCCTATGCCGCCTACATCGCGCCTGCCCTGATGGCCGTGTCCGCGATGAACGGCGCGCTGTACGACTCGACGATGAACGTGTTCTTCCGGATGCGCTACGGGAAGATCTACGACCAGATGCTCTCCACCTCGCTGGGCCCGATGGACGTCGCGCTGGGGGAGATCATAATGGCGCTGTTCAGGGGGCTGCTGTACGCGTGCGGGTTCATGGTGGTCACCACGGCGCTCGGGCTGAACCTGTCGTGGACCGCGGTGCTTGCCATCCCCGCGGCCCTCATGGTGGCGTTCGGTTTCGCCGCCGTCGGCCTGGCCGCCACCAGCTTCATGACCTCGTTCCAGCACCTGGACATCGTCTACTTCGTCATGCTGCCGATGTTCCTGCTGTCTGCCACCTTCTTCCCGATCAGCGTGTACCCGGAGTCCGTGCAGTGGGTGATCATGGCCATGCCGCTGTGGCACGCGGTGGACATGGTCCGGCAGCTGACCACGGGCCTGATCCAGCCGTCGATCTGGGGCCACCTGGCCTACTTCGCGGTGATGATCGCGGTGGGCACGACGGCGGCCACGCTGAGGCTGAAGGCCCTCTTCCTGCGCTGACCCACCCCGCCCGGCCGACCTGCCGCCGACCCCGCCCCGACGGCCGGGCACGGGCGGGCGTAATCTAGGGGCCCGGAAAGGGTGAGGCGTGGGCAACAGGGATTTCAGGATCGAAGCGGCTCGGCTCACCCCCAAGGAGCAGTTCGAGCGCTACCGCGGCATGGTGGGTGACCACCTGATCAGCTTCAAGGGCCTCTGGCCCACCCCGTCGGACTACGCGGGGCTGCGCTCCTCCTGGGCCAAGGACCTTCTCGCAGGCGTGACCGTGGGCGTGGTGGCCCTACCGCTGGCGCTCGGCTTCGGCGTGGCCTCCGGGGTGGGGGCGGCGGCCGGGCTGGTCACCGCCATCATCGCCGGCGTGGTCGCGGCCGTCTTCGGCGGCAGCCACCTGCAGGTGTCCGGGCCGACGGGGGCGATGACGGTGGTGCTGCTGCCGCTCATCGCCAAGCACGGCGTACCAGTGGTGCCCCTGCTCGCCATCATCGCCGGGGTCCTGGTGGTGGTCATGGCGCTGACCGCCGTCGGACGCGCCGTCGAGTTCATCCCGTTGTCCGTGGTGGAGGGGTTCACCATCGGCATCGGCGTGATCATCGCGCTGCAGCAGCTCCCGCTCGTGCTCGGGACCGAGCGCGGCGAGGCGGAGTCCACGCTGGTGTCGTCGTGGCTCACCGTGTCCGCCACCGACTGGTCACGCGCCTGGCAACCGCTGCTGGTCGCCGCTGGCGTCGTGGTCCTCCACCTCATCGGGCACCGGTTCTTCCGACACCTGCCGTTGTCGCTGATCGCCATCGTGGTGGCGACGATCGCCGTGGAGCTGGCCGGCGCCGACGTGGACCGGATCGGGGCACTGCCCACGGGCCTGCCGATGCCCGTGCTGCCGCAGCTCAGCCTCACGCTGGTCCAGGACCTCGCCGCCCCGGCGCTGGCGGTGGCCGCGCTGGCCGCGCTCGAGTCGCTGCTGTCCGCCCGGGTGGCCGACGGGATGCGGCCCGACGTGACCCCGACGAGCCCGGACCGCGAGCTGATGGGACAGGGCCTGGCCAACATCGCCTCGGGGCTGTTCGGAGGACTCCCTGCCACCGGCGCCATCGCCCGCACCGCCGTCAACGTGCGCTCCGGCGCCAAGACCCGCCTGGCCTCGGTCTCCCATGCCGTCGTCCTGCTCGCGGTGATGCTGCTGCTGGCGCCGCTCGTGTCGCGGATTCCGATGGCGGCGCTGGGCGGGGTCCTGCTGGTCACCGCCGGCCGCATGATCAACCTGAGGCTGGTGCGCACCCTCACCAGCGTGACGCGGGCGGACCGCAACACCTTCCTCCTCACCCTCGGCGCCACCGTCCTGCTGGATCTGGTGGCCGCCGTGCTCCTGGGGATCGGCATGGCGGCGCTCATGAGCCTGCGGCACATGGCGTCCTACTCCGCCGTCGCGCGCCAATGGCTGCCCACCAACACCCGCGAGGGCGACGTCGACTTCACGCCCGAGCAGGAGCACCTGCGCTCCCGGGTGGCGCTGTTCCGCGTCGACGGCGCCCTCTTCTACGGCGACGCCCGCCGCTTCGTCGACGAGGTCACCTCCGTCGGCGACGACATCGACGCCGTGATCCTCCGCTGCCACCGGATGCGCATCCTCGACGCGTCCGGGGCGGATGCCATCAAGGCGGTGTCGCGGCAGTTCAGGGCCCGCGGCGTGGAGTTCGTGGTGCAGGGCATGACCGAGTCGCAGCAGCGCACCTGCCGGCTCATGCACGTGTTCGACGAGGACCAGCACGTCCGGGAGCTCTCCGAGGCGGTGGCCTGGGTGGATCGCGCGCTGGCACGCCCCGACACTGCGGACTCGTCCCCCGATTCACCGGAGGAGGGGCCCGCCCGGTAGGTTTGGCCCGTGCCCGAACAACGTCGTTACGAGGTCCTCCCCGGCAACCACGGCTCACGAGTCAAGGTGAAGATCCGCGGCAGAGCCATCCTGAGAACGCCCCGTCTCAACCGGGGCACGGCCTTCACCCCGGAGGAGCGCCAACTCCTCGGGCTGATCGGGCTGCTGCCGACGGGGGTCACCCCCATCGACGCGCAGGTCCACCGCGCCTACGAGCAGTACCTGGAGGCGCGGCTGCCGATGGCGAAGTTCCGTCGCCTCGCCGCGCTCAAGGACCGCAACACGGTGCTGTTCTACCGGTTGCTCAGCGAGCACCTGGACGAGATGATGCCCATCGTCTACACCCCCACCATCGGCGACGCCATCGAGCAGTTCAGCCGGCAGTTCACCCGCCTCGACGGGGTGTTCCTGTCCATCGACTCGCCGGAGGACATCGAGGAGTCGTTGCGCGCCAGCGGCCGCACCGCGGACGACATCGACATCATCGTCGTGACCGACTCCGAGGGGATCCTCGGCATCGGCGACCAGGGCGTGGGCGGGATCCTGATCTGCCACGGCAAGATGAGCCTCTACACCGCCGCGGCAGGCGTGGACCCGGACCGGATGATCGCAGTGGGGCTGGATGTGGGCACCGACAACCTGGGCCTGCTCAACGACGACCTGTATCCGGGGCTGCGGCACGCCCGGGTGCGCGGCCGCCGCTACGACGAGTTCGTGGACGCCTTCGTCGCCGCGGCCCAGCGCGTCTTCCCGCGGGCGATGATCCACTGGGAGGACTTCGGGGCCGCCAACGCGCACCGCATCCTCACCCGGTACCGCGACGAGGTGTGCACCTTCAACGACGACGTCCAGGGCACGGCCGCCGTCGTCGGGGCCGCCGCCCTGGCGGCCGTCCGGGCGAAGGGGGAGCGGCTGAGCGATCAGCGCATCGTCATCCACGGGGCCGGCACGGCGGGCGTCGGGATCGCGGACCTCATGCGCGACATGATGGCGGGGGAGGGGCTCGACGACGAGGCGGCACACGCGCGCTTCTGGTGCCTGAACAGCCGCGGCCTCATCACCGATTCGTCGTCGGGGGTGCGCGACTTCCAGCGCCCCTACGCCCGGGACGCCGCCGAGGTGGCCGCCTGGGAGGTGGACCGGCGCGGCGCGGTGTCGCTGGCAGACGTGGTGCGCAACGTGCACCCCACCATCCTCATCGGCACCTCCGGGCAGCCGGGCTCGTTCACCGAGCCCATGGTGCGCGACATGGCGGCCCACGTGAACCAGCCCATCATCATGCCCCTGTCCAACCCGACGGCGCTGGCCGAGGCCACGCCGGCGGACCTGCTCGAATGGACCGAGGGCAGGGCGTTGCTGGCCACCGGATCGCCGTTCGATCCGGTGCTGCGCGACGACGTCGAGTACGTCATCGCCCAGGCCAACAACGCGCTCGTCTTCCCGGGCCTCGGCCTGGGGGTGGCGGTGTGTGGCGCCACGCGGGTGACGGACCACATGATCGCGGCGGCCGCCCAGGCCGTCGCCTCGATGGTGGGGATCCGGAGCGCGGGGGCCCCGCTGCTGCCGCGGATCAGCGACCTCCGCCGCGTGTCGGCCACCGTCGCGATCGCGGTGGCGAAGGCCGCGGCGGACGACGGCGTGGCCGCGATCGAGCTGGAGAGCCCGGTCCAGGACGTGTTCGACCGCATGTGGCAGCCGAACTACCCGGAGCTCATCCTCGACTGACCTCGGTGCCCCTACCGTTGGCTGACGTGCCGCGGCCGCCCTCGCTGTCACGAGCGGCCCTTCACCGCTGGCTGAGGAGCCCAACACCGCTGGCTGAGGTGCCGCGTAGCGGCCTCGAAGCCTAAGAAACGCGAGTTGACTAGGGACTCTGCTGGTGGTGTCTGTGGTTGGGTTGGGCGGTGCGTGGTGGGGGCCGGGCCGCCCATGCTTCCGGCGGTGGCGCTTCGCGCTTGCGCCGTCAGCAACGCCCACCCAACCTGCCCCGGCCCCCACCACGCACCGCCCTGCGGTCCCCGCCGCACGTGTTTCCCCCTTCCCGCTGGCTGAGGTGCCGCGTAGCGGCCTCGAAGCCTAGAGAACGGGAGCTGACAAGGAACGTTCATGAGGCTTCGAGGCTCGTCGCTGCGCTCCTCGCACCTCAGCCAACGTCGGGGAGGTCAGCTGGGGAGGAGCTCGTCGATCCGGTCGAGGACGTGCGTGGGGCGCTGGTCCTCCGGCAACGCCGCGACATCGGCCGCCGTCGATTCCCCAGTCAGCACCAGGGCCGACGCCATGCCCGCCTCCACGGCCATCCGGATGTCGGTGTGCAGCCGGTCTCCCACCATCACACACCGCGACAGCTCCAGTCCCAGCCCACCCAGCGCCGCCTCCAGCATCAGCGGCGACGGCTTCCCCAGGCTCACCGAGCACGTCACGCCCGTGCACGCCTCGATGGCCGCGGTGATCGCCGCGCAGTCCGGCTCGCCGCGACCCCCGGGGAACGGGCAGAACCGGTCCGGGTTGGTCTGGATGAGGATCGCGCGCTTGTGGAACCACAACGCGTCGAACGCGATCTGCAGCTTGCGGTAGTCGAAGGTGCGGTCGTAGGAGGCGACGACGACGTCGATCTCGGCCGGATCCTCGCTCAGGCGGAACCCGGCCTCCCGGAGCGCCCGCTTGAGCGGCTCCTCGCCCACCACGAACAGGGCGGCATCAGGGTGGTGGTCCAGCAGCCACCGGGTGGTGGTGACGACGGTGTTGGCGATGTCCTCCAGCGCCGTCGGCAGCCCCAGCGCCTGCAGCTTGGCCTGGTACTGCTGGGGGTCCTTGGTGGCGTTGTTGGAGAGGAATTTCACCGTCTTCCCCTCCGCCCGGAGCCCCTCGATGAGCCTGCGCGCGCCGGGCAGCAGCTCGTCTCCCAGGTAGATGGTGCCGTCGAGATCGAACACGTAGGCGTCGTACCACTGGGTGGGGGTGGTGATCATTGGGGTCTCCTTGCGGGCCGGCCACGCTGTCCGGGTGCTGCCCCAACCCTGCCACGTGCGGCCGCGGGCGGTTGACGCAATTAGGCCGCCCGAGAGCGGGCAATCGGAAGAAAGCCGACTCGTTCGGAAGCGAAACCCAACCTGAACGCAGGTAGCGTCAGCCTCACCTTCAGTAACAACGGTGTCGCGCAGTGGAGCGCGAAGGAATGAGAGCTCACATGGCTACAGTCGTCGTCCTCGGTTCAGGCATCATGGCCAGCGCCCTGACCACGCCCCTGACCGACAACGGGCATGAGGTGCGGCTCGTGGGCACCCACCTGGACCGCGACATCATCGACTCCATCAAGGCCACCGGCGTCCACCCCAACCTGGGGCTGGCGCTGCCGGAGGGCACCACCGCGTACCAGCTCGAGGACGCCGCAGAGGCGTTCGACGGCGTCGACCTCGTCATGAGCGGCGTCAACTCCTTCGGCGTCCGCTGGGCCGGCGATCAGCTGGCCGACCTGCTCCGCCCCGGCATGCACGTCATCGCGCTCGCCAAGGGCATGGAGGCCGACGACGAGGGCAACCTCACCATCCTGCCCCGCGTGCTCGCCGGCCGGATCCCCGCCGCGCTCCGCGAGCAGCTGACCTTCTCCGCCATCGCCGGCCCCTCGATCGCCGGCGAGGTCGCCATCCGCCGCCACACCTCCGTGGTGTTCACCGGCGACGACGAAGGCGTCCTGAACATGTGGCGCGACCTGTTCGCCACCGACCACTACCACGTGTGGACCAACACCGACTTCGTCGGCGTCGAGGTGTGCGCCGCGACCAAGAACTGCTACGCCTTCGGGGCCGGCTTCATGTCCGGCATCCTCGACGCCATGGGCGACGCGGCCGGGGACCGCTACGTCAACTTCAACTACGGCGCCGCGCTCTTCGGGCAGGCCTCGATCGAGATGGTCGACTTCATGGACCTCCTCGGCGGCCGGCCCACCACGCCCATGGGCCTCCCGGGCATCGGCGACTGCTTCGTCACGTCCATGGGCGGCCGCAACGTCAAGTGCGGCAGGCTCGTCGGCTCGGGGCTCACGTTCAGCGAGGCCGCTGCCCAGATGCCGGGCGTGACCCTCGAGGGCGCGGCCGCGATCAGGGTGATCGGGGAGGCCATGATCCGCCTGACCGAGCGTGGCGTCGTGGCTCCCGGACGGTTCCCGCTGCTGCGCCACCTCCACGAGGTGGTGGGACTGGACCAGAGCGTCAACGTGCCCTGGGACGCCTTCTTCGGGAGCAACGGATCCGGCGTCGCCTGATCACCCGCCACAGCCCCCTGACGACCGTGAATGAGATGAGGTGATGACATGAACCGGCCAGCAGCCATCCTCGCGCAGCTCGAAGCCGCGCGGACCGTGAACGCCGACGACCTGGCCGCGGAGCTCGAGGTGAGCCGCCGGACCATCTCGACGGACGTCGCCGGGCTGCAGGACCTCCTGGGAACGGCGGCCTCGATCACCGTCGACGACGGGCGCTACCGCCTGCTCATCGCCGACCCGGCCCGCTACCGCGCCGTCAAGGCGAGCGTCGCCGACGACGTGTCCTTCAACGACCCGGCCGCCCGCGCGTCGTACATCGTCTCAAGGGTCTTCCGGTCGCTCGTGCCCGTGCGGATCGAGGAGCTGGCCACGCGGATGTCGGTGGGTCGCACCACCGTCGTCGGAGACCTGGCGCGCGTCCGGGCGATGGTCGCGGAGTCGGACCTCGCCATCACCGGCCGGCCCAACGTCGGCCTTCAACTCGAGGGGCCCGAACTCCAGCAGCGCCTGCACGTCCTGCGCTGGCACTTCCCGATGGCCTACCCGCACGAGCCGTGGCAGGAGCGGGTGGAACAGATCGTCCGGGCCATGGCGGCGGACGCCGGCCTGGACCGGGCCCACGCGCCGGAGCTGGCGCGGTGGGCCACCGTCGCCGTGGACCGGGCGCGGATGGGCCGCGACATCGACTACCTTCCGCAGCGCTACTCGGGTCTCGCCGCGACACCCGCGCACGCCTTCGCGGCGTCCGTCGCGGAGCGGCTCGGGGCGGAGCTGGGCGTGGAGTTCACCGGCGACGAGGTCACCTTCCTGACCCTGCCGGTCGCAGGGATGCGGGCGCCCGAGGACGCAGTGGCGGCCGCCCGCTTCACCGCGACCGGCGACGGCGAGACCCTCGTCCGTGAGGTGCTTGCCGCGGTCAACTCCGAGATGGACATCGACCTCGCGGGCCGCAGGTTCATGTCCGAGTTCGCCCGCCACGTGGCCTACATGATCAACCGCATGCGTTACCGGATCTGGGTCGACGACTCAGCCGTCGGCGACATCCGCGACGAGTACCCCGTCGCGTACCAGATGGCCACCGTGGCCTCGCAGGTTATCGCGTCGCAGGTCGGCCTCCCCGTCGACGACGCGGAGGTGGCGCTGCTCGCCGCCTACTTCCAGGTGTTCCTCGACGGCGGAGAGGCCGAGCCGCCCGCCTTCCTCCGCGTGGCGATCGTGACCACCACGGGCCGCGTGACCGCCGAGCTCCTCCGCCAGCAGCTGAGCCGGCTCCTGCCCGCCTCGACCCGGTACGAGGTGGTCAACCTGGCGGACGCGACCCGGGAGGCGCTCGAGGGCGTGGACCTCGTGGTCGTGAACGGCGACGACGAGGTGGCCGCGGCGGTCCCCGTCCTGCGGGTGACCCGGATCCTCGACCGGACCGGACTCGAGCGGCAGCTGGGCAGGCTCCAACTCCACATCCCGCTCGACCCCGGGGCGCACCGCAGCGGATCGGTGCTTGCCGGCGCGCTCGACGAGGCGCACTTCTTCGCCCTCCCGGCAGGGACGGCCTACGAGGACGCCGTGGACTACATGACCGGGCACCTGGAGGCCCGCGGCCTGGTCGAGCAGGGCTTCGGCGACCGGATCCGTGAGCGTGAGGCCCAGTCACAGACCCGGCTGGATCCGTGGCTGGGATTCCCGCACGCCCCGGTCGAGACCCGCACCAGCGTCATGCTGTCGATCGGCGTCGTCGCCCCCGACGGGAGCGACGACGGCGTGCGGCTCATCGTCCTGCTGGGTGTCCCCTCGGATCCGGGCAGGAGCGAGGGAGTCCTGGTGCAGGTGTACGACGAGGTGCTCCGGCTCGGCTCCCGGCGCGACCTCATCGACCAACTGAGCCGGGTCACCACGTTCGAACAGTTCTACTACTTCCTCGAGAGACACCCCCTGACAGAGAGAGAACGCTGATGTTCTGGATCCTCATCATCGCCCTGGGCCTGGCCTGGATCGTGCAGTCGGTTCTGTCCTTCAAGCAGACGCAGGCATTCACCAAGCTGTTCGTGGCCCTGCGGCGGCGCGGGCGCGTCGCCATGGGCAAGTTCCGCGGCGGCCTAGTCCAAGGCGCGATCGTCATGTTCGTCATCGACGACGACGGCGTCATCACGGAAGGGCAGCGGCTGCACGGCGTCACCGTGCTCGCCCGCTTCCGGGCCTTCGACGAGTTCACCGGCTCGCACATCGCCGACGTCGACCCGGCCCTGGCGAGCCCCTGGGGAAGGTCGATGGTCAAGGCCGTCGCCAACGCCCGCGACAACTACCGCATCATCACCGGAGGCGGCACCGCCCCGGAGCCGCCCACGGCCCTGACCCGGGCGCTCGGCAGGGTCTCGGCCGTCGCGTCCAGGTTGAGACGCAGGCCCGCCCCCATCGCCGGCTGACATCAATCCATCCGGGCACAGTCGCCCATCACCCCCGCAGCCCCACCGTGGGGCTGTGTAGACGGGGCTGCCTCGCGCTGCCCCGATCCGAACCCTGAAAGGAGTTGAGATGAACATTCTCGACTATCTCGTGCACGGTGCGGAGTGGTTCATCGGTCTCTTCCGCGAAGGTGCAGACACCTTCGTCGCGTGGATGACCGGCATCGTTCCGCTCGTGCTCGTCCTGCTCATCGCGATGAACTCGCTGATCGCCCTCATCGGTGAGGACCGGATCAACCGGCTCGCCGCCAAGGCGGGCGGGAACGTGGTCAGCCGCTACCTGATCCTCCCGTTCTTCGGCTCGTTCTTCCTCACCAACCCCATGGCATTCACGCTGGGCCGGTTCCTGCCCGAGGCGCACAAGCCTGGCTACTACGCCTCGGTGGCGCAGATGATGCACACCAGCAACGGCCTCTTCCCCCACAACAACCCGGCGGAGCTGTTCGTCTGGATGGGCATCGCCCAGGGAATCATGTCGCTCGGCCTCAACACGGGCGACCTCGCGATCCGCTACCTCCTGCTGGGGGCGGTGCTCAACTTCGTCGGCGGGTGGGTCACCGACTTCACGACGAAGTACGTCGCCAAGCAGCAGGGCGTCACCCTCTCGACCACAGTGAAGGCCTCCCATGTCTGAGTACCGCACCATCACCATCTCCCGCGGCGCCGGCGGCTACGGCGGCCCCCTCACCATCACCCCGGACGCCAAGCGCAACAAGATCGTCTACATCGTCGGCGGCGGGTCACGGCCCGAGGTGGTCGACAGGATCGCCGAGCTGTCCGGCGCCGAGCCGGTCAACGGGTTCACCACCTCGGTGCCCGACGACGAGCACTTCGTGGCCATCATCGACTGCGGGGGGTCGCTGCGCTGCGGCCTCTACCCGAAGAAGAACATCCCCACGGTCAACGTCGTCCCCACCGGCAAGACGGGGCCGCTGGCCCAATACATCAACGAGGGGATCTACGTTTCGGCAGTCGGCTCCAACCAGGTCTCCCTCGCCGACGAGCGCGAGCTGGTCAGCGTGGGGGCCGCCGCGGCCACCGCGTCCGGATCCGCGCCGCACGCGGCGCCGTCCCCCTCCGCCACGGCCTCGCCCGCCGAGGCACGGCCGTTGAAGCTGACGGAGCAGATGGCCCGCCAGCCCCGCAAGAGCATCCTGCAGAAGGTCGGCCTCGGCGCCGGGCACGTCATCGCGGTGTTCTACCAGGCCGCCCGCAACGCCGTGCAGACGATGCTGCAGACCATCATCCCGTTCATGGGCTTCGTCGCCATGCTCATCGGGATCATCCAGGCGTCGGGCCTGGGCGTGTGGTTCTCGAACCTGCTCACCCCGCTGGCCGGCACGGGCTGGGGTCTGCTGCTGCTCGGATTCATCTGCTCGCTGCCCTTCCTCTCGCCGCTGCTCGGTCCCGGCGCCGTCATCGCCCAGATCATCGGCACGCTGATCGGCGTGGAGATCGGCAAGGGCAACGTCCCGCCGCACCTCGCGCTCCCTGCCCTGTTCGCGATCAACACGCAGAACGCCTGCGACTTCATCCCCGTGGGCATGGGCCTGGCCGAGGCCGAGCCGGAGACCATCGAGGTGGGCGTCCCGGCGGTCCTGTACTCGCGCTTCCTCAACGGGGTCCCGCGCGTCGCGGTGGCCTGGCTGGCCAGCATCGGCCTGTACTCGGCCGCCTGAGCACCCACAGACAAGGAGAAACACCATGGCGTACGCCACGACCATCCTCGAGGTCGGTCCCGAGGCCCAGGCATTCCTCGCCGAGTCGATGGCCATCACCTTCGCAGGCGATGCGCCGGAGGCCCTGCGTCCCTACTGCTTCCTCATCGGGAAGGCAGAGCTCACCGGCGACCTCGCCGTCGGCCAGACCGTGAGGATCTCAGAGCAGGCGTGGACCATCACGGCGCTCGGCGAGGTGGCGCAGCAGAACCTGGCCAACCTCGGCCACGTCACCCTCGTCTTCGACGGCGAGGCCGAGCCGAGGATGCCCGGGGCAATCCACCTCACCGGCGTCGACGGGGAGCCCGCCCTGGTGCTGGGCGCGCAGCTGGTGTTCGGGTGACCAGCCAGGCGCTCGCCGACGCCCTGGCCCGCGCCGTCGACACCCGTGCCGCCGCCGTGGGCCGGGGGGTGGTGGCCGACGCCGGCCGCCACCTCGCGGCCCACCTGGGCAACGGTCCCTACATCGTCGTCGCCGACCAGAACACCTGGGCGGCCGCGGGGCCGCAGCTGGCGTTCTCGCTGCAGGACGCCGGCTGCGCCACGGTTGCCCCGCTGATCTTCCCGGGCAGGCCCACGCTCTACGCCTCCTACGAGAACTGCGAGGCCATCAAGGAGGCGATGGGGGAGGCCACCCCCATCGCGCTCGGATCCGGCACCCTCAACGACCTGGTCAAGCTGGCCGCGTTCGAGATGGGCCGCGACTACGCGGTGGTCGGGACCGCCGCCTCCATGGACGGATACACCGGCGCCGGCGCCCCGATGAGCGAGCACGGCGTCAAGGTCACCCGCAACTGCAAGGCCCCGGTCGTGGTCGTCATGGACCTCGACGTGGTGGCCGCGGCGCCGGGCTTCCTCACCGCCTCGGGCTACGGCGACCTGGTGGCCAAGATCCCGGGCGGGGCGGACTGGATCCTGGCCGACGTCACCGGCGTCGAGCCCGTCGACCAGGACGTGTGGTCCATGGTCCAGTCCGGGGTGACTGCGGCGCTGTCGCGGCCCGCTGCGCTGGCAGCAGGCGACCCGGATGCCTTCGAGGGCCTGGTCGAGGGCCTGTGCCTGTCCGGACTGGCCATGCAGGCCTATGGCGGCACCCGACCGGCCTCCGGGGCCGAGCACTACTTCTCCCACCTGTGGGAGCTCGCCCACCTCGGCGCAGACCGGGAGCCGCCGCTGTCGCACGGGGACAAGGTGGCCATCGGGTCTCTGGCCATGTGCGCCTTCTACGAGGCGCTGCTGGCCCGCGACCTCACCACGCTCGACCTCCGTGCGGCCGTCGACGCTCGGCAGCCGTGGCACGAGATCGAGGCGGACATCCGCGCCCGGTTCGACGGGGCGCTCGCGGACCACGCCGTGCGCGAGACCAGGGCCAAGTACGCGTCGGGCGACGAGTTGTACCGCAGGTTGCGGCCGCTGGTGGACCAGTGGCCCGCGGTGGCCGACCGGCTCCGTGCGCAGCTGATCACCACCGCGCAGCTGAGCGACCAGCTCCGCCAGGCCGGGGCACCCTCCCGCCCTGCAGACATCGGGCTAACCCCCTACGACGTGCGGGCCACCTTCCCGCGCGCCATGTACTACCGCTCCCGCTACACCGCACTCGACGTGGCGTGGGAGCTCGGCATCGTCGACGACCTCGTCGACGACGTTTTCGACCACATCTGGATCTAGAGAAGGACCCCCCAAATGCCAAGCCGTGAAGTGACCATCGCCTCCGCCTCGGGCCTGCATGCCCGCCCCGCCAACCTGTTCGTCCAGGCGGTGAACCGCCTCGGCATGCGCGTGACCATCCAGAAGGAGGGCCGGCCCCCCGTCGACGCGCGCAGCATGCTGGGCGTCATGACGCTCGGCGCGAAGCACGGCGAGGTCGTTACCCTGGCCGCCAGCGGCGACGGAGCCGAGGCCGCCCTGGACACCCTCGCCGCGTTCCTCACGATCGACCACGACCAACCGGCGGCATGAGCATCCGCGGGATCGGCGTCAGCCCGGGCTCGGCGCACGGCCCGGCGGTCATCGTCACCACCAGTCAGATCACACCCCCCGGCGTGCGCACCGACGACCCGGCCGCGGCCGAGGCCGCCGTCGCGGAGGCGCTCGATGCGGTCGCGGCGGACATGGAGCTGCGCGCCCGCCGGGCCGACGGCCACGCCCGGCCGGTGCTCGAGGCCACGGCGATGATGGCCCGCGACCCGGGGCTTCTGTTCGCGGTCGGCTCGTTCACCGGCGAGGGCCACGGCCCCGTCGACGCGCTGTACCTGGCGGTCGAGCAGTACTGCGAGCTCCTCGCGGGGCTCGACGCCTACATGGCCGAGAGGCAGAGCGACCTGCGTGACGTCTTCCAGAGGGCCGCCGCACGACTGCTCGGCCGCCCTGCACCTGGGGTGCCGGAGTTCGACGAGCCCAGCATCATCGTGGCGCTCGACCTTGCGCCGGCGGACACCGCGACCCTTGATCCGGCCCGCGTGCTCGGCATCGTCACCGAGGCGGGCGGGGTCACCTCCCACACCGCGATCCTCGCGGCGCAGTTGGGCATCCCCGCCGTCGTCCAGGCCACCGGCGTGCTGGCGGCCGGACCGGAGACGCTCGGTCTCGACGGGGCCACCGGCGAGGTCATCATCAATCCGGACGCCGCGATGACCGCGGTGCTCGGCGCGCGCAACGAGCACCGGCTCGCGCTGCAGGCCTTGTCACAGGGGCCCGGCGCCACGCGCGACGGTCACCGGATCCAGATCCTGGCCAACATCGGCACGGCCGACGACGCGCAGCGCGCGGCGAAGGCCGACGTGGAGGGCTCCGGGCTGTTCCGCACCGAGTTCCTGTTCCTGGAGCGCACCACCGCCCCCTCCGTCGAGGAGCAGACGGCCACGTACACGGCGGTCTTCGAGGCGTTCACCGGCCGCAAGGTGGTTGTCCGCACCCTCGACGCCGGCGCCGACAAGCCCCTGGCCTTCGCCGACCTGGGGCCCGAGGAGAACCCGGCCCTCGGAGTGAGGGGACTGCGCCTGCAGCGCGAGCGCGACGACCTGCTCACGGACCAGCTGACCGCGCTCGCGACGGCGCGGGAGGCCACCGGCGCCGAGGTCTGGGTGATGGCGCCCATGGTGGCCACGGCGGAGGAGGCGGCCTGGTTCGCGTCCCGGTGCCGCGACGCCGGGCTCCCGACGGCCGGCACCATGGTGGAGGTCCCGGCGGCGGCGCTGCGGTCCGGGCATGTGCTGGAGGCCTGCGACTTCGCCTCCATCGGCACCAACGACCTCTCCCAGTACCTGTTCGCCGCCGACCGCATGAACGGCTCCCTGGCGCCCCTGCTCAGCGGCTGGCAGCCCGCCCTGTGGGACCTGGTCGCCGCCACCGTCCGCGGCGCCGACGGCAAGCCCGTGGGCATCTGCGGCGAGGTGGGCGGGGACCCGCTGCTCGCCCTGGTGGCGGCCGGCGCGGGCGTCTCGTCGCTGTCCATGGCCGTGGGCAAGGTGGGCTCGGTGAAGGCCTCGCTGGCCCGCCACGACCTGGACACCTGCCGCGCGATGCTCGACGCCGTGCGCGCCAGCCCCGGACCGGAGCAGGCGCGCGCCGCCGTCGTCGGGATGCTCGACGCGGAGGTCGCGGAGGCCCTCGCCTAGAGGGTTTCGCCGGGGAGCGTGACGCCCACCTGGCGGCGCAGCTCGTCCATCGTCGCCATCACGGCCAGCGTCTCGTCGAGCGGCAGCAGGTCCGACTCGGGCCTGCCCTCCGAGATCACCGTGGCGAGGTGCGCGGCCTGGTAGCACAGCCCCGCGTGGTCGCGGATGGCGGGCTCGTCGGAGGATGCGATCCCGCCGTCGCGACGGCGGACCGTCACCACCTGGGGGCCGTAGAAGGGTCCGGGGATCTCGAGGCGCGCCTCGTCGCCGGCGATGAAGGCGCTGGTCGGTGTCGGGGCCGCCAGCGTCGTGGTCACGATGCCGTGCGCCATGGGGTGCCGCTCGAAGCCGGTCAACAGCGCGGAGATCTGGCGGTCGACGCCGGTGAAGGCCTTAGTGCCGGCCGCCACGGCGGCGCCGGGGGTGCCCAGCGCGAAGTGCGCGAAGCTGACCGGGTAGACGCCGAGGTCCAGCATGGCGCCGCCGGCCTTGGCCGGGTCGAAGAGGCGGAAGTCGGGATCCTTGGGGAACCACTGCCCGTGGTCGGCGAAGGCGGTCTCGATCTCGCCGAGGGCGCCGTCGGCCAGGACCTGGCGTACCACGTCCATGTGGGGGAGGAAGCGGGCCCACATGGCCTCCATGGCGGCGACGCCGGCCGCGCGGGCCGCGTCGACCACCTCGGTGGCCTCGGCGAGGTTGCGGGTGAAGGCCTTCTCGACCAGCACAGGCTTGCCGGCGGCGATCGCGAGGAGGGCGTTGTCGCGGTGCTCGCTGTGGGGGGTGGCCACGTAGACGACGTCCACCTCCGCGTCGGATACCACCGCCTCGTAGCCCACGACGCTGCGCTCAACGCCGTGCCGGGCGGCGAACTCCGCGCCCTTCCCGGCGGTGCGGGAGCCGACCGCCACCACCCGCTGCCGGGTGTGGGTGTGCAGCGCCTCGACGAAGCGTCCGGCGATCCAGCCGGTGCCGAGTACCCCCCACCGCAGTGGAGGGGCGGTCATCGGGTCAGCGGTGCGGGGGGAGGGCAGGTGCAGCGTCATGCGCCCCAGTCAACCACGCTCCCCGTCGTGTCACCTTCGCGTTGAGCCGGATCTGGCTCTCAAGTGCCGTGGAACGATCAAATCCCTGATTCTCGCGGTTGAGGCCCAGATCAGGCTCAACGTGCCGTGTCGAGAGCCGTGTCAGGCTCAACTCCCTCACAGGACGGTGGGGCGCGCGTTCCGGGGCGGGGTGAGGGCCGGGGTCAGCGCCAGCGCCAGCAGCGCGGCGATGGGCACGACGATCAGCGCCCAGCGCAGGCTGACGGTGTCGCCGACGATGCCGATCAACGGCGGGCCGGCGAAGAAGCCGAGCCGCATCAGCCACGTGACGAAGGTCAACCCCGAGCCGTGCGCCATGCCCGGGAGCTCGTCGGCGGCGTGCATGGCCGACGGGATGGCGGTGGCGATGCCCCAGCCCGCGCAGGCGAAGCCCAGGATGGTGGTGACCGGGTGCGGAAAAGCCACCGCGACACCCATCCCCGCCGCCGCGATGCTCACGCCCAGCGTCACAGCCGGGCGAGCGCCGATCCGGTTGACCAGCGCGTCGCCCGTGAACCGGCCGATCATCTGCGCGCCCTGCAGCGCCACGAACGCCAGGCCGGCCACGAAGGGGATCACCGTGAACATGCCGTCCATGTAGATGGCGCCCCACGACGCGGCGCTCTCCTCCACCAGGCCCACCGACGCGCCCAGCAGGCCGAGCGCGATGAGCCGCAGCCACAGCGAGGCCGGGATGCGGCGCTGCGGACGGACCTCGGCCGCCGCCTCCTCGTCGACCGGCTCCTGATCCTTGCCGGGCAGCAGCAGCGTGCGGGCGAACAGCGCCATGGCGCCGAAGACCGCCGTCGCCACCAGGGCCTGCAGCCACAGCGCCATGCCGATCTGGGCCGCGATCGAGCCGAGGAAGCCGCCGCAGACCGCGCCGATGGACCACCAGCCGTGGAACGAGTTGAGGATGGTGCGCCCGTACAGCTTCTGCACCCGCAACCCGTGGGCGTTCATCGAGATGTCGGTGATGGCGTCCATGGCCGCCATGGTCGCCAGCGAGGCCGAGAACAGCAGCAGCGTCGGCGCGTTTGCCACGGCGTTGAGCATGGCGATGCCCGCGATGAGCGTGACCCCCGCCACCGTCGCCGACGAGAACCGGCGCACCAGCCGGGCAGTGAACAGGCCGGCGATCAGTCCGCCCACAGGCCCCAGGCCCACCGCGACACCGAACGCCGTGTTCGACGCCTCCAACGCCACCTTGATCTCCGGGTAGCGGGGCAGGATCGAGGACCAGGCCACCCCGTTGAGCCAGAACAGCAGGATGACGCCCCAGCGGGCGCGAAGAACTTCCTTCGACATGTGGATCTTCCGGTGTGGGGTGGGCGCCGGGGGCTGTGAGCCGGGGCCGGGCGCGGGAGGCGTAGCGCTTCGATCCTGCCAGATCGCCGACCGGGCACCAAAGTCCGGCCGCGCGGGGGCCCGCGGCCCGCTGTGTCGCCCAGGGGCGATTTCGACGGCGTGTCGTGCCCGCATGCACGGGCGCGGCTAGCCTGAGCGACATGAACTTCGACGTCGTTGACCTCATCCGGACCAAGCGCGACGGCGGCAGGCTGAGCCCCGCCGAGATCGACTGGGTGATCGACGCCTACACGCGGGGCGCCGTCGCCGACTACCAGATGTCCGCGCTGGCCATGGCCATCCTGATCCGCGGCATGGAGCGCGACGAGATCGCCCGGTGGACCGCGGCCATGATCGCCTCCGGCGAGCGGATGGACTTCTCCACGCTCAGCCGGCCGACGGCCGACAAGCATTCCACCGGGGGAGTGGGGGACAAGATCACGCTTCCGCTCGCGCCTCTTGTGGCGGTGTTCGACGTGGCGGTCCCGCAGCTGTCCGGCCGCGGGCTCGGCCACACGGGCGGCACCCTCGACAAGCTGGAGGCCATCCCCGGCTGGCGCGCGGCGCTGAGCAACGAGGAGATCTTCGCGCAGCTGGAGGACGTGGGCGCCGTGATCTGCGCGGCCGGCTCGGGCCTGGCGCCCGCGGACAAGAAGCTCTACGCCCTCCGCGACACCACCGGCACCGTCGAGGCCATCCCGCTGATCGCCAGCTCCATCATGAGCAAGAAGATCGCCGAGGGCACCGGGGCGCTGGTGCTCGACGTGAAGGTGGGCTCCGGCGCGTTCATGAAGTCGCTGGACCAGGCCACCGAGCTGGCCCGCACCATGGTGGACCTCGGCAAGGATGCCGGCGTCACCACCGTCGCGCTCCTCACGGGCATGGACACGCCGCTCGGGCTGACGGCCGGCAACGCGTTGGAGGTGCGGGAGTCCGTCGAGGTGCTGGCCGGCGGCGGCCCGGCCGACGTGGTGGAGCTGACCGTCGAGCTCGCCCGCGAGATGCTCGCCGCGGCCGGCAGGCCGGACGTGGACCCGGCGCCCGCGTTGCGGGACGGGCGGGCCATGGACGTGTGGCGGCGCATGATCGCGGCGCAGGGCGGCGACCCCGACGCGCCCCTGCCCGTGGCCGAGCACCAGCACACCATCGCCGCCCAGGGCGACGGCTACCTCAGCCGGATGGACGCGTACGCCGTCGGTGTCGCGGCATGGCGGCTCGGTGCGGGGCGTGCCCGCAAGGAGGACGACGTCCAGGCGGTGGCCGGGGTGGAGATGCATGCCAAGCCGGGCGATCGCGTCGTCGCCGGCCAGCCGCTGTTCACCCTCCACACCGCCACCCCGGAGCGCTTCGACCGCGCGGTGGAGGCGCTCGACGGCGCCGTCGACTACTCGGAGGCCGCCCCCGACCTGCCCGGCATCGTCCTGGGGCGGGTGGACTGAACCGGAAGTTGAGAAACCGGGAGCCGGCCACCCCAGCGGCCGGCTCCCGGATTCCGATCGTGCAGGCCCGTCAGAGCTCCGTCTGCGTCCTCCCGAAGGCGGTCTCCAGCGTGCGCAGCTCGTCGACGAGCTCCCGGGGGAGGCGCCAGCCGAACGTGTCGAACCAGCGCCCGATGCGCGGCACCTCGTCGCGCCACTCGCTCTCGGTGTAGGAGACCACGTCGCGCAGGTCGTCCTCGTCGATGTCCAGCCCGTCGACGTCGAGGCTGCCCTCGGCGGGCAGGAACCCGATCGGGGTCTCCACCGCCTCGGCCAAACCGTCGACCCGCTGGGCCACCCACTTGAGGACCCGGCAGTTCTCGCCGAACCCGGGCCACATGAAGCGGCCGTCGGCGTCGCGCCGGAACCAGTTGACGTAGAACACCTTCGGCAGCTTGTCCGCGTCGGCGTGCCGGCCGATGCTGATCCAGTGCTGGACGTAGTCAGCCACGTGATAGCCGATGAAAGGCAGCATGGCCATCGGGTCGCGGCGGAGGACGCCCACCGCCCCCGCAGCGGCGGCGGTGGTCTCCGACGAGCACGTGGCGCCCATGAACACCCCGTGCTGCCAGTCCCGGGACTGGGTGACCAGCGGGATGGTGTTCTCGCGACGGCCGCCGAAGATGATCGCGTCGAGCGGGACCCCCTGAGGCGAGTAGTAGTCCTCCGAGAGGATGGGGCACTGGGCGATCGGGGTGCAGAACCGGCTGTTGGGGTGGGCGGCCTTCTCGTTGGGGCGGCCACCGACGGGGCCCGTCCCGGCGCGCCACTCGCGGCCCTTCCAGTCCGTCACCACCTCCGGGGGCTCCCGAGTCATGCCCTCCCACCACACGTCGCCGTCGGGGGTGAGCGCCACGTTGGTGAAGATCGTGTTGCCGGCCTCGAGCGTGCGCATCGCGTTGGGATTGGTCTCGTAGCTGGTACCCGGCGCCACCCCGAAGAACCCGGTCTCCGGATTCGTGGCGTAGAGGCGTCCGTCGGCGCCGAAACGCAGCCAGGCGATGTCGTCGCCCAGGGTCTGCACCGTCCACCCAGGGATGGTGGGCTCGAGCATGGCGAGGTTGGTCTTGCCGCAGGCCGACGGGAAGGCCGCGGCCACGTGGTACTGCCGGCCCTCGGGCGAGGTGAGTTTGAGGATCAGCATGTGCTCGGCCAGCCAGCCCTCGTCGTGGGCCATCGCCGACGCGATCCGCAGCGCGTAGCACTTCTTCCCCAGCAGGGAGTTGCCGCCGTAGCCGGAGCCGTAGGACCAGATGAGCCGCTCGTCCGGGAAGTGGACGATGTACTTGATCTCGTTGCACGGCCACGGCACGTCCTCATGGCCATCGCCCAGCGGCATGCCGACGGAGTGCAGCGCCGGCACGAAGTCCGCGTCCGTCTCCTCCATGCGGGCCAGGGTCTCGGCGCCCATGCGGGTCATGATCTTCATCGAGAGCGCCACGTAGGCCGAATCGGAGACCTCGACGCCGAACTTGGGGTCCTCGGCGTCGAGGCTGCCCATGCAGAACGGCATCACGTACATGGTGCGGCCCACCATGGCGCCGTCGTAGAGCGGCCTCATGATCCGCTTCATCTGCTCCGGGTCCATCCAGTTGTTCGTGGGGCCGGCGTTGCGCTCGTCCACCGAACAGATGAAGGTCTGGTCCTCCACGCGGGCCACGTCGTCGGGGTCGGTGCGGGCCAGGATCGAGTTGGGCTTCAGCTTCTCGTTCAGCCGGATGATCGTGCCCTTGGCCTCGAGCTCTCGGACGAGGCGGTCCCACTCGGCGTCGGACCCGTCGCAGTAGTGGATCGCGTCCGGCCTGCACAGCCCGACCACCTCGTCGAGCCAGGCCAGGAGCCTGGGGTGGGTGGGTGCGATGCCGGTGGCGGGAAGGTCGGAGCGGGTCAGGGAACGGGTTTCGGTTGCGGTTGACATGGGTCTCCTCATTGCGACACTGCCTCGGGTGTACGCATCGTCATTGAGCGTTTCCGCCTCCACCGTAGCCCCGAGGGGCCGAGCCCTGCAGGCACCCCGTTCTATGGACCCCTGATACCGTCGGTGGCATGCGCAGTGCCATTCTGGCCGTTGGGGCCGTCGTCGTCGTGTCCGGGCTCACCTCGTGCACCGGAGCGGCGCAGACGCCACTGCAGCCCACCGCCGGCCAGACGACGCCCGCGGCCTCCCCGATGCCGTCGACCACCGCCGCGCCGGCGGAGTCCGCCCAGCCCGCCCCGGATCCGGAGCCGTCACTGGAGTTGGCGCCGACGGCGTCGCTCAGCCCCGTCGAACAGCCCACCCCTGAGGGAGGCCCGTGGTCCGCGGTGGCCGCCTCGCTCAGCAGCCCCGAGCAGGCGCGCGCCCAGGCCGGCCTGCCCGCGTCGTTCCAGGAGTTCCTGGGCGTCCGCCTGGGCTACGCCGACGAGACGGGGTGCGTCACCACCCAGGTGGACGTCAGGGCGGTCCACCGCGACGGGTTCGTCTTCGGCGAGGAGCAGACCACATGCGGCGACAGCCTCACCGTGTGGGGCATCACCGAGCAGCGGTGGCACTACATCGTCGCGTTCCAGGACGCGATGCCGTGCGCGGACCTGACGCAGAACGGGGTGCCCACGGGAGTTCCCGGGCTGCGCTGCCTGGACGCCAACGGCGCCGCCACCGACTACTGACGTCGGCCGGGTGGGTTCCCTAAGCCAGAGCCATCCCGATGTACTTGATCTCGAGGAACTCCTCGATGCCCTCGGGCCCGCCCTCGCGCCCCAACCCGGAGCTCTTCACCCCGCCGAAGGGGGCGGCCGGGTTGGACACCAGCCCGGAGTTGAGCCCCACCATGCCTGACTCCAATCGCTCGGCGGTGGTGAGCGCCTCGGTGAGGTCCTCGGCGAAGACGTAGCTCATCAGGCCGAAGTCGGTGTCGTTGGCCAGCGCCACGGCCTCGTCGACGGAGTCGACGGACACCACGGGAGCGACGGGGCCGAAGATCTCCTCGCGGAAGCAGCGCGACGACGGCGCCACGTCAGCCAGTACCGTCGGCTGCATGAAGTGGCCAGGCCCCTCGACCCGGGAGCCGCCCACCACCACGCGGGCACCGTCGGTGACGGCCTCCCGGACCATGGCCTCCACGTCGTCGAGCGCCGACGCGGACACCAACGGCCCCACCTCGGTCCCGGACGCCATGCCGTCGCCCACGCGCATGGCGCCGACGCGGGCGGCCAGCTTGGCCGTGAACTCGTCGGCCAGGCTGCTGTGCACGATCATCCGGTTCGCGGCGGTGCAGGCCTGCCCGATGTTGCGCATCTTCGCCACGAGCGCGCCCTCCACGGCGCGGTCCACGTCCGCGCTCGGCAGCACCAGGAACGGCGCGTTGCCGCCGAGCTCCATCGAGGTCTTCAGCACGTTGGCCGCGGCCTGCTCCAGCAGCCTCACGCCCACGCTCGTGGACCCGGTGAAGGTCAGCTTCCGCAGCCGCCTGTCTGCGATGAGGGGGCCGGTGGTGGCGGAGGCCGAGGACGACACGAAGCAGTTCACCACGCCGGCGGGCACGCCCACCTCGTCGAAGACGTCCATCAACAACAGCGACGTGAGGGGAGTGAGCTGGGCCGGCTTCAGGACCGCGGTGCAGCCGGCCGCCAGGGCGGGCCCCAGCTTCCGGGTGGCCATGGCGAGGGGAAAGTTCCACGGGGTGATGGCCAGCACCGGCCCCACGGGCTGCTTCGTGGTGAGCAGCCGCTGCCCGCCGACGGGGGCGACGGTGTAGCGGCCGTGGATGCGAGGGGTCTCCTCGGCGAACCAGCGCAGGAACTCCGCGCCGTAGGTGACCTCGCCGCGGGCCTCGGCCAGGGGCTTGCCCATCTCGCGCGTCATCGTCTCGGCGAACTCGTCGGCCCGCTCCAGGATCCTGGCCCAGGCGGCCCGGAGCAGCTCGCCACGGAAGCGCGGCTCGGTGGCGGCCCATCCGGCGGCCGCGTCGACGGCGGCGTCGAGGCATGCCATCGCCGTCGCGGCATCCGCGTCCGCCACCCTGGCGAGCTCCTCGCCGGTGGCGGGGTTCTCGACGCTCAGCGTGGGCTCGTCGTCGGTGAACCGGCCGTTGACGTAGTGGGTGGTGCGCAGCGCGTTCCAGGTCATCGTCGCTCCTGAGATCGGTGGTCCCCCCAGCTTAGGGAACCACCGATCCGCCTCCTCGCCGAGGGCGTGTATTGACCGGTACCTGCTGAGGACCGGTGCTCTGGGGCGACGGGGGTAGGTCAGCCGACGATCGTGTTGCCCGCCGCGGTGGTGGCGGCGTCGTACACCGCGGCTGTCTTGGCGTCGAACTTCGGCCCGTGCATGGCGGCGATGCCGGAGTAGCCGTAGGAGTTCACCGACATCGTGACGCCGGCGCCCTTGGCGAACTCGACGTACCAGGGTCCACCGGAGGATCCGCCGGTCATGTCGCTGGGGACGCGGTAGGTCAGGTCGTCGTTGAGGGGGTCCGTGCCGAGCGGGCCCTGGGAGTAGATGAGCTCCCTGCCCTCGTAGGGCGCCCCCGCGGGATAGCCGAACAGGTGGGTGTCCGCGCCGGCGGCCTGGGTCTCGAAGACGATCTCCTGGTCCCCGACCGTCTGGTCCAGCTGCGCCGGCGCCTTGCCGTTCCCGCCCAGTCCGACGACGGCGAAGGCGTAGTCGTGCAGGGTTGCCTCTGTGTTGAACCTCCGCTGCGAGGTGAAGCCGCGGTGGGCGACGAGGGCGGTGGCGGTCCAGCAGCCGAACTGGGTCTCGGCGCAGAAGGACCCGCTGCGCGTCAGGTCGACGGGCTTCGAGTCATAGTCGGGGACGAACAGCCAGTTGGTCGCGAACTGCGCCTTCTTGTTGTCGAAGACGCAGTGCGCCGCGGTCACCACGATCGACCTGCCGCTGACGGCGTCCTCGACGACGGAGGCGGAGCACACGTAGTAGGACTTGCCCATCGCGAAGAGCACCTTGCCCGTGGTCTTCTGGACCAGACCGGCGTCCACCCACGGAGCGCCGAGCGCGGCGGCGGTGGGCTCGGCCACCTGGGTGAAGGTCCCGGTGGCCGGGTCGCGGACGAAGTCGCGTGGCTTGGCCTGGGCCACCTTGTCCTTCGTCCAGAAGTCGACGATCCGCTGGTGCTCTGCCCTGGAGCTGCTGTCAGCCGAGGCCTGCGTGGCGGGCATCACGGTGAGGGCGAGCAGCATGCCCGCTGCCAGCGCCGCCGATCGAAGTAGCTTCACGTTCATGGTCCCGCTCCTTTGCGCGATACGTCCCCGATACCGCGACGGGGAACGCTGCGCCGATCGTATGCCCCGAACGGGGCACGACAGGGCCGGTCTCTCAGGATTCCCGGTGGAGCTTCGCGTTCTGCCTGGGGATGTGGATCTCCTTGAGGATCATGAGCAGCGAGGCCGTGACGGGAACCGCCACGAGGGCGCCGAGGAGGCCGAGGAGGCTACCGCCGACCATCGCGCCGATCAGCACCAGGGATCCGGGGACGTCGACGGCCTTGGTCATCACCTTGGGCGTGAACACGTAGGCCTCCAACTGCATGTAGGCGAACATGACGACGGCGAAGATCAGCGCCGAGACCGGCGAGCTGAAGAGGGTCACCACCGTGATCAACAGCCAGGAGATGACCGGACCCACCATGGGGATGAAGGTGATGAACAGGGCCAGGAACCCCAGCAGCGCGGCGAACGGCGCCCCGAGGATGGTCAGCAGGAGGAACGTGAAAACGGCGTTGGCGGCCGCCAGGATGGCCATACCGGAGACGTAACCGCCGACGGCCTCGCTGATCTGCTCGGTCATCTCGCCCAGCTTCGGCCGCGAGTAGGCCGGGGCGAGCTGCAGGAGGGCGGACTTCATCGCCCGCATCGAGGCGAGGAAGTACAGGGTCAGGACCAGGACGATCAGGCTGGTGGAGATCAGCTGGACGACGCCGGTGCCCACCGCCAGGGCGCCCCCGCCGATAGCAAGGATGTTCTCCGGGTTCGACAGCCAGGCCTGCGCCTGCGCCAGGAGCGCGGCATACAAGTCGCCCTGCCCTGTGGCCTGGCTGATCGCCTTGAACCAGTCCGCGTTCTGCAGGTTGGCGATGTAGCCGGGCATGGCCCCGGCCAGCGCGGCCACCTGACCCACCGCCACGGGGGCCACGATGGCGACGACGGCGCTGAGGATGAGGGCGAACGCCGCGAAGACCACGCCGATCGCCAGCCCGCGCGACATCCGGTGGTTCTCCAGCCACTGGACGAGCGGCTCCAGCGCCATGGCGATGAACAGGGCGGCCCCGATCGAGACCAGGACCGTCGACAGTGAAGCCAGCGAACCGCCAAGCGCGATCGCGACGAGCCCGCCGGCCGTGACGGTGAAGCCCCAGGCGAACGGGCGCCTGAGGTCGACCGCCACGCGGCGGGTCGCCCGCGGCGGCGGGGGCGCGGGTACGGCCGTGGCGTGAGCATCCGGCGTGGTGAGGGCATCGTCCCGGGACAGTGTGTCTGCGGTCGGGTCTGTGTCGGCCATGGGTGCAGCGTAGGGCCCGTGCCCGAGTGGTGCGTCACCCCCGACGGGGGATGGACCGCAGGCCGAACAAGCGCCGAGTCCCCAGAAAGACAAAAGTCGAGAGGCATGGGCGCTTGCCCACTTCTCTCGACCTGCGTCGGGGTGACAGGATTTGAACCTGCGGCCTCGTCGTCCCGAACGACGCGCGCTACCAAGCTGCGCCACACCCCGATTGGCCCTGGGGCCAACGGAGATACTAGCCCATCGGCACGGTCAGTGTGAAACCGGAACAAGCGTCAGCAGGGTGACCTCGGGGCGGCACGCGAACCGGTACGGAGCGTACGGGGAGGTGCCCACCCCGGCCGACACGTGGAGTTGCGAGGTGCGCCCGCCGAAGCTGTGCGAGGACAACCCCTTGACCCGGGCGGCGTCCAGGTCGCAGTTGGTGACGAGCGCGCCGTAGCCGGGCACGCAGACCTGGCCGCCGTGGGTGTGCCCGGCGAAGATGAGGTCCATCCCATCGGCGGTCATGGCGTCCAGGAGGCGCAGGTAGGGGGCGTGGGTGACGCCGATGTTGAGATCCGCCTGGGGGTCCGCCGGCCCCGCTACCGTCGGGTAGTCGTCGCGGCCCAGGTGGGCGTCGTCGACCCCGCGGAAGGCCAGCGTGTACCCGTTGACCTCCAGGGTCGCCCGACGGTGGGTGAGGTCCACCCAGCCGTGCTTGGCCATACCGTCGCGCAGCTTCTCCCAGGGAAGGTTGGGCGAGGAGGGCCCCGTCGCTTCAGACGCGCCGTGCGTGAGGTATCGCAGCGGGTTGCGGAAGGAGGGCTTGTAGTAGTCGTTCGAGCCGAACACGAACACGCCCGGCACGGACCGGAGCCTGTTCCAGGCCGCGAGGAGCGGGAACACCGCCTCCGCCTGGGCGATGTTGTCACCGGTGTTGACCACGAGGTCCGGCTCGAGCTCGGCCAGCGACCGCATGAAGTCGAGCTTGAAGTGTTGGCTGGTGGTCAGGTGGATGTCGGAGACGTGCAGAATCCGCAGCGGCCGCCCGCCGGCCGGCAGAATGGGCACTTCCACCCGCCGCACCGTGAACATCGCGGCCTCGGCGAGGCCCCAGCCGAAGCAGGCGGCGCCGACGGCGGCGGTGGCGCCGAGGGCGCGCAGCACCGGCCGCCTCATCGGTTGGGGTTGCCCGGCGGGTTGGGGGCAGCCGGTGCGGCGGCCTCCTCCGCCGGCGCCTCCGTCGCGGGAGGAGCGACGGGTTCCGGCGCCACGGGTTCAGGCTTGGGCTCGGGCCGTGGGCCCTGCGAGACCTTCAGCTGCACCGTCGAGAACTTGATGGCGGATCCGGTCGGCGAGATGCCCAGGAACGTGCCCTCCGGGCGGCTGCTGTAGACGCTCCACCGCTCCGTCTGGAAGCCGGCCGCCTCGAGCGTGCGCTTGGCCTCGTTGTAGCCCATGCCGGAGACGTCCGGCAGCGGAACCTTCACGCCCTCGAGCACCTCGGAGGTGGGGGTGGTGAAGGCGGTCTTCGGCTTGTCCGCGAGGGCCGCCGCCATCGCGGCCTTCCAGATCAGGCCGGCGTCGCCGCCGCCGGAGCCGCGCAGGTAGGTGCCGCTGGGGAGCCGGACGTTCTTCAGCGTCTTGTTCCTGGTCTCGTACCACGGGTTGGTCTTGTCGATCGCGATCCAAGCCGCGCCGGCCATCTCGGGGGTGTAGCCCGCGAACCAGACGGCCTGGTTGTCGTTGATGGTGCCGGTCTTGCCTGCCTGGGGACGGCGGTCGGCCAGCCGCGCCGGGCGGCCGGTGCCGTTGTTGATGACGCTCTGGAGGATGTGGTTGACGCCGTCGGCGATCTCGGGGCGGATCACCTGCTGGCAGTCGGCCGGCGGAACCGCCAACTCGGAGCCGTCCTTCGTGACGACCGACTCGAGGACGATGGGCGTGCAGTGGATGCCACGGTTGGCGAAGGTGGCGTACGCCTCGGCCATCGACAGGGGAGTCACCTCCGCGGTACCCAGCACGAACGTGGGGTAGTTCTGGTTGATCCGGAGGTCCTGGCCCGTCGACATCTTGACGCCGGCCGCGACTGCCTTGTCGATCGACGCACAGATGCCCGCGTCGGCCTCCAGCTGCAGGAAGTAGGTGTTGACGGAGTCTTCCGCGGCGCGGATCATGTCGATCTGGCCGTAGCCGCGGTTGTAGTTGCGCACCGTGTGGTCCTGCTTGAACACGAACGGGCCGGTGCAGTTCTTGAAGGTCATGCCCTCCAGGGGCAACGATTCCGGCGCGGTGTACTCGCGCCCCGGGGTCATACCCAGGTCCAGCGCGGCGGCCATGGTGAACGTCTTGAACGTCGAACCGGCCTGGTAACCCTCGGCGCCGCCCATGGAGCGTTCGACGTTGTAGTTGTAGTAGGTCTCCCCGGGGTCCGTGCCCATGTCCGGCCTCGACTGGGCAAGGGCCACGATCAGCCCCGTGCTGGGCTGGATCAGCGCCGCGCCGGCGAGGACGGGATCCGTGGGGGCGATGAGGTCGGCCACGGCCGCCTCGGCCGAGGCCTGCGCGGAGGGGTCGATCAGCGTCTGGATGGTCAGACCGCCGCGGTTGAGCAGGTTCTCCCGCTCCTCCTGCGTGTCGCCCATCGTGGGCATCTGGTCGCTCAGGAGCGTGCGCCGCACGTAGTCACACAGGAAGGGGTACGGCGACGAGGTGCAGCCGTTCGCGGTCCGGGTCACCTTCGCCGGATCGAACGGGACCGCCTTGGCCTCGGCCGCGCGCTCCTCGCTGATGATGCCAAGCTCTGCCATGCGGTTGAGCACGAAGTTGCGGCGCTCGATGGCCTTGTCCGGGTTCTTCACCGGATTCAGAGCAACCGGGTTCTGCACGAGCCCAGCCAGCATCGCCGCCTGGTCCAGCGTCAGGTCCTTGGCCGTCGTGCCCCAATAGTGCTGCGCGGCGGCTTCGACGCCGTAGGCGCCCTCACCGTAGTAGGCGATGTTGAGGTAACGCTCGAGGATCTCGTCCTTGGTGAGGCGCTCCTCCAGAGCCATGGCGTAGCGGGCCTCGATGATCTTGCGGTCGATCGTCACCTCGGTGGCCTTGCGGACGGCCTCCTTGTCGCCCGCGGCGACGGCGGACTCGACGCGGACCAGCTTGACGTACTGCTGCGTCAGCGTCGACGCGCCCTGCGTGTCGCCGGTCATCGTCTTGACGAAGGCCCTGCCGAAGCCCTGGAAGTCGATGGCGCCGTGCTCGTAGAAGCGGTGGTCCTCAATAGCGATCTGAGCGTCCTGCATGGCCGGGGCGATCTCGGAGAGCGGCACGTAGACGCGGTTCTCGTTGAAGAAGGTGGCCAGCACCGAGCCGTCGGCCATGAGCACGCGGGAGCGCTCCGACTGTGGCGGCGTCTCCAGATCAGCCGGGAGGAACTCCAGCGAGTCCGCCGCCATCTTCGCGCTGCCGCCCGCGAGCGCGGCGAACGGCACCGCGAGACCCGACAGGAGCAGGCCGGCGAGCACGCTCACCGCGAGGAACATGAGGACGGAGTACGCCTTCTGGCTGAGGGAGGCAGACTTCATGGGCCCAAGTTTACGTGAAGGGTCCCAAGAGCCCATGGTCCGCGCGCTGGCTTGCGTTTTTGCGTCCTTTACCCCCTGTTGCGCATGGCCGTTCATGCGCTAGCGTCAGCGTTATCTGACAGTGACTGCGCAAGGGAGGGCAGCTGATGTCACTCGCTGAAGTGAGCGAATGGACGCTCCACGCCAAGTGCCGCGACATGGCCGATGCTCTGTTTCCAGAGGGCAAAGACCAGAAGCGCGCAAGATCGGTGTGCGTCGGGTGCCCTGTGCGCTCGGAGTGCCTGGCCGAGGCCTTGGACAACCGGATCGAGTGGGGTGTCTGGGGCGGCATGACGGAACGCGAGCGGCGCGCGCTGCTGCGTTCACGCCCAGATATCGACTCGTGGCACGACGTCCTGGTGGACTATCACGACACCGCGGACGCCAACATCTCAGTCCTTCCCACCCGGGCCGGCGTCCGGCCCTGAGAAACCACTGACCAGTCAGGTCTTCGTCGTGAGCGGAACTGGTCGGAACTCCTAATCGCGCATGTACCGGGCCGGGATATCGGCGATCCTTGCCCGGTCCCATGGTCTCGCCCAGCCTCCCAGGTCGAGCACCCAGTCCACCAGGTGCGCGGTGAGCCCCCAGATGAACTGTTCGCCCAGCACGAACGCGGGCCCCTCGAATCCGCTCGGGTGATGCCCGGTCACGCGGACCTCGGGGGACGTCAGCGCAGACACGGCGAAGGCGTGGACCGCCCCGGTCTCGGCGGGGTCCCGCGCGTGCAGCGGATGCCCGCCGGGCCACACCGCCACCACCGTGGTCACGTCGTAGCGTGACGCGGGCACCCACAGCGGTGGGAGCTCGCCGAGGATGGTGACGTGTTCGGCGGCCAGCCCGATCTCCTCGTTCGCCTCGCGGAGCGCGGTGTGCCGACGGTCTGCGTCGGTGGTGTCGACGGCCCCCCCGGGCAGAGCGATCTGGCCCGCGTGGCGGCGCATGGTCTCGGCCCGGGTGACGAACGTCAGAGCCGGATCCGCCTCGTCGGTGAACAGCATCAGGACCGCCGCCGCCCGTTCGCCCCGCGGCGTCCTGTCCATGCCGATGTGCCGGACGCCTGGCCCGTGGACCAGCTCCCGGCTCAGTTGCTCAAAGGCCTCGGGGTGCCTCATCGCACCCCCAGATACTCGTCGGCGAGCGCCGTCAGCTGCTGGGTGGACTCGAACGGACCGGCGTGGACGCCTGCGATCCTGCCGTCGGCGTCGACGAAGTAGGTGGTGGGGAGCCCTGGCACCCGGAGCGGCACCTGCAGGGTCTTGTCCTCGTCCACGACGTGGGGGTAGTTCCATCCCACGAGCCCCGCGAACTCGATGGCCCAGTCCGGCTTGGGATCGTTGTAGTTGACGCCGACGAAGGACACGCCGTCGAGTTCGGCCAGGCCCTCGCGGAGGTAGGGCGACTCCTCACGGCACGGTCCGCACCACTGCGCCCACAGGTTGACGATCGTGGGGGTCCGGGGGAGTCCGGCCAGGTTGACCGCACCGTCGCCGCCGAGGCAGGCGAGCTGGGTCTGCGGGAGACCTCCGGGGACCTGCGTGGCCTCGGGATCCGTGGCGGGACACTCCGGCAGCCCGAACTGCCGGCGCAGCGCCTCGAGGTCCGTCGGCGCGGAGGAGGCCTGCCCGGGCGAGGGCGGCGTTGTCGAACCTGCCGGGGATGCGGGGACCGTGCCGCAGGCCGCGAGCACGAGTGTCGCGGCGAGGGCCGGAAGCAGGCGCACGTGGATCACACGGCCGAGATTACCCGCGCGGTTCCCGGATGAGAGGGCGAGCCAGCTCCGGATCCTGTTCTCCGATGCCGCGCGAGGGGCACAACTCCCGGACCGGGCAGGCGCCGCAGGCCGGTCTCCTGGCGTGGCAGCAGCGTCGGCCGTGCCAGATCACCCGGTGGCACAGCATGACCCATTCCTCGGGCGGGAACAGGGCCGCGACGTCGCGCTCCACATCGTCGGGGCGGCTCGAGGCGGTCCACCCCAGCCGGCCCGAGACCCGGATCAGGTGGGTGTCAGGCGTCACCCCGGGCACGCCGAAGGCGTTACCCAGCACCACATTCGCGGTCTTGCGGCCCACACCCGGGAGCGTGATCAGCTCCTCGAGGGTCGCGGGGACCACGCCGTCGAAGTTGTCGACGATCTGCTTGGCGAGGCCGAGGATGGCGGTGGTCTTGTTCCGGAAGAAGCCCACCGGGCCGATCAGTGCCTCCACCTCGGCGCGATCCGCCGCGGCGAGGGCCTCCGGGGTGGGGTACCGCCTGAACAGCTCCGGCGTGACCGAGTTCACCCGCCGATCGGTGGATTGGGCCGAGAGCACGGTTGCCACCAGCAGCTCGAACGCCGAGGTGAAGTCCAGTTCGCATTCGGCGTCCGGATAGGCCTCGGCGAGGGCGCGGTTGACGGCGGCGGGGCCGCCCATCAGACCTCGACGACCAGCTCGACCTCGACGGGCGCGTCGAGCGGAAGGACCGACACTCCGACGGCCGACCGGACGTGGGCCCCGGCGTCGCCGAACACCTCTCCGAACAGCGCCGAGGCGCCGTTGGCCACGGCGGGTTGCGCCGTGAAGCCGGGCTCGCTCGCCACGAAGACCACCACCTTGACGACCCTGCGGATCCTGTCCACGCCGCCTGCGACAGCGGCTGCGGCCGCGAGGGCGTTGAGGGCCGCGACTCGGGCTGCCTGGGCGCCCGCCTCCGGCGAGACGGCTCCGCCCAGCTTGCCGGTGGTGACGAGAGCTCCGGCCACGCTGGGGAGCTGGCCGGAGGTCCAGACCTGGTCCCCGACGCGGGTGGCCGGCACATAGGCCGCCACGGGCGTGGCGACAGGCGGCAGCTCGATCCCGAGGTGGGCCAGACGCTCGGACGCCGACATCAGTGGGCCTGGACGGGCCGCTTGAAGTATCCGACGAGGGTGTCGGGGTTGGGGCCGGGGGCCAGCTGGATCAGCTCCCAGCCGTCCGAGCCGAAGTTGTTGAGGATCTGCTGCGCCACGTGCGACAGGATTGGCGCCACGAAGTATTCCCACTTGGTCATGGGTCCAAGCCTGCCATGTCCCCGGCCCCGGTGGGTACCTGGCGCAGGCCGCGCCGGGTGAAGGTCAGGGACGTCCGAACGTGTTCTCGAGGTCCGCGTCACGGAACCTCGGCAGGTCCTCGGGCCTGATCGTGACATCGGTGCCGCCGGTGCGCGAGGCGATTGCGGCCACGACGGCGTCCAGCGTGGCCTTGGCCTCGCTGATGGTGGCCTCCGGCATCTTCACCTGCTTGAACTTGTTGCGGCCGAGGACGGCTAGGACGGCCGCGATCGCGAGGGACAGCAGCACGCTGGCCAGGAAGCCGAGTGTGAAGGATGACCACGGCCCGAGCGGGGTGACGGCGTACAGCAGCAGCCCTATCGCCAGCGCCACCAGGATGACGAGCATCCAGATGGCATGGAACGCGAACACGGCCGCACCGGCGAGGTAGCCGGTGCCGATCCCCGCGGCCTTGGCGGCGGGCTTGAGCTCGGCGGCCGCCAGCTCGGATTCGCGGGCGACGAAATCCGAGACGGCGTCCTTGATGTCGACCAGCGGGTGACTGGGCTCAATAGGCATGGTGCTCCTTTCGGCACTGGCCAGCCTAGTGCCAGCCCTGGCTGCCGGGGCGAGGACCCGGCGTGCAGGCTTAGAGGTGGATGGCCAGCGCGTTGTCGGGCAGCACCACGGGTCCGGTCAGTTCGGCATGATCCACCCAGGCACGCCAGCACAGCAGCTGGAAGGGGAGCTTGAGGGTCTCCCCTGGGCGGACCGCCCCGTCGTAGAGGTCCGCCACCTGGCCCAGGAGCGGCGCCAGCTGGGTGTCGTCGAGGTTGGCCGCCAGCGGCTGGGCCTTGACCAGACGCTGGAGCTCGTCGCGGCTCACGGACTGCCAGACGCGGAACGCGCGCTCCTCCACCTCCGGGAAGTACTTGCTCGCGCTGAGGGCGTCGAGGCTGTGATGGCCGTACTCGCCCTTCATGGCCAGCGGGTCGTAGCGGCGGAGAAGGGCGGCGAGACGCCGGACCCACGGGACAGTGTCGTCGCGCACCAGGTACGAGGCGCTGATGCACCCCCCGGGCCGGAGCACGCGGGCCAGCTGCGGGAGAGCGAGGTCCAGGTCGTAGAGGTGCAGCCCCTGATGCACGAAGACCACTTCGAAGGAGTAGGGGTCCATGGGGATGGCCTCAGGGCGGGCCAGCACCGGTGTGACGTTGCGCAGGCCGCGGAGACGCGACAGCCGCCCGGGGTCGTCCGTCAGGGCGAAGAGCGAGTGTCCGGCGTCCGTCAGCCGCCTGGCGAGGTGCGGATCGGGGCCGAGGGCCAGGGCCCGCACGCCGCGCCACACCGCAAGCCAGTCGAGGGCCTCGGTGGGAAGGGTGGCTCGGCTCATGGGTTCCTCTCGTGCGCGCGGTCGCACCAAGGGTAACGGGGGTCGACGGCGTCCCGGGCCACCGGAGTTGTCCACAGGCGCGCAGTGGGGTGGGATCTGCGGGGGTCTCCTCGCGATCAAGGGGCATGGATCCGATCGCCCACGCGCTGCTGTGCTCCCGTGACCCGGCCGTCATCGAGGCCGTCGAGGTGACCGCGGCGGCCATGGACGTGCCGCTGCGCGTCGCCAAGGATGCCGAGGCGGCGCGCGCCCAATGGCCGACGGCGAAACTCAGGTTGGTCTCCACCGAGATGGCCGCGCGGTGGACGTCGGCGCCCCCCGGCCGGGCCTTCCTGATCGGCACCGCTCCGGCAGAACTCGCCCGGTGTTCAGCCGAACTCGAACTGCCGGTCCTGCCACTGCCGGACGTCGGGGGCCGGCTGGCCGAGGCGCTCATGCAGGCCTCACTGGCAGGGCGCGAGCGGGGAGTCACCGTGGCGTTGATCGGCGCGTCCGGAGGGTTGGGGGTGAGCACTCTGACCGTCGGGTTGGCGCTCGGCGCACGGAGGGCCGGGTCCTCGGCGGCGGTGGTGGACCTCGCACCGTGCGGCGGTGGCCTGGACCTCGTCGCTGGGGCGGAGACGTCCGAGGGGATGCGCTGGTCAGACCTGGGCAACGCGCGCGGGGAGCTCGGCGACGTCGCGCGGAGTCTGCCCTCCGTCGGGGGCGTGCCGCTGCTCGCGCACTCCAGGGACGCGCAGGCCGCGCCGTCGCCGGGTGCGGTGTCCGCCGTCATGACCGCCCTGGCCCGAGGCCACAGGATCGTGCTGGCAGATTGCGGCCGGGAGTCCCCGTCGGTGGCGGCTGACCACACCGTGCTCGTGGTCGGCGCCGATGTGCGCTCCGTCGCCGCGGCACGGATGCTCGCGCAGGCGAACTCGCTCACGCCCACCGCGATCGTCGTCAGGAGGGGCCCGGGACGCAGCCTGCCGGAGCAGGTGGTGGCGCGGACGCTCGGGGCGCCCAGCCTCGGACAGGTCGGGCACCATCGTTGCCTACCCAGGTTGGCGGAGTTGGGGCTCCTCCCTGTTGCGGGTCCTGCTAGGGCCTTCGCGCGGCAGATCGCCCCCATCCTGGCGGGCCTGACCGGTGCCTGAGTTGGAGCTCGACCGGCTCCAGGGGTCTCTGGCTGCGCTGGGTCGTCCCTACACGCCGGTGGACGTGGCGGCGGCACTGAGGGGCCTGGGAGTGGTGGTGACGGACTCTGCCGTGCACGAGGTCCTGGAGAACCTCCGTCGGCACAGCGTCGGCGCCGGCCCGCTGGAGGAGCTGTTGCGTGCGCCGGGGGTCTCCGACGTGGTGGTCAACGGACCGCGGGACGTGTTCGTGGACAGCGGTTCAGGCCTGGAGCGGGCGAACGTGTCGTTCGTCGACGACGAGCAGGTGCGGCGCCTCGCCATCCGACTCGCCGCGGCGGCCGGACGGCGGCTCGACGACGCGGCGCCCTTCGTCGACGGCCGCCTCGCCAGCGGTGTGCGGCTGCACGCCGTGCTGGCCCCTGTGGCGGCACCGGGGACGTGCATCTCGCTCAGGGTGCCCGCCTCGCGGACATTCTCGCTATCGGACCTCGTCGCCGCCGGGTCGCTCCCGGCGGAAGGGGCTGAGTTGCTGCGCGCGGTCGTGCAGCGGCGCGTGGCCTATCTCGTCTCCGGAGGTACGGGCAGCGGGAAGACCACTCTTCTCGCCGCCATGCTGGCTCTGGTCCCCGCAGAGGAGCGCATTGTGTTGGTGGAGGACGCGCGCGAGTTGGTCCCCGCGCATCCGCACTGCGTGCGGCTCGAGGCCCGGCCTCCGAATGCGGAGGGTGCCGGCGCCATCACCCTGACCACCCTGGTGCGGCAGGCGCTCCGGATGAGGCCGGACCGGGTGGTCCTCGGCGAGGTCCGGGGCGCTGAGCTCACGGACCTGCTCACCGCGCTGAACACCGGCCATGAGGGCGGCTGCGGCACCATCCACGCCAACTCGGTCGAGGATGTCCCCGCAAGGCTGGAGGCGCTCGCGGCGCTCGGTGGCATGGGCCGCGACGCCTGCCACGCCCAGGTGGCGGCCGCGCTCCACCTGGTGATCCACGTCGCGAGGGACTCCGGAGGACGTCGGCGTGTCGCCCAGGTGGGGGTGTTCCGGCGACGGCCTGACGGGTCGGTCGACATCCTTCCGGGCGCCACGATGACGGGCTCCGGTGTCAGCTACGGCGCCGGTGAGGCGCTGCTGCGTGCGGTGGTGGGGTGGTGATCGGCGCAGCCGTCGCCGCGGCCCTTGCCGGGGCGCTTCTGCTTGGCCATCCTGCCGCACACGCCTTGAGGCGGCTGGGTGATCGCCGGCGGCCCGCGCCAACGGCTGCGCGCGGCGTGGGATGGGTGGCGGTAGCGGGGGCGGTGGTCCTCTGCACGACCGCGCTGCTCGGCGTGCGACCGCTGCTGTGGGGCTTCGCTGTCGTGATCGCGGGCGCCACACTGTGGCGGCTCGCCGGCGCTCGGCGCACCCGGCTGGTCGAGACGAGGGCGGCCGACGAGTGCGCCCAGGCGGCCCGCGTGCTGTCGTCGCTGATGCGTTCAGGCAGCATCCCGCATGTGGCCCTCTCCGAGGCTGCGGTGGACTTTCCGGTCCTGGCTCAAGCCGCCGCCGCCGCGCGTCTCGGGGGAGATGTCGGGCAGGAGCTGGCCAGAGCCGCCGAGGGGCCGGGCAGGCTCGGGATGCGGTGCGTCGCGGCCGCGTGGCAGTTGAGCGAGCGCACCGGCGCGCCCGTGGCCGACGTGCTGGCCCGCGTCTCGGACAACCTGAGACGGCAACGCCAGCTGGACGCCGTCGTGGCGACGGAGTTGGCAGCCGCCCGCACCAGCGGTCACATCATGGCGATGCTGCCGTTCCTGGCCGTGGGGCTCGGGCTCGCCGCCGGCGTCAACACGGTTGGTTACCTGCTGCGGGAGCCTGTCGGGCAGGTGCTCGTGCTCACCTCCGTGACACTCACCTCCGCCGGGGTGCTGTGGGTGGACAGGCTCGCGCGGACCGGCGCACAGGCACCCCGGCGGCGGTCATGAACTCGGTCCTCGTCGCCGCGGTCATGTGCGCCATGGCCTCGTTGCTGCTCGTGCGGGGCCCGTCGGGCCGGCTGTCGCGCCTCGACGGCGGGTCGTTCACACTGGTCCCCCCGCTCCGAGGCCGGCCGGGCGCTCCGCCCTGGTCCCAGCGCGTCATCGTGGGGGTGGCCGTCTCGGTGGTCCTCGCATTGCTGATCGAGGGGCCGCCCGGGTGGGTCGCGGGCGTCGCCGTCGGCTCGGCGGCGGCCGTGGGCCTCGGCTGGGCGGCGCCGCGGCCCACCTGGTGGGCCCTGGCGGATGAGCTCCCAGACGCGCTGGACTTCCTGGCGGTCTGCCTGGAGGCCGGACTCCCGACGGCGCACGCCGTCGCGGAGGTGGCGAAGGTGTCCCCGCCGGGCACCCGCGAGCTGCTCGGCGAGGTCGCGGCGCAGCTGGAGCTGGGGCGCACCGGGCCGGCGGCATGGGAGTCGCTGAGGGGGCACCCAGTGTGGGGAGCCACCGCCACAGACATCGGGAGGGCCGAACGCACCGGGACCGCGCTCGCCGGGGTACTGCGGGATCACGCCGAGGACGCGAGGCAGGAGGCCAGGGACCGCGCGGCCAGACGCGCCCGCACGGTGGGCGTCAGGTCGGTGCTGCCGCTCATGGCCTGCTTTCTCCCTGCGTTCATGGCCATCGGGGTGGTCCCCATCATCGCGAGCCTCATGACGGACTTCTTCGGGTGAGTCAGAGCACGTCGTCCAGCAGGTCCGGCACCGTGACGAAGGAGTATCCCCGTGTTCGGAGGTCCTGGATCACGCCAGGCAGGGCGTCGGCGTCCAGCGTCGAGTGATCGTCCGGATGGGCACCTACGTGCATGAGCACGATCTGGCCCGGGCGGAGCCGGTCGAGTACCCGCTGCCTGATGATCGCGGTGGTGATTCCCCCGCTGGTGCCCTTCCACCCGAGGGTGTCGACCGTCCATCGGACCGGGATGTAGCCGGCCGCGTTGACCACCCGGATGTCGAGGTCCTCCCGGTCGCCGAACGGGAACCGGAACAGCGGCGCGGTGGTGCTCCCGGTGAGTGCCGAGATCGCCTTCTCCGCGGCGGCCAACTCGGCCCGGATCTCCTCGTTCGTGGTCTGGGTGAAGTAGGGGTGCGTGTCGCTGTGATTGCCCACCGGATGACCGGCCGCGTCGATCGCGGTCACGTAGCGCGGATAGGCCCGGGCGAAGGCGCCGGTGACGAAGAAGGTGGCCGGCACGTCGTATGCCTTCAGGGTCGCGAGGATCGACTCCACGGCATCCCCTGACGCCCCGCCGTCGAACGTCAGGGCCACCACCTTCCGCTGGGTGTCGAAGGCCTCGATGTCCTGCCCCGCCCACGCCTTGACCAGGGCCCCCGGGGCGGTTGGAGCCGTCGCCGTTGTGGTTCCGGCGGGTGGAGCCGTGGAGGGAGCCGGCCAACTCGAAGGTGCGGGGGGTTGGGTGGTGGAGGCGGCGATGGACCGGCTGGGCGTCGGTGTCGCGGTGGGCGACGGCGTCGCCGTGGGCGTTGAGGTCGCCGTGCCGGCGGGAGCCGAGGAGGTGGCGGGCCCGCCGGTGGCGGTGGACGTGCCGTCGGCGGGGGAGGCCGGTCCGGCGGTGGCCGGCTCACCAGGAGTGGGGTAGGGAGGAGTACCTGGGGAGACGGACGGGGCGGCTCCCGGCTGTGGGGCGCATCCCGTCAGGGCGATCGCGAGAACCCCCGCGACCACCGTCCCGAACCGGACGTGGCGGCGGACCGATCTCCGCAGGCCGATCGACGGGCGCATCGCCGCGCCTCCTCACTCTCTCCCGATTCTACGCCCGGCCCCCCGTTGGAGCGCCGCAGGAGAGGGGGCGGATCCTCCGGTGCAGGGTTCGTCGGAGGTGGCTGGCAGAGTTGGAGCGTGAAGTACGACTGGTTGCTCGGGAGGGATGAGGCGGTCGCCGTCTCGCGCCGTGAGCCGACGCCCGGCCTCACGTCGTCCTGGCCCGCCTGGTTGTCCGCGGAGACGGTCTCGCGGATCGAGCGGTCCGGGGTCCCGGCGCCCTGGCGGCATCAGGTGGAGTTCGCCCAGGCACTGTTCGACGGCCGGCACGCGATCGTGTGCACGCCTACAGGTTCGGGTAAGACGCTGGGCTACCTGATGCCCATCATCGCCGCCACCGCCGAGGGCACGCTGGGCGTCGCCGTCGACTCCACCCGGGCCCGCCTCACCGGGCCGCGACACACCGCCCTCTACCTGGCCCCCACCAAGGCGCTCGCCCACGACCAGGCACGGGCAGCCGCCGCGCTCGGGCCCAAGGGGTGGCGGCTCACCGCGCTCGACGGTGACTCCGACGATGCCGAGCGCAGATTCGCGCGCGACCACGCGGACCTCGTGCTGACGAACCCGGACATGCTGCACTTCTCCGTGCTGCCCAACCATCAGCGCTGGGCGTCCTTCCTCGGCTCGCTCCGCTACATCGTGCTGGACGAGGCACACCGCTACCAGGGCGTCTTCGGCGCGCATGTCGCCCAGGTGGTCCGGCGCCTTCGACGGCTGGCCTCGCAGTACGGGTCGGATCCGGTCGTCGCCCTGTCGTCGGCCACCGCACCCAACGCCGGAGAGTTCGCAGGCCGGCTCATCGGCGCCGAGGGCGTCGAGGTGATCCACCACGACACGTCCCCCAGCGGCAGGCGGACGGCGGTGTTGTGGCAGCCCGCCTCGTCGCTCCGGTCGGACACGGCCGAGCTCCTGGCGCGCCTGACCGACCACGACGCCCAGACCATCGCCTTCGTCCCGTCCAGGCAGGGGGCCGAACTGGTCTCGCTCGCCGCGCAGGAACTCTCCGCCCAGCCCACCCGCATCGCGTCCTATCGCGGCGGGTACCTGGCGCTGGACCGCCGGTCGCTCGAGGCCGGCCTGCACAGCGGCGAGCTCCGTGGGCTGGCCAGCACCAATGCATTGGAGCTGGGCGTGGACATCGCCGGCATGGACGCGGTGCTCGTCTCCGGGTATCCGGGCAAGCTGTCCTCCTTCTGGCAGCAGGCGGGCAGGGCGGGCCGGCGCGGTCAGGACGCCGTCGTGGTGCTCCTCGCGCGGGAGGACCCCCTCGACGCCTACCTGCTGGAGCACCCCGAGCTGGTGTTCGACGCGCCGGTGGAGCGCGCGGTGCTCCACCCGGACAACCCGCGGGTCCTCGGTCCGCATCTCGCCGCCGCCGCACAGGAGCTGCCACTGTCGGACGAGGACCAGCGGTGGTTCGGCCCCACCGCGCCGGCCATGGCCAGGGCTCTGGCCGCTCAGGGGGTGCTGCGCCACCGCAGGGACCGCTTCTACTGGACCCGCCCTGATCGGGCGGTGGACTTCATCAACCTCCGTTCCATGGGGGCGCGCCCCATCGACATCATCGAGCGCGACTCGGGGCGCATCGTGGGCGTGGTCGACGTCGCGGCGGCGGATCGCACCGTCCATCCCGGGGCCGTGTACCTGCACCAGGGGGAGAGCTTCACAGTGGAGGACCTGGACCTCGACGAGCACCAGGCGCTGGTTGTTGCATCGAGGCCCCGCTACTACACGCAGGCACAGTCGTCGTTCGACATCCAGATCGTGCAGGAGTCCGAGAGCAGGCCGGTGGGCATCACCCGGGTACATCGCGGCGACGTGCGCCTGGACTCACAGGTCCTGGGGTACCTCCGCAGGGACGAGGTGACCCACGAGGTGTGGGACTCGACGCCGCTGGACCTTCCCCGCCACCGGATGACCACGCAGGCGGTGTGGTGGACGGTGCCGGAGCACCTGGCACGCAGGCTCGGATGGGCGGAGCTTCAGATGGGCGCGGCGGCCCACGCGATGGAACACACGGCCATCGGCCTGCTGCCGGCCTTCGCGCCGTGCGACCGGTGGGACATCGGCGGCGTGAGTACGGCGCTCCACCCGGACACGGGCCTGGCCACGGTCTTCGTCCACGACGGCATGGCAGGAGGTGCAGGTTTCGCCCACCGCGGGTTCGAGGTGGTGGAGCAGTGGCTGCGCGCCACGCTCGACCGGCTCACCCGGTGCTCGTGCGAGTCAGGCTGCCCGGCGTGCGTCGTGTCACCCAAGTGCGGCAACGCCAACCAGGTGCTGCACAAGGGTGATGCGGCCGAGCTCCTGGGGCTCCTGCTCGACTGAGGGCTTCCCGCGCTCCACAGGCATGGGTGTTGTCCGTGGACGGCTGTCCACAGCTCCGGTGGGCGGCCGGAAAACGGCGGGGGCGGTTTGCGATCAAGGGGGTGACCGGCCAACAGGGCGCCGGCGCACCGAAAGGACCTCCCATGGCCACCCTCCTTCCCGCCCGCAAGGCACGGGCCCGAGCCCTCGCGCAGCGCGGACTCACCACGGTCGAGTACGCGCTGGGCCTGCTCGCCGCGGCCACTGTCGCCCTCGTGCTCCTGCGCATCTTCGGGGACAACCAGTTCTACAAGACCCTCTTCGACTGGGTGGTCAACGTGTTCACCCACATGGCGAACGGGTGATCCCGGTCCCATGAGCAGGCAGTCGAGGTGCCGGCGTGGCGAGCGCGGCATGGTCACCGTTGAACTGGCCATCGGACTGGTGACGGCGGTGGCACTTGCCGCGGCCCTCGCCGGGATCTCGCTGCTTGGGGTGGCGCAGGCCGGCGTCGCCGAGTCAAGCGCCCAACTGGCCCGGCAGACCGCCCGCGGGGACGACGGCGCAGTGCGTCAGGCGCGCCAGAGGGTCCCGGCGGGAGCCGAGGTGGATGTCCGTCGTGAGGCGGACGGGGTCACCGCGACCGTCCGCATGGCGGTGCGCATCGCCGGGCTGGGACCCGTCGAGGTGGAGGCCAGCTCGTGGGCGGCCTACGAGCCGGGGGTAGGGCGGTGAGCGCCGCTCGGAGCCAGCGAGGAGCTGCGGGCTCGGTGCTGGTGGCCGCCGTCTGCCTGATCCTGGTCAGCGCGTTCATGGTGTCGGCGGTTCTCATCCAGTGGTTCTTCATCGCCCGGCGTGCCGAGCAGGTGGCCGAGATCTCGGCGTTGGCCGCCGTCGGCGCGTCTGTGCGAGGGGACTCACCCTGCCCGGCCGCCGCAGACGCCGCCGGGCGCAACGCGGCCTCCGTGGTCGGCTGCGATGTGCAGGGAGGCGGAAGATCCGTGGTGGTGGAGGTGGTGGTCCGCGCACAACTGCGTCCGCAGCTGGGATGGGGCCCCTCAGAGATCGACAGGGCGGCGACGGCCGGAACCTGAGACGCCCGGGGCGGGGGTGGACGGGGATACAGTGCGGAGATGACCTACATCGCCGCCGAAGACCGCTACTCCAGCATGCCGTACCGCCGCCTGGGCGCCTCCGGCCTCAAGCTCCCGGCCATCTCGCTCGGGCTCTGGCACAACTTCGGTGACGACAAGCCGCTGCAGGCGCAGCGCGACATTCTCCGCCGCGCCTTCGACCGCGGGGTCACCCATTTCGATCTGGCGAACAACTACGGCCCCCCGTACGGCGCCTCAGAAGCCAACTTCGGCCGCCTCATGGCCGAGGACTTCGCGTCGTACCGCCATGAGCTGGTCATCTCGTCCAAGGCGGGCTGGGACATGTGGCCGGGGCCCTACGGGTTCGGCGGCTCACGCAAGTACCTGCTGAGTTCCCTGGACGACTCGCTGCGCCGCATGCGGCTCGACTACGTCGACATCTTCTACCACCACCGGCCGGACCCGGAGACCCCGCTCGAGGAGACGATGGCAGCCCTGGACCAGGCTGTACGGTCGGGCAAGGCCCTCTACGCAGGCATCTCGTCCTACTCGGCCACCCTGACGGCCAGGGCGCAGGAGATCGCCAGAGCGCTGGGCACGCCGCTCGTGATCCACCAACCCTCCTACTCCGTCCTCAACCGGTGGATCGAGGAGGGCGAACCGTCGCTGCTGGAGGCATGCCGCGCGGCAGGGATGGGCGTGATCGCCTTTTCGCCGCTCGCCCAGGGCATGCTCACGGACCGCTACCTGGAGGGCATCCCCGCAGATTCGCGGGCCGCCCAGGGCAAGTCCCTCGACACGGGCCTGTTGTCCGCAGAGAACATCGCGCACCTGCGGGCGCTCAACGACATCGCGGAGAACCGCGGGCAGAGTCTCGCCCAGATGGCGATCGCGTGGGCGCTGCGCGATCAGGGAGAAGCCTCGGTCACCTCCGTGGTGCTCGGCGCCTCGTCGGTGCGCCAGCTCGACGACAACCTGGCCGCGCTCGCGGACCTGGACTTCACCCCGGACGAACTTGCCTCCATCGACCTCCACGCGGGCGTGGCCGGGGTCAACCTCTGGCAGGGCGCCACAGACTCCGTCTGAGCCGTCAAGCTGAGCGCCCCACCTCCGGCGGGGGATGGCTTTCGAGGGGGAGGGGTAGGCCTTTCGGCCGGTGAGGCAGGGCTTTCGGGTCCACGGGAATCGCCGTTGGTCGGACGGATCCTTCCGATCGGGGGCTGTGGTGAACGACGACGCGGCGCGATCCTGCCTAGCGGGCGGATGGATCGCCGCCCAGACACTTTCCCCCGGAGGTCCCCGTGGCTCGACGAGCCGTCCCATCGCGCCCGGATTCGCGGCCCGAAGCCCTGCTCACCCTCGCCATGATGGCCCTGACCGCGCTCGCTGCCGTGATGCTGACGCTGGATCTCATCGCCGTCGCGCGCCATGAGCTCTGGGGCGTGTGGACGGTGGTGAGGCTCACCGCCCTGGCGGGGGTCCTGGCCATCCTGGTCGCGGGCAATCTGGTGTACCAGGTGGCACGGCTCGGGTTCCTCATCCGAACCGCGAACCACGACGTGCAGCCGCTGGCCGAGCTGGTCGGGGAGCACTGGGACGACGCTCAGCCCATCGCGGTGCTGGTGCCGTCGTACAAGGAGGACGAGCGCACCATCCGCCAGACGCTCACCTCGGCGGCTCTCCAGCATCACCCCCGTAAGCGGGTGGCGCTCCTGCTCGATGATCCGCCGGACCCGTCCGACGACGACAGCCTCGCGCTGCTCGAGGCCGCTCTCCGCCTCCCGGCAGAGGTTCAGGCGGTGCTTGCCGAGGCCCGCTCCATCGTGGAGGCAGGCCGCGTCCGCGTCCTCGCGCTGGCACCAGGCGACGGCAGGGACTTCGGCGAACTCCTGCGGGTGATGGACTCGCTCGCCTCCTGGGCCCGCCACCGGGCAGCCCACGAGACGCCGGCCGATCACACGGACGCGCACTTCGTCGAGGTGACCTGGCGGCGGCAGGCCCAACTCCTCGAGGAGAGGGTGCGCTGGCTGGCGGGCCGTGCGCACAGCACCACCCGCGACCAGATCCTCCATGAACTGGACCGGCTCCGCGATGCCTACACCTGTGACATCACCGTCTTTCAGCGCAAGCGCTACGTCAACCTCACCCACGAGCCCAACAAGGCCGCCAATCTGAACGCGTACATCGACCTGCTCGGCGCCCACGTCCGGGAGGTGACGGGAGCCGAGGGCCGTGTGCTCGAGCGCACCAACGAGGCCAATGGCACCCTCATCCCGGACGCCGCGTTCGTGCTCACCCTCGACGCGGACAGCATGCTGGATCCGGAGTACGCACTGCGTCTGGCCGCGACACTCGAGGCCCCCGGCAACGAGCGGCTGGCCGTGGTCCAGACCCCCTACACCTCCGTCCCGGGTGCCTCCGGCCTGGTGGAGCGGATCGCCGGCGCCACCACCGACATCCAGTTCATCGTCCACCAGGGCTTCACCTGGTGCCGAGCGACCTTCTGGGTGGGGGCCAACGCACTGCTCCGTAAGGAGGCGCTCGACGACATCCGCGTGGAGGACACGGAGCGGGGGCACGTCATCGCGCGCTACATCCAGGACCGGACGGTGATCGAGGACACCGAGTCCACCCTGGACCTGGCAGAGCGCGGCTGGGACCTGCACAACGTCCCCTCGCGCCTGGCGTGGAGCGCCACGCCGCCGGACTTCGGCTCCCTGCTCATCCAACGGAGCAGGTGGGCAAACGGCGGTCTCCTCATCGCGCCCAAGGCTGTGCGCAGGCTGATCGCGGCGCCCAGGGACCGGCTCGCGGTACCCGCGTTCCTGATCCGGATGCACTACCTCACCTCGATCGCCACCGGCAGCCTCGGCATGCTGGCGCTGCTCTTCCTCCCGCTCGGCGGCGACGAGCTGCGCAGCCTGTGGCTTCCGATCCTGTCGGTTCCCTACTTCTTCCTCTACACCCGCGACCTCATGCGCTGCGGCTACCGACTCAGCGACATGGGCAGGGTCTTCGCCCTCAACCTCATGCTGGTGCCGGTGCACCTGGCGGGGGTCCTGAAGTCCGTGCAGCAGGGCCTGACCGGCAGGCGCATCCCGTTCGGGCGGACGCCCAAGGTGAGCGGCCGGACGGCCGCCCCCGCGTGGGCGGTCCTGTCGATCTGGGTCATGACGCTGTGGTGCCTCGTCTCGGTCCTCGTCGGCGTGGCCTCCGGCCGCTGGGTCAACGTGGCGGCCTCACTGCTCACAGGCGCGGCCCTGTCCTACGCCGCGGTGGCGTTCATCGGGCTTCGAGAGGGGATGGCGGACGTCGGACTGGCCCGGCGGCCCTCGAGGTTGACGGTCGGGAGGCGGCGTCAGGCCCTGCAGCCGCACTAGCCGTCGGCCGCCTACGATGACCCCATGCGCCTAGACCCGTCACACCTGCGTGCCAGCCTGCTCACAGCAGGCTTCACGGTCGACGCGGTGCTGGACCGCATCGGAGAGCCGGGGCAGGCGGGGCTGGGCCGCAACTCGACGGTGCCCGCGGACGTGGCACTCGGCCGCGACACTGACCCGATCGCCACCCTGACCCGGCTCTTCGTGCTCCAGCAGGCCGTCGCGGAGGAGCACCTGGCCGCGACACTCGACGTGTCGGCGCTGATGGAGGCCGGCTACCTGGAGCGCACCGCCGACGGTGTCCGGGCCCTGATCGACATCCGGCCGTACGGCTCGCCGGACGACGACGCCTCAGGGTGGATCGTGGCCGACCCCACCCCGGGGCTCGACGGCGAGATCGTGCCGACTCGTCCCGACTACGTCCTCGGCGTCTCCCCGGCCTCCACCACGCTGGCGCAGCTGACGATGCGGCGCCCCGTCGGCACGGCCCTGGACCTGGGGACGGGCTGCGGGGTGCAGTCGCTGCACCTCGCCAGGCATGCGTCGCGCATCGTCGCCACCGACGTCAACGCGCGGGCGCTGGAGCTGGCCCGCCTCACCCTGGCCCTCAACGAGGTCGACGCGGAGGTCCGCGAGGGGTCGCTGTACGAGCCGCTGGGCGGGGACCGGTTCGACCTGATCGTGTCCAACCCGCCCTTCGTGATGAGCCCGCCCCGGACCGAGGCGGAGACGCTCGCCTACCGGGAGACCAACTACGAGGGCGACGCGCTCGTCGAGACACTCATCCGCGGGGCGGCGGATCGGCTGACCCCGGGAGGCAGCCTGCAGCTGCTGACCAACTGGGCCGTCCTCGACGGGCCCTGGCAGGAGCGGCTCGACTCGTGGATCCCCGACGGCTGCGACGCCTGGGTGATCGAGCGCGAGCGGCTGGACGTGTTCAGCTACATCGAGATGTGGCTGGCGGATGCGGGCCTCGCCGGCTCGCGCGGCTGGCGGGGGGCGTACGACGAGTGGCTCGCCTACTTCGACCGGCTGGGCGTGCGCGCCGTCGGGATGGGCTGGATCCTCGTCACCCGGGCGGACAGGGCCGTTCCCCACCGCCGCTACGAGACGTGGCCGCACGCGGTCGCCCAGCCGGTGGGGGAGACGTTCGCCCGCCACGCCGAGGCCGTGGACGCCTTCCAGCTGTCCACCGCCGCCCTGCTCGCCTCGTGTCCGAGGCTCGTCGACGTCGATCAGGAGACCATCGGGGTCCCGGGCGCCGAGCACCCCGAGCACATCGTGTTCCGACAGCGCACGGGGCTGCGCCGGGCGGTCAAGGCCGACACGGCGCTGGCCGCGGCCGTGGGCGCCCTGGACGGCGAGCTGACCGTCGGCCAGGTGATCGGAGCCGTCTCCCAGGTCCTCGACGTCGACGCGGCGGACCTGGCGGCGTCGGTCCTTCCGGAGGTGCGTGGGATGCTGCTGGACCAGATGCTCCGCCTGTAGGCGGGCCACCGCGCGAGCGGTCACGTTGACAGCACAGGCTATTGTTCGATGAGTTTCCCGACTGGAGGACTGATCCGACCATGGCTCTCAAGCGTCTGGTGATTGTCGAGTCGCCGACCAAGGCGACCAAGATCGCCGGCTATCTCGGCTCCGACTACATCGTCGAGTCCAGCCGGGGGCACGTCCGCGACCTCCCCACGTCCGCCTCCGAGGTGCCCGCCAAGTACAAGGGCGAGAAGTGGGCCCGCACCGGCGTGGACGTCGACAACAACTTCCAGGCCATCTACGTGGTCTCTCCGGACAAGAAGTCCACCATCAAGGATCTGAAGGCCAAGCTCGCCGGCGTCGACGAGCTCCTGCTGGCCACCGACGGTGACCGCGAGGGCGAGGCCATCGCGTGGCACCTGATGGAGGAGCTGAAGCCCAAGGTCCCCGTGAAGCGGATGGTCTTCCACGAGATCACCAAGTCCGCGATCGACGAGGCCGTGACCAACCCCCGCACGCTGGACGTGGATCTCGTCGACGCGCAGGAGACCCGCCGCATCCTCGACAGGCTCTACGGCTACGAGGTCTCGCCGGTGCTGTGGAAGAAGGTCATGCCGAGGCTGTCGGCGGGCCGCGTGCAGTCCGTCGCCACCCGGCTGGTGGTCGATCGTGAGCGCGAGCGCATCGCGTTCGTCCCCGCCTCCTACTGGGACCTGGACACCCACCTCGACGCCGGTCCCGACGCGGACCCCCGCACCTTCCCGGCGCGTCTGGCCACCGTCGGCGACGCGAGGGTGGCTCAAGGCCGCGACTTCAACTCCTCGGGCGAGCTCACCTCCCAGGACGCGCTGATCCTCGACGAGGCATCTGCCCGCACCCTGGCCGAGGCGCTCCGGGGCGCGGCGCTCACCGTGGGGGCGGTGGAGGCCAAGCCCTACACCCGCAAGCCCTACGAGCCCTTCCGGACCACCACGCTGCAGCAGGAGGCCGGGCGTAAGCTGGGCTTCACCTCCGAGCGGGCGATGCGCGTGGCTCAGGAGCTCTACGAGAAGGGCTTCATCACCTACATGCGTACGGACTCCGTGACGCTCGCGGGGCAGGCCATCCAGGCCGCCCGCAAGCAGGTCAGGGAGTTGTTCGGCGAGAAGTACCTCCCGGCCCAGCCGCGCGTCTACGCGTCCAAGGTGAAGAACGCGCAGGAGGCGCACGAGGCCATCCGGCCGGCGGGCGACACCTTCCGCCACCCGGACGAGACCGGCCTCGTGGGGGACCCGTTCAGGCTCTACCAGCTCATCTGGCGCCGCACGCTGGCCTCCCAGATGGCCGACGCCAAGGGCGAGTCGCTGACCATCCGCGTGGACGCGGCCTTCCCGGCCGCCCAGGTGGGTGGGGGTGAGGTGACCGCGGCGGGGCTGGTGGCCTCCGGCCGCACCATCACCTTCCCGGGCTTCCTCAAGGCCTACGTGGTCAGCGTCGACGACGACTCGGCCTCGGACGACCAGCAGACCCGCCTGCCCATCCTCACCAGGGGGCAGGCCCTCGAGGTGGCCGACGTGGAGGCCTCCGGTCACGAGACGCGCCCGCCGGCCCGGTACACCGAGCCCTCGCTCGTGGCGAAGCTGGAAGAGCTGGAGATCGGCCGCCCCTCCACCTACGCGTCGATCATCCGCACCATCACGGCCCGCGACTACGTCTTCAAGAAGGGCTCGGCTCTGGTGCCCACCTGGCTCGCGTTCGCGGTGACCCGCCTGCTGGAGGAGCACTTCTCCGAGCTGGTGGATTACGCGTTCACGGCCCAGCTGGAGGACCAGCTCGACGAGATCGCCAGCGGCAAGGCAAAGCGGCTCAAGGTGCTCTCGGAGTTCTACCGCGGGCCGGAGGGCAGCGCGCATCACGGCCTCGAGGCGCTGGTGACCGAGCTCGGCGAGATCGACGCCCGGGCGCTGTCCACGTTCCCCCTCCGGGACTCGGGCATCGACGTGCGGGTGGGCCGCTACGGCACCTACGTCGAGTCCTCCGACGGGCGCCGCGCAAACGTGCCCGAGGACATGGCCCCGGACGCGCTGACCGTCGAGGTCGCGGAGGAGCTGCTGAGCAAGCCCCTGGATGAGGAGCGGGAACTCGGCGTCGACGAGGCCAGCGGCCACATGGTGGTGGCGAAGAACGGGCGCTACGGCCCCTACGTCACCGAGGTTCTCCCCGAGGACGCGCCCAAGTCGGCCAAGGCCCGCACCGGGTCGCTGTTCTCGTCGATGTCGCTGGACTCCATCGACCTGCCCACGGCGCTCCAGCTGATGAGCCTTCCGCGGGTGGTCGGCCTGGATCCTGACGGCACCGAGATCACGGCGCAGAACGGCCGCTACGGCCCCTATCTCAAGCGTGGGACGGACTCTCGTTCGCTCACCTCGGAGGACCAGATCTTCTCCATCTCGTTGGAGGAGGCCCTGGCCATCTACGCGCAGCCGAAGACGCGTGGCCGGGCCGCGGCAGCCGCTCCCCTCAAGGAGTTCGGCGCTGACCCGGTGTCGGGCAAGCCGGTGGTGCTCAAGTCCGGCCGGTTCGGGCCCTACGTCACCGACGGCGAGACCAACGCCACCCTGCGCCGCGACGATCCCCCGGAGACGCTCACCTCGGAGCGGGCCTTTGAGCTGATCGCGGAGAAGCGCGCCAAGGGGCCGGCCACCAAGCCCGCCGCCAAGCGCGCCCCCGCCCGCAAGACCACCGCGACGAAGAAGCCCGCCACCCGGGCGCCCAAGAAGGCCTGACCAGGGACGCCTGGTGCCGGGCGTCCGCAGGGGGTGACGGCCACTAGGGTGGCCCCCATGGGTAAGAAGCGTCGCGCCGTGCTCCGGCTGGAGGTCCCCTTCACCTCCGATCCGCCACGGCTGACCTCGGAGGCGGTCGGCCTGCCACGGATACTGCGTCGCCCCGCCGCCTCCTACACGATGGACGTGACGGTCCTCGACGTCGACGACGCCCGGCTCCTGCGGGCCGGCGTGACCGTGGCGCACCGGGTGATCGACGGGCTGGGGGAGTGGTACCTGGCGGGCCCGTCCTGGGCGCCTCACCTGCCGGTCGAGCAGGTTGAGCCGCTCGGCGCGTCCGGAGACCTCCCGGAGCAGTACGCCCGCCTGCTGCGCCCCCTGGTGCGCCGTGGCGTGCTCGGCACCATGGCCGCACTGCACTGCGAACGCGACGAGTGGGCGCTGCGCACCACCGAGGGACAGGTCGCCGCCGTCGTCCGCGACGAGCGCGTCCGGATCCGACGCAGCGGCATCACCACCGCGCGCTACCGCGAGATCACCATCACCCCCACCGAACACCTGACCGGCCAGCAGCGGGACTTCCTGGTCAGCGCGGCCATGTCGGTCAACGCGACGGTCGTCGACGGGTACCCCAGCATCCGCCAGCGCCTCGGCGCCCCCGCCACCGGCCTGACGAGCTTCCCCCTCCCGCGCGAGACCAACCGCGATTCGACGCTGGAGGAGTTCGTGGCGTCGCTCTTCGCCGAGCACCTGCAGGGGATCGTCAGGGCAGACCTTGCACGTCGGGCGTCGGGCGGCGAGGACCTGTCCGAGCTCAATGCCCGGTTGTGGGCCTTCGGGCGGGACCTCCGAGGGCTGGCCCCGGTGCTGGAGCCGTCCTGGCGGGAGGCCACGGAACGGGCGCTCGGTGGGCTGCCGTTCGGATCGCCTGCCGAGGTGGAGACCCCCTTGCTGGACGTGATCGACGCCCTCGTCGGCGCGGCCCGGGCACCGCGCCTGGGTGACCTGGCGCACAAGCCCGCGGCGGAGCTGCTGTATCAGCGCGCCGAGCAGGCCACCTTCATCCTGGCGGACCGCTGCCGCGCCCTCCGCGCGGACTCCACCGACGAGCAGTGGCAGGGCGCGCTGGGCGCCGCCGAGCAGCTCGAGGTGGTGGTGGCCGTCGCGGCTCCGCTGTTCCCGAAGGTGGTCACCCGGATCCTCCGCCGCCTCGGCGACGTGACCCAGGAGTTGCGGAGGTGCGCGCTCGGCGCGTTCGCGGGGGAGCCCGCGCTGGACGGGCTGAGTGCCGCGCAGGCGTTCGCCCTCGGCCGCGACACCGAACGCAAGCGCGCCGAGGTCAGGCGCCACCGGGAGGCATTCATCGAACGCTGGCCGGACCGGGTCACGGAGGCGCGCAAGCTGATGCGTCGGGCCGCGAAGCACGAGGCCAGGAAGAAGTGACCGGCCTGTTCGTCGTGTTCGAGGGTGGCGACGGGGTGGGCAAGTCGACGCAGGTCGAGCGGCTCGCCGCCTGGCTGGCCGATCGGGGTGTGCCCCACGTGGTGACCCGCCAGCCCGGCGGCACGCCCGTGGGGGCGGAGCTGAGGCGGCTCGTGCTGGACCCGGCGATGGGCCACGTCGATCCGAGGGCCGAGGCGCTCATGTACGCCGCGGACAAGGCCCAACACGTGCACGAGGTCATCCGTCCCGCGCTTGCCCGCGGCGAGGTGGTGGTGTGCGACCGCTACGTCGATTCGATGATCGCCTACCAGGGGGCGGGGCGTGCGCTGGACATCGACGACGTGGCGCGCATCGCCTGGTGGGCCGTTGGCGGCCTCAAGCCGCACCTGACCGTGCTGCTCGACGCCGACCCGACCGACGCCGTCGAGGCGATCTCGGACAAGGACCGACTCGAGGGCGCCGGGATCGGGTTGCACCACCGGGCGCGGGACTTCTTCCTCGACCTGGCCGCCCGGGAGCGGGACCGCTACGTGGTCCTCGACGCCCGCGGCACCCGCGAGGATCTGGGGGAGGCCATCGCCGGGGAGCTGGCCCGGCGGCTGGGTCCGCTGAGGACGGCCTGAGCGCCGCGTCGGCGGCGCATGGCAGGATGGCCGCATGGGTGACGTGTGGTCTGAGCTGATCGGGCAGGAGCGGGCCGTCGGCACCCTCCGCCGCGCCGTCGAGGGCCACAGCCACGCCATGACGCACGCCTGGCTGTTCGTCGGCCCACCTGGATCCGGACGCTCCAACGCGGCCAAGGCCTTCGCCGCTGCGCTGCAGTGCCCCACGGGCGGCTGCGGTCGCTGCGAGGCCTGCCGCACCACCCTGTCGGGCGCCCATCCTGACGTGACCCTCCTCCGCACCGAACAGCTTTCGATCGGTGTGGACGAGGTGCGCGCGCTGGTCGGCCGGGCGTCGATGGCCCCGGTGAAGAACCGGCACCAGATCGTCGTCGTGGAGGACGCGGACCGGATCACCGAACGCGGTGCCGACGCGCTCCTCAAGGGCCTGGAGGAGCCGGCCCGCCGGACGGTGTGGCTCCTCTGCGCGCCCAGCGCGGACGACGTCATCATCACCATCCGCTCGCGCTGCAGGGTCATCAAGCTGGTCACGCCCGGCGACGACGCGGTGACCGAGCTGCTGATCACCCGCGACGGCATTTCGCCCGCCCTCGCGGCCCACGCGGCGCGCGCCGCGCAGGGGCACGTGGGCAGGGCCCGCATGCTCGCCCGTTCGGAGGACGCAAGGATCCGGCGGCGCGAGATCCTCTCGCTCCCCGGCAGGCTCACGTCGGTCACCGCGTGCCTCGACGCCGCCGAGAACCTGGTCTCCTCCAGCGCCGACGAGGCGGCGCAGGCCACGGCGGATCTCGACGCCCGGGAGATGACCGCGTTGCAGGAGGCGCTGGGCGTGGGTGGCCGCGGAGCCAAGCCGCGCAACGCCCAGGCCGCGCTGCGCGAGCTCGAGGAGCAGCAGAAGGCCCGAGGCAAGCGGCTCCAGCGGGACGCCCTGGATCGGGTGCTGACCGAGTTCACCGGCTACTACCGTGACGTCCTGGCCCGCCAGACGGCCCCGGAGGTGCCCCTGGTCAACGCGGATCTGGCTGACGAGATCGAGCCCGTGGCCCGTCGGTCGACCCCCGAGCAGACGGTCCGCGCGCTGGACGCCATCCTGCAGGCGCGCACCGCGCTCGAGGGCAACGTGGCCCCCCTGCTGGCGCTCGAGGCGTTGTTGATCAGCCTCTCCCTGGCCGCCCGGACCTGACCCCGGCGGGCGTGTCACCCCGGCTCCGGCATGGCCCGGGTGCCAAGATGGCAGGCAAGACTGCCCACTGATAGGGGAACCGATGTCCAACAACGATTGGATCCAGGAAGGCACACCTCGCGACGAGGAGTGGACGGCCGAACAGGACGACTACGGAGTGCCCGTGGAGCCAGCCGAGTGGGACGACTACGCGTCTGAGCAGACGGTGCCGGTGCCGCCGGCGCCCAGCCAGCCCGCGCCCGAGCTGGTGCCCGCCGAGGAGCATGACGAGCCCGCGGACGAGTGGGAGAGCGTCGAGACCGAGCGCGTGGTGGCCGGCGACGCGCAGCCCGCGGCGGAGTCCTTCGAGGAGGCCGAACCCGCCGTCGACGAGGTTGAGCCGTCCGCGGTGGAGCCTGACGCGGCCGTCGACGAGGGCGAGCCGTTCCCCGGGGAGCCCGAACCGGGCGTCACCGAGGAGGAGCAGCCCGCAGGGGAGGCGGAAGTTGTCGTCGCCGAGGAACCGTCCGGGGGAGAGCCCGGCCTGGTCGATGAGCAGGAGTGGACGGTCGAGGAGCCGGCCGCCGCCCAGGACGGCGATGAGACGCAGACCCCGCCGGCCCTGGAGGACGAGTGGGCCGCCGAGGAGCCGATGCCCGTCCCTTCGGGTGATACAGAGCCTGTCGACGCCGAGCCTGCGGCGGTCGTGGACGACGAGGAGACCCCGGCGGTCGTCGACGACCAGGAGACCCCGGCGGAGGAGGCCGGCGCTGCCGCGTCCTTCGGGTGGCCCGTCCGGCCGGAGCCCGGAGAGGACGCAGCGGAGGATCCCCAGGCCACGCAGGCGATGCCGCTGCTCGCCCCGGCTCCGGCGGCCGTCGCCGCGGGCGCTGCCGGCACGGCCGCCCTGGCGGGCCTCTACAGGGGGGACCGCGACCAGACGAGGGTCATCGACCCGTCGCAGCGGCAGAGCCTGGACGACGAGATGGCGGAGGAGGAGCGGGTCGCGCACCAGCTCCGGGCTGAGAAGGAGGCGCGTGACCAGCGCCTCGGGCTGGTCCAGACCTCCGATGCCAACGCGGTGCGCCACCTGCCCCAGGGCCGGCGGGGCGTGGGCCATTTCGGCAGCTTCGGGCTGTTCGTGCTGCGGCTGGTGACGGCCGCCATCCTGGGCGTCGTCGGCTACCAGGTGTTGAGCGCACTGGACGCCACGACAGAGTTCCTCGGCCGCACGCTGATCCCGGAGCCGGAGCTCGTGGCCTGGATCGTCGGGATCGGCCTGGCGGTCATGGCTGTCCTGCTGTTGATTGGCCTTGCCGTGCGGGTGGTCGGCGTCCTGCTCGTCGTCGTCGCGGCGGGGTCGCTGGCGTTCATCCGGTGGGGCCAGTTCAGCCCCTTCGTGGCTGGGATGGAGGGCTTCCTCGGAGACCTCGACCTGCTGCTGTTCGCGGTGGGGATCGTGTTCCTGTCGCTGGGCGGCGGGCGCTGGGGCATCGACGGCGCCTTCGTGAAGGCACGCGAGAACGCCCGCGAGGCCAGGCACTGACGAGCCCGAGCCCGCGGGCCGCGTGGCTTGGCGGGCTTACTAGGCTGTGCGCATGGCACGGGTGATGGCTGTCGCCTTCGAGCGGTACGGCCAACTGCACTATCTGGACCCTGGGGACCGGCAGTACGCCGTCGGAGACTGGGTCAGGTTCCCCACGCCCGACGGCGAGGAGGTCGCGCAGTGCGTCTGGGCGCCTGAGAGTGTGCAGGAGGGCTTCGACGCCCTGCCCGTGTGCCCGGGCCCGGCCACCGACGCGGACCTGCAGCGGGACCGGGCGAACCGGGACATCCGTGCCAACGCGGTCCGGGTGGCGAAGGACCTGATCGCCAAGCACCGCCTGCCCATGAAGGTGGTGGGGGTGGACTTCCTCGACAGGTCGCCCCAGTTCGACAGGCTCGTCGCCGTCTACTACACCGCCCCCCACCGCGTGGACTTCCGCGGGCTGCTCGGGGACCTCGCGCGCGCGCTCGACTCCAGGATCGACCTGCGGCAGGTGGGCGCCCGCGACGCCGCACGCCTGATCGGTGGCGTCGGCAGCTGCGGGCGCGAGCTGTGCTGCACCACCTTCCTCACTGACTTCGAGCCCGTCGGAATGCGCCTGGCCCGCGTGCAGGGCCTGCCGCCCAACCCGCTGCAGATCGCCGGCGCCTGCGGTCGGCTCATGTGCTGCCTCAAGTACGAGCACCCCCTCTACGTTGACTTCGTGCAGCGCGCGCCCGCCGTCGGGGACCATGTCACCGTCGACGGCGAGGAGGGCGTGGTCACCGGCCACAACGTCCCCTCGCAGACGGTCACGGTGCGCCAGGGCAACGGCGAGGTCGTGCGGTGTCCGTTGGAGTCGGTATGTTCTACGGCCAGGGCGCGCCGGACGTTCGCGCAGGAGTCGGCCGGGAAGGGCGCGGATGAGTAGGAGGGTCAACCTCATCCAGGGGGTGTTGACGCTGATCGCGATCGCGTTGGTGACCACCCTGTTCCTGGGCGGCTTCGTGGGCGGAACCAACCGGGACCAGCCCGCCTCCCCCAACACGCCCGGCCCGGCCACGCCGTCGCCGCTGCCCACCGGTGCCCGGATGCCAGGGGTGCCGGAGGTGCCGGTGGACCAGCACGAGACCTTCCCCGAGGAGCCCTCGCACAACGCGGACCGCCAACTGGGCTACGAGGCGTCGGGCGCGCCGCAGGTCTCGTTCCTCGCCTCCGAAGGAGATCTGGCGGCCTACGCGAGCCAGGTCGTCGAGTGGAAGCGGTGCGACGAGGGCGCCGGCCAATGTGCCACCGTCAAGGTGCCCCTGGACTGGGATAACCCCGCCGGCGACGCCATCGAGATCGCGGTGCGCCGCGTCATCGACGGAGACTCGTCGCGCGGCCCGTTGTTCGTCAACCCGGGGGGCCCCGGATTCGGCGGTCAGGACTTCGCCCAGCAGATCGCGGGCAGGTGGACCAACTACGACACGGTGGGCTGGGACCCCCGGGGCACGGGGAAGTCCACCAGCGTGGTCTGCGGCACGCTCGAGGAGACCGACGAGATCTTCGAGCTCGACGGCAGCCCCGACGACGCCGCCGAGGACCTGGCGCTGCAGGACGGAGCCACGGACTTCGCCCAGCAGTGCCGGGACTCCTCGGGGGACCTGCTGGACCACCTCACCACCATCGACGTGGTGCGTGACCTCGATCTCCTGCGCCACCTCCTCGGTGCCGAGAAGCTCAACTACGTGGGCGTGTCCTACGGCACATACGTGGGTGCCATGTACGCCGAGCTGTTCCCCAACTCGGTCGGCAGGCTGGTGCTGGACGCCGCCGTCGACATCACCGGCGAGGACGAGACGCCTCAGACGCAGGGCTTCGAGCGGGCCATGGGCAACTTCACCGCGTGGTGCGCCGGGTCGGACCTGTGCAGCCTCGGCGACGACCAGCAGGAGATCACCGACGCCATCGACGCCTTCCTCACCGAGCTGGACGCCGCGCCGCTCGAGGTGGGCGACCGCATCCTCACCCAGACGATGGCCGCCACGGGCATCGCGCTGTACCTGTACGAGGACGAGGAGGCGTACCGCACCCTGGACGTGGTCATCGCCAACGGCATGGCCGGCGACGGCGAGGCCCTCCTGTACTCCGCGGACCTGCTCAACGGCCGTGGGCCGGCCGCCTATGACACCATCGCCTACGCCTTCCCCGCCATGATCTGCGCGGACTGGGCGGACGAGGGGGTGGCGCCCGTCCCGCAGGAGTGGCGCGACACCTTCGAGGTGGCCCCTCTGATGGCACCGCACATGGGGATGAGCTACAACTGCCAGCTGTGGACGGTCGACTCCGCGCCCGAGATCCGGATCACGGCCCAGGGCGCTCCCACCATCCTGGTTGTCGGCACGACGGGGGATTCGGCCACGCCGTACGAGCAGGCGCAGTCCATGGCTGCACAGCTGGAGTCCGGGACGCTGCTCACGCTCGACGGCGCCGGACACGGCGCGGTCACCGGGGACAACGGCTGCATCGCCGACGCCGTGGACGGGTTCCTCTACGACGGCGTGGCACCCGAGGACGGCACCACCTGCTCGTGACCCCGGCCCGCGCCGAGCCGGGGCTCGATGGGCTTTTGCCGAGGGGAAGCGGCGCCGGTATAGTTCCCACGTGCTGCCGCCCTAGCTCAGTCGGTAGAGCGACGCTCTCGTAAAGCGTAGGTCACGGGTTCGATTCCCGTGGGCGGCTCCAGCGGAAGGCCCCGGTCCCAGACCGGGGCCTTCCCGCGTTTCCGGGCCACCTCGATAGAGTCTCCGCCATGGCCCAGTTCGACCTCCCCCTCGACGTCATCCGCACCTACCGACCCGACGTGCCGGAGTCTGCGGACTTCGACGCGTTCTGGGCGGACACCCTCGCGGCGGACGCGCCCGTTCAGCTGCTCGACGAGGCTCCTCTCGACAACCGGCAGGCGCTCATCGACACGTTCGACCTCACCTTCACCGGCTTCGGTGGAGCGCCGATCAAGGCCTGGCTGCATGTCCCGGCGGGCGCCACAGGGCCGTTGCCCACCGTCGTGCGCTACCACGGGTACTCCGTCTCGCGCGGCATGCCGCTCGCGCCCCTGTACGCCGCGGCCGGCTACGCCCAGTTCGACCTCGACAACCGCGGCCAGGGCTGGCACGCGGCAAGCATCTTCGAGCGCAGCCCCGACCCGCACGACGACGCCGGGGCCTTCGGGCCGCCCGGCCCCATGACCAAGGGCATCGCGTCGCGTGAGACGTACTACTACCGCCGCCTCATCACCGACGCGGCGCGACTGCTCCAGCTGGCGGCCGGGCACCGGCTCGTCGACGCATCGCGCCTGGTGGTCTCGGGGATCTCCCAGGGCGGCTACCTCACGCTCGCGGCGGCAGGGCTCGCGCCCTCGCTGGGGATCCAGCTGGCCGGCGCGATGCCCGACGTGGCGTTCATGTGCCACATCCGCCGCGCCGTGGGGCTCATCGACGACGCGCCGTTCTCGGACGTCGCGCGCTTCATCCGCGCCGCGCCGCACCTCGAGGACGCCGTCTGGGAGACCCTCAGCAGCTTCGACGGCGTCTCCTTCGCCCGCCGCGCCACCTGCCCCGCCCTGTTCTCGGCGGCGCTGGCCGACACCGTCTGCCCCCCGTCGACGGTGTTCGCCGCCCACAACGCCTACGGCGGCCCCCGCGACATCGTCGTCTACCCGCACAGCGGCCACGAGGGTGGACAGGACGTGCAGCTGTGGCGTCAACTCGGCTGGCTCGCCGAGAACCTCTGATAAGGAAGCACCATGACAGACCTCTTCGGCGACCACGCAGACCCGTTCACGGACCCCACGCACCGGCGCTTCCTCATCGAGCACCGCCGGGAGCTGCTGGACTTCTACCAGCCGGAGGTCTGCCTCCCCTCGGGCGGGTTCGCGTGGATCGGCAACGAGGGGCACGCCATGCCCGAGATGGGCGCGCAGCTCTTCATCGGCGCCAGGATGACCCACGTGTTCTCGCTGGCCGCCATGGAGGGGCGCCCCGGCGCGCGCGACGTGGTGGAGCACGGGCTGGCCTTCTACCTCGACGGCCCCGGCCGCGACCCCGAGTTCGACGGCTGGGTGCCGTCCGTCGGCGGCGACCAGCCGCAGGACCGCAAGGAGCTGTACGGGACCGCGCAGCTGCTGCTCGCCGCCAGCTCCGCCACCGCCGCGGGCTTCGCCCGGGGTCGCGAGCTGCTGGAGGCCGCGTCGTCCGTCATCGACAGCCACTACTGGCGCGAGGAGGACGGCATCTGCGTGGAGGGCTACGACCGGTCCTTCACCGAGCTGGACGACTACCGCGGGCAGAACGCCAACATGCATCTCACCGAGGCCTACCTCGCCGCCTTCGAGGCCACGGGTGAACAGAAATACCTGACCAGGGCCGCGTCCATCGCGCGCAGGATCGCATCGGCGGCCGCCGAGCCCGTGGAGGGCGCGTGGCGGCTGCCCGAGCACTTCACCGCGGACTGGGAGCCGCTGCCGGAGTACAACGCGGAGGACCCCCGCCACCCCTTCCGGCCCTACGGGTCCCAGCCCGGGCACTGGCTGGAGTGGACCAAGCTGCTGCTTCAGCTGCGCGGCCTCGGCGTGGACGAGCCGTGGCTGCTGCCCGCGGCGGCCGCCCTGTTCGACGGCGCGGTCCGCGACGCGTGGAAGGAGGGCTTCGTCTACACGGTCGACTGGGAAGGCCGGCCCGTTGTGGAGGAGCGCTTCTTCTGGGAGGTGGCCGAGGGCATCGGTGCGGCGCGGTACCTGTGGCTCGCCACGGGCGATCACGCGTACCAGGAGTGGTACGAGAGGTTCTGGCGCTTCGCCGACGAGCATTTCGTCGACCATGGGCGGGGCAGCTGGCACTCGGAGCTCGACGCGTCCCTGGCCCCGGTGACACACACCTGGGACGGCAAGCCGGATCTCTACCACGTCTACCAGGCCACCCTCTACGCCTTCCTGCCCGCCGATCAGGGCTTCGCGGCATGGCTGTCGGCGGGCAACTCGAAAGCCCTGGCTTAGACGACTCCCGGCCATCGGCATGGAATCGGCCTTGTAGGCTGGTCCTCGCTTCCCCGACCCGGGGATTCGTCTAGGAGGAACACGGTGTTCGACTGCGCCATCATCGGGGCTGGGCTGGCTGGGCTCGTCGCCGCGCAATACCTCACGGACCGCGGGCTCGATGTCACGGTGCTCGAGGCGCGGGAACGCGTCGGCGGCCGGGTCGAGAACAAGGTGCTGAGCGACGGCTCGTACGTCGAGCTGGGCGGTCAGTGGATCGGCCCCGGCTTCGACGAGCTGCTCGAGATCATCGATTCGCTGGGGCTGGAGACCATCGGCCTGCCCGCCCGGGGCAACCTCGTGGTCCGGCTCCGCGGTCAGGCGCTCCAGGTGCCCTCCAAGGAGGACACCCCAGCGCTCACCCCGTTCGAGGTCTCCGACCTCGGCCAGGGCCTGCTGCGCCTGCGCCGGCTGGCCGAGCGCCTGCGCGACGACCCCGCCTGGCGGAAGGCCAACGACGCCTGGCTGAAGCAGGATCTGCGCCGGTGGGTCACCACCAACCTGCGCACCCACGGCGCGCAGCGGCGCTTCGCCGAGGTCTACGCCGCCGCGTTCGGACCCATGCCCAAGGAGGCCACGCTCGTCGAGGGCCTGCACCAGGTCAACTCGGGGCCGGATCTGGAGTCCATGCTCGCCAGCAACGGCGGCCTCCACCAGCAGCGCGTCCACGGCGGGATGGCCGCGGTGGCAGAGGCACTCGCCGCCCGCCTGGGTGACGTCGTGCGGCTCGGCGCCGAGGTGACCATGGTGGAGCACGCGGACCGGTCCGCGCGCCTGAGGCTCGCCAACGGCGAGGTGGTCGAGGCCCGGCAGGTCATCTCGACGCTGCCGCCGCGGCTGGCCGTCTCCCTGCCGCATCAGCCGGCCCTCGCCCCCTGGCGCGCCGAGGCGGCGGACCGGGTGGCGCCCGGCAACGTGATCAAGGCCTTCCTCATCTACTCGCGGCCGTTCTGGCGCGAGCTCGGGTACTCCGGCCAGTCCAGCGCGGACGAGGGCGCCGTGCGCGTCACCTTCGACACCACGTCGGACAACTCCGAGCGCGGGCACCTGATGGGCTTCTTCGAGGGCGCGGACGCGGACAGCCTCTCGCGCCGCTCCGTCACGCTGCGCGAGCGCGCGTTCGTGGATTCGGTGGTCCGCACGTTCGGGGACGTCGCGGCCTTCCCGCTGTCCTACATCGAGCGGGACTGGTCCTCCGAGAAATTCACGGGCGGCTGCCACGGCGCGCACTTCGCCCCGGGCGTCTGGACCACCAACGGCCCGGTGCTGGCCGAGCCCGACGGCGTGCTGCACTGGGCGGGCGCCGAGTACGCCACGCGCTTCAACGGATACATGGAGGGTGCGGTCCGCTCGGGCCGCGAGGTGGCCGCCGTTGTCGCCCGCAACCTCGCCTGACGCTCGCCTCGGCCGTCTGCGCCTCGTGGCGCAGGGCCTCATCACGAGGCCGTTCGCGACGCCCACCGCCGCCGTGCGGGCACTCGGGGCGATGCAGGGGCAGGACCTGCCCGGCGTGCTGGCCTCGGCGGCGCTGCGCACCCCGCTGGGGGCCGACGCTGTGCTCGCGGACCTCGACGCCGGCGCTCTGGTGCGCGGCTATCCCATGCGCGGCACCGTCTTCCTGCTTCCTGCCGACGACGCCGCGTGGATCACCGAGCTCTGCGCCAGGCCGTCGGTGCGCGCCGCCTCCGCGCGGAGCCATCAGCTGGAGCTCGATGTCCCCCAGATCGAGCGCGCCCGCGCTCTGGCGCTCGACGCCCTTGACGCAGGGCCCATATCCAGGGCGGCGCTGTTCGAGCGGTGGGACGCCCACGGCCTTGCGCCCCGTGGGGGGAGGGGCTACCACCTGCTCTTCCACCTCATCGCCGGCGGCACCGTCTGCTACGGGCCGTGGAACGGCACCGAACAGGACCTGGTGCTCACGTCGCGCTGGCTTCCGCAGGGATCCACCCTCGAGGGGCGCTTCAACGGGGACCGGGTGGCGGCCGCAGCCGAGTTTCTGCGCCGCTACCTGACCAGCCATGGCCCCGCGACCGTCAGGGACTTCGCCTGGTGGACCAAGCTCGGCCTCGGCGAGATCCGCGCCGCATCGGGGCTGGTGGCCGACGCGCTGGAGACCGACGGGGCCGCCGAGGCGAGCTACTGGCGCCCCGGGCTGCTCGAGGAGGCGGCGGACCTGGGGCGGAGGGCGTCCGCGCCGCTGCTGCTGCCGGGCTTCGACGAGTTCGTGCTGGGGTACCAGGACCGGCTCTTCGCCCTGACCGAGGAGGACCACCACCGCCTCGTCCCAGGCAACAACGGAGTGTTCAAGAAGTCGATCGTCGCCGGGGGGCTGGTGCGGGGGAGTTGGAACCGGGCCGGCCGGCCGGGGAGGCGGACCTTGGAGACCGACGAGTTCGCCCCGCTCAGCGCCACGGTCCGGGCGAGGCTGGACGCGTCGTTCCGGGCCTTCCCCTTCGTCGCGCCCTGACGGAGCACCCGACACCGCAGACAGGGGGAGGGCGACGCATGTCTGCGTCGCCCTCCCCCTGACAGTGCCGTCCGATCAGATGGCAGCGGAGCCCTTCTCGCCGGTGCGGATCCGGACGATCTCGTCGACCGGGGTGGACCAGACCTTGCCGTCGCCGACCGCGCCGGTCCTGGCCGCCTTGGAGATGACCTCGATCACTTCCTCCGCCTCGTCGTCCTCGACCACGACCTCGATCTTCGCCTTGGAGATGAAGTCGATGGTGTACTCGGCGCCGCGGTAGAACTCCTTGTGGCCCCGCTGGCGGGCGTAGCCGGAGCATTCGGTGACGGTCATTCCGGCCACGCCGTGCTGGGCGAGCGCGATCTGAACCTGGGTCAACATGGTGGGCTGAACGATTGCCGTGACAAGCCTCATGCCTTCACGTCCTCTCGGGGGATGGGAACGATCAGCGTCTGCCGAACGCCGTAGGTGGAGTAGCCGACGGCACTGAGGTCGTAGCCGGTCTCAGCGTGCTCCGCGGTGTCGATGCCCTGCGTCTCGGCCGCCTCGGGGACCCGCAGGCCCATGGTCTTGTCCATGACCTTGGCGATCACGAAGGTGACCACGAAGGAGTAGATCATGACCACCACGGCGCCCAGCGCCTGGCGCCACAGCTGATCGACGCCGCCGCCGTAGAAGAGGCCGGCGACACCGGCGGGGGAGTTGGGATCGGCCAGGAAGCCGATGGCCAGGGTACCGACGAGGCCGCCGACGAGGTGGACGCCCACCACGTCGAGCGAGTCGTCGTAGCCGAGGCGCGACTTCAGGCCGATGGCGAAGGCGCAGGCCACACCGGCGAGGACGCCGATGACGAGCGCGCCCAGCGGGCTGACGGAGTGCGCGGCGGGGGTGACACCGACGAGGCCCGCCACGATGCCGGAGGCGGCGCCGAGGCTGGTGGCGTGCCCGTCGCGGAGACGCTCAACCAGCAGCCAGCCGAGCATGGCCGCCGCGCCGCCGGCGAGGGTGTTGATCCAGGCCACACCGGCCATGGAGCCGGCGCCGAGGGCCGAGCCCGCGTTGAAGCCGAACCAGCCGAACCAGAGGAGGCCGGCGCCGAGCATGACCAGCGTCAGGTTGTGGGGGCGCATCGGGGTGCGACCGAAGCCCATGCGGGGGCCGATCACGATGGCCAGCGCGAGTGCCGCGGCGCCTGCGTTGATGTGGATGGCGGTGCCGCCGGCGAAGTCGATGGCCTGGATGCTGTTGGCGATGAACCCGCCCTTCTCAGCCGTGCCGCCGTCGAAGCTGAACACCCAGTGGGCGGCGGGGAAGTACACCAGCAGCGCCCACACGGCGGCGAACACCGCCCATGCGGAGAACTTCATGCGGTCGGCGACCGCGCCGGAGATGAGCGCCACCGCGATGATGGCGAAGGCCGCCTGGAACCCCGCGAAGACCATCGCCGGCACCGTGAAGGTGGCCAGCTCGGGATCCATGAGGCCGTTGAGGAAGAGGAACTCAAGCGGGTTGCCGATGAGGCCGCCGATGGAGTTGCCGAAGGCCATGGAGTAGCCGACGATCACCCAGAGGACCCCGACGATGCCCATCGTCGTGACGGACATCATGAGCATGTTGAGCACGCTCTTGGCGCGGACCATGCCGCCGTAGAAGAACGCGAGACCGGGGGTCATGAGGAGCACCATGGCCGCGCTCACCAGGACCCAAGCGGTATCGCCTGCACTGATTTCGAGAACTGTCATGGCCGAAATCTTGCAGGGCCCGCATTTCGGAAGATTCGTCGCCGGGTAACGGTTGGGTAAGGGAAATCGCGACGCGCGTTTCAGGCGGACGTCGGCACGTTACCGCCCTGTTAAGGGCGTCGTCGGACGCCTTCGAGGCGCACGGTTGAGAAGTCACCTTCGGCCAGATCCGACCAGTCGCCGTCGAAGGTGAAGGCGCTGAAGGCCGAGGTCGGGAACCAGCACTGCGCCTGGTCCGCCTCCGCCCGGTCACTGGCGTAGGCCAACTCTGCGACGAGGCTGGGGATGGTGGGGGCATGCCCCACGACCAGCAGGCCGGAGACGTCCGGGTCCGTCTCGCCGATCCGCTGGAGCATGGTCTCGGTGCCCTGGTAGTAGAGGGCGTCCTGGTACTCGACGGGGATGTCGAGGCCCAGCGCGGCGAACGTCTCGCGGGTGCGCTGCGCGGTGGAGACCAGCGCGTACTGCAGGCCGAGCCCGGCCAGCTCCCGGCCCGCCTCCTGCGAGTCCTGGACGCCGCTGGGCTTGAGGCGCCGCGCCTTGTCGCCGCCCACGTTGTTGGCCTCTGTCTTGGCGTGGCGCATCAGCACGAGTCGTCTCATGGGACGAGCCTACGCGCCGTCACCGAGGGGCGCACGGCATGTCAGGGGCGGGTGGCGACGATGAGGTCACGCTTGATGGAGGAGTCCACCCGGTGCGCGAACCGCTCCCACGGCCCCCCGGCGCGCACCTCGAGCCCGGCGTCGGTGAGCATCGCGGCGAGGTCGTCGCGGGACAGCCCGAACGTGTTCCAGCTGATCCCCAGCGCACCGCCGTGCATGAGCTGGCCCGCCCAGACGGGGATCGCCTCGCCCAGGAGGCCGGCGGGCGAGCGGTCGCGCTTGCCCGCGACACCCCGCACGTCCGTGGAGGAACCGTGCGCGATGCCGTAAGGGGCGTCGGTGACGATGGCGTCGAACCTCTTCTTCCCGAACAGGGCGGCGGAGTCGCGGGTGTCGCCGACGAACGCGGTGACGTGGAGGGCCGGGCCCTCTCCCCGGATCTCGGCGTCGAACCGCCTGCCGATGGCCTTGCCGTCGCGGCGCACGGGCGTGCTGTCCGCCGTGTGCTTGAGCCGCTTGCGCCTGAGGTAGGTGGTGTAGAAGGAGGCCATCTGCTCGAAGGCCTTCGCGTCGCCCTCCACCCCGTACGCGTCGTGGCCGAGCAGAAGCGCGGTGGAGAGCGTTGTGCCGCGGCCGGCGAGCGGGTCGAGGATCTGCCTGGGGCCGGTGGCCTCACGGGTCACCGCGGCGAGCGTGACGCCCACGAGCAGTTGGGTGAACTGCTCGTTGGTCTTGCCCTGGTACTTCGGGATGGTCACCAGGTCGTCGTCGAGGGCGAAGGCGCGGGGGAGCGGGACGGGGCGGAGCAGGTCCCCCTCCGCCTCGAACAGGGCGAAGCACGCGGACTGCCGCGACACCGTCTCCGCCTGGGCCTCGCTCAACTCCGCGGCCTCGAAGGACAGGTACCCGACGCCCGCCACGTCGATGTCGGCGATGCCGGCGGCGAAGGGCGCGGTGAGCTCCAGTTCGGCGGCCGTCAGCGGGCCGGACTCGCCGGCATAGACACGGTTGGCCGACGGCGTACGCAGCATGAGATAGCGGGGCATTGGGTCAGTCTCCCACACGCCCGAGAGGGCCAGGGGCAGCGAAAAGGCCCCGCCGGAGCGGGGCCTCGCGGGACGCGGTGGTCCGGCGGCCTGTCAGGCCAGGTTCATGTGGTGATGCTCGTACGGGGTGCCCTTGGCGCGCTCGAACGACGCCGCGACCTCGGCCTCGGCCTCCTCGCGGCCGGTCCAGGTGGCGCCCTCGACCGACTTGCCCGGCTCCAGGTCCTTGTAGACGGAGAAGAAGTGCTCGATCTCCAGCAGCATGTGCTCGGGCACCGACGACAGGTCCGAGATGTGCTTGCGGCGGGTGTCCGCTGTGGCCACGCACAGGACCTTGTCGTCGCCGCCCATCTCGTCGGTCATGCGGAACATCGCGACGGCGTAGCACTCGATCAGGCAGCCCGGGAAGGTGGGGTCCGCGCCGATCACCATGGCGTCCAGCGGGTCCCCGTCCTGGCCGAGGGTGCCCTCGACGAAGCCGTAGTCGTACGGGTACTGGGTGGAGGTGAACAGCGTGCGGTCCAGGCGGATGCGGCCCGTGTTGTGGTCCATCTCGTACTTGTTCTTGGTGCCCTTGGGGATCTCCACCGTCACGTCGAACAGGATGCGGCGTCCGAGGTCCACCGGGGCCATGCCGACTGGTGCGTCTTCGCTCACGGGGGCACTCCTATGATTGGGGTTGATACCCGCGGGTCGGCGCGGGCCGGATACCCCTGCAGGATACAGGCTCGGAGGACACCTTGCGGACACGCACCAGGACGCTCAACGGGGTCCTGGCGTGGCTTCTGGGAGGGCTTCTGGCCGCTGGGGGCTTCGTCGTCGCCGTGTTCCAGCAGCCCATCCTGGCCGCCACCGGCGTGGTCCGGGCCGGCGCGCCGGCCACGGTGCCGCCCACCCTCTTCTCCCCGTCCCCCACGCCCAGCCCGGATCCGGGAGCGGCCGGCCCGGGGCTCGCGGACCGCGCCCAGACCCCTGCCGAGGGCGCGCTTCCCGACCGGACGGTCCTGGACGCCAGGCTGGGTGGCCTCGACCGCTCGAAGCTCCTCACCGCCGACGGAGGCGCCGCGCAGATCGCCTGGGAGGTCGTCGACGTCGCGTCGGGCGAGGTGGTCGCGGCCAACTCCGCGACCACGGCCCTCACCCCCGCCTCCAACACCAAGACGCTGACCACCCTGGCGGTCATGAACGCATTCACCGGTTCCGAGCGGTTCGCCACCACCGTCGTGCAGCCCGCGCCCGGCCAGATCGTGCTGGTCGGCGGGGGTGACCCGATGCTCCTCAGCGTCCCCGCGGACCCCGGCGCCTACCCGCAGCCGGCCACCACGCAGCAGCTGGCGGCCGACACGGCCGCCGCGCTGAAGGCCGCGGGCCAGGCCAGCGTCAGCCTCGGCTTCGACGCCACGCTGTTCACCGACGCCGGCTGGAACGACACCTGGCCCGGGAACTACCGCGACCAGGTCACCCAGCTGTCCGCGCTGTGGGTCGACGAGGGCCGCGTGGGCGGCGTCCGGAGCCGCACCCCCGCGCTCGACGCCGCCAGGATCTTCGCCGCCCAGCTGGCCGCGGCCGGGATCACGGTGACCGGCGCGCCCGCCGCGGCGGCGGCCGCCGGCGTGGAACTGGCCCGCGTCGAGTCGCTGCCGGTCCACGTCCTCGTCGAGACCGCCATGAACCGGTCGAACAACTCCTTCACCGAGGTGCTCGGGTTCCAGCTGGCGCTCGCCACCGGCCACCCCTCGACGTTCGCGGGATCCGTGGCCGCCATCGAAGAGCAGCTCACCGCGCTCGGCCTCTGGGACGACGGGGCGGTGCTCCTCGACGCGTCGGGCCTCTCCCGCAGCAATCTCGTCACGGCGAACATGCTGGCCAGGGCGCTCAGGGTGATGAGCACGGATGCCCGCCTGTCGGTGGTCCTCGACGGCCTCCCCACGGCCGGGGTGACCGGCACGCTCGCCGACCGCTTCACCGACCAGATCTCGCGGCCCGCCCGCGGGGTGGCCCGGGCCAAGACGGGCACCCTGTCGTTCGTCTCCACGCTCGCCGGCACCACCCTCACCGCCGACGGACGACAGGTGACGTTCGCGTTCCTCATCAATGGGCCCCCGGACGGCTTCGCCGCCAAGCTGTGGACGGACCAGGCCACGGGGGTCGTCGCGGCCTGCGGCTGCTGATGGAGCACGCCCCGATCGTCGACTGGGCGCTTGCCCGCCGCGTTGCGGTGGCCGCGGCCGGCGACCTCCCCGCCCTCACCCGCCCCGAGGCCGAACAGCTGGTGGCCGATCTCCGGGTGACCGCGCGCCGGGCCGGCGGGATCGCGGCGCGCCACCTCGGGTTGGACGGCGCGGGGGCGGATCAGATCCGCGTCGTGGACTGGGCGGGATGGGGCCGGGCGGTCCGCCGGATGGCAGACGGCGCCGTCGCGGAGCTCGGGCTGAGGGCCCGGGAACCGCACCCTCTCAACGCGCTGCGCGGGGTCGGCAACGGGATCCTGGCGGGCCTGGGCATCGGGGTGGTGAGCCGCCGGATGCTGGGGCAGTTCGACGCGTTCACCGGCAGCCGCGCCCTCTACCTGGTGGCGCCCACCATCGTCGCGCACGAGCGGGCCCATCGGTTCGTGCCGGCGGACTTCCGGCTTTGGATCTCCCTGCACGAGCAGACCCATGCCCTGCAGTTCCAGGCCGCGCCCTGGCTGCGGGACCACCTCCGAGCGCTCATGGCGCGCCTGGCCGACGACGACGCCCACCTCCTCGACGGGCTGGCCGGGCTGCGGTCCGCGCGGGACGTGACGGCGCTGATGATCTCGCCGGGCGCCCGCGGCGACCTCGCGGCCCTGACGGCCGCCATGACTTTCCTCGAGGGCCACGCCGACCACGTCGCGGACCGCGCCGGTCGCGGCCACATCAGGACGGTCCCGGCCCTTCGGCGCGCCTTCCACCGCCCTGAGCGAGCCTCGCTGCTGAGCCGCCTCGCCGGGCCGCTGAGCAAGAACGCCCAGTACCGCGACGGGCTGGCGTTCTGCACGGCGGTCCAGCGCTCCGGCGGGAAGCGGGCCCTGGCCGCGGCCTTCGAGGCGCCGGAGGCGCTGCCCACCGCCTCCGAGATCGCGGACCCGACAGCCTGGCTCCGCAGGGTCCGTGGCTAGGCGCGAGCTGGGGCCGGCCGCGCTGAAGGTGGCGCAGGCGGTGGCCGCGATGCTGCCGGACGGCCCCGCGATCGTCGGCTGTTCGGGCGGGGCGGACTCGACGGCGCTCGCCCTGGGGGCGCGGTGGGCGTCGGCGCGGGCGGGCACGACGGTGTCCGCCGTCGTCGTCGACCACGGGCTGCAGCCCGGCTCGAGGGAGGCGGCCGAGGCAGCGGCGGGGCGGCTGACGGCCCGGGGGATCGACGCGGCTGTCATCGCGGTGGCGGTGGGCGGCGACCACGACGGGGGGCTGGAGGCCGCCGCCAGGGATGCCCGGCTGGCAGCCCTGGCCCGGCCCGGGCTACCGGTGATGCTGGGGCACACCATGGACGACCAGGCCGAGACGGTGCTCCTCGGCCTGCTCCGCGGGTCGGGAACCCGGTCACTGGCCGGCATGGCGCCGGTGCGGGGACAGTTCGTCCGCCCCCTCCTCGGCCTGCGCAGGGCCGACACGGAGCAGGCGTGCCGGGAGTGGGGCGTCGAGGTCTGGGCGGACCCCATGAACGAGGATCCCCGCTTCGCGAGGGTGCGGGCGCGGGGCGTGCTGGGCGAGCTGTCGGCCGCGCTCGGCCGCGACGTGGCCTCGTCGCTGGCGCGCACCGCCACCCTGGCCAGGGCCGACGCGGACCTGCTGGACGCTCTGGCGGCCGAGGCCTGGCCCGGGTCGCAGGATCTACGGGTCAGCGACCTGGAGCCGCTGCCCGACGCGCTCCGCTGGCGGGTGGTCCACCGGTGGCTGAGGCGCCACGCCCCGGAGGCCGCGATGGTCCACGTCACGGCGGCGCTCGAGCTCGTGGAGCGCTGGCGTGGGCAGGGCGCCGTCGCGGTGCCTGGAGGGCGGGTGAGCCGATGCTCCGGCGCCCTCGTGTTCCTCCCCGGGGACGGGAGCGGGGCTGCGGACCAGGGCCGCGCGCGATAGGCTGACGAACCGTGGATGCTGCTGACGTTGCCCAGGACCTTGAGAAGGTGCTCTTCACCTCGGACGCGATCCAGGCCCGGGTGGCCGAGATCGCCGCACAGATAGACGCGGACTACCAGGGCCGCCAGGTGCTCCTCGTCGGGGTGCTCAACGGCGCGGTGATGGTGATGAGCGACCTGCAGCGCGCCATGCACAGCCATGTGGAGATGGATTGGATGGCCGTGTCGTCGTACGGCTCCGGCACGCAGTCCAGCGGGGTCGTGCGCATCCTCAAGGATCTGAGCGTGGACCTTGAGGGCCGCGACGTCATCGTCGTGGAGGACATCATCGACACCGGCCTGACGCTGTCCTACCTCATGAGCAACCTCGCGTCCCGCGGTCCCGCCTCGCTGGAGATCATGGCGATGTTCCGCAAGCCCGACGCCGCCCAGATCGCCGTGCCCGTCCGGTACGTGGGCTTCGAGATCCCCAACGAGTTCGTCGTCGGGTACGGGCTGGACTACGCGGGCCGCTACCGCAACCTGCGCGACGTGGGCACGCTGTCGCCCCACGTCTACAGCTGACCAGGTCACCCGGCGCCCGCGTGAGCGCGGGCGGGCGCGGTTGAGGCCGCTGGTAGTGTTTCGGTGCGCCTCACTGTCGCCCTACTAGATCGGCTTTGCCTGTGCAGAAGTTCTTCAAGAGCCCGATGGCCTGGATCCTGATCAGCCTGCTCTTCCTGCTGCTCGGCATGCAGGTGCTCAGCAGCATCACCGGGTTCCAGACCGTTCCCACGTCGGAGACGCTCGCGCTGCTCAACAGCGACACCAAGCTGCAGGAGGTCGTCCTCGTCGACGGCGAGCAGATGATCCAGGTAACCGATGAGCAGGGCGTCAAGACCCAGTCCGCCTGGGTGGGCAACCAGGTCGACGACATCGTCCCCATCCTTGAGGAGCGCGAAGCCGCCGGCACCATCGAGCGCTGGTCGGCGAGCAATCCCAGCCCCAGCCTCCTGTCGATGTTCCTCTACACCGGCCTGCCGTTCATCATCCTGCTGCTGGTCTTCTTCTGGATCATGCGCTCGGTCTCCGGCGGCGGTCAGGGCGGTCCGCTGTCGTTCGGGAAGTCGAAGGCCAAGCTGGTCAGCAAGGACACGCCGAAGACCACGTTCAAGGACGTGGCCGGCGCCGTCGAGGCCGTCGAGGAGCTCGAGGAGATCAAGGAGTTCCTCGCCGAGCCCGCGAAGTTCCAGAAGCTCGGCGCGAAGATCCCCAAGGGCGTCCTCCTCTACGGCCCGCCCGGCACCGGCAAGACGCTGCTGGCCCGCGCTGTCGCTGGCGAGGCGGGCGTGCCCTTCTTCTCCATCTCCGGCTCGGATTTCGTCGAGATGTTCGTCGGCGTGGGCGCCTCCCGGGTCCGTGACCTGTTCAACCAGGCCAAGGAGAATGCGCCGGCCATCATCTTCATCGACGAGATCGACGCCGTCGGGCGCCACCGCGGGGCAGGCCTCGGCGGGGGCCACGACGAGCGCGAGCAGACGCTCAACCAGCTGCTCGTCGAGATGGACGGCTTCGACGTGCGGGGCGGAGTCATCCTCATCGCGGCCACCAACCGTCCCGATGTGCTGGACCCGGCGCTGCTGCGCCCCGGGCGCTTCGACCGCCAGATCGGCGTGGAGGCCCCGGACGTGGAGGGGCGCCAGAAGATCCTCCAGGTGCACGCCAAGGGCAAGCCCCTGGCCAGCGACGTGGACCTGGCCTCCATCGCCCGGCGCACCCCCGGCTTCTCCGGCGCGGACCTCGCCAACGTGCTCAACGAGGCGGCCCTGCTGTCGGCCCGCATGAACCAGGAGATGATCCGCCAGCCGCAGCTGGACGAGGCCATCGACAGGGTCATTGCGGGTCCGCAGAAACGGACCCGCCTCATGAACGACCGTGAGCGCCTCATCACGGCCTACCACGAGGGCGGCCACGCCCTCGTCGCGGCGGCCATGCCCGGCAACGACCCGGTCCAGAAGGTCACCATCCTTCCCCGCGGCCGGGCGCTCGGCTACACCATGGTGATGCCGGACGCGGACAAGTACTCCCAGACCCGCGGCGAGCTGCTGGACCAGATGGCCTACATGATGGGCGGCAGGGCGGCAGAGGAACTGGTCTTCCACGACCCGACAACGGGCGCCTCGAACGACATCGAGAAGGCCACGAAGGTGGCCCGGGCCATGGTCATGCAATTCGGCATGAGCGAGCGCGTGGGCGCCGTCAAGCTCGGCGGAGGGGACTCGGAGCCCTTCATGGGCATGCGGGGCACCGATTCCAGCCAGGAGTACTCGCAGGCCATGGCCGCCGTCGTCGACGACGAGGTCACCAAGCTCATCCACACCGCCCACCAGGAGGCGTTCGATGTCCTCCAGGAGAACCGCGACGTGCTCGACGAGCTGGTGCGGCAGCTGTTCGCCAGGGAGACACTGAACAAGACAGAGGTGGCCGAGGTGTTCAAGGCCCTCCGCCGGCGCGACAAGCGCCCCGCCTGGACGGGCTCGGAGCTGCGCCAGCCGTCGCAGCTGCCCCCCGTCGACGTTCCCCCCGCGCCCGAGGGGCCGGCGGACCCGCCGCCCGTGCTGCCGTCGCCGCCCGCGCCTCCCGCGGCCGGCCCCGACTACTGGCCCGGATCGGCGCCCCAGCCCCCGGAGACGGGGCCCTCCCCCTGGGGTCCCCCAACCCCGCCGGCCGGGCACTGACATGGCCGTCGACGAGGCACGCGCAGCGGCCGCCGTCCGCGAGCTGCTGGCCGCCATCGGTGAGGACCCGGAACGCGACGGCCTCCAGGAGACGCCGGACCGCGTGGCCCGCGCGTGGGGCGAGCTGCTGGCGGGCCACGGCGCCGACCCCTCCGGCATCCTCGGCAAGACCTTCGACATCGCCCACGACGAGATGGTCCTGGTCAAGGACATCGAGCTGGTCAGCACCTGTGAACACCACCTGCTCCCGTTCACCGGCGTGGCCCACGTGGGCTACATCCCGTCCGCGGACGGCCGGGTCACGGGCCTGTCGAAGCTGGCCAGGCTGGTAGACGTCTACGCCCGCCGGCTCCAGGTCCAGGAGCGCCTCACCACCCAGATCGCCGACGCCCTCGTCGAGCACTTGGATGCGCGCGGCGTGATCGTCGTCGTGGAGGCCGAGCACACCTGCATGACCATGCGGGGGGTGCGCAAGCCCGGGAGCCGGACCGTGACGTCCGCCGTGCGCGGCCTCCTCAGGCACCCCGCCACCAGGGCGGAGGCGATGAGCCTCATCATCGGGCGGTGACCGCGTGACCCTCGTGATGGGGATCGTCAACGTGACCCCTGACTCGTTCTCCGACGGCGGGCGCTTTTTGGACCCGGGGGAGGCCGTCAGGCACGCCAGGCGGATGCTGGCCGAAGGGGCCTCGCTCATCGACGTCGGGGGCGAGTCCACCCGCCCGGGGGCGCAGCGCGTGACACTTCAGGAGGAGCTGGACCGCGTCGTGCCGGTGGTTCGGGCGCTGGCGGCCGACGGGGTCAGCGTCTCGGTGGACACCATGCGCGCCGGTGTGGCGAGCGCCGCCATCGATGCCGGCGCGGCCATCATCAACGACGTCTCAGGCGGGCAGGCGGACCCGGAGATGGTCGACGTCATGGCCGCCTCGACCGCGGACTTCATCGTCATGCACTGGCGTGAGCACTCGGTGCGGATGCAGGAGCAGGCCCACTACACCGACGTGGTGACCGATGTCATCGCGGAGCTGCTGGTGCAGCGCGACGCCGCGCTCGCCGCGGGGATCCCGGGGGAGCGCATCATCCTCGATCCGGGCCTCGGCTTCTCGAAGTCCTGGGACCACAACTGGACCCTGCTCAGGCATCTGGGCCGGATGCAGGAGCTCGGGCACCGCGTCCTCGTGGGTGCGTCACGCAAGGCGTTCCTGGGGGAGCTCCTCGGCGGGAGGCAGCCCGAGGGGAGGGACGCCGCCACGGCCGCGATCTCCTTCTGGTCCGCGCTGCACGGCGTGTGGGCGGTGCGGACGCACGACGTCCAGGGGCAGGGCGACGCGATCGCCGTCGCCAGGCGGCTGGGTCACGAGGCGCCCGTCGTGATCGGCTGAGGCAGCCAACCCCTGCCGGCCGCCTGGAGGGCTTGCGGTAGGGTCGGAGCCAACCGAAAGGGGACCACAATCGACCGCATCACGCTCACCGGACTCACCGCGACGGGGTTTCACGGGGTGTTCCCCCACGAGCGCCGCGACGGCCAACCCTTCGTCGTCGACGTGGTGCTCGAGTTGCCGCTCGAGACCGGCTCGGACCAGTTGGACGACACCGTCAGCTATGCCGACATCGCGGATACGGTGGAGCGCGTGATCACGGGAGAGCCGCGCAACCTGATTGAGACGGTGGCTGGGGAGATTGCTCAGAGGTGCCTGGTCCATGGCAGAGTGGAGCGCGTCACGGTCACCGTGCACAAGCCCCTGGCGCCCTTGAGACAGAGCTTCACGGATGTTGCCGTCACGATCAGCAGGAGTAGAGATGACTAACGGACCATTCGATATCGATGTAGACACGCTGGGCAATCTGCGCCCCATCGCGAAGGTGGTGCTGAGCCTCGGATCGAACATGGGGGACTCGGCCTCGATCCTCCAGGAGGCGGTGGATTTCCTCGCCGAGACGCCGGACCTGATCCTGGTTGACGTCTCCCCGGTCTACGAGACCAAGCCTCACGGGGACGTCCAGGACCAGGACGACTTCCTCAACCTCATCGTCGTGGCCGAGTCCACGCTCGAGCCGCTCACGCTGCTCGACAGGGCGCAGGCCATCGAGGAGAACTTCGGCCGCACCCGCGAGCTGCGGCACGGCCCCCGCACTCTGGACATCGACATCATCATGGTGGGCAAGCGGATCTCCGAGGACAGCATCGAGCTGCCGCACCCCCGCGCCCACGAGCGGGCGTTCGTCCTGGTGCCGTGGCTGGACATCGACCCCAACGCCGAGATCGCCGGCCACGGGCCCATCGCGGACCTCGTCGAGGAGCTGGACACCTCCACGGTCACCCGCCGCGACGACGTCGTGGTGACGGCTGCCACGGGATTTTGAGCGCGGGCCCGCGCCTCGGCCTGACCACCGCCCGTCAGGCCGTCGTCTCGGTGCTCGCGGGCGCCGTGGTGTGCGCGCTCATCCTCCTCGCCTTCGGTGCTGCCGGCTCCTTTCCGCCGGTGGTGCCGTGGTCGGTGCCGATCCTGATGTTCGTGCTGGCGGTGGGTGTCGCGGTGTACGCGCGGATCCTGCCCAGGCGCATCGAGCAGCACCGCGTCGAGCCGCCCGAGTCGGTGGCGGCGCTCGCCATCGGGAAGTCGATGATCATGACCGGCGCGGTTCTCGCCGGAGCGCACGTGGTCTACGTGGTCCGCTATCTGCAGCTGTTCGACGCACCCCTCCCCTCTGCGAGGGTGATCCAGGGCGCGGCGACCATCGTCGCGTCGCTCCTGCTGGCCGGGGCCGGTGCGCTCCTCGAACGGGCCTGCGTGGTGCACGACGACGACGGCGACGACGAGCATCCCAACGGCGGCGTGACTTCCCCCGCGTGATGGCGACACGCCCGCGCGCCTGACGGGGAGAGCGCCCGTCGCGGCTTACTGTGGGCGGCATGGCTGGTCGACGCGCTTCTCAGAAGTCCTCCGAGCGCACCCTTGCGCTCACGATCCTGGGCGTGGGCACCGCTGTCTCCGTCGCCTCCCTCGTGGGGGACGTGTGGATTGTGCGTGCGGGGCTGCTCATCGCTGTGGTGATGGCGTTCGCCGCCGTCCGGGTGGCGTGGCGCGAGCTCAAGGTCGAGCGCGAGCGGCACGCGCTGGAGATGAAGCACGAAGTGGCGCTGCGGTCGCAGCAGGCCATGCGGTTCCACGAGGAGTCCGTGGCCATGATCGGCCGGTTCAATGCCAGGTCGGAGAACCTGCAGTCGGTGATCGCCAAGCTCCGCAGCCAGCTGGGCTCCGCCAAGGCCGAGCTGAGCTCCATGCGCGGCAACGCGGTCTGGTTGCGCGCGGAGGTGGCCGAACGCCAGTCGCGCATCGAGGCCCTCGAGACGCGGATCGCGGAGCTCGAGGCCGAGGACACGGCCAACATCGTCGATCTGCCCCGCCGGGTCTCTCCCAGCATCGAGGACATCTGGGGCCAGGACGAGCATCCCACCATGGTGGACCTGGCCAAGCTCAACCTGGACGGCCTCCCCGCGCTGCGCCAGGCCTGACCCGCCTTCCTGACCTACTTGTCCGCGTCGCCGACGGTGTAGCCCAACGAGGCCACCACGTCGGCGATGCTGTCTGTCGGGGCGCCCTCGAGGGCGCGGGCCAGGGCGGACAGGTTGCTGAACGACGGGGTGCGCAGGCCCACCCGCCACGGCGTCGGCCCCCCGCGGGAGACCATGTGGCAGGCGGCGATCCCCCAGGGCGCCTCGATCTGGGTGGCGTGCTCCCCCTCGGGCACCTTGAGCCGGCGCGATAGCCGGATCCCGACGTCCCCTGGCGTCTCGTGGGCGACGGAGCGCGCGACGCGGATCATGTCGACGCTGGTGCCCAGCTCGTCGATGAGGACGGAGAGGCGTGCCTCGGCGTCGCCGGAGGTGCGGACGTCTACGGGGCGGAAGATCGTCCCGTACGCCAGATAGCCGCCGTGGCGCCGGTCCAGGTCCATGCCCGCGGCGCGCGCCACAGGGCCTGACAGCCCGTAGCCCAGGCAGGTGTCCGCGTCCAGGACGGCCAGGCCGTTGAAGCGTGTGGTCGCGGCCAGCGTCGCGCGCAGGTCCGCGGAGAGCCGGGCCACGGCGTCGAGCAGGGGGTCCAGCGAGTCCAGCCAGCCGTCCGGGGCATCCGAGGCCAGCCCCCCGACCCGGCACAGCATGGGGTGGACCCTGTTGCCGGTCCAGGCCAGCATCGCGTCGCGCAGGGCGTCGACGGTGCGCCACAAGTTGGCGGAGGTCCCGCCCTCTGCCAGGTAACTGAGGAAGCAGAGGTGGCTGTGCAGCCGGGCGCACTCCGCCATCAGGGTGCGCAGCACGGTTGCGCGCGGCGGGGGAGTCAGCCGCATGGCATTTTCAACCGTGAGCACCAGGCTCAATTCACCGCTGAACGCAGCCATCCAATCATGCCGATCAGCGAGCATGATCATGGATCGGAAATCTCGCACCTCGAATAGTTTCTCCGCGGCGCGATGTCCGTATCCGCTTGTCACGTCCGCGCCGGTGACGCACCCGTCGACCGCGCGATAGGAGACGCGCACCAAGCCCGCCGTGGTGGGATGTCTAGGGCCGAGAAATACATGCTCATGGCCGGGGAGGGAAAGCCCGCCAATGGTGCAGGAGACCGGTGCAGACATGAATTTCATCGCCCCTTTCGTTCGGCGCCGTGAAGCGGTAATCTCTTCGAGGAATCTCATCCCCCCACCAAGGAGTTTTCATGGCACGACAGATCCGCGTATTCCTCGTCGACGACATCGACGGCACAACCGACGCCCGGACGATCGAGTTCTCGCTCGGACGCGACGCTTACACCATCGATCTCTCCGAGAAGAATGCCAGCAAGCTGGAGGCGGCGCTCGCCCCCTTCATCGAGAAGGCCACCAAGGCCGGACGCAAGACCGCGCGCAAGGCCGGGACCCGCTCGTCGGCCAAGGACACTAACGCGATCCGTGAATGGGCGCGCGCCAACGGAATGAAGGTCTCGGACCGCGGTCGGGTGCCCGGCAACGTCGTCGCCGCCTACGAAGCCGCGCAGTAGTCCGTCCGCGTTCGCGGCGGGTGAACCGCGGATCGTTGGTTCCCTCGGCGGCATCAGTAAGCTAGAAGCGGTTGCCCGGCGCGCGTCGTCGGGCCGCAGGAGGGAAAGTCACATGTTCGAACGGTTCACGGATCGCGCCCGCCGCGTCATCGTCCTGGCCCAGGACGAGGCGAAGCTGCTCAACCACAACTTCATCGGCACCGAGCACATCCTGCTCGGGCTCATCCACGAGGGTGAGGGTGTGGCCGCGAAGGCGCTCGAATCCCTCGGTATCGCCCTCGAGGCGGTGCGGGAACAGGTTGAGGAGATCATCGGCCAGGGCCAGCAGGTGCCTACGGGTCATATCCCGTTCACGCCCCGCGCAAAGAAGGTGCTGGAGCTCTCGCTGCGCGAGGCGCTCCAGATGAATCACAACTACATCGGCACCGAGCACATCCTGCTGGGCCTCATCCGCGAGGGCGAGGGCGTCGCGGCCCAGGTGCTGATCAAGCTGGGCGCGGATCTCAACCGCGTCCGCAACACGGTGCTGCAGCTCATCACGGGCTACCAGGGCCGCGAGGCGTCGATGTCCGGTGCCCCCGAGACCGGCCCCGAGAAGGGCAGCTCGCAGGTGCTGGACCAGTTCGGCCGCAACCTCACCCAGGCCGCCCGCGAGAACGCGCTGGACCCGGTGATCGGTCGCGCCCACGAGATCGAGCGCGTCATGACGGTCCTCAGCCGCCGCACCAAGAACAACCCGGTGCTGATCGGCGAGCCGGGCGTCGGGAAGACGGCCGTCGTCGAGGGCCTGGCGCAGGCCATCGTCCGCGGAGACGTCCCCGAGACCCTGCGCGACAAGCAGATCTACACGCTGGACCTCGGCGCCCTGGTGGCCGGTTCCCGGTACCGCGGTGACTTCGAGGAGCGCCTCAAGAAGGTCCTCAAGGAGATCAAGACCCGCGGCGACATCATGCTGTTCATCGACGAGATCCACACCCTCGTGGGTGCCGGTGCCGCCGAGGGCGCCATCGACGCCGCCAGCATCCTGAAGCCCATGCTGGCCCGCGGCGAGTTGCAGACCATCGGCGCCACCACGCTGGACGAGTACCGCAAGCACATCGAGAAGGACGCGGCGCTGGAGCGCCGGTTCCAGCCCATCCAGGTGGCGGAGCCGTCGGTGGCGCTGACGGTGGACATCCTCAAGGGCCTGCGTGACCGCTACGAGGCCCATCACCGCATCACCATCACCGACGAGGCCCTCGTGGCCGCGGCCACCATGGCAGACCGCTACATCCAGGACCGGTTCCTGCCGGACAAGGCCATCGACCTGATCGACGAGGCCGGCGCCCGCCTGCGCATCCAGCGCATGACCGCCCCGCCGGACCTGCGCGAGTTCGACGACGCCATCGCCGCGAACAAGCTGGAGAAGGACGCCGCCATCGACGCCCAGGACTTCGAGCGGGCGGCCCGCCTGCGCGACGAGGAGCAGAAGCTCCGCGCGCAGCGCGCCGAGCGCGAGGAGGCCTGGAAGCAGGGAGACTCGGACATCCCCGCCGTGGTCGGCGAGGAGGAGATCGCCGTCGTGCTCTCCGGCTCGACGGGCATCCCGGTGTTCAAGCTCACCGAGGAGGAGTCGCAGCGGCTGCTCCGCATGGAGGATGAGCTGGGCAAGCGCTACATCGGCCAGACCGATGCGGTCAAGGCGCTGTCGCGCTCCATCCGACGCACCCGCGCCGGCCTGAAGGACCCCAAGCGGCCCAGCGGGTCGTTCATCTTCGCCGGCCCCTCGGGCGTCGGCAAGACGGAGCTCACGAAGGCGCTCACCGAGTTCCTCTTCGGCGACGAAGACGCCCTCATCACGCTGGACATGAGCGAGTACTCGGAGAAGCACACCGCTTCCCGGATGTTCGGCTCCCCGCCCGGATACGTCGGCTACGAAGAAGGCGGGCAGCTCACCGAGAAGGTGCGTCGCAAGCCGTTCTCGGTGGTCCTGTTCGACGAGATCGAAAAGGCGCATCCGGACATCTTCAACTCGCTCTTGCAGATCCTCGACGAGGGGCGCCTCACGGACGCCCAGGGTCGAGTGGTGGACTTCAAGAACACCGTCATCGTGATGACCACCAACCTCGGTTCCCGGGACATCTCGAAGAGCGTGAATCTCGGCTTCTCCCGCGCAGGTGATGAGGAGTCGAGCTACGAGAAGATGAAGGCGAAGGTCTCGGACGAGCTGAAGCAGCATTTCCGTCCGGAGTTCCTCAACCGGGTCGAGGAGATCGTGGTGTTCCATCAGCTCACGCAGGCCGATATCGAGCGGATCGTGGACCTGATGGTGGCGCAGATCGAGATGCGTCTGAAGGACAAGGACATGGGCATCGAGCTCACGCCCGCGGCCAAGACGCTCATCGCCAAGCGCGGCTTCGATCCGGTGCTCGGCGCCCGCCCGCTTCGTCGCGCCATCCAGCGCGACATCGAGGACCTCCTGGCCGAGAAGATCCTCTTCGGGGAGCTTCAGGCCGGGCAGATCGTCCAGGTGGACGTCAGCGAGGAGGGCGCGGAACTGCCCTTCAAGTTCACGGGCGTGGCGAAGGCGGACCTGCCCGAGCTCGCGCGCGCCGCGGACGGCGACGGCGCGGCTTCGGCCTGATCAGCACAAGACAATGGGGCGGACCTTCGGGTCCGCCCCATTGTCGTTGGGGGCTGCGACGGGGTCGGACTCGGCTGTCGGTGCCGGGAGCCCTGACACGGAGGCGGTTCCGCTGATTGAGCCGCGCCGAGCCGTCCCCTTTCCGCTGGTTGAGCCGCGCCGAGCCGCCTGCGGCTCAGCGCGTGTCGACTTGGGTTGAGCCGGGCCGAGCCGCCTGCGGCTCCGCGCGTGTCGAAACCAACCAACGTCGGCTTCGTGTGGACTCGACCCCGACGCCGCGACCCGCCTTCGGTGCCGGGAGCCCTGACACGAGGCCCGTGCGGCCCGTGTTCGCCGTCTGCTTGTCGGCCGCGTGCTTGGTTGTGGTCGGGTGGTTGAGGCCGCCCGGGCCTCGTCTCACGTCTCCCGTCACTGGTTTTCCTGTGGCGTTGCCGGGTTCGGGCGAGTGCCGGCAGGGCGGCCCTGGCTCGGGTCTGCTTCAGGCGGGTTGTTCTGGGTGCCCCTCGGGTTGGGCATCCCTGCGCCCAGCCGCCCTGCCGTCCCCCACCCTCGCGCACACCTCACGCCCCTCTCGCCTCGAGGCCTGGCCGTTTCCGCTGGTTGAGCCGCGCCGAGCCGCCTGCGGCTCAGCGCGTGTCGAAACCTACCTGCACAGGTGTGTGGACTCAGCACGAAACACCACACGAAACCACGCTCGGTGCCCTATGCGCACCCCACCCCCAATCCCGACGGCGTGTCGTGCACACCCCCTGGCATGAGACGTCGTTGGGCCCGAGATCAGGGTCAGGGGATGGGGAGGGGGCCGGTCAGCACCGACACGACGAGGGCGACGAGGCCGGCGGCGGCCACCGTCGCCGCGACCACGGCGGGCAGCAGCCCGTCTGCGAGGCGACTTCCTCCGCCGCTGAGGGTGCGGTGGGTGTGGCCGTACCGCCGTCGTGACCAGACCCCGATGAGGATGGCCAGGGCGAGGCCCGCCCCGGCGAGGGCCCAGGACCACAGCCCCACGGCGGAGGCCTCGATGCGCGCGAAGACGAGCGCCCCGAGCCCGATCGACAGCCCCGTTCGTTGCCAGGCGAGAATGGTGCGCTCGGCAGCCAAGCCGGGATCCGACGGGGCCTCGCTCATCGGACGAGGAAGCCGACGAACACGAGGATCCCGCTGAGCGTCACGGCGGACGCGACGGGGAGCGCGAACCGGGACGAAGGGAGGGGAGCGTTGTTGCGGAGCGCGCGCTCGTACCGGGCCCAGCCCCACCAGGCGAAGGGGGCCGCGACGATCCCCGTCACCATCAGCACCACGGACGCGGCGACACGGAAGTCCTCGTGGATGCCCAACCCCAGCACCTCGAGGGCGATCCCGCCGGCCAGGAGAGCGAGGGACGTGCGGATCCACGCGAGGAAGGTGCGCTCGTTGGCCAGCGTGAAGCGCGGATCAGGATCGTCGCCTGCTTGGTAGACGGATCTGGGGAATCGCTCTCGGGCCACGGCTCCACCCTAGTCGCCGACCGCCCACAGGCCGCCCGCCTGCGGCGGGGGGGGGGACTCGCGCCTGCCCTTCGTCGTCTGGTCTGCTCTCCAGGACGGGCGCCTTCGGACGGGGAGGCGCCTGCCTTACGTCATCTGGCCTGCTCTCCAGTACAGGCAGCTGCAATGAGCGCGGGCGCCTGACCAAAGAGGGCAGGTGTCGTGACGGAGGGCAGGCGTGGTGACGTGGGGCAGGCGTGGTGACGGAGGGCAGGCGTGGTGACGTGGGGCAGGCGTCGTCACGTCGGGCAGGCGTGGTGACGTGGGGCAGGCGTCGGGAGGGTGTGCAGGCCTGCTCGCCCGCGGGCCACGGTGGGTGGGGTGCGGACGGCCGTTAGTCTGGAGGGGTGCTTTCCTTCCTCCGCGGCGCATACGGGCGCACCCTGACGCCCGTGGCGGCGCTGCTGCTCCGTCTCGGGGTCTCGCCCAGCGCCGTCACCGTCACCGGCACCGTCGGGGTGACGGCAGCCGCGCTCTGGTTCTTCCCCCGCGACCAGTTGGCCACGGGAGTGGCGGTGATCGCCGTGTTCCTGCTGGCCGACGGCCTCGACGGCACCATGGCCCGCCGCGGGGGGCGGGTCACGAGGTTCGGCGCCTTCCTCGACTCGACCCTCGACCGGGTGGCTGACGGCGCCGTGTTCGCCGGCCTGGCGCTCTGGGCAGCCGGCCGCGACACCCTGGCTCTGTGGATGGCTCTCGCCTGCCTCGTGGGGGGATTCGTCGTCTCGTACGCCCGCGCCCGGGCGGAGGCAGAGGGGTGGGACGCGTCCGTGGGGCTGTTCGAACGCTCGGACCGCCTCGCAGTGGCGGGGCTGGCCGCCCTGGTGGTGGGGCTGGGCGGACCCACGTGGGTGATGGCAGTGGGGCTGGGGATCGTCGCTCTGGGCAGCGCTGTCACCGTCGGTCAGCGGGTCCGTGCTGCCTTGACGGCGTCGAGGCAGGCAGGTGCCGAGCCGGACGTCTCCCTCAGGCAGGCGTGACGGCCCCTCCGACCAGCCGGACGCTCACCGTCGGGGTGTGGACCCGCTCGGGCGACGACACGGTGGCCCGCTGGCCGTCCGGCAGCCTGACCCCGATCTCCACGTCGTCCGGGGTGTAGCCCTGGTCCACCACCTCGACCTCCACGCCCGCCTCGTCGAGCACCAGCGAGCTCGCGCCCACGCCGAGGACCGAGCCGACGGGCAGGCTCCCGTGCCACCCGAGGCTCCTGGCCTGATGCTCCGTCAGGAACGCGCGGTAGCCGAGGAAGGCGGCCACCTGCCTGGAGGCGGGGGAGTGGCGCAGCGACTCCGGGGCGTCGAACTGCAGGAGGGCGCCGTCGTGCAGCACGGCCACCGTGTCGGCGATGGTGTAGGCCTCCTGATGGTCGTGGGTGACGTAGACCGCCGTCGTGTGGGTCTCCCGCAGGATCCTTGCCAGGTCCTCCGCGAGCCGACGGCGCAGCCCGGTGTCCAGCGCCGACAGCGGCTCGTCGAGGAGGAGAGCGCGGGGCGACGGCGCCAGCGAGCGGGCCAGCGCCACCCGCTGGGCCTGCCCCCCGGAGAGCTCGGTGATGCGCCGGCCCTCGAAACCCGGGAGCCCGACGAGGTCCAGCATCTCCGCGACCCGGGCGCGCTGCGCCTCCCGGCCCAGGCCGGTCAGGCCGTAGGCGATGTTGCGCCCCACCGTCATGGTGGGGAACAGCTGGGCGTCCTGGAAGACCATCCCGAAGTTGCGCCGGTGCACCTTGACGCCGACGAGGTCTTCACCATCCCAGGAGATGGTCCCCGCCACGAGTGGCTCGAGCCCGGCCACCGCCCGCAGCAGCGTCGACTTGCCAGAGCCGGAGGGCCCGAGAAGCCCCACCACGCTGCCGCGCGGGACGGTGAGGGAGACGCCGTCGACGGCGGTGGTCTGCCCGTAGCGCACGACGGCGCCGTGGACCTCCAGCCCTGCTACCACGTGGCTACCTCCTTCGGCCGCACGCGTTCCGCGAGCGCCATGGTGATTCCCGCCAATCCTGCCAGGACCACGGAAGCCGCCAGCGCGAGGCCGTAGTTCTCGGCGCCGGGCCGCCCGAAGGCGCGGAAGATCAGGACGGGGAGGGTTGGGTTGTCGGGCCGGGCGAGGAACGACGTGGCGCCGAACTCCCCGAGCGAGGTCGCGAACGCGAAGCCGGCGGCGAGCCCCAGGCCGCGGCCGAGGTGGGGGAACTCGATGCGCCGGAGGACCTGGAGCGGGCTGGAGCCGAGGGTCGCGGCCGCCTCCAGCTGACGGGGGTCGATGGCCCGGAGGGTGGGGAGCAGCGTCCGCACCACGAGCGGCAGCGCCACCACCGCCTGCGCGATCGGGATGAGCACGATGCTCGAACGCAGGTCCAACGGGGGCCGGTTGAGCGTGATGAGGTAGCCGAAGCCGACGGTCACCGCCGAGATCCCGAGCGGCAGCAGGAACAGCCCCTCCAGCGCCGCGAGCGCGTGCCGGGCGTCGCGACGCCGCGGCCGTCGCGAGGCCACCAACGCCACGAGGACGCCGAGCGTGAGGGCGAGCGCCGTGGCGGCGGAGGCGGTGACCATCGTGGTGCGCAGCGCCTCCCACACGCTGGCGCCGAGGTCCCCGGCCGTCGCCAGGCGGGAGAAGTTGTCGAGCCCGAGGCGCCCCTGGAAGTGCAGCGAGCGCCACAGCAGGTTCGCCATGGGCAGGCCGAGCAACAGCACGATCACGGCCGCCGTCACGGTAGCCGCGGGCCAGTCGCGGGACAGCGTGAGCGGGCGTGCCCCGGCGACGTCCGGCTGGAGCCTCAGGGCCCTGGTCATGGTGCTCTGCGCGTGTCCGCTGAGCCAGAGGGTCGCGGTCACGATCACCAGCTGCGCCACCGACAGCGCCGCCGCGGCGGGCAGGTCCAGCAGCTGCGTGGTGAGGAACCAGATCTCGGTCTCGATGGTCTGGAACCTCGTCTCGCCCAGGACCATGACGATGCCGTAGGACGACGCGCTGAACAGGAACACCAACGACGAGGCCGACAGGAGCGCGGGCGCGAGGGTGGGCAGGGTGACGGTCATGAGCACGCGGGCCGGTGAGGCGCCGAGTGTCGCGGCCGCCTGCGCGAGCCGGGGGTCCAGCCGTGCCCAGAACGTGCCCACCGTGCGCACGACGACGGAGTAGTTGAAGAAGACCATGGCCGCGAGGATGGCGGCCACGGAGCCGCCGAGGCCGAGCCCGCCCAGCAGGCCGTCTTCACGCAGCAGCGACCCGAACGCCACGCCCACCACCACCGTCGGCAGCACGAACGGGACGGCGACCAGCGCGCGGAGAGTGTCGCGGCCGGGGAAGCTGCACCGGTAGAGGAGGTAGGCGCCCGGCAGCCCGAGGACCAGGCAGGCCGCCGTCGTGGACAGGGCGGAGCCCAGGGTGAAGCGGACCGCGCTCCACGTCCTGGGGGAGCCGAAGACCGTGGCGAACCCGTCCAGCGTCCAGCTCGTGCCGTCGTGGAAGCCGCGCGCGATGAGGCTGGCGGCGGGCCAGGCGAAGAACAGCGCCAGGAAGGCGGCGGGGATCGCGGCCGCGATCACCCAGCCAGCCCTCCAGAGCGCACGGTTCAACTCGTGGCGTCCGTCCACGCGCGGATCCACTCGTCACGCGACGCGCCGATCTGGTCCTGCGGCACGTCGATGGGCGCGTCCGGGAGCACCGCGAACCTCTGCCACACCTCGGGCAGCGGGGTCCCGGGGACGGCCGGGAACATGTACAGGTTCTCCGGGATCGCGGCCTGCACCTCGGGGGTGAGCAGGAAGTCGATGAACTTGCCCGCCCCCACCTCGTTCTCGGCCCCGGCGATCACGCCGGCGTACTCCACCTGCCGGAAGCAGGTCTCCAGGAGGGCCACGGTGGTTGAGGTGTCGCCGGTCACGGTGAAGGCGGGGGAGGTGGCGTAGGAGAGCACGAGGGGGCGGGGGCCCTTGCCGTCGGCGCCGGAGAAGTCCGTGTAGTAGGCGTCGGTCCAGCCGGCGGCCACCTTGGTGCCGTTGTCCATGAGGGCCCGCCAGTAGTCGAGGTAGCCCTCGCCCTTCGCGCCCACCGTCGCGATGAGGAACGCCAGGCCGGGCGACGACGAGGCGGGGTTGGTCACCACCAGCAGGTCCATGTAGCGCGGGTCGGTCAGGTCGTCGAGGGTCTGGGGCAGCGGGAGGTCGTTGGCCTCGAACCAGACCGTGTCGGCGTTGATGCAGACGTCGCCGTAGTCGACGGCGGTGAGGTCCGGGGCCCGCAGCTCCTCGGGGACGGAGGAGGCCTTGTCCGACTCGTAGGGGGCCAGGACGCCGGCCTCGGCGGCGCGGGATGCGAACGTGTTGTCCACGCCGAACACCACGTCGCCCAGTGGCGAGTCCTTCGTGAGGATGAGCTGGTTGACCAGGGCCCCGCCGTCGCCGGGGGTGGTGTAGGTCACCTCGTAGCCCGTCTCCTCGGCGAACTTCGCCTTGAGTTCGTCGGGGAGGGTGAAGGCGTCGTGGGTCAACACCGTGAGGGTGTCGGTCTCGCGGAGCTCGGCGGGGGCCGAGGACGACGAGCCGGTCTCCGGCTGCGGTGACCCGCAGGCGACGAGGGTCAGCGCCACGGCGCCGGCCGCGAGGGTCTTGACGATGGTCTGCATGGTGATGCTCGCTCCTTTCGGAGGCTCGGCGGCAGCCGAGGAGAATTCTCACTCCCTACGCCGGTGCTAACCGGATCAGGTTTGAGGGTCTGCGGCTTGCCCGCACTCTCAGCGCCCGAGTGGCGCTCCCCTGTGTGTGGCCACAAGGCTATACCCAACGCGGGGACGTCCGCGCACCGGTCCGGGAGGGGCGGTGCGACAGTGGTCCTCCAGCGTGGCTCCGCTCAGGCCGGCGGTGAGATAGGGCATTTGCCCGATATCCGTGGGCCGACGATCTGGGGTGGGGTGTGTCCTAGTCAATGGTTCAACCAGGAGCCCTCCATGCCCATGCCCCGCCGTGCGCTCGCCGTGATGTCCATCTTCGCCCTGATCGTCACCAGCGTCGGCGTGGTGCCCGCCACGTCGGTGGAGTCCGGCGGCTCCGGTGACGACGGCATCGCCGCGAGCCAGCTGGCCACCGACACGCTCTCGCCACAGCAGCCGATCTCGCCCCAGGCGTTCGGCGAGGACGACAAGACGGGCCTGGCCCAGCCGGACCCGACGGAGGGACTGTCGCTCATCGAGGCGCCGATCGCCAACAACACCGGCTCGATGGACCTCTCGTACCCGATCGACATCCCCCCGGGTCACGGGATCACGCCGGAGCTGTCGCTGTCCTACACCTCGGGCGGCGGCAACGGGTGGCTGGGCCTCGGGTGGGATCTCGGGGTGGGGGAGGTCGTCGTCGACACCTCCTTCGGCGCGCCGCACTTCGACCAGGCGAAGGAGAGCGAGTCCTACCTCCTCGACGGGGACCTGTTGACCCCCAACGCCAACGGCTCCGCCTGGGAGAACCGCGTGGACGGTTCCAGGGCGGACTATGCGCGGCAGGTGGAGACCGACTTCGACGAGATCATCCGGCACCGTGAGGGGTCCGGCTGGCCCGCCAACTACTTCTGGGAGGTCAGGAGCCAGGACGGCAAGGTGCGCTGGTACGGCGGGAAGCCCGACAGCGGCGGCCCGGCGGTTGCCACCCCGGCCTCGTTCGACGAGGCGTCCGTCGTGCGCAACGAGGCGGGCCACATCGTCGAATGGAAGCTCTCCGCCCAGCGCGACGTGGGCGTCAACCTCATCCGCTACGAGTACCAGAAGGTCGTCTACCAGTTCGACGGCTCGGCCTGGATCGTCAACCAGGGATGCACCCCGTCCGCCAGCCTCTGCGGCCAGCACACGTTCCTCAGGCAGATCCTCTACACCGACGCCACCGCGAGCGTGACCGACTTCAACGGCGCCCCTTACCGCGTCGAGTTCATCCGCGAGTCCCAGATGCCCGCTCCTGGCGCCGTCCGCCGCGACCCCGTCATCGACGCGGGCCTCGGCTACGTCGACGTCCTCGTCGACCGACTCGCCCGCGTGGAGGTCAGGCACGGGCTCGCGCCCGCCTCCGGCGCCGTGCGCACCTACACCGACATCGCCGCCCGGTACACGTTCGGCTACGCCGAGGGCCGGTTCGGCAAGTCGCTGCTGCGCACCATCACCCAGGGCGTCGACGACCCGCACGTGCACGAGATCGACTGGTACGACGACCTGACCGGCAGCGGCAGCAGCATCGACGGACTCACCGCCCAGTCGTCGCAGGACACCAAGTCCGACGTGCGGGACCGCACCTTCCTCGACGAAACCGCGGACGTGTCCGCCCTCGGCGGCGGCGAGTCGAACGGCGGGTCCGGCAACATCTACATCGGCTTCAACGCGGCCGTCCCACTGAAGACCGGCTCGTTCGGCGCGGGGATCGAGCTGAGCGGCGCCGACTCCAGTTCGCTCGTCGAGTGGATCGACCTCAACGGAGACAACCTTCCCGACAAGGTCTTCCAGGCCGACGACGGGGGCATCAAGTTCAGGCTCAACACGAGCGGGCCGGGTGGGCCGAAGACGTGGGACGCCTCGGATGCGGTCAATCTGCCGAGCCTGTCGAAGGACTCGAACTTCGGCTTCCAGGTGTCGTTCGAGGCGTACCCGCTGGTCGCCATCGGCGTGGGCACCGGGCTTGCCTTCTCCTGGAGCCGCGCCTACTTCGCCGACGTCAACGCCGACGGCCTCGTGGACTTCGTCAACAACGGCACCGTGCTGTTCAACCGCCTCGTGGGTGGCATCCCCACGTTCCAGGGCGACAGCGAGGGCACCCCGGTTCCGCTCGGCTCGTCGGCTCTGCCGTCCACCAGCAGCCAGGAGTTGGACGACCTGGTCGAGAAGATGGAGAAGCAGTCCCCGCCCGTCGACACCGTGCGCCGCTTCGTCGCCCCCTACACGGGCAGCGTGCTGATCACAGCCCCCGTGGCCCTGCGCGCCGGGGCCGGCAGCACCGACGGTGTCCGGGTGGCCATCCAGCACGACGGGGACGAGCTGGTCAACGCCACCCTCCCGGTCGGCAGCAGCGCCCCGGCGCTCACCGCGCCGATCCCGCGCTCGGTGACGGCCGGCGACCGTCTCTACTTCCGTGTCGGCTCCATCGACGACGGCGTGGGCGACATCGTCGACTGGGAGCCGGTCGTCGAATACGTGAGCCCGACGTGGCCCGAGTTCGACGCCAACGGGCAGTCCCAGCACCGCTTCGAGGCTGCCGAGGACTTCACCCTCGCCGGCCGCCCGGGCGACTTCGTGGCCCTGCCGCTGGCGGGCACCGTCAACATCGACGCCGCCGTCGAGACGTTGCGGACGCTCAGCGACGACATCAGGGTCGTCGCGGTCAGGCGCAGCCCTGACGGCACCCTCACCAGGACCGTCCTCGGCACCGTGCCGTTCGACGCAACCCCTGGTCCGCGTCAGTTCAGCGGCCAGGTCGCGGTGCAGTTCCATCCCAGCCCCGACGACGCCGACGTCAAACTCGCTGACCAGGTGTCGGTGTTCGCCGAGGCCGACTCCCAGGTGGACCTGTCCGCCCTGGCCTGGGGCGCCACCCTGACCTTCGACGACGGCTCACCCGCCACGGACGAGGCGGGCGATCCGGTGGAGCTCAGGGACGCCAACGGCGACCTGATCTTCGAACACCGGGTGCGCCCCCACGTCGAGATCTACCCCTACGCGGACTCCGACTCCGGCGTCAGCCCCGCCGCGCTGCAGAGCGGCGAATCCACCTACCGGTTCAGCCTCACGACGGCGGCCGAGCGCCCGGACGGCGTGACCTCCGTCGATGCCGTCGTGACGGTGAAGTCCGCAGACGCGCTGCTGGCGAAGCAGACCGTGAGCGTGGCCTGGGCGTCGAACGGCGACGCAACCTCTGCCGACTTCGAGCTCGACCTGCCCTCCAGCGTCGGAAGTGGCGACGAGTGGCTGGAGATCATGTTCCGCGACCCGCAGTTCACCCGCAGCGGCCTGTCGCTCACCGAGTTCGTGAAGGTGGTCACCAACGCAGGGGTGGAGACCACCACCGACGTGCCCGACGCCGTCCTGCGGTGGAGCGGCCAGCAGGGCATCTTCCCGCTGCCGTACCGCGGATGGGCCGTCGCCGGCTACACCAGCAGCGACGACCTCGGCGCAACGAGGATGGAGGAGTCCGCCTTCGAGATCCAGACGGGCGGCAGCACCCCGCAGAACCCGCAGCGCAGCGACATCTCGCTGGACACGGAGACGGCGGAGCCGTCGTACGCGTTCGTCCCGGCGGTGCCCGAGACCGGCCCCGGCCGGTGGGAGGGCCCGCGCGGGGAGTCGCTGTGGGCCGAGGCCACCGGCGCCCAGACGTCGCGGCTCGCCGTCGACACGCTCCGCTTCGACACGCAGACCGCGGCCGGGCCCGGCCGGCAGGCGCCCACGCGCCTGGGCATCTCGGGACCCGGCCTGAACCTCAGCTTCGGCATCGCGATCCTCGGCGCCTCGGCATCGCTCTCGCCCTCGTGGGGGATCACCGACTTCGAGGACCTGAACGGCGACGGCTACCCCGACGTGGTCTCGGCGGGGAGCGTGTCCTACACCGACCAGCTGGGTGACTACCTGGGCAGCCGCGGAGTCAACCGGACGAGCGTCACCAACCAGGACCTGACCATCTCCGTCAACGGCGGACTCAGCAGCGGCATGGTCGACATCGTGCCCAACGCCAAGGGCGGCACCAACGCCGTCGGCGGGAACTCGGCGAACAAGGGGCAGGGCGCGAGCGACTCGGGCCCGAACTACAGCCTGGGCATCTCCGGCAGCGGCGGCTACTCGTGGAGCTCGCCCAATGCCTCCGGCAACGACACCACCGGGGACTCGGACTACTCCAGCCAGATCTCGACGCTCCGCAGCGACTTCGGGGCTGCCGAGGGGGCCGAGATCCAGCGCGCCCTCGCCGACATCAACGGCGACGGGCTCCCGGACAGCGTCTACACCACGGCCGGCGGCGTCTACGCCTTCTACAACCTCGGATACGGGTTCACGGCGCGCGCGGTGAAGCTCGGCTCTGGTGGGTTCGAGAGCAAGGAGTCGGCAACCGCGGGCGCAGGGCTGGGCTTCAGCCTCCCGTACGGGGAGTTCGGCGGCGGCGTCAACTTCATGTGGAACTGGGACTGGTCCACCTACGCCTGGCGCGACCTCAACGGTGACGGCATCCTCGACCGGCTCCGTAAGGACGGCAGCAGCAGCATCAAGGTGGCCTTCGGCACCGGGAGCGGGCTCCTCTCGGAGGTCACCTACGGTGAGTTCCCGACGGTCGAGGGCAGCCAGCACATCGCCTTCGATCGCGGCAGCGGCATCGGCGGCGGCGTCAGCGCCACGGCCTACATCGGCCCGCTGTGCCTGGTGGCGTGTTACCTCGTCATCGGCGGCGGCGGAGGCTACAACAACGCCGTCAGCTCCACCAACGTCAGCGTCGAGGACGTCGACGGCGACGGCTACGCCGACGTGCTGCAGAGCATGAACGACAACGACCTCAAGGTCCAGCTCAACCAGCACCGCCGCACCAACCTGATCCAGGGCGTGACCAACCCGTTGGGCGGCTCGTTCTCAGTGGACTACCGAAGGATGGGCAACACCACCGAGCATCCTGACTCGGTGATGGTCATGTCCCGCGTGGACATCAAGGACGGGCGCTCGACCAGCCAGGAGATCGACGGCGCCAGCACCACCGGTCACTACGCCAGCTCGTTCACCTACGAGGGCCTGGCTTACGACCGTGCGCACCGGGCGTCGCTCGGGTTCGCGACCGTGACGTCGGTGGAGCTCGACACGACCGACGGCGACGCAGCCTTGCGCACAACCGTCCAGGAGTACGAGAACGAGAACGTGTTCGTCTCGGGGCTTCTCCGCGAGGTGACGATGCTCGAGGGCGGCGGAGCCACGGCGGAGAACATCCGGGGCTCCTTCGTCGAGTGGGGGGCCCGCGTGGTGCGCGGCCCAGCCGGCACCATCGACGTGGACTCCCGCGGCCCTGCCACGTTCTTGGGGTTGGGCGCCGACCTGGGCGACCTGCACAGCGTCGCGTCGCGAGGCTGGTCCATCGCACCGGCCCCGCTCGCCAGCGACGAGTACTGGTACGACGGCGACCCGCGCACCTTCGAGCGCAGGACTGAGCGCACGTTCGACGGGCGCGGCAACGTCCTGACCGAACGCGACCTGGGCGCGCCTGACGATGACTTCGACGACCTGACCACGGAGATCACCTACACCGACTGCGGGAGTGCCGGCCAGTCCGGCCTGCCGTGCCGGCCGAAGACCACCCCCGCCCAGCCCTACTGGTCGGCGGGCACCTGCTCGACCGGGGTCCACCTCCCCGTGGGCATCTCGGTCACCGGGGTCGACGCCGAGGGTGACTCGGTGCTGCTGCGCGAGCGCCTGGCCCCCAAGGGCATGTGCGACAACGCGGCCCCCCTCGAGATCGAGGAGCTGGTCTCGCCCGGGGTCTACGCCACGACCACCATGGTGTTCAACCAGTTCGGCGACTACGGGCTGGTGATGGCCCCGGAGGACGCCCAGGGCAACCGCTACACGGTGCGCTACACCTACGACGCGGACCGGCACACCGACATCGCCGAGGTCTCGGAGTTCGACGTGCCGGCGGCGAACGCAGCCGCGGTGCTGAGCGGCGGACCCAACGCCTCCAACTCGACGCCCGGCGTGTCGTCGTCGGCCACGTTCGACCCCCTCTCCGGCAACGTCGCGTCCCGCACCGACGCCAACGGCGCCGTCAGGGAGTTCTCCTACGATGAGCTGGGCCGCATCGTCACCGCGTCCGCGGTGAAGCCACCGAGCGTCCCCGGGCCCGCGCCGCTGCTGGTGACCTACGAGTACCACGCCACGGCCGACGACTACGCCTACGCCGTCGCCCGCCACGTCGATGAGCTGGACGGCAACCCCACCCCCGCGGCCACCGACGCCGCCGGGCTGGACGCCACCGCAACGATCGACACGATCGTGTTCGTCGACGGCATGGGGCGCGTGCGGCAGACCAAGCGGGACGCCCGGATCCTGACGGGGTCCGCCCCCGTCGCCGGGCGTCAGGTCAGCGACACCGTCGAGTTCGACCCCCTCGCCAGGCCGGTCGTGACGTACGGCCCGACGGCGGACCCCGGTCCCGCGGCCGCCTTCAGCGCCGCCGCCTCCGGCGGGGCCCGCACGGTCGTGACCTGGACGTCCTACGACCTGCTGGAGCAGGTCGTCGAGCCCGGCAACCGGGTCTCCACCTACGAGTACCCGTGGGAGAAGTTCGAGGGGGCCGGCCCCCTGTTGGCCTGGACCGTGGTCACCGATCCGCAGGGCCGGGTGACCTGGCTGGGCCAGGACGTGAGGGACGTGGTGCGGGCGCACATCGACCAGGCCGCGCCCCGCCTCGACCAGACCGCGCCGGAGGACCTGGCCACGGCCTACCGGGTCAACAGCCTCGGCGAGCTGCTCGCAGTGGTCGACTCCGCGGGCAACGAGTCCACCTACGCCTACGACCTCGCCGGACGCATGACGAGCGCGACCACCCCCGACGGCGGCTCTGTCGAGTCCACCTTCGACCTCGCGGGCCACAGGCGCGTCATGACCACGCCGGCCATGCTCGACGCGGGGGAGCAGACCTCCTACCGCTACCTCCTCAACAGGCTCGTCGCGGTGGACCACCCGGGCAGCGTCGACGACGTCGAGTACGTCTACGGGCTCGACAACGCCGACGGCCGGTTCGCCGCCGGACGGGTGTCCTACCAGACCGACCGCACCCGGCTCGTCACCAACAGCTACGACGCGGCCGGCAACCTGGCGGTGCAGACCGCGACCATGAAGCGCCAGAACTGGGCCCCCGACCTCTCGGCGGCCGAGCTCGTGGACTTCACCTACACCACGAAGTGGCGCTACGACGCACTCGGGCGCGTCGAGACCGTCGAGTACCCGGACGCCAAGACCCTCCGGTACGTGCCTGACGGGACCAGCGTGGACCAGCTCGCCGACCCGGCCGACCTGGCGGGACTCCTCACGCCGGAGGACGCCACCGGTGAGGTGGTCACCTACGGCTACGACTCGGGAGGTCTCCTCCGCGCGCTCACGGGCGTGGAGATCGGCCTGACGAGCTCGTTCGAGGCGATCACACCGGACGCCGAGGGCAACCCCCGGAGCATCCAGGTGCCGCGCCGCACCACGCACGCCTACACCTACCTCGCGGACCGGGCGTACGACCCGTGGCTCTACCCGGTGCGTGACGAGCTGGGCAACGGAGCGGTCACCGCCACGTCCTTCGATCCGGAGACGCGTTGGCTCACCACACGTGACACCACCAGCCCCGCCGGTGCCCTGCAGCGGTTGAGCTACACCTACGACGAGGTGGGCCGGCCCGTGACCTACCTCAACGACCTGCCTCGGGCCAACCGCGCGATCAACGGCGGCAGGGCAGAGCAGAAGCACGTCCACGACGGCTTCGGGCGCGTGGTCGGTTCCGAAGGCACCTTCGACATCAAGGCGGGCGAGCAGCGTCGCTACAGCTATGGCGTCGAGTTCCCCGGCGAGACGCCGTGGAGCATCATCGCGAAGAAGCAGGCCGACGCGCTGTTCCCCACGAAGGGCAAGAGCAAGCCCGTGGAGAACACCACGTACAGCTTCACCCGGGACATAGGAACCCAGAACGGGCCGTTGCACGTGGCGAAGGACGAGGTGACGACGGCCGACGGCAAGAAGCGGGTCTACGACTCCAGCTACACCGCCAACGGGGAGGTGTCGTCGGTGCTCCGGTCCGGTGGCGCCAAGCCGAGCACCACCAACGTCTGGGACCGCAGCTACTCGTGGACGTTGGCCGGGCTCATGACCTCGGCAGAGCGCGGCGCGGAGCTCAAGACCTACGCCTATGACGACACCGGCGTCCTGCGCATCAAGGACGGCTCGCTCCTCACGCGTGACGGTGACGTCGTCGAGCAGCACGGCGGTGGTCCGGAGACCCTCTTCCTCAACCCCTGGGTGACCGTCCGCTCGCAGAAGATCTACAAGCACGTCACCGACGGCACCGACACGCTGGTGACGAAGATGGACGCGGGCTCCTCCGAGGAGACCACCCAGATGTTCGTCCACCGCGACGTCGTGGGCTCGACCAACATGGTCAGCGACGTGCAGGGCCGCGGGTTCCAACGCCACGAGTACTTCCCCTCGGGCGAGATGTGGATCGTCGACAACAAGGAGACCATCAGGACCCCGTTCCAGTACGGCGACGGCTACTACGAGGACACCCTCGACATGATCCTGTTCGGCCCGCGCTGGTACGACTCCCAGCGGGAGCTGTTCCTCGCGCCCGACCCGATCCTCGTCGACGTGCCCCGTGCCCTGATCGATCAGCCGGCCCTCGGCGGCGCCTACACCTACGCGGGTGCCTCGCCGTTGACCAACGTGGACCCGAGCGGCCAGGCGTTCTTCTCGGCGCATCAACGCGTCGGGGTGAAGGCCAAGGCGAGCGCGGCCTTCGATGCGAGGTTCCAGCAGCTTCAGGCCGACGGCAAGCAGGCGGAGGCCCAGGCCATGCTGGACAAGCACCAGAAGCAGGAGGCCGGGCAGCTCCGGTCGGAGACGCTCCTGGAGGCCAACGCGCTGATCACCATCGATCCGGGTGAGGGAACCGTCTCGGTGGGCCTTCCCTACGGGCCACGGAAGGAGTGGAAGACGTCCGACGCGTCGGACCAGGCCGGCGGCGACGCCGCGACAGGCGATGACGCGACCAACGGGCAGGGCGCGCCGGACTTGGCCAACCCCGCCTCGGACCAGGGGTCGACGACACCCTCGGTGTCGACCAGCGACAGCTCCGATTCGGACGACGACCAGGCGGCGGTGTCACGGACCGCGACGCTCGACGCCGACTCCGACGCGGCGGCCTCGCGCTCGGACGAGTAGGCAGGGGGTCTGGGTCGCCGGCCGTCGGCCTCAGCGACCCAGGCCCAGCCTCACGGCGGTGACGGCCGCCTCGGCCCTGCCTCGGACGCCCAGCTTCCGGTAGATCGCGCTGGTGTGATGCATCACGGTCTTCGGCGCGATGAACAACTGGTCAGCGATCTCCTTGTTGCGGTGCCCGCTCACGATGAGGCTCAGCACGTCCCGCTCGCGGGCGGTCAGTTCGGAGTCGGCCGACGGCGACGCCGAGTAGGGCCCGCGGACGGAGGGGTCTGCGATTCGATGGACGTAGTCGATGGCTTCGGCCGCGGCCCCGTCCAGGGTGAGTTGCGCGCCCTCCCGTGACCGTCGCTCGAAGTCCGGCCCGAGCGCATCCCGGGCCTGCGCCACCGCCCGGTGGTAGCCGTCCCTGAGGATCCCGGGCAGCGGCGTCAGGATGAGCTGGGACCACTGGAGCAGGGCGCCGTGGAGCCGGGCGGTGGCATGGGGGTGACCCAGGCGGGCGCTCAACGCGATCGTGAGGAGAATGTGGGGCACCAGTGCGTGCCAACTGCGTTGCCTGGCCACCAGGCGGTACCGCTCGATGAGCCACGTGGCCGCACTGGCCGGCGCCTCCGTCTCGAGGCTGTGCAGCGCGAGCATGACCAGCGTGGACGACTGCAGCCGCCTGTTGTCCAGCCTGCGGGCGCTGTCCAGCGCCGCGCGCAGCGAGGCGATGCCCCCCGGGCCCTCGGGCGTAGCGGCGGCGGGGTGGCGCGACAGCAGCAGAGTGGCGTAGACGCGGCAGTGCTCGTCCGAGGTACCGGCGACGTGCTCCCACGCGGCCAGCCCGATCTGGAGCGCACCGCCATGGTCTCCCAGCACGTGACAGACCTGCGCCCGCCCGAACTCGAACCGGGTCCGCCAGCCTGCATGGCCGGCTCGCCCGGCGATGTCGGCCCCGGTCCTCACCGCGTGTCCGGCGCGCTCGTAGTCGCGCAGGAGGCCCAACGACAGCAGCTCGGCCATCAGCGCCGGGAGCTGATCCTCGGCGCTGGGCGACCGCTCCGCCAGCGCGCGCCCCTCGGTGAGGTTCCGAAGGACCATGGGGGCGCGCTCGGCGGCGTCCTGGGCCGCGCCGTCGATCAACGCGAGCCAGACGTGGCCGTCCCTGCGGACGTCCTCGGGTGTCGCGTCGTGCGCGAGGAGCCGCTGGGCGAGGGGGACGAGGACGGCTTCGTCGCCGCGCCGGTCCGCCTCGGGCAGCAGGTCCACGGCCATCCTTGCCGCGCGGCCGGGGTCGGTGAGCGTCAGCCGGGGCAGCGCCGTCAGGGCCTCCTCGTACTCGTCGTGCAGAAGGGCGATCGCAGCCAGATCGTCGCACGCGTTGCGGAGGGTGGCCGCCCGGCGCGCCAACGCGGAGAAGTGCGCGGCGTGCCGCCGAAGCAGGTCGGTCTCCTGCGCGGCCCAGGCGGCCTGGCCGCGCAGGAACTCCCTGACCAGCCGGGGCAGGCGGAATCTCGCGGTGTGCGTGACGCCGGGGGCCGCCGAGTCGTCGAGGTGGATCAGGCTCAGATCCATCAGCGAGCCGAGGCGGCCCTCCAGGCTGGGGAGTGGAAGCCCGGACACGTCACCCGCCGCCTCCGCGGTGAAGGAGGCGGAGAAGGTGGCCAGGGACAGCAGGAGGGCGGTGGCATGGCCGGCGTCGGGGGCGGCCGTCAGCACGCCGAGAGGGGACTGCTCCCCGGCCAGGAGCGCCACGAGCTCGGCCGGCGCGGTCGTCGTCAGCCTGGAGGCGAGGAGCCCGATGAGCAGTGGACTGCCCAGGGAGGCGGCGGCGAGCTGATGGAGCCAGGGAGCGTCCTCGCCCTCCTCCGGCCGGCCCACCCCCGCGATCTCCGCGCGCCGCAGCAGCAGCCGCCGGGACTCCGTGTGGGTGAGTGGCCTGACCGACAAGCCGGCGAGAAGGGGGCCACTCATGGGCACGGTGGACATGGCGAGGATCGTCACGCCCTCCAGCTTCGCGATGGCATCGGCCGCGGCCTCTGCGCCGGCAAGCGCCTCCGCGTGGTCGACGATCATCAGCTCCGGCTCCCAGGGGCACTCCCGCTCCGGGTTCGAGCCCCGACGGGCCGGCACGCGCTGCACCGCGGAGCGCAGCCTCGCCACGGCGCCGTCCCGGTCGGTTCCGGCCAGGTCGACGAAGTGCGCACCGCTGAACCTCTGGGCGACAAGGGGTAACGCGGCGGCCACCAGTGCGGACTTCCCCACACCGGAGGGACCCGCGAGGCAGATGACGCCGTCGGAGGCCCCGGTGAGGATCGAGGCGAGGCGGCGCAACTGCGCGGCTCGGCCCACAAGATTGGAGTCGGGGTTGAGGCCTGGATCCATGCTCAGCTCCCTCGTGGCTGGCTCACCGTCGCGGGTCCCGGAGGATCGGGATGCCACACCCTAGCCCAGCAGGGCCCGGGCTCAGTTGATCTCGGCGATGCGGGTCATCGCGTCGCGGACCTGGCGGGCCCTGAGCTGTCCGATGCCCTCCACCTCGAGGAGCGCGCTGAGGGGGGCGGCGAACAGTTCCTGGATGGTGAAACGGTCCACCAGCCTGGTCACGAGAGGCGAGGGCAGGCGGCCCACCTTCGTCAGAAGCCTGATCCCCCGGGTGGTGACACCCTGCTCCATGTTGGGGTTGGGGCCGAAGCCGAGCCGTTGAGCCACGAGCTGGCCGCTGAAGAGCTCCTCGGTGGAGAAGTTGTGCAGCCGCGACAGGTCGAACTCCGCGGGGTCCTCGAGGTTGGGCGCGTAGTCCTCCGTCAGGAGCTCGGCCACGCCGTCGAAGCTGGAGGCCAGCTCCGCGTGCTGCATGGCCACCATGCGCCCCTCGACGCCCAGCACGTCGGCGTGGAACTGCATCTCGGCGGAGAGCCGACGGGTCAGCTCCAGCCGGTGGACCACGTGGGTGAGGTCCCGCAGCGCAACCTGCTCGCCGATCTCGAGCGCGGTGAACTGATCCATGAGGTCGCTCAGGCGGGTGACCACCCGCGACAGGGTGGCGAGCGTCTGGTTCGCCCTGCTGATCACCTGGGACACGGTCTCGACCACGTGGCGCCGCCCGTCGAGGAACAGCGAGACCGTGGACATCGACGCGGACACCGTCACCACCGGCACCCCTGCGGCCTGCGCGGTCCTGTCGGCCGAGCGGTGGCGGGTGCCCGTCTCGGCGGTGGGGAGGTCTCCGGCGGGGACCAGGTGCACGCCTGCGGCGATGATCCGCGTCAGGTCCGTGGACAGCACGATGGCGCCGTCGAGCTTCGCCAACTCGCGCAGGGCCTGCTCGGTGCACTCGACCCCGATCTGGAACCCGCCGGAACACACCTGCTGAACCCTGGAGTTGTTGCCCAGCACGATCAGCGCGCCGGTGCGGCCCGACAGGATGCGGTCCAGGCCCGCGCGCAGCGGGGTGCCGGGAGCGAGCAGCTTCAGATAGCGGCGAACGGTGGACTTCGACAAACGCACCTCCCCAGGGACCAGGCCAGTCTAGGCGTGCAGGGAGCCGCCCGCGTCGTCGGAGAGGCGGGCGCGGCGGTCGCTGCGCTTGACGGTCCGCCGGACAGGGCGGTCGTGCCAGAGGATGCGTCCCACCATGAACAGTCCGCCCACGGCGGCCAGGAGGAAGAAGATCATCCCCAGCGCCGGGTAGCCCAGCAGGCGGGGGCCCACATCGGCGAACATCAGCAGCGCCGCGGCGATGGTGATCGCCGCCAGGATCAGCGCCGTCGCCAGCCTGTTGGCCACCTGCTGCAGCACCATGAGGGCGCGGCTCTCGTCGAAGGCGTCCACCTTGAGGGTGAGCTCGCCGTCGCTCAGGGCGTCCAGGAGCCGGTTGGCGCGCCGGGGCAGGCGCTCGAGGAACTCCTTGCCCTCGATGCCGCCGAGGAGCGTCTGGCCGGGGCTCGGCGTCAGCCCGGCCGCGATGATGGTGGGGAGGTTGTCCCGGATCGCCTCCACCGGGGTGAATGCGGGGTCGAGGTGCTGGGTGGCCTGGTCGAGGTTGAGCAGGGCCTTCGCCACCAGCGTCATCTCCGCCGGCGGCCGGAGCCCGTGGGCGCCGGAGATGCGCGCCAGCTGCATGAGCACCGCGCCGGCCTGGAGGTCTGCGCCCATGGAGAGCGTCGTGGACACCAGGTGGGCCACGTCGTCGCGGAAGGCGGCCGCGTCGTACTCGTCGGTGGGATGGCCCATGCCTGCGAGCACGGCCGCGGCCCCCTCGCCGTCGCCGTCGCCGATCGCGATGAGGAGCTTGACGATCGAGCTGCGCAGCCGGCCGGGCAGCCGCACCACCATGCCCACGTCCAGCAGCGCGACACGGTGGTCCGGGGTGAGGAAGAGGTTGCCCGGGTGGGGATCTGCGTGCAGGATGCCGTCGACCAGCATGGCCTTGAGCATGAACCGGAACAGCGCCGCCGCCAGGCGCGCCCCGTCGACGTCCAGCATCGTCAGCGGTCCGACGTCGGTGATCTTCCTGCCGGGAACGAACTCCAGCGTGAGCACGTCGTCGGTGGAGTAGTCGGGCACGTAGCCGGGCACCAGCAGGTCGGGCTCGTCGCCGACCAGCTCGCGGAACAGGTCGAGGTTCGCGGCCTCCTTGCGGTAGTCCAGCTCGTCTGCCATCGAGCGGCGGAACTGGGCCAGCATCCGGGCCGCGCCCAGCCTGGGGCCGACGGGGGTGTTGGCGTCGGCGAACTCCGCCAGCTCCGAGAGGGAGGCCAGGTCGCTGCGGACCCGGTCCCGTACTCCTGGCCGCAGCACCTTGACCACCACGTCGCGGCCGGAGCGCGTGACGGCCCGGTGGGCCTGCGCCAGCGAGGCGGAGGCCAGGGGCGTGTCGTCGAACTCGGAGAACAGGGTGCTGACCGGCGCCCCGAGCGACTCCTCGATCCTGGCCCTGATGTCCTCGGCCGGCACGGGGTCGACGTCGTCCTGCAGCCGGGTGAGCGCGTCGGTGTAGGCGCCCGGCAGGAGGTCCTGCCGTGTGGAGAGCAGCTGCCCGAACTTGATGAACGTGGGGCCCAACCGCTCAAGCCCGGCGGTGAAGTGCTCGGCATCCTCCTGCTCCGCTTGAGGGCGGCTCTCGCCGGGCAGCGGTGACGCGTCGGTGTTGAAGGCCTTCAGGTGCCTGATCAGCAGGCCGCCGAGCTGGGTCATCATGGCGATGTCGGGCATGGCGCTCCTTCCTTTCGGTACAGGCGCTCTTGGGTCACGGTAACCCAGCCGGTCCCGCGTTCGCTGACGGATGAGCGCCGCGAGCCGCGCGGGCTTGACCTTCACGTTGCGTCAAGGTTTACGGTCAAGGACATGACCGATGTCCAGACCCTCATCACCGCACTCACCCACACCGACGGCACCGCACGGCGCCACGCAGCCCTCGCCCTCGGCGCAGCCCGGGACCCGCAGGTTGCGCCCGCTCTCCTGGGCCGGCTGCGGACCGAGCACGATCCGCGGGTCCGAGAGGACCTCACCTGGGCGCTGGTGCAGCACGCCGACTCCGCGGAGGACGAGCTGCTCGCCATGCTGACCGACGAGGATCCCTCGCTGCGACGCACCGCCGCCCACGTGCTGAGCAAGATCGGGGACCCGGCGCACTTCGAGCACGTGCGCCCCCTGGTGGGAGACGAGCACACCGACGTGGCCATCAAGGCCTACCGCGCGGTGGCCAACACCGGCCATCCCGAGGCCGCCGAGACGCTCGCCGGGCGTCTGGGTGACGGCGACGCGCTCCAGCGTGACGCGCTGACCACCGCCATGCACGGGCTCGGCGAGGCGGCAGTCGCCCCGCTGACCAGGGCCCTGGGTGACCCGGACCCGGAGGTGCGGTCGCACGCCGCCGAGGCGCTGGGGCACCTCGGGGGCCCCGCGGCCGACCCTGCCGCGGACGCGCTCGAGCTGGCCGCGGGCGACGGCGATGCCGACGTGCGGCTGGCGGCGGTGTCCGCGCTGGGGCAGCTGACCGAAGCAGCCGACGGTGCGCTGGCCCGGCTCGAGGCCACCGGTGCCCCGGTGGTGGCTCAGGTGGCCGCGCGCTTCCGGCTGTCCAGGGAGGCCGCCGAGGCCTGACGGTCCGCGACCAGCCGCCGGGCCAGGAGCCGCGTGCGCTCGTCGGGGGAGTCCACCATCCCCTCGACCGCGCGCGCGGCTTCCGGCACGTCCAGGCCGCCGAGCGAGAGGAGAGCGGCGAACCGCACCTCCTCATCCGGGTCCGTCAGCGCCCGCGCGAGGGGAGCCGCCGCCGAGGGGTCCTGCGTGAGCCCCAGCGCCTCCGCCGCGAGCGCCCGCACCGGGGCGCGCTGATCCGAGAGGGCGACGACGAGGGGCGTCACGGCGCCGTCGAGCCGGGCGAGCGACGCCGCCACCTCGTCGCGGACCACTGACCGGGGATCTCCCAGCGCGACGACCAGGGCCTCCAGCGCGCCCGCCCCGCCCACCTGGCCCAGGCCGAACGCGGCCTTGGCGGCGACGGCGGCGTCCTCGTCAGCCAGCAGCCCCTCAAGGACCGGCACCGCGGCCGGGTCCCGCAGCTTGCCGAGCACGTGCGCCAGGGCGTGCCGGGCGCGCGAGTCGCCGGTGGCCAGCGCCGAGTCCAGCCTGCCTGCCACCCCGTCTCCCCGCTGCGTGATGGCCCAGGTGGCGGCCTCCCGCACGCCGGGCTCCGGATCGGAGCGCAGCACCTCCACGAGGTCCTCGAAGGGGGCCGACGCGTGGCCGGTCAGGGCGGCGCGGAACCGGACCGCTGGAGCCGGGTGGCGCAGCCGTTCGCTGAGCGCGATGGCGTCGAGGACCTCCTCCCAGCCCGCCTCGGCGGCCTGCTGCAACCCCCTGAGCCGGGCGAGGAGTTCCTGCTCGGCGGCGATCCGGGCCTCCACCGCCTCGGTGTGCTGCCGCAGGAGCGCGGAGGCGTCCGTGGCGGGGTCGTCTAGGGCACTGCCCACCTCGCCGAGCGACAGCCCCAGCGACTTCAGGTGCTGGATGGCCAGGAGGCGGACCAGGTCCTCATGGGAGTACAGCCGGTAGTCCCCCGACGACCGCCCGCTCGGGACCAGCAGCCCCAGCTCGTCGTAGTGCCGAAGCGTCCGCTGCGACAGGCCCGTGCGGCGGGCCACCTCCCCGATCCGCAGCGCCTCCATGACCGCCTCAGCCCTTCCCGTTGTGCAGTGCGAGCTTGACCATCGCTTCCTCCAGCGAGCCCACCTCGAGCACCCTCAGGCCCCCGAGCCGGGGGACCTTCACCGTCACGTCCCGTGAGCCCTTCGGCACCAGGGCAAGCTCGAATCCCAGCCGCGCCGCCTCGGCGAGCCGGCGCTCCACGCCGGGCACCCGCCGCAGGTCCCCCGCGAGGCCCACCTCGCCCAGCGCAAGCAGGCGGCCAGGGTACTGCCAGTCCACGGCCGCCGAGGTGATCGCGATCGCGGCCGCCAGATCCACCGACGGGTCCGTGACCCGCGCCCCGCCCACGGTGGAGACGTAGACGTCCTGCTGGGACAGGGGTAGGCGGACCTTCCGCTCCAGGACGGCCAGCACCATCGCGATGCGCGAGTTGTCCAGCCCGTGCGTGGTGCGCCTCGGCGACGACTGGTTGGGCGACGGCGCCACGAGCGCCTGGATCTCGGCGAGCAGCGGCCTCCTGCCCTCCATGGTCACCGTGATGCACGTGCCCGGCGTGGGCTCGCTGTGCTCGGTGGTGAACAGCCCGGAGGGGTCCGGCACCTCGACGATGCCCGTCTCGCTCATCTCGAAGCAGCCCACCTCGTCGGCCGGCCCGAAGCGGTTCTTCGTGGCGCGCACCATGCGGAACCCGGAGTGACGGTCCCCCTCGAAGGTCAGCACCACGTCGACGAGGTGCTCCAGCGTGCGGGGCCCGGCGATAGAGCCGTCCTTGGTGACGTGGCCGATGATGATCACCGCCATGTCCTCGCGCTTGGCCACCCTCGCCAAGGCGCCCGTCACCTCGCGCACCTGGGACGGCCCTCCGGGCGCGCCCTCGGCCTCCGCCGTGGCGATGGTCTGCACCGAGTCCACCACCAGCAGCGACGGGCGGACGGTCTCCACGTGACCCAGCACGGTGCCCAGGTCGTTCTCGGAGGCGAGGTAGAGGCCCTCGTGGATGGCGCCGGTGCGCTCCGCCCGGAGGCGGACCTGCGACGCGGACTCCTCGCCGGAGATGTACAGCGTGGTCTGCCCGGATCTGGCCCACTTGGCCGCGACGTCGAGCAGGAGCGTCGACTTGCCAACCCCCGGCTCCCCGGCCAGCAGCACCACCGCGCCCGGCACGAGCCCCTTGCCCAGCACGCGGTCCAGCTCGGCGATGGTGGTGAGCCGGCGCTGCGCCCCGTCGGTGGGCACCTGGGTGATGGGGATCGCGGCGTCCACAGGCGCCGACGACGCCACCTGCCTCAGCTTGGGTGCGCCGCGCTCGACGACCGAGCCCCAGCTCTGGCACTCGCCGCACTTGCCGACCCACCGCACCGACGTCCAGCCGCACTCGGTGCAGTGGTACGTGTCCTGTTTCTTCGCCACGCCCGTGAGCTTAGGCGGCGCCACCGACAGGACCGCGCGCGGCCGCCGTCGGCCCATCGCGACGGGATGCCCAGCGCGGGCCTGCCGCGCAGGGAGAGATGGTCAGATGGTGACGGGGCCGTTGGCGGTCTCGAACGTGACGTTCGAGATGCCGGGGGTGCCGTGCGGGGCCACGAGGTCCAGGCGGATGCCGTCGATCTCGTCGGCCACCGGCATGGCGAGCCATTCCGAGAGGCGGTCGGCGGAGCCGGAGATCTGCAGCGACGTCAGCTTCACGTCACCCTGGAGCGCGGCAGGGCGCAACGAGTCGTCGCTCTTCCACTCCAGGAAGTACGGCAGCTGAGGATCGGCGATGAGGCCGCGGATGCCGATCTGCACCCACTCGAGCCGACGCCCGTCCGGGAAGTGACGAAGGCCGGGGACCGCGGCGCGCTCGAGGCGAGTCTCGTACGGCGCGATGTCCGGAACGCTGATCACCCAGCCCATCCATCCACCGCCCATGGCGGAGCGGGCACGGACCGCCTGCCCGAAGGCCGCCTTGTCCGCGGCCGGGTGGTCGAGCACCTCGACCACCTCGATGTAGCGCGCATCCGCCAGCGGGATGATGTGGTTGCGGGTGCCGAACCGCGGATGGAAGCCGCCGTCCTTGTAGTCAGTGCCCAGCGCCTCGGCGAGCCGGGATGCCTCAGCCTTGAGGCCGTCGGGGCCGGTCGCGAAGATCAGATGGTCGACGTGCATGGAGCCATTCTTGCCCTCATCAGGGCCAAACAACTAATCGGGCTGAGCCGCCCCGGCGTTCGGCGGGTAGGGTTGCGGTTGTGTCCACGTCGAAGGTCCTGCTGTCGACCACCTCCGTGTTTCCGGAGGCATCGGCGAGCGCATTCGAGCTTGCCGCCTCGCTCGGATACGACGGCATCGAACTGATGGTGGGCGTCGACGCCCTCTCCACCGACATCGGCGCCATCGAGAAGCTCTCCTCCTATCACGGCGTGCCCGTGCTGTCGGTGCACGCGCCTACGCTGCTCGTCACGCAGAGCACGTGGGGCTCGGACCCGTGGGACAAGCTGAGGCGCTCGGGCGAGGCCGTGCAGCAGTTCGGCGGCGACACGGTCGTGGTCCACCCCCCGTTCCGGTGGCAGAAGGAGTACGGGGCGGGGTTCGTCGCCGGGATCAAGCGCCTCAACGCAGAGACCAGCGTGAAGTTCGCCGTCGAGAACATGTATCCCTGGCGGACGCCGGCGGGGCACTTCCAGGCCTATCTTCCCGGATGGGACCCCACGTCCTACGACTACGACCATCTGACGCTGGACCTCAGCCACGCGTCCACCTCCCAGCGTCAGTCGCTGGACCTGGTCCACGCCTGGGGGGACCGGCTGGCGCACGTCCACCTCACGGACGGCCGCGGGTCCCTCAAGGACGAGCATCTGATGCCGGGCGAGGGGGACCAGGCGGCCTGGACCGTGGTCGAGGAACTGGCGGCCTCGGGCTTCGGGGGCCACATGGTGCTGGAGGTCTCGTCGCGGCGGGCGCGGTCGCGCCACGAGCGCGAGGTGCTGCTGGGCGAATCCCTGGACTCCATCCGTGCCGTGCTGGCCAAGGGTGCGGCGAGGAGAGTGGATGTCGCGTCTTAACAGTGCGGTGCGGTCGCTGATCAGGTCGCGCCGGGTGCAGTCGTCCGCCATGGCCTCGGGTGCGGCCGAGGAGTTCGCGAAGGCCTATGTCGCGGGGGAGCGCATCGACGACGCGGTCCGGGTGGTGCGCACCCTCCACGGACAAGGCCTGCTGGCCTCGCTGGCCTACCTGCCCAGCTCGGACGACGAGGCCGAGACCACAGGGGTGCTGTGCGGGGCGCTGGAGGCCCTGGGGGAGGACGCCCGCGGGGTCGAGATCTCGGTCAAGCCGTCGTCGCTGGGCCTCCGCGAGAGCGTGGAGAGCGCCCAGGCGCGGCTGGACGACCTGTGCGGCGCCACCGAGGCCCACGGGGCGAGGGTCACGCTCGAGATGCAGGGCACTGAGGACTACGACGGGGTGCTTCAGCTGTGGAGGGGCGCGCGGGAGCGGTGCGACCGGATCGGGCTCACCCTGCCGGCCGACATCCGCCGCTCCGAGCGCGAGGCGGAGCGGCTGGCGGACGGGGGAGCCCACCTGCGGGTGTGCGTCGGCTCCTATCCGGTGCCGCAGGGCGCCGGGTACCGCAGCGAGCGGGAGAAGTCGCTGGCGATGGTGCGGTGCGTGCGGCGCGCCATGGAGAACGGCGCCTACACCATGGTCGCCTCCCACGACCCGACGATCATCGCGATCGCCCAGGACCTGGCGCGCCGCAACGCCGTGGGCCGCGACGGCTTCGAGTTCCAGATGTTCTACGGCGTGCGTCCCCTGGAGCAGCGCCGGCTGAGCGACATCGGCTACCGCTCGCGCACCTACGTCCCGTTCGGGCCGGCCTGGTTCGAGTACCTGACCACGCGCATCGCGGCGCGGCCGCGCACGCTGTACAGCTACCTGCGGGCCATCTCGGACAAGCGATGACGGCCGCCACAACGCTCGCCGTCGAGCCCGCCACGCGCCGCCTCCTGCGCACCGAGATGGCCATCGTGCTGCTGCTGTCGCTCGGACAGTCGGCCGTCTACGCGCTTCTGTCGATCATCGAGAAGGTCACCCGGCCCATCCCGCTCAATCAGCAGACCACGTCGATCAACAACAGCGCGACGCCCGACCGGCCCTGGCTGGACCTCGCCTACCAGTTGGCGTGGATGACGTTCCCCCTTGTCCCCGTGGCATTGGCCCTGTACCTGCTCGCCACGCAGCATCGGCCTGCCGAGGGGCCTTGGCGGGTGATGGGCTTCGACCTCCGGCGCCCCGGCTCCGACCTGGCCTGGGGCTTCGGCGTGTTCGCCGTGATCGGGGTGGCGGGCCTGGCGTTCTACCTGTTCGCCGTCGAGATCGGGATCAACACCCAGGTCAGCACGGCCAACCTGGCCGCCAACTGGTGGACCGTGCCGGTGCTGGTCCTGCGCGCCGTGATGAACGGCGTGCTGGAGGAGGTGCTGATGATCGGCTACCTCTTCACCCGGTGGGCCCAGACGGGCGGGCGGATGTGGGTGATCCTGGTGGCCAGCGCGGTCATCCGAGGCGGATACCACCTGTACCAGGGGTTCGGCGGCTTCGTCGGCAACCTCGTCATGGGCTTGGCGTTCGGCTGGCTGTACCTGAGGATCAAGCGGGTGATGCCGCTGGTGATCACGCATTCGCTGCTGGACATCGTCGCGTTCGTCGGCGCACCGCTGCTGCCGGTGCTGCTGTCCGCGCTCGGTCGCTGACCCAGGGTCAGGGCAACGCCAGGCCGAGCGCGACGCCGAGGGAGGCGGCCGCCAGGCCCAGGACGAGCATCATCACGGCCAGCCCCGCTGCTGCCAGGGGGCGCTCCGCCCGGACCAGCCGCACCAGCTCGACGCTCGCGGTGCTGAACGTGGTGAACCCGCCCAGGAAGCCCACCCCCGCGACCGCGGCCACGCCGGCCGGGCCGCCGTCGGCCACCCACCCGGTCACCGCCCCGAGCAGGAACGAGCCGAGGACGTTGATCACCAGTGTGGCGGTGGGGAGGGTCCGGGGCAGGCGGGACGTCAGGACCCCGTCGGCGACGAAGCGGGAGGCGGCGCCCAGACCGCCCGCGAGCGCCACCCAGACCGGAATCACGTCCGCCTCGCGGAGGCCACCAGGCGGTGCACCAGGGTCATCGCGGCGAGCGCGGCGACGAAGCCCGCCGCGAGGGACGCGACGGCGTAGGCCGCGGCGAGGACCAGGTCGCCGGCCCTCCCCAGGGCAAGGGTCTCGAGGACGAAGGTGCTGTAGGTGGTGTAGCCGCCGAGCAGGCCGGTGCCCAGCGTCAGCTGCAGCGCACGGCGGCGGCCCCCGTCGGCCGGCACCAGGGTCAGCGATTCCAGCAGCGCGCCGAGGACGAGGGCCCCCGTGACGTTGATCGCGAACGTGGCCCAGGGGAACTCGCCGGGCGAGGCGCCGAAGGCGGACTCGATGGCGTGCCTGAGCGCGGTCCCGGCCGCGCCGCCGAGGGCGACCATGCCGATGAGCGACGGGCGCAGGTAGGCGGGCGGGGGAGCGGGGCTCACCTCCATTCCAACGGCGTCTTCCAGTCCACCACCGAGGTGGGCACCACGAGCACCGGCCGGTGCTGGTGGTGGGCCAGGTGGGTGCCGACGGCCGCGTCCAGGAGGCCGTGGAACCGCCCGCTGCGCCCCGGCCGCCCCGTCCCGACGACGATCACGGCCGCGTCGACGGCGCGCGCCAGGTGGGTCAGCGCACGATCCGCCCGCCCCGCCAGGTAGCGGAACTCCCAGGTCACGTCCGAGCCTGCCAGCGCCTGCCCGATGGCCGCGACGATCCCGGCCTGCCGCTGACGCCACTCCTCGTCGTCGGACAGGTCCGGGTCCATGTCGCTGTGCTCGACGCTGCCGTCGGGGAACTCGCGCTCGACGACGCGACCGGGATCCGCGTAGGCGCAGAACAGGGTGCCCCCCTGGGCACGGGCCAGCTCGGCCGCGGTCAGCAGGACGACGTCGGGCTGCTCGGCGGTGACCCCGACGACGACCGCGTGGCCCGCGAACGGCGTGATGCGTGAGGGGTGGGGTTGTGGGACCTGGGTCATCGTCGGCCTTCCGCTCGTCGGGGACGCTTGAACATTACCCATCGGCGTCCCCGCGCAGGCGGGCCGCATGGACAAGGGAGGTGGGGGTCGGGCGCGGGCGTCGTAGACTTCCGCCCATGCGTGTTGGAGTATTCGGCGCGACCGGACAGGTGGGCGGCGTCATGCGTCGCCTCCTCGAGGAGCGCAATTTCCCGGTTGACCAGATCCGCTACTTCGCCTCCGCGAGGTCGGCGGGAAAGGTGCTGCCCTGGGGCGGGACGGACGTGGTGGTGGAGGACATCGAGACGGCGGACTTCGCCGGCCTCGACGTGGCCCTCTTCTCGGCCGGCGGATCGACGTCGAAGCTGTGGGCCCCGCGTGTCGCGGAGGCCGGCGCCACCGTCGTGGACAACTCCTCCGCGTGGCGGATGGACGACCGGGTCCCGCTGGTGGTCTCCGAGGTGAACCCGGGGGACGTGGCGAAGGCGGAGCTCGGCATCGTCGCCAACCCCAACTGCACCACCATGGCCGCCATGCCGGTCCTCAAGCCGCTGCACGACCTGGCCGGGCTCGAGGCGCTGCAGGTCACCACCTTCCAGGCCGTGTCCGGGTCCGGCGTCAAGGGAGTCGAGGCCCTGGCCTCCCAGCTGGGCCAGGTCGAGGACCCCCGCGCCCTGGCGCTCGACGGCTCGGTCTTCCAGCCCACCGACACCGCCCCCTACGTCGCGCCCATCGCCTTCAACGTGGTGCCGCTGGCCGGCAACCTCGTCGACGACGGGGAGGGCGAGACGGACGAGGAGAAGAAGCTGCGCAACGAGTCGCGCAAGATCCTCCACATCCCCGGGCTCCTCGTCGCGGGCACCTGCGTGCGCGTCCCCGTGTTCTCCGGGCACTCGCTGTCCGTCCACGCCCGGTTCGCCGGGGACATCACGCCGGAGGAGGCCCGGGCCGCGCTGGCCGGCGCGCCGGGCGTCCGGCTGGTGGACGTGCCAACGCCGCTGGAGGCGGCCGGGGCGGACCCCTCCCTCGTGGGGCGGATCCGCCAGGACCGCAGCGTCGAGGGCAACCGCGGGCTGGTGCTGTTCATCAGCAACGACAACCTGCGCAAGGGTGCGGCCCTCAACGCCATCCAGATCGCGGAGCTGCTGATCCCATGAGGATCGCCCTGATCGGAGCCGGCGCCATGGGAGAGGCCCTCCTCGCGGGCTGGCTCGCGGCCGGGCACCCCGCGCACGAGCTCAGCATCGTCGAGCCCTCCCGGGAGCGCTCCGACGCCATCCGCGCCCGCCACGGCGTCCGGGCCGTCCAGACGGCCCAGGCCGCCACGGCCGATGTCGTGGTGCTCGCCGTCAAGCCCCACCAGATCGACGGCGTGCTGGCCGAGTTGTCGGCGTGCCTGGGTGCCTCGTCGGCCCCCCTGGTGGTCTCCATCGCCGCCGGCACCCCGATCGCGCAGCTGGAGGCGGGCCTGCCGCCCGGCGCCCCCGTGGTCCGGGTCATGCCCAACACCCCCGCCCTGGTGGGCAAGGGGATGGCGGGCGTCGTGCCGGGCACCACCGCCTCGGCGGACCAGGTGGCGATGGTCACGGGCCTGATGGACGCCGTCGGGCGCAGCATCGTGATCCCCGAGAAGCAGATCGACGCGCTCACCGCGGTCTCAGGCTCAGGCCCGGCCTACCTCTTCTACGTGGCCGACGCCATGATCGAGGCCGGGGTGCACCAGGGCCTGACGCGCGGAGAGGCCACGGACCTGGTGGTGCAGACCTTCGTGGGCTCGGCCGCCCTCCTGGCCACCGGCGCACGGGCCTCGGAGCTGCGCGAGCAGGTCACCTCGCCGGCCGGGACCACCGCCGCCGCGCTCCGGGTCCTGGACGAGCGCGGGGTCCGCGCGGCGTTCCTCGCGGCCATGGAGGCATGCGCCGAGCGCGGCCGGGCCATGGCCCTCTGAGTGGGGATTGGTCGATCCTCCCCAGGAACAGTTAAGATTCAGAGTCTGGCCCAGCGCGGTCAGACACATTGAACCACCCGGATCATCCGGTTAGGAAAGGCGAACAGTGGGCTCTGTCATCAAGAAGCGTCGCAAGCGTATGGCCAAGAAGAAGCACCGCAAGCTGCTGAAGAAGACGCGCATCCAGCGTCGTCGCGCCGGCAAGTAGTGGCACCACCCTCGCGGGTACTGCTGCTCACCCGCTCCGGATGCCACCTCTGCGTGGACGCCGAGGCGGTCGTGCGCAGCGCCTGCGAGGACCTCGGGGTGCACTGGCGCACGGTGGACGTCGACTCAGACGAGACCCTCCGTGCCAGATTCACCGACCACGTGCCCGTCACCTTCGTGGACCAGCGGCTGCTCAGCTACTGGTTCGTCGACGAAGGCGCGCTCCGTGGGACGTTGAGCGGCCAGGCCCCCTGGGACATGCCAGCCGATTGGATCCCGTCGCTCGTCGACCAGCCCTGAACGGATACAGATCGCAGTGACCGACTCCCTGGAACCGACCTCACCGGCCACACCGCCGGAGTTCGAGCCGACCGGTGGGTCCGTCACGTTCGTGGGGTCCGGCCCGGCTGATCTCGGGCTCCTCACGCTCTCAGGGTCGCGGGCGATGCGCTTCGCGGACCTCCTCATCGTGGACCCGACGGCGGACGTCGAGCAGGTCCGGGCCCTCGCCCCCGCGCACGCCGAGGTGAGGATCGCCGGCGGGGACGACGAGGTGGCAGAGATCCTCGGCGCCGTCGCCCGTGGCCGTCGCGTGGTCCGCCTGCACTCGGGGGACTACTTCACCGACGCGGACTCCGCCGGGGTGCTGCCCGAGGTGCTGACCGAGGCCGGCATCCGGGCCAACGTGGTGCCCGGGGTCAACCGCTGGAGCGCCGCCCTGTCCTTCGGCGGCGTGTCCGCGACGGCGGCGTTCGCGGCGCTGGACGCCAAGGTCCACGTGCCGGACATCGAGTCATGGCCCTCCGCGGACACCCTGGTGGTGCGCGCCGCGGGGAACCTGGCGCGCGAGGTGGCCGCCCAGGCCGCCATCCGCTACGGCCGCGACGGCCAGTGCCTCAGCCTCGTGGGCGTCGGCACCACCTCCCAGGTCAGCGAGGTCCTCACCTGGGGCGAGATCGACGACGTCGACGCCCCGGAGTGCTACTTCATCGTCGGCCCGGGCATCGAGGACGTCCGTCGTCAGCGCTACGCCTGGTTCGAGGGCAAGCCGCTGTTCGACTGGCGGGTCATCGCCCCGCGCACCAAGGACGACCTGAGCTCCCTGATCGAGGAGCTGGCGCACTACGGGGCGGGCACCGAGCTGGTGGCCACCATGTCGATCGAGCCGCCGCGCACGGAGCAGGGCATGGAGAAGGCCGTCCGCGGCCTCGTCGACGGGCGCTACCTGTGGCTGGTGCTGACCTCCCCGCACGCCGTGGCCGCCATCGCCGAACGGCTGACCGAGTACGGGCTGGACTCGCGGGCCCTCTCGGGGATCAGCCTGGCGGCCGTGGGCCGCGGCACCATCGAGGCGCTGGCGCGGTTGGGCCTCGTCGCGGACCTGACGCCCGTGGTCGAGAACACCACAGGGGCCCTCGCCACCGAGTTCCCCGCCTACGACGACCTCATCGACCCGCTCAACCGCGTGCTCGTGCCGTCCGCCGACGTGTCGGTCGAGCCCCTTCTCGTGGGCCTCAGCCGCCTCGGCTGGGAGGTGGAGGAGGTCACCGCGTACCGCACGGTCCGCGCAGCGCCGCCGCCCCCGGAGGTCCGCGACGACATCAAGACCGGCATGTACGACGCCGTCGTGTTCACCTCCGCCACGGCGGTGCGCAACATGATCGGCATCGCGGGCAAGCCGCACCCGGCCACCGTGGTCGCGGCCATCGGCCCGGCCACGGCCGCCGCCTGCGAGATGCACGGCCTTCGGGTGGACGTCATCGCGGACGCGCCCACCTTCGAGTCGCTGGCAGAGGCCCTCGCCCGCTTCGCGGACCGCCGCAGGGCGGACCAGGTGGCCGCCGGCCTCCCCGTGACCAAGCCGTCGCAGCGCAAGCGCCGGAAGCGCCGCAAGGCAGTTGCCCCGGCAGACTAGGGTGATGAGCGTGACAGAGGCGACGAAGGTGCACGTCATGCGGCACGGCCAGGTGGAGAACCCCGGCGGTGTCCTCTACGGCCGGCTTCCCGGCTTCGGGCTCTCCGAGCTGGGGCAACGGATGGCCCAGCGGATGGCCACCTACTGGCGGGACGTCCCGCTGACCCACCTCCGCTGCTCGCCGTTGCAGCGGGCCCAGGAGACGATGGCCCCCACTGCCGCGCTGTTCTCCGATCTCGAGATCACCACCGACGACCGGGTGATCGAGGCTGACAACAGGTTCGAGGGCATGGTGTTCGGGAAGGACAACCGGGCGCTGCGCGACCCGCGGATGTTCTGGCACATGCGCAACCCCCTGCAGCCCAGCTGGGGCGAGCCGTACAAGGACGTGGCGGCCAGGATGCGTGCCGCCATCCAGGACGCGGCCGCCGCCGCCGGCCCCGGTGGCCAGGCGCTCGTCGTCAGCCACCAGCTGCCCATCTGGATCGCCCGCAGCGACGCGGAGGGTCGGCCACTGGTCCACGACCCGCGCCGCCGCCAGTGCACCCTGTGTTCGGTCACCAGCTTCACCCTGCGCGACGGCCAAGTGACGGCCGTGGACTACGCCGAGCCGGTCGCCGATCTCCTTCCCGCCGTTCGCAACCGGCGGTTCAAGGTCGGCACGTGAGGCTGCTGCTCGCGGCCTCCGCATCACTCCTGCTGCTGGCGGGCTGCGGTGCGCAGGCAGGGTCTGACGGCGTCGGGTTCGAGGGCGGGGACGGCACCGTCACGATCGTGCCGGCAGCCGAACGCCAACCGGCCCCCACGCTCAGCGGCGCCGCCCTCAACGGGGACCAGGTCTCGACGGCGGACCACGCGGGGAGGATCGTGGTGGTCAACGTGTGGGGCTCCTGGTGCGCCCCCTGCCGTGCAGAGGCCCCGGAGCTCGTCGAGGCCCACCGGGAGCTGGGCGAGGACGTGGCCTTCCTCGGCGTCAACACCAGGGACCTCGACGTGGCCCCCGCCCAGGCGTTCGAGCGGGCGTTCGGCCTCACCTATCCCAGCATCTTCGACCCCGACGGCAGGCTGCTCCTGGGCTTCGGCCAGCTGCCGCCCAAGGCCATCCCCAGCACCGTCGTGATCGACGCCGACGGCAGGGTGGCCGCCCGGGTGCTCGGCACCGTCGACGCGTCCACGCTCAGCGGCATCGTCTCCGACGTGGCGGCCGGCTCGTGATCCTGCTCGAGTCCTGGGCGGGGCAGGCCCTGACCTCCTCCATGCTCGTGGCCATCCCCGTCGCGATGCTGGCCGGCCTGGTGTCGTTCCTCTCGCCCTGCGTGCTGCCCCTGCTGCCCGGCTACCTGTCCTACGCGTCGGGGCTCGGGTCTGCGCAGATCGCCGACGGCAGCGCCTCCAAGCGCCTGCTCGTGGGCGGGACGCTGGGATTCATCCTCGGCTTCTCCGTGGTGTTCGTGCTCACCGGGGCGCTGCTCGGCGGCATCGGGGCGGCGCTGCTCACCAACGCGCGCCTCATCACCGTCGTCCTGGGCATCGTCATCCTCGTGCTGGGGGCCGGCTTCGCCGGCTGGCTGCCCGTCCCGTCCGGGTGGCGCCCGGCCGTCGCGCCCCGCCTCGGCGTCTGGGCATCGCCCCTGCTCGGCATGGTGTTCGGGCTCGGCTGGACGCCCTGCATCGGTCCGGCCCTGTCCGTGGTGCTGACGCTTGCCCTCAACGAGGGCTCGGCGACGCGTGGGGGGATCCTCGCGTTCGCCTACGCCCTCGGCCTCGGCCTGCCGTTCCTCGCGTTCGCCGTCGCGTTCACCGCGCTGGCGCCGCGCTTCGACTGGCTGAAGCGCCACGGGCTGCTGCTCCAGCGCATCGGCGGCGTGTCGATGATGCTGGTGGGGCTGGCCATGGTGATCGGGTGGTGGGACGCCCTCATCGCGGTGCTGCGCCAGTGGGCCGCCGACTACGGGACCATCCTGTGACGACGGACTCGGGGCGCGCGCTCGGCCCGCTGCAGCTGCTGCGCTGGGCCTGGGGCCAGCTGACCTCCATGCGCACCGCCCTGATGCTGCTCTTCCTGCTGGCGCTGGCAACGGTGCCTGGCTCGATGATCCCGCAGCAGAGCATCTCGCCCATCTCGGTGCTGGACTTCAAGCGCGACAACCCGTTCTGGGACTCGATCTTCGAGCCGCTCGGGTTCTACGACGTGTACACCTCGCCCGCCTTCTCGGCGGTTTACCTGCTGCTGTTCGTCTCGCTCATCGGCTGCATCCTGCCGCGCATCTCCAAGTACCTGGGCGCCGTCAGGAAGCCGCCGCCGCCCCTGCCCGCCCGCATCGAGCGGCTCCCGGCCGTGGCCCGCGGCGCCGTCGACGGGGCTCAGGCAGACCCGCTCGCCGCCGCGGAGGCGTGGCTGCGGTCCAGGCGCTACCGGACCCGGCGGTCCGTCGACGGCGTCTCGGCCGAGCGGGGCTATGCCCGCGAGGCGGGCAACCTCGTCTTCCACATCTCGCTGATCGCCATGCTGATCGGCATGGCCTGGTCCAACCTCTGGGGGTTCCACGGCACCGTCGTCGTCGTCGAGGGCCGCGGCTTCGCCAACGTGATCACGCAGTACGACGACTTCACCTCCGGATCGCTCGTCGACACGGACTCCCTGGAGGCGTTCGCCGTCGGGATCGACGAGTTCCGCGCCTCGTTCGAGACCGGCGAGGTGCAGCGCGGGGCGGCCCGCCAGTTCGACGCGGACGTGACCCTCACCGACGCCGCCGGGACGCGGGCGGCGCTGCTCACCGTCAACGAGCCACTGATCACCGACGGCGGCACGCAGATCAACCTCATCGGCCACGGCTACGCACCCCTCTTCACGGTCACCGACGGCAACGGCGACGTCGCCTACAGCGGCCCCGTGGTATTCCTGCCCCAGGACGGCAACTTCTCCTCGGTGGGCGTCGTCAAGGCCCCCGACGCGCGCCCCGACCGCCTCGCCTTCGAGGCGTTCTTCTTCCCGACGGCGGTGCTGGACGAGACCGGCCCCCACTCGGTGTTCCCGGACGCGCTGAACCCCGAGGTCTACCTCAACGCGTGGTCGGGACCGCCCGCGGAGGAGACCGGGATACCCTCCAGCGTCTACACCCTCGACACGGCCGGCCTCACGCCCGTCCCGGGCGACGACGGCCAGGTACTGCGGGCCAGGATGCTGCCGGGCGCCGGCTTCACCCTGCCGGACGGGCTCGGCTCGATCAGCTTCGACGGCTACCAGAGGTGGGTGAAGCTGCAGGTCAGCCAGACCCCGGGCAACACCATGACGCTGATCTCGCTGTTGCTCGGCGTCGCCGGGCTGTGCGTCTCCCTCTTCGTGCGGCCGCGGCGCCTCTTCGTCAGGATCGCCGACGGTGAGGCCGTCGCGGGGGGCCTCGACAGGGCAGACGCCGCCACCGGACTCGACGACGAGGTTGCCGCGCTGTTGGCCTCGGTGGCGGTTCCTGGGCACAATGGGGGCGCGCCGGCCCAGGAGATGAAGGAGGGACCCCAGACGTGACGCTGTCCGAATGGTCCTACACCGCGATCGTGGTCGCGGCCGTTGGCTACCTCGTGGCCTTCGGGCTGCATGCCCTGGAATGGTCGTCCGCCAGGGGGCTCGCCTCGGTCCGGCCGGACGACGGCTCGGAGGACAGGCAGCGGATCCGCGTGGACCTGTGGGGCCGACTCGCGGTGGCCGCGACCCTCGTCTCGGCGGTGGTGCATGTGGCCGGGGTGGTGCTGCGGGGCGTCTCGGCCCAGCGCCCCCCGTGGGGCAACATGTACGAGTTCATCACGTCGGCGCTGGCGTTCGCCGCCATCATCTACCTCGTCGGCGTGGCGAGATTCGGGATGCGGTGGCTGGGCCTCGGCCTGACCCTCCTGTTCACCGTGGGCCTGGGCCTGGCCGTGACCGAGTTCTACGTGGAGGTGGCGCCTCTGGTGCCGGCCCTCCACAGCGTGTGGTTCATCATCCACATCGTCGCGGCCGCCATCTCCGGCGCGGCCTTCAACGTCGGGGCCGTCACGGCCGCCCTCTTCCTGATCCGTGACTCGGCGGAGCGCCGCGCCGCGGCCCGGGGCACCGTGATCGACGGCTACCTGGCCAAGGTCCCTCCCGCGAAGACGCTGGACCTCATCTCCTACCGGCTCCACGCGTTCGCGGTGCCGCTGTGGACCTTCACCATCGCCGCGGGCGCCATCTGGGCGCAGTACGCCTGGGGCCGGTTCTGGAACTGGGACCCCAAGGAGACCTGGTCCTTCATCACCTGGATCGTCTACGTGGCGTACCTCCACGCGCGGGCCACTGCCGGGTGGCGGGGCCGCCCCGTCGCGATCATCGCGCTGGTCGGCGTGGTGACCTTCTGGTTCAACTTCATCGGCGTCAACCTGCTGTTCAGCGGCCTCCACTCCTACGCGGGCATCTGAGCGGTGGCAGCCGAGGAGGCGCCGGACTGGTTGGTCCGGCTGTACGAGGAGCAGGGGGGCACCCTGCACCGGCTGGTCGTGCTCCTCGGTGCCGAGGAGCAGTCCGGCCGCATCGTCCGCAGCGCGCTCCTCGCGCTGCACCGGCGGGGCCATCGCCTGATCGACCCGGCGGAGCGCGTGGAGTTCCTGCACGAGCATGTGGTCCACCTCGCCAGGGCCGTGCGGCCCGCCCAGGCCGCCATCACGATGCCTGAGGTGCCGGAGTCGCGCCAGAGGGAGATCCTGACCGCGGTCTCCTCCCTCCCGCCGCGCACCGCCGAGCTGATCATCGTCAGCCACTACCTCTCGGTCTTCGGCCCCGAGCTGGCGGCCATCATGCGGATGTCCGTCAGAGGCTGCAACCAGAGGCTCGAGGTGGCGCTCGAGGCGCTGCGCCGTCGGGTGGGCGCGCCGACGCCGGGGAGCCTTCCCGGGGTCCTGGAGTCGCTCTCCCAGGAGGTGACCGCCGCGCTGCGCTCGGCCGCCCGGCTGGTCCAGGCCCCCGGCACGGAGACACTGGAGGGGGAGCTGCTCAACCTCACCGCCCGTCGGTCCGGAAGCCTCAGGCCCCGGATGGTGGCGCTCATCACCGTCGTGGCGGTCGTGGCCGGCCTCGGGCTGGCCGCGCTGACCCGCCCGACGGCCGCCACGCCGGATTCGGCCACGCAGGGCCCCACCGCGGCGCCGACGATCATCGCCGCGAAGTCGCTGCCTGCGCAGGTGCGCGGCATCCCGCTCTACTACGTGAGCAGGCAGGACGGCCGGTTGTACCGCGAACTGCGCGACCTCCCGGCCACCACCGATCTGGTCCAGGGGGCGTTGGACGCGGTGCTCTCGCTCGCCCCGCTGGACCCGGACTACAAGTCGGCCTGGGGGCCGGGCACGCTCAACGGCATCGAGACCTCCGATGACACGCTCACCGTGGACCTCTCCTCGGAGGCCTACGCCGACCTCACCACCGCCTCCCTGGCGGCGCAGGCGCGCAACCAGGTGGTCTACACGGCGTCGGAGATCATCGGCAACCCCGACCTGCGGGTCCTTTTCCTGTCCGACGGCGGACCGCCCCCGGCGGACTTCATCAGCGAGACCGGATTCACCCGCGAGGGGCTGACACCTATGCCCGCGCTGTGGATCGACTCGCCCAAGAACGCGGCGCAGCTCCCGGCCGGCCAGGTGGTGATCATCGGCACCGTGAAGCCGGACGTGGGTGAGCCCATCGTCCGCATCACCGACATCGACACCGACGTCGTCGTGGCCGAGACCTCGGCGCAGACGTCGACGGGCCTCAACGCCGAGGGCTGGCGCGTGTGGTCAGTGAGCGTGCCGCTCGAGCCCGGCAGCTACGACGTGCGCGCGAGCGTCACCGGGGGAGCCCCGCCGACGACCTCCTCGGAGAACAAGTCCATCCAGGTGGGCTGAGACCGCCCTAGTTCGTGGCCACGAGCCGGGCGACCCGGGCCTGCATGTGCATGGGGACGAGCCGTGTGGCGGCCGCCATGAGCGCGTTCACCGGGCCGTCCACCACCATGGGACGGTGCGCCTTCAGGCCGGCGAAGGTGGTCTCGACCACCTGGTCGATCGTGCGGCGCCGCTTCATCACCCCGTCGTCGCCGGCGTTGGCGAAGAACTCCGTGTCCGTGGGGCCGGGACAGATGACGATGGCCCGGACCCCCGTCGAATACAGCTCCTCCCACAGCGCGATCGTGAACCGCATCACGTACGCCTTCGACGCCGCGTAGACGGCCATGGTGGGGATGGGCTGGAACGCCGCGGTGGAGGCCACGTTGATGATCGCGCCGGCCCCCCGGCCGACCATGTGCGGGAGGACCGCGCGGGTCAGCTCGGTCAGCGCGACCATGTTGAGCTCCATCTCGTCGCTCACCCGGTCAGGAGACGCGTCCTTGAAGTGGCCCATCGTGCCGAAGCCGGCGTTGTTGACCAGGTGGCTGACGTCGAGCTCCGCCATGCGGGCCGCCAGCCGCGACCGCTCGTCCCTGATGGTGAGGTCTGCCGGCCACACCTCCGCCGCCACGCCGTGCGTGCTGCGGATCGTCTCGGCGACGGACTCCAGGAGGTCGCGGCGGCGGGCCACCAGCAGCACGTTGACTCCCTCGGACGCCAGCCGCTGGGCGTAGCCCACGCCCAGGCCGCTCGAAGCGCCGGTGACCACTGCCCACGTGTTGCTGCTCATGGCCACAGCTTAGGCGCCCCGCGCCGACCCCCCGCGGCCGCGACGGCTGCGGCGCCGCGGTCCATGGAACAATGGCGCCATGCAGCATTTTGACCTGGTGGTGATCGGTTCCGGCTCCGGGAACTCGCTGATCGACGAGCGGTTCGCCACCTGGAACGTGGCGTTGATCGAGCGGGACGAGACCTTCGGCGGCACCTGCCTCAACCGCGGCTGCATCCCCACGAAGATGTTCGTGCTGCCGGCGGACCACGCCGCCGCCCCCGCCGAGGCCAGGCGCCTCGGCGTGGACCTGCAGTACCGCGGCTCCGACTGGAAGGCGATCAGGGACCGGATCTTCGGCCGGATCGACCCGATCTCCGCCGGCGGCCTGGACTGGAGGCGTCGCTCGTCCAACGTGACCGTGTTCCAGGGGGAGGCCCGGTTCGTCGGGCCCAAGACGCTCCAGGTGGGCGACAACACCATCAGCGCGGACCACATCGTCATCGCCACCGGCTCGCGCCCCCGCTCGGTAGAGGTTCCCGGCCTCGAGGAGGTCGAGGGCCTGGTATTCACGTCAGACACGATCATGCGCGTCGACGAGCGGCCCCGCCGCCTGGTCATCGTCGGCGGCGGATACATCGCGGCTGAGTTCGCGCACATCTTCTCCGCGCTCGGCACCGAGGTCACGCTCATCAACCGCTCCGACGTGCTGCTGCGCCACCACGACCGGGAGGTGGCCGAGCACTTCGCCGCGCTGCTCTCCAAGCGGGTGCACGTGCGCCTCAACCAGCAGCTCAGCTCGCTCGAGCGCTCGGACGACGGCGGGGTCACGGTCATCACGCGGGACCGCAACGGCGTCGAGTACGAGTACTTCGCCGACGCGCTGCTGCTGGCCGTCGGGCGGGTCCGCAACTGGGAGGCGCTGGACCTCCCGGCCGCCGGCATCAACGTCCGGGCCGGCGGACAGATCCAGGTCGACGCCCGCCAGGCCACGAACGTCCCGGGCGTCTGGGCGATCGGGGACGCGTCCTCGGACTACCTGCTCAAGCACGTGGCGAACGCCGAGATGCGCACCGTCCAGCACAACCTGCTCCATCCCGACCAGCCTGTCGAGACGGACCACCGGTATGTCCCCAGCGCGGTGTTCAGCGATCCCCAACTCGCCAGCGTGGGCGCCACCGAGGAGCAGCTGAGGGAGTGGGGAGTGCCCTACGTGGTAGCCCGGCAGCGCTATGCGGACGTGGCCTACGGCTGGGCGCTCGAGGACGAGGGGCACTTCGTCAAGCTGCTCGCGGACCCGCACAGCTGGCACCTGCTCGGCGCCCACATCATCGGGCCGCAGGCGCCCACGCTGATCCAGCCGCTGATCCAGGCGATGACCTTCGGCCTCCCGGTCACGCAGATGGCGCGCGGCCAGTACTGGATCCACCCCGCCCTCCCGGAGGTGGTGGAGAACGCACTGCTGGGGCTCGTCGACGCGCACCACCCCGTCTACCTGGACCGCTGAATGGGGGAGCGTACCTCTGTCCTGATCGCGTCCGCGGCCCTTCTCGCCGTCGGGTGCGCGCCCGGTCCGATCCTGCCGCCGGGCGCCACCGCCACCGGGCCGGCCAGCATCGCGGAGGCGAGTCCCTCGGCGATCCCTCCGTCGCCCACGGTCGAGCCCGAACCCAGCGTGACCACCTGCCGGTCCCTCGCCGAGGGCCTGGACGACCGCACCAGGGTGGGCCAGCTCTTCATGGTGGGCGTCTCCACAGTCGGCCTGGATGAGACCACACGCTCGGCCATCACGCTCGGCCGCGTGGGCTCGGTGGTGCTGCTCGGCAACACCACCTCTGGGGTCGCCGCGGTCCGGGAGCTGACGGCGGAGCTGGGCAGCCTGGGCACAGCGGACCTGCCCCTGTTGATCGCCGTGGACCAGGAGGGCGGGCAGGTGCAGCGGCTGCGCGGCGAGGGCTTCGACCGCATCCCGCCGGCCACCGAGCAGGGACAGATGGCGACGGGCGAGCTCCGGGATGCCAGCCTCCGCTGGGGCGAGCAGCTCGGCGCTGCGGGCGTCCACTACAACCTGGCCCCGGTGGCGGACGTGGTGCCGGCGGCCAAGCAGGGCAGCAACGCGCCGATCGGCCTGTTGTCGCGCAACTACGGCAACGACGCCGACGCGGTGTCGCGTTCCCTCACCGAGTTCGTGGAGGGGATGACCCAGGCGGGCGTGGCCACCTCGCTCAAGCACTTCCCAGGGCTGGGCGAGGTGGACGCCAATACCGACTTCGACGCCGCCGTCGACCATGACACCACCGTCGACAGCGCCTCGCTCGACGCGTTCCGGGCGGGGATCGACGCCGGAGCAGGCTCCGTCATGGTGTCCTCGGCCGTCTTCAGCCTCATCGCCCCTGACGTGGAGGGCGTGTTCAGCCGCGCAGTCATCACCGACCTCCTCCGCTCGGACCTCGGCTTCGACGGGGTGGTCATCGCCGACGACCTGGGCGCGGCCCGGGCTGTGGCCGGTGTGGCGCCGGAGGACCGCGGGGTGCGGTTCCTGGCGGCCGGTGGAGACCTCGTCATCAACGCCGACCCGACGCTGATGGCCGCCATGATCGACGCCACGGCGGCCGAGGCGGAGTCGGACGATGCGTTCGCCGGCCAGGTCCTGGACTCCGCCGAGCGGGTTCTGCGGCTCAAGGCCTCGGTGGGCCTCGTCGACTGCGCCTGACCCCTCCCGGCCGTGGCGGACCGGCCGCGCACGCCCCGGCGAGGGCTAGGCTGGCGGACATGTCGCGTTGCTCTGTGCTGTGGTCCGAGGCCGGTCCCGCGGCCTGGGGCACGGCTCCGCGCGCCGGCTTCTGGCTGTGTCTCGAGGCGCCCGGACCATGGGGGGCCAAGGCGGCCACCAGCGCCCGGGCCGTCGATCCGGGGGTTGGTTCCCGCCTCGACGCCCTCGTCGAGGCGATGGGGGGCCGGCTGCTCCTGATCCGCCAGGCATCCCGCAACACCGTCGGCGACGAGCCCCTCACCGTGCTGCTCTCCGGCGGCTTCGACCAGGGCGGATGGGTGGCCCGCTTCGAGGTGGACGACGCCGCAGAGCTGCTGGCGTGGGTGACGCTCTGGCAGGCCGCCGGGGCTCCGCGGCCCGACTCAGCCGGCTCCGATCCGGTGCTCCTGGTCTGCACGCACGCCAAGCGTGACCGGTGCTGCGCGCTGGAGGGACGCCCCATCCTGGACGCGCTCGCCGACGAGCTGGGGCCGGACGCGCTCTGGGAGTGCTCGCACCTCGGCGGGCACAGGTTCGCCCCCACCACCCTGCTGCTCCCCACTGGACAGGTGCTCGGCCGCGTCGAGCCCGCCGACGCCGCGGCCGCCCACCGCGACGCCGGCGTGGGGCTGCTGTGGCCCGGCGGAGCGCGGAAGGACCGCGGCCGCAGCCATCTCCCGCCGCAGCGGCAGGCCGCCGAGGCGTGGGCGCTGAGCGCCTTCGGCGCGGCCCGGGCCGAGGACCTCGGGAGCGAGGAGGCCGACGGCCTGGTGCGGGTCCGGCACGGACAGACCCGCGTCGATGTACGGGTGACCAGGATCGACACCGGCGACGAGGCGCCTCTCAGCTGCGGCAAGGCCGCCGAGCCGGTCACCTACTGGTCCGTCGATCCGCTGTAGGGTCCGCGGACGCGCGAACGGCGGCACCCCGCGGGGCGCCGCCGTCCAAGCGGTGGGGGAGGGATCAGCCGAAGCGGCCGGTGATGTAGTCCTCCGTCGCCTTCTGGTCCGGGTTGTGGAAGATCTTCTCGGTGGGGCCGTACTCGATCAGCTCGCCGGGCTGGCCGTGCGCCTTGAGGTTGAAGAAGGCCGTCGAGTCCGACACGCGCGCCGCCTGCTGCATGTTGTGCGTGACGATGACGACGGTGTAGGTCTCCTTCAGCTCCTTGATCAGGTCCTCGATGGCCAGCGTCGAGATCGGATCCAGCGCGGAGCAGGGCTCGTCCATCAGCAGCACGTCCGGGGACACGGCGATGGCGCGCGCGATGCACAGGCGCTGCTGCTGACCGCCGGAGAGGCCGGAGCCCGGCTTGTCCAGGCGGTCCTTGACCTCGTTCCACAGGTTGGCGCCACGCAGCGACTGCTCGACCAGCGCGTCCGACTCGGACCTGGTCAACTTGGCGTTGTTGAGCCGCACCCCCGCCAGGATGTTCTCGCGGATCGACATGGTGGGGAACGGGTTGGGCCGCTGGAACACCATGCCGATGTGCCGGCGCACGCGCACCGGGTCCACGGCCTTGTCGTAGAGGTCCACGCCGTCGAGGAGCACCTGTCCGTCGACGTAGGCGCCGTCGATGACCTCGTGCATGCGGTTGATCGACCGCAGCACCGTGGACTTGCCGCACCCGGAGGAGCCGATGAAGGCGGTGACGGCCCGGGGCTCGATGGTCATGCTGACCGACTTCACGGCGTGGAACTTGCCGTAGTAGATGTCGAGATCCTTGAGCTCAATTCGCTTGGACATGTGTGATCTTCCTGGTCAGCGGCCGGACTTGGGGGCGAACTTCCACGCGATGAGTCGACCGATCGCGTTGAGGCCCATGACGATGAGAATGAGGGTGAGCGCTCCTGCCCACGCCCGGGCGTAGAACGGGTCCTGCGGGATGCCCGGGGTCACGTACTGGTAGTACACGAACACCGGCAGCGTGGCCATGGGATCCGAGAACGGGTTGATGTTCATCGAGGCCGTGATGCCGGCGGTGACCAGCAGCGGGGCCGTCTCGCCGATGACGCGCGCGATGGACAGCACGATGCCGGTGACGATGCCCGCCAGCGCCGTCGGGAGCACCACCTTGGCGATGGTGCGCCACTTCGGCACGCCCAGCGCGTAGGAGGCCTCGCGCAGCTCGTTGGGCACGAGCCGCAGCATCTCCTCGACGGAGCGCACCACCGTCGGGATCATCAGGACAGACAGCGCGACGGCGCCGGAGAGGCCGTTGTTGGTGCCGGGGCCGAAGAGCAGGCTGAAGACCGTGTAGGCGAACAGGCCCGCCACGATGGACGGGATCCCCGTCATGACGTCCACGAAGAACCGGATGGCGGAGGCCAGCCTGCTGCCCCCGCTGTACTCGACGAGGTAGATCGCGGTGAACAGGCCGATCGGCACGGAGATGAGGCTAGCGATGCCGGTGATGATGAGGGTGCCCCAGATGGCGTGGATGGCGCCTCCGCCCTCACCGATGACGTTGCGCATCGAGTAGGTGAGGAACTGGGCGTCCATGCGTTCGAGGCCCTTGGCCACCGTCTGCCAGATCAGCGACACCAGCGGCAGCAGGGCGACCAGGAAGGCGCCGGTGACGATGTAGCGGGCGTTGCGGTCCTTGGCCTTGCGCATGCCCTCGACCGCCCAGGAGAGGGTGAACATGGCGGCCAGGAAGATCAGCACGCCGACGATCGCGACGCTGCCGAGGCTCGCCGCACCGAACAGGGACAGCACGCCGGCGGTGACCGCGGCGGCGACGACGAGCATGGCGAGGGCGGTGAAGCGGGGCAGCTGGCCGGCGGTCAGCTCGCTGCTGCGCGGGGCGAGGGTGGTGGCGCTCATCAGTTGGCTCCCGAGAAGTCCTTGCGCAGGGACAGGACCCAGCGCGCCGTCATGTTCACGGCCAGCGTGATCACGAACAGGACCAGGCCTGTGGCGATCAGCTGGTTGATGCCCAGGCCGAACGCCTCGGGGAACGCCAGCGCGATGTTGCCCGCGATGGTGTTGGGGTTGCTGGAGGTGAGCATCTGGAAGTGGATGACGGCCGCGGGGGACAGCACCATGGCGATCGCCATCGTCTCGCCGAGCGCGCGGCCGAGGCCGAGCATGCACGCGGACACGATGCCGGGGGTGCCGAACGGCAGCACCGCCTGGCGGATCATCTCCCAACGTGTGGCGCCCAGCGCGAGCGACGCCTCCTCGTGCAGGCGGGGGGTCTGGAGGAAGACCTCGCGCGAGATGGCGGTGATGATCGGCAGCACCATGACCGCCAGCACCACGGCGGCGGTGAGGATGGTGCGGCCGGTGCCCGACACCGGGCCGGCGAAGAACCAGCCGAACACCGGAAGCCCACCGAGGTTGTCGGCGAGCCACACGAACAGCGGACGCATCAGCGGGGCGAGCGTGTTGATGCCCCACAGGCCGAACACCACCGACGGCACGGCCGCGAGGAGATCGATGATGTAGCCGAGACCCTGGGCGAGCCTCCGCGGGGCGTAGTGGCTGATGAACAGCGCGATGCCGATGGCCACCGGCACGGCGAACACCATCGCCAGGGCGGCGGCCCACACGGTGCCGAAGGCGAAGGGCAGCGCGTAGCTCCAGAACTCGCCGTACTGGAGTTCCTCGGCATCGGCGGTGAGCGCCGGCAGCGAGAGACCGACGAGGAACGTGGCGACGGCCGCGAGGATGATCAGGATCAGGGTGCCGGAGCCGGTGGCGATGCCCTTGTAGAGCTTGTCCCCGAACCGCCTGCTGCTGTGCTTGAGGGCGTGGCTCTCGTCGTCCTGACGGTGCAGCGGGTCCGTCGGCTGCGGCGGTGTCGTCGCCTCCGTGTCGGTCGTCGACATGGTTCTCCTGGGTGTGCCGGTGGAGGCCGGGCGGATGCCCTGAGCCCGGTTCAGTCGCGCCCTCCTTCAGGGGAGGGCGCGACTGAGGGGTGTTACTGGGATCCTACGATCACTTGATCGCGTCGATGGCAGCGAGCACCTTGTCGCGCAGCGCGGGGGCCAGCGGCGCGGAGCCCGCGCCCTCGGCGGCGTCGGCCTGGCCCTGCTCCGAGGCGAGGTAGCCCAGGTAGGCCTTCACGAGCTCGGCCTTGGCGGGGTCGGCGTACTCGGCGCACGCCATGCCGTAGGCCACCAGCACGATGCCGTAGCCCTCGGCCTCGCGGTCGAGCGCGATGGCCAGGTCGTTGGCCTCGCGGCCCTCCTCCATCGGGGAGGCGTCGACGGCGGCGGCGGCGTCCTCGGCGGTGGGGCCGAAGTAGTTGCCGTCCTTGCCGATCATGGCGACGGCGAGGTCACCGGCCTGGGAGGCGTCGGCGTAGCCGATGGTCCCGGTGCCGTTGGTGACCGCGGCCACCACGCCGGAGGTGCCCTTGGCCGCCTCGCCGCCCTCGTAGCTCCACTCGCCGTCGGCCTCGTTGGTCCACACGGAGGGGGCCGACTTGTTGAGGTAGTCGGTGAAGTTCTCCGTGGTGCCCGAGTCATCGGAGCGGTGCACGGCGGTGATGTCCATGTCCGGCAGGGCGGCACCCTCGTTGAGCGCGGCGATCGCCGGATCGTTCCACTTGGTGATGGAGCCGTTGAAGATGCCGGCCAGGGTGTCGGGATCCAGGTTGAGGTCGGTCACGCCCTCGACGTTGAAGATCACGGCGATCGGCGAGACGTAGATGGGGAGGTTGTAGGCGATCGAGGTGTCGGCGCACAGCGACGAGGCGCCGGCGACGTTCTCCTCCAGCGTGAACGCGCGGTCGGAGCCGGCGAAGTCCACGCCGGCGCCCATGAAGGCCTCGCGGCCTGCGCCGGAGCCGTCGGGCGCGTAGTTGACGGTGACGCCGGGGTTGGCCTCCTGGAACTTCGCGATCCAGGTGGTCTGGGCCGAGTTCATGGCCGACGAGCCCTTGCCCGCGAGGGTGCCCTCGAGCGTGGACGCCGCCGACTCTCCCGCGGTGGCCGCGGCGGAGCCCGTGGAGTCCGGCGTGGTGGTGCCCTCGTTGGCGGCGCAGGCCGACAGGAGGAGCGCGGCCGAGAGGCCGAGAGCGGCGGTCAGACGAATCTTCATCCGGGATTACCTTCCGAGTGGGTGGAGCCGTGAACGTCCCTGACCGGATGGCCGGGTTTCGTTCCTGACCCGGACGTTAAGGAACCGAAGTAACGCGTCTGCGCTGGTTGGGTGAACGACAGGTGAACGACAGTGGAGTTCTGCCCCCGCGGAAGCGACTTTCGGGTATTCCTGGGCGGTTGGCTCCTACGCCGTGGGCTTGTGGACCTCCACCGACACCTTCGCGCCCTCGTCGTCCCTGTGCACCACGATGACCTCGCCCACCACCATGGGCCGGGCCGGCAGATCCAGCCCCTTGAACATCGCCGGGAGGACCGGCCGGTGCCCGCACACCGCCGTCGGCGCCTCGAAGCCACGGAAGAGGTCCGCGGTGAAGCGGGTCACGTCGTGAGGGTGCACGGTGCCCTCCTCCTCGGTCAGGACGTCCACCGTCTGTATCACCAGGCCACGCCTGCCCGCGTAGGGCTTGAGAGTCTCGACGCACCGCGTCGACGACGACGACACCAACTCCTCGACGCCGTAGGCCGTGAACAGCTGGGACATCTCGCGGGCCTGCCTGCGGCCGCGGCCCGACAGCCGGCGGTCCTGGTCGGGACCGGTCCAGTCCTTGCGCAGCATGGCCTTGGCGTGCCGGACCAGGAGCAGCGGGGTGGTCCTGGGCGTCAGGAGGGCCGCGGACAGGACGCGGCGCTCGTCGGCGTAGGTGAGGCGGCGCATGGCCTTGTCGACGGTGAGCCACTTCACGGCGTCCACCTCCGCGCACGGCGCCCAGGGGCGCTCCTCGACCACCTCGGCGCGCCAGTACTGGACGGTCTTGGGGCCCTTGGCCAACTGGTAGCGGATGGTGGGCAGCCGCAGGCCCAGCCGGACCACCATGCCCGTCTCCTCGAGCACCTCACGGACCGCGGTCTGCGGGGCCAGTTCGTCGGCCTCACCCTTGCCCTTGGGCAGGGACCAGTCGTCGTAGCGGGGCCGGTGGATGATCAGCACCTCGGTGTCGTCGCCGGTGCCGCGCAGCACGACGGCGCCGGCCGCCCGGATCTTGGTACGCCTGGTCATCGCGAGGAGCGGCGGGCGGCTGTCTGCTGGATGAGCGTCTCCTGGAGGTCCGTCAGCGGCTTGCCCGCGTCGTCGGTGGTGTGCGCGGTCCACGTGGCGTCCGAGAGCTCCCAGTGCACGGTGGTGGGCGCGAACGCCATCTCGAACAGGTCCTCCACCTGCTGGACGTGCGCCGGGTTGTTGATGCCGACGATCGCCTCGACACGCCGGTCCAGGTTCCGGTGCATCATGTCCGCCGAACCGATGCCGACGATGGGCCGCCCTCCGCCGGCGAACCACAGGACCCGCGAGTGCTCCAGGAAGCGCCCCAGGATCGAACGCACCCGGATGTTGTCGCTGAGCCCCGGCACCCCGGGGCGGATGGTGCAGATGCCCCGGACCCAGATGTCGACGCTCACGCCGGCCTGCGAGGCGCGGTACAGGGCGTCGATGAGGGCCTCGTCGACCAGCGAGTTGACCTTGATCTTGACGCCCGAGACCTTGCCCGCCCGGTGGTTGGCGATCTCGCCGTCGATGTACTCGAGCAGCCCCTTGCGGATGCCGTGCGGCGCGACGAGGAGCCGTCGGTAGTTGGTCTCCTGGGTCATGCCGGACAGGTGGTTGAACAGCCGGGCCACGTCGTCGGTGATGATCGGGTTGGAGGTGAGCAGGCCCATGTCCTCGTACTGGCGGGCGGTCTTCGGGTTGTAGTTGCCGGTGCCGATGTGCGCGTACCGCCGGAGCCCGTCGGACTCCTCCCGCACCACGAGGGACAGCTTGCAGTGGGTCTTGAGCCCCAGCATGCCGTAGACGACGTGCACGCCGGACTTCTCCAGCTTCCGCGCCCAGCCGATGTTGGCCTGCTCGTCGAAGCGCGCCTTGATCTCCACGACGGCGAGCACCTGCTTGCCCGCCTGGGCGGCCTCGATGAGCGCGTCGACGATGGGCGAGTCTCCCGAGGTGCGGTACAGGGTCTGCTTGATGGCCAGCACGGCCGGGTCCGCCGCGGACTGCTCGATGAACCGCTGCACGGAGGTGGCGAACGAGTCGTAGGGGTGCTGCACAAGGACGTCGCGCAGCTTGAGGGCCTTGAACATGTCCGCCGGGCTGGCGCTCTCCACCTCCGCCAGGTCCGGGTGGGTGATCGGGAGGAAGTTGGGGTACTTGAGGTCCTCGCGCTGCGAGTCCGCGAGCGAGAACAGACCGGTGAGGTCCAGCGGCGCGGAGAGTCGGAACACCTCGTTGTCGTGCACGTCCAGCTCGGCCATGAGCATGGACAGCATGTGCTCGTCGATGCCCTCCTCCACCTCGAGGCGGACGGGCGGGCGGCCCACCTTGCTGCGCAGCAACTCCTTCTCGAGGGCGAAGAGGAGGTTCTCGGCGTCGTCCTCCTCCACCTCGATGTCCTCGTTCCGGGTCACCCGGAAGGTGGTGTACGAGATCACCTGCATGCCCGTGAACAGCTGGCCGAGGTGGCGGGCGATGATCTCCTCCAGCGGCAGGAAGCGACCCTCGGCGAGCTTGACCAGCCGCGACAGCACCGGCGGGACCTTGACGCGGGCGAACTGCCTGCCCCCGGTCTGCGGGTTCTTCAGCAGGACGGCCAGGTTGATCGACAGGCCCGAGATGTAGGGGAAGGGGTGCGACGGGTCCACCGCCAGCGGGGTGAGGACCGGGAAGATGCGCTCGGCGAACAGCGCGCGCATCTTGTCCTTCTCCGACGCCGTGAGCTGGTCCCAGCGCAGGATCTGGATCCCCTCCTCGGCGAGCTCCGGGCGGATCTCCTCCTGGAAGACGCGCGACTGCTCCGCGACCAGCTCGGACACCTTGCCCAGCAGCTCCGCGTGCAGCTCGCCGGGCATCTTCCCGTTGACCGTCGGCACCGCGACGCCCGCCGCGATGCGACGCTTCAGGCCGGCCACGCGCACCATGAAGAACTCGTCGAGGTTGGAGGAGAAGATGGCCAGGAACTTCGCGCGTTCGATCAGCGGGATGCGCTTCCGGTCCCGGGCGAGGTCGAGGACGCGGTCGTTGAACTGGAGCCAGGAGATCTCGCGATCGAGGTACCGGTCCGTCGGCAGCGGGGTCTCACTCAATGTCTCTTACCTCTCGCGGCGGTAGCTGGTGTCTGTCTGAACGATCTCGAACCCGGCGTTGGCGTACATCCGGACCACGCGCTCCTCGTCGCCCTCGACGTAGAGCTGGACCCGGTCGTCGCCGAGGCCGGCCAGGTGGGCCAGGCCGCGCGCCAGCAGGGCGCGCCCCAGGCCCTTGCCCTCGTGCTCCCGGGCGACCGCGATGAGGTACACCTCGCCCAGGCCGCCGTCGTGCTGCTTGGTCCAGTGGAGCCCCGCCACCTGGTCGCCGTGCATGGCGACGAAGAAGCCCGCCGGATCGAACCACGGCTGGCGGGTGAGGTCCTCGAACTCCTTCCGGGTGAGCCGGCCCTGCTCAGGGTGGTGCGCGAACGCCTGGGCGTTCAGGGCGAGCAGCGCGTCCGTCAGGTCCGGGGTGAACGTGACGATGCGGTAGCCCTCGGGCACCTCGGCGGTGAGCTCCGCGCCGGCCAGCGGACGCTCCATGCGCAGCAGGGTGCGGACGGGATGCAGGCCGAGACGCCGGGCGAGCGAGTCCCCGCCGGGCAGGGTGCCGAAGGCCCACACCGCAGAGTCGGGGTGGGCGCGGAGGGCCTCCCGAAGCAGCTCGGCCCCCACACCCTCCGAGCGGTGCGCGGGGTGCACGCCGAGCAGCAGCGTGCCGTCGCGCTCGTCGCACACCACGAACCCGTACGGGTCCGACCTGAGGCCCATGAAGAAGAAGTCCGCCTCGCGGAGCCCTTCGATGCCCATCGAGGCCGATTCGTTGATGGGGGAGACGCCGTCGTGTTCGGTGATGGCGGCGACGAGCCGGCGCAGGGCGTCGCGCATCGTCGGGGTGAGGGTGGTCAGGCTAACCAGCACGGTGCACCTCTCTGGAGTTGGCGAATCGGTAGCCTACGTTGCGGACGGTGCCGATGTAGTAGTCGAACTGGCCCAGCTTGGCCCGCAGGCGCCGGACGTGGACGTCCACCGTGCGCGTGCCGCCGTAGTAGTCGTAGCCCCAGACCTGGCTGACCAGCGTCTCCCGCGACAGCACCCGCCCCGGGTGCTGCATCAGGTAGCGCAGCAACTCGAACTCGGTGTAGGTGAGGTCCAGCGGCGCGCCGTCGAGGCTGGCGGAGTAGGCGGCGCCGTCGACGCGGAGGGGGCCGGCGGAGAGCACGTCGGGATCCACGTTGGCCTTGGCCAGGATCCGCAGGCGGGCGTCGAGCTCGGCGGGTTCGCTGCCGGCGGCGACGAAGTCCGAGAAGCCCCAGTCAGGCGAGAGGACGGCCAGCCCCGACGGCGCCACGAGCAGCAGGACCGGCGTGCCGCCGCTCTTGGCCAGGGTCTGGCACGCGGACCGGGCGCCGGCGAGATCCGAGCGGCCGTCCACCATCACGACGTCCACGGCCTCCGCCTCGACGAGGGCCTGGGCGGCGGACGTCACGTGGGCCAGGTGGTGGCTGAGCAGGCTCAACTCGACGGGCGGCTCCGAGTCGGAGACGAAGAGGACGTTGCTCACGTGCGGCACCTCCTTCTCGACTGGGCCCGCCCATCGTATCGCCGCAGGTCCCAGCCAGCGATATCCCTGGTGACTTGTAGCATGGCGGCCATGGAACAGCGCGTTCCGGACGAGTACTTCCGCCCCACGGCGGAGTCCGACGATGTGCGGGCCGACGACGCCCCCCGCGGCCTGCCGGACACGGCGGCCGTCAAGGCCGTCGCGCCCACCGACGTCCGCGACGGCTGGACCCCGCGCGCCGTCGCGAGCCTCGCCGTCGTGGTGCTGGGGGTGGCGTTCACCGTCGGGCGGCTCTGGGTGTTCCCACCCGAGGCGCCCGCCGGCCCCTCGCCCAGCCCCTCGCCCAGCGCCCCTGTGTCCGCGTCGCCCACTTCGTCGGCCGCCCTGGCCCCCTTCGACGGTCCGGTGGTCGCGGTCCGCGCCATCGACGCGGAGGGGCGATGCCTGGAGGGTGGAAGCAGGGAGGCGCCGCTGGCGCTGGTCGACAACAATCCCGACACGCTGTGGCGGTGTCGCGGCGAGGGCCTGGGGGAGAGCGTCACGATCCGGTTCCCCGGTCCCCGCGTCGTCGTGGGGCTGCGGGTGGTCAACGGCAACACGGTGTGGACGGACAGGTACCTCGCCGAGCGCCGCATCACGGCCATCCGGTGGACCTTCGCCGACGGCTCGTTCCTCGAGCAGGGGCTGGCCGCCAACGACCGCACCCCGCAGGAGGTGCGCTTCCCGGAGGTCAGGACGGACACCGTGACCCTCACCGTGCTGCACACCACGCCCCCCGGCGGCACCGGCACCTCGGTGGACGCGGTCTCCATCGGCTCCCTGGAGTTCCTGGCCCCGGCCTGAGCGCGTGCCGGCGCCCGTGCGGTTCGGCCGGGTGTCACTCCCAGTCGTGGGTGTCGATCAGGATGGTGACCGGGCCGTCGTTGACCGACGACACGAGCATGTGGGCGCCGAAGCGGCCCCGCCCCACCGTCGCGCCGAGGAGTTCGAGCTGTCGGCACAGCTCCTCGACGAGGGGCTCGCCCACCTCGCCGGGCGCGGCCCTGCCCCAGGAGGGCCGCCGGCCCTTCCTGGTGGAGGCGTACAGCGTGAACTGGCTGACCACCAGGAGGGGCGCGCCGACGTCGCTGGCGGAGGTCTCGCCGTCGAGGATCCTCAGCCCCCAGATCTTGCGGGCCAGCGCGGCCGCGTGCTCCGGCCCGTCGTCGTGCCCGACACCGGCCAGCACCAGGAGGCCCGGGGCGTCCAGCCGTCCCACCACCTCGCCGTCGACCTCCACGGAGGCCGTCAGTACCCTCGTCACCACTGCGCGCATGGGCCCCATTCTCGCCGGTTCGTATACTTGCGCGCATGGCCGCGGTCCTGGTGTGGGTGCTGATAGTCGCCACCGTCGCGCTGGGCGTCGGTGCGCTCGTCGCGCTGGCCGTGACCCTGAGAGGGCTGTGGAAGCAGCTGCGAGGAGATGAGTCGTGAACTTTGACATCGAGGTCCCCGAGGGGCTGAATCCGGCACTGACGGCGCTGGGCTGGCTCGTGGGCCGCTGGGAGGGCACCGGCAACGGGACGGACCACGAGGGCAACGGCTTCGAGTTCGAGCAGCGCATCGAGTTCAACCACAACGGGGGCGAGTACCTGTACTACGCCTCGCAGACGTTCCTGCTCGGCGGCGAGGGCGCGGACCAGGTGCCCCTCAGCATGGAGACTGGCTTCTGGCGCCCCAAGTCGGATGCCTCGCTCGAGGTGGTGCTGACCAGCGCCGACGGATGGACCGAGGTCCTGGTGGGCCGGATCCAGGTCACCCGCATCGACCTGCTCACCGACGCGGTGGTGCGCACCGAGTCGGCCGCCGTCTCGCACTCGGCGGGCCAACGCCTCTACGGCAAGGTGGAGGGTGACCTGATGTACGCGCTGGACCGCGCCACCACCGAGCACGAGCTGCGCCCCCACATGTGGGCCCGCCTGAAGCGGATCTGACATGCCCGTCATGGTGGAGACCGGCCCTGACGCGGGCCTGCCCTGGCACTTCGGCAACCCCGTCGCCGAGGCGCGGGCGCTGGAGGCCGGCGAGGGGGTGGTGGACCTGGGCAACCGCGAGGTCGTCGAGATCAGCGGGGCAGACCGCCTCGGGTGGCTCCACTCCATCACCAGCCAGCACCTCAGCGGCCTGCGCCCCGGGGAGGCCACCACTGCACTGATCCTCTCGCCCACCGGTCACATCGAGCACGTGCTGCACGGCGTCGACGACGGCACGTCCTTCCTGGCCTGGACCGAGCCCGGCCGCGCCGAGGCCCTGGTGGGGTTCCTGGAGCGGATGCGGTTCGCGATGCGGGTGGAGGTGTCGCGGAGACCGGACCTCAGGATGGCCTGGGTGGGCCATCGCGTCCCAGTGGACCCGTCGTGGCGCGTGCGCGACTCCGAGGTGGGCGGGCTGGACGTGTTCCTGCCCGTCGAGGCGGAGTTGACGGGCACCGTCGGCACCTGGGCCTACGAGGCCATGCGGATCGCCGCCGGCATCCCGAGGATCTTCGTTGACACGGACTTCAAGACCATCCCAAACGAGATCGGCCTCGTGGGCACGCACCTGGACAAGGGCTGCTACCGCGGACAGGAGACGGTGGCCCGGGTGCACACGCTGGGCCGGCCGCCCCGTCGCCTGGTGCAGCTGCACCTCGACGGCACCATGTCGACGCTGCCCGAACAGGGCGCGCCGGTGGAGCTGGAGGGTAGGACGGTGGGCTTCGTCGGCTCCTCCGCGCGGCACCACGAGCTGGGACCGATCGCGCTCGGGCTCATCAAGCGGTCCGTTCCGGTGGACGCCGAGCTGCTGGCCGGCGGGATCCCCGCCGCGCAGGAGGCGCTCGTGGACCCGGACGTGGGCCTCCACGTGCGCCCGGTCCTCGGCTGAGGGGGCGCTCTCCGGGTGGCATCATTGCCACCGTGCAGACCGAGCCCCCGCGCAACCACACGATCGACGTGGCCCGCGCGTTGTCGGTCCTCGTCGTCGTCATCTTCCACGGGTTCATCTACAAGGCGTCCATGAAGCCCGACGGCACCCTGGAGGCCGGCCTCTGGACGCCGCCCACCTGGGTCTGGGGGCTCTCGTGGGTGCTGATGTCCATGCCGCTGTTCTTCGCGTGCGGGGGCTTCTCCAACGCGCTGATCGTCGACAAGATGCGACGGCGCGGCACCGGCTTCTCGCACTATCTGGCCAACCGCGGGCGGCGGCTCACCGGAGGGCTGGCGTTGTTCGTGACGTTCTTCGCGGTCATCGCGAGTGTCGCGGCGTGGCTGGGCTACGGGCTTCTGGCGGCCGAGCTCAGCAGGTCGCTGATGTTCCTGCTGTGGTTCATCTCGGTGTACCTCGTGATCGTGCTGTTCGCCCCGCTGATGGTGACCCTCCACGACCGGTTCGGGGCCTGGGTCATCGTGGCCATGCTGGTCGGCATCGTGGTGGTGGACCGGGCGTGGCTCGGCTTCGGGCGCAACGACATCGGCCAGATCAACATGTTCCTGGTGTGGCCGCTGTGCCATCAACTCGGCATCGGCTACCAGCGCGGATGGTTCCGCCAGGGGCCGAGGCGGTACGCGTGGGGCGTGCTCCTCGGCTCGGCGCTGGCCATCGGCGTACTGATCGCCTTCTTCGGCTACCCCGCCTCCGCCGTCGGCTTCGCCAACGCGCCGATCGCCAACCACCTCCCCCCGACGCTCGCGATGGCGCTGCTCGGCGCCGCCCAGGTGGCGGGGATGGGGCTCGTGGAGCGCTCTGGCGTGTTCGCGTCGGTGCCTGCGAGGACGGAGGCGGCCCTCGCCAAGCTCAGCGCCCTGATGATGACGGTCTACCTCTGGCACGTGCCCTGCATGCTCGTGGGCGGCGCGGGCCTGATCCTGCTGGCGCGCCTGATGCCGGGCGCCGCGCCGGTGCTGCTGTCGCAGTTCACCGTGCTGGCCGTGGGGATGCTGATGATCTCGGTGCTGGTGCCGCTGATCGGCCTCGTCGAGTACCGACTCATCCCGCCGCTGGGCACGGTGCAGGACCGCTACCTGGCGTTGCTGAGCTTCGTGCTGATGATCGCCGGGACGATGCTCGTCTTCACCCACGGCACCGTCGTGCATCCCCTGCAGCCCGGGTCGTCGGTGGGTGTCATCGCGGTGTGGGCCGGGGCGTGGACGATGGTGCGGGCGTCGCGCCCGGCGGGCGTCGAGAAGAGCAGCGCCGACGCGCTGAAGCCTGTCCGGCCACCCCGTCGCGCCAGGCGGGCGGGGCGCTCCCCGGAGGCGGAGCCCGCACCCGGGGAGTTGACCGGACCCGTCAGGTGAGGGCGGCCAGCGCGGCGTCGTAGTCCGGCTCGTGCCTGGTCTCGGCCACCTGCTCGGTGTAGACCACCGTCCCCTCCCCGTCGATCACCACGACGGAGCGGGCCAGGAGCCCACGCAGGGGACCGTCGGCGTACGTGACGCCGTAGGCGCCGCCGAAGTCGGTGCGGAAGTCCGAGGCCACCTCCACGTTCTCGATGCCCTCGGCCCCGCAGAATCGCTTGAGCGCGAACGGGAGGTCCTTGGACACGCACAGGACCGTGGTGCCCTCCAGCCCGGCCGCCCGCTCGTTGAAGGCGCGCGCGCTGAGGGCGCAGGTGCCCGTGTCCAGCGAGTGGAAGATGTTGAGCACGAGGTTGCCCCCGGCGTAGTCGGCCAGCGACACCGGCGACAGGTCCTCCCGCGCCAGTTCGAAGTCCGGGGCCTTGGTGCCGACGGCCGGCAGCTCGCCGACGGTGTGGACCGGGGTTCCCTTGTATGTGATGTCAGCCATGCCCCGATCCTTGCCGATCCGTCGCCCGCTGGCCAGCGCCCGGCACCTCCCCGCTGCCGGCGGAGGTGCTGCCCCACCGTTGCGTGAGGTGCCGCCCCACCGTTGGCTGAGGAGCCGCCCCACCGTTGGCTCAGGTGCCGCGGAGCGGCGTCGCCCCTCCGCTGGCTGAGGTGCCGCGTAGCGGCCTCGAAGCCTGAGAAATGCGAGTTGATCAGGGGCTTTGGCCGCTATTTCTTGGGGTGTCAGTGGTCGGGTTGGGCGGGGTGTGGTGGGGGCCGGGCCGCCCATGATGCCGGTCGGCGGCGCTTCGCGCTGCCGCGTACCGTCATCAACGCCCACCCAACCTGCCCCGTCCCCCACCACCCCCCGCCCTGCTGATCCATCGCGGGTCCTGGCGGGGCGGTGAGGGGTGTGCACGACACGCAGTCGGGGTCGGTGGTCGGGTGCGTATGGGGCGCCGAGGTGCGATTCGTGCGGCGATTCGTGCCACCCGCCGCCCTGCTGATCCATCGCGGGTCCTGGTGGGGCGGTGAGGGGTGTGCACGACACGCCGTCGGGGTCGGTGGTCGGGTGCGTATAGGGCGCCGAGGTGCGATTCGTGCGGCGATTCGTGCCACCCGCCGCCCTGCTGATCCATCGCGGGTCCTGGTGGGGCGGTGAGGGGCGTGCACGACACGCCGTCGGGGTCGGTGGTCGTGTACGTATGGGGCGCCGAGGTGCGATTCGTACGGCGCTTCGTGCCACCCGCCGCCCTGCTGATCCATCGCGGGTCCTGGTGAGGCGGGAAGAGTGTGCACGACACGCGCCCTCACCGCTGGCTGAGGTGCCGCGTAGCGGCCTCGAAGCCTAAGAAACGTGAGCTGACAAGGAACGTTTCCTAGGACGCTCCTATGTTTTGTCAACCCCTTTTTCGAGGATTCTGAAGGTCTGGCGGGCGACGTAGCGTTTGAGGCAGCGGCGGATCTCTCGCTTGGTTCGGCCTTCAGCGGTGCGGCGTTCGATGTAGGCCTTGGTGGCTGGGTCGTTGCGTTGTCTGCAGAGGATGATGGTGTGGATGGCCTGGTTGAGGTGGCGGTCGCCGGAGCGGTTAAGGCGGTGTCTGGTCTGTTGTGTGCCGCTGGTGGCCGGGATGGGGGCGGTTCCGGAGAGCATCGCGAATGCGGCCTCGGAGTGGACGCGTCCGGGATGGGACCACACCAGCAGCAGGCTCGCCGCGACGATCGGTCCGACGCCGTTGAGGTCGAGCAGGTCAGGGCGCCACTTCCTGACGATGTCGAGGATCTGCCGTTGCAGGGCCATGGCGTAGAGCCGCAGCGACCGGGCCCGCTGTGCGAGTTCCTTCAGTACCGGCATCAGGATCCCGGTCAGGGGGTCGTCATTGGTGTGGGGTCGTAGTTTCAGGGCCTGGGTGACCATCGGGGCGGTCTTGCGGCCGGTGAACCGTGACCGGAGCTCGTCGGGGGCGGTGAGCACCATCGAGCGGAGTTGGCGTTCGGTGTCGGTGGCCTGCGTGATCGTCAGGTGTCTGCTGGTGACAAGGACCTGGAGCGCGGCACGGTCACCGGTGACCGCCCGCGGGGTGGACAGGGAGTCCCGGCCCAACGCGTCCCGGGCTGCCCGGACCGCGTCGATGGAGTCGGACTTTGCGCCGTTGCGGCGCTTGATCCGCTCTGGTCGGTCGACCTCGACCACCAGTTCGCCGGCCAGGGCGCGGGTCAGGCCGATGCCATGGCTGTTGGTGCCCTCGATCGCCCACCCGCGCCGGCCGGGACGGGTGTGGGCCCAGTCGATGAGCTGCTGATAGCCGGCCGGGTCGGCCGGGGTCTTGATCGTGTCGAGCACCCCGCCGGTGACCGCGTCAACGGCCGCGGCGACGTGGAACTGCTCGTGGGTGTCGACCCCGATCACAAGGTCGACAAGCTCGCGGAGATTCTTCACACTGGACATGCGTCCCCTTCCATGGACGTCAACCATCGGGTTCCGATCCGGGCAGGGACTAGGCACAACTGTGATGGGACACAACCGGCGCTGCTGACGCTGGTTGGTCAAGCTCCTGAATCAGGCCACTGGTTTCTGCTCGGGTCGGGGTCGACGCTCACGCCGGACATGTCCTAACCAAGGCACCCGGAGGGCCAGCTTCGAGGAGAGTCACGACGCGACCGTCGATCCCAACAACACCACCAATGAGGTGGTGACACCAGACTCACAGCTTCGAGGCTCGTCGCTTCGCTCCTCGCACCTCAGCCAGCGATGGGGGGCGTCGCTTCGCCCTCTCTCGGCTTTCGGGCGAGTTCAACTCGCGTTCACCCGGAGGTGGTGAACTACTCCCATGAGCCAGAACCTCCGCGAGTACATCGACAAGCTGCGCGAAGAGGGGTATGCCGTGGCTGATGTCCACGGCGAGGATCCGTACCTGATCGACCCGCTCGGCCAGGCCGTCGAGACGTGGCGCGACCGACATCCGTACGACGAGTTGCTCGGCCGCGACGAGTACGAGGCGGAGAAGCGGCAGCTGCAGATCGAGCTGCTCAAGTTCCAGTACGCCGCCCAGGACGCGGGCACCAAGCACGTGATCATCTTCGAGGGCCGCGACGCCGCGGGGAAGGGCGGCGCCATCAAGCGGTTCACCGAGCACCTCAACCCCCGGACCGCGCGGGTGGTGGCGCTGGCGGCGCCCACCGAACGGGAGAGGGGGCAGTGGTACTTCCAGCGCTACGTCCAGCACCTCCCGACGGCGGGCGAGATCGTGCTGTTCGACCGCTCCTGGTACAACCGCGCCGGCGTGGAGCGCGTGATGGGCTTCTGCACCGACGAGCAGTACGAGATCTTCATCCGCCAGGCGCCGATGTTCGAGCAGATGCTGATCGATTCCGGGATCACCGTGACCAAGCTGTGGTTCTCGGTGACGCAGCGCGAGCAGCGCACCCGGTTCGCGATCCGGCAGATCGATCCGGTGCGGCAGTGGAAGCTCTCGCCGATGGACCTCGAGTCGCTCGGCCGCTGGGAGGACTACACGGCCGCCAAGACCGCGATGCTCAAGCACACCGACACCGAGATCGCCCCCTGGTACCGGATCAAGTCCAACGACAAGAAGCGCGCCCGGCTCAACGCCATGCGCCTCTTCCTGGACCTCCACGACTATGAGGGCAAGGACGCGAGCGCCATTCAGGCCACGGATCCGCTGATCGTTCAGCGCGGCAGGAAGAAGTGGATGAAGGCCGACGAGGACCACACGGCGCCCCCGGCGCCCGGCCTAGACCGTGAGCAGGTCGAGCTCCGCGGAGATGCCACGGGCGCGAAGCCCAGCGTCCTGTTCGTGTGCGTGAAGAACGGCGGGAAGAGCCAGATGGCGGCCGCCCTGGCCAGGCTGCACGCGGGCGACGCCGTCGACGTGTACTCCGCCGGCACCAGGCCAGGAGCGTCGCTCAACGAGGAGTCCCGCGCCAGCGTCGAGCAGCTGGGCGGCACCTTCGACGGTGAGCACCCCAAGCCGATCGACCCCGGGCTGCTGCGCTCCGTTGACCGCATCGTGCTGGTGGGCGGCGAGGCGGAGGTGGAGCCGGTCGAGGGCATGCGCGGCACCATCGAGACCTGGGAGACGGACGAGCCGTCGCTGCGAGGGATCGAGGGCGAGGAGCGCATGAGGCTGGTCCGCGACGACATCGACGCGCGGGTCCTGGCCCTGCTCGACGAACTGCTCCCGGACGCCGACTAGGGCAGTTGACCCAGGGCGCGCATGGCGTCTGCCAGGGGCCGCAGCCCGTTGTTGCGCACCCGCTGCGAGTTGGCCGAGGCGCTGATGCCCTCACGCTCGGCGATCTCGGCGTTGTCCAGGCCGTCGAGCATCCCGCGCAGCGTGGCGAGGGCGCCGGGCCGGAGCCCGGCCAGGTGCACGTCCACCAGCCGCGACAACGCGTCTGCGGGCGCCGTCGCCTCAGGGCGCTCGTCACGAACCGCCGTGCGGACCGCCTCGTAGCCGGGCCTGGTGGCCTGGGCCCTGACCCAGTCGATCGCCTCGCGTGCCAGCCACCACGCCGAGCCGTCCTGGATGCCCCGCGCCTCGTCCACCACCACCAGCTCGCCGCCGCCGATGCCGCAGCGGGCCTCCCATCTCGGCGCGAGCTCGAGCCGCAGCGTGAATCCGGCCGTGAGTGCCTCGCCGAGGGTGCGGTAGACGGCCTGAAGCTCGTCACCGACGGTGGGGCGCAACGCGTCCACCGGAGCGACGGCGGCGTTGACCGCGTCGAGCGCCCGGAGCACGTCGGCATGGAGGAGGTCTCGGGGCGCGGAGCGCGACGCCACGATGTCGACGAGCAACGCGACGACGGGGCCGGCCTTCATTGCACTCATATGTAGATACTAGCTTCATCTGGTCAGGATGAAGTGATCGCCTTCACCAAGGACTGGTCGTACGCCAGGTGTGCCGAACGCCCCGGCTGAGCACGAATCGCCGTCGCGGTGGAGCCTCAGGCGCGTATGGGGCGCCGGGCTGGACATGCGACGGCGTGTCGTGCGCACCCCTGGGGGCGGGGCGCGGCAGGGCACGAATCGCCGTCGCGGTGGAGCGTCAGGCACCTATGGCGCATCGGGGTGGACATGCGACGGCGTGTCGTGCACACCTGGTGGCGCGGCCGACGGGTCGGGTCGGCCCGGGCCCGTCGTGGCTGTGTGGGGCGGGACTGTCGGGTCCGGTGGGTAGGGTGACGCCATGGACTGGGCACTGGCGGGACGGGCGGCGATCATCCTTGCCGCCGGGGTGTTCGCCGCGCTCGGCAACCCCGTCGTCAGGGCGCTCCTGCGCCGGATCGACCGCGCGGCCGTGGCCTCCGGGGACGACGAGGTGGCGAGGACGCGGGCCAGCCTGGGCCTGGTGGAGGCACAGAAGGAGCTTCCCGGAGGCCGGTGGATCGGCATCCTGGAGCGGGTCGCGGTGTATGCCTGCATCGTCGCGGAGTTCCCGGCGGGGATCGCCATCGTGCTGGCGGTCAAGGGGTTGGGCCGGTACGCGGACCTGGCCACCGAGTCGGAGTCGGGCACCTCGCGCAAGGGGGAGCTGTTCATCATCGGCACCTTCGCCAGCCTGCTGTGGGCCGGATTCTGGGCGGGTGTGGCCTACTTCGCCGTGCGCGCGTGGTGAACCAGGACGGCCTGCCGCGACACGTGCAGGAGGAGCTTCTCCGGCGCTGGGGCGAGCCGCACCGCCGCTATCACGCTGAAGTGCATCTGAGGGCCGGGCTGGAGACGCTCGATCTCCTTGGCGCGGGGAGGCTGGAGCGGATCGCCTTCTGGTTCCACGACGCGGTGCACACGGGGGAGAGCCCGGCCGACGAATGCGCCTCCGCGGACCTCGCGCGTCACCTGTTGGGGGGCCACCTCGGCGACGCCGAGATCGGCGAGGTGTGCCGGTTGGTGCTGCTCACGGTCGATCACGCCCCTGAGGCCGGCGACTCCCCGGGCGCGAGGGTCGCGGACGCGGATCTGCGGGGGCTCGGGCTCCCCTGGGGGAGCTACGTGGCGAACCTGGAGGCCATCCGCGCGGAGCACCCGGGCATGCCGCCGGCCGAGTGGGCCGCGCGGCGCCGGCGGTTCGTCGATCGGATGCTCGAGCGCGCCACGGTCTTCCACACGCACACGGGCCTGGCGCTCTGGGAGCGCCAGGCCCGTGAGAACCTGCAGCGTGAGGCGGGTCAGCTCTCGGCGAGCAGCTGGTAGAGCTTCCGCCTGAGCTCCTCCACCTCCGCCGTCGCCTTGGCGATCAGCTCCTCGTCGCCGCTCTGGGCGATCGTGCCGACGGCGGACCAGGCCTGACCGTAGGCCGCCGCAAGGGCGGCCGCCGGGTGGCCCGCCGCATCGTCCTCCTGCTCCCAGGGCGCGGGGCGCTGGGTTGACTCGGCTTCGGCGCGGCCGGCGTCGGTGATCTCGTACGCCTTGCCCGCCTCGGAGGCGACGAGGCGGATGAGCCCCTCGTCCTCGAGCTGGCTGAGCGCCGGGTAGATCGCGCCGGGGCTGGGCTTCCAGCGCCCGCCGCTGCGGCTCTCAAGCTCCTGGATGATCTGGTAGCCGTTGCGCGGCTGCTCGGCGATCAGGAGCAGGGCCGCGTTGCGGACGTCGCCGCGGCGCGCGCGGCCCCCTCGGCGCCCGCCGAACGGGCCGGGACCGCCAGGGCCGAAGGGCCCGGGGCCGAAACCGCCGGGGCCGAACGGGCCGAAGCCGCCGGGGCCGTGGCCTCCCCTGGGGTGGCCGGGACCGCCGTGGCGGTGGCCGCGACCTCGTCGCTGCCCGCGGGCGTCGTCGCCGCTCTCGTCGGCCGGACGGGCCTCGTTGAACACGGCTCCGAAGAACTGGTGGAGGGCGGCGCGGCCGCCCCATGGGTGTTGCATCGCGTAATCCATCGCGAACTCCTTCTGGATAGTGGGGCCTGCGTGGCCCGTACGTCATCCAGAGTGCACGATAGTTCGCGATATGTCAAAGATATATCGCGAACTATCGAGAAGAAGTCAGGACTTCTTGACGCCCTTGCGTTCCTTGGCGCGCTCGTTGGCGTTGAGGGTGACCTTGCGGATGCGCACCATCGCGGGCGTGACCTCGAGGCACTCGTCGCCGGCGCAGAACTCGAGCGCCTGCTCCATGGACATGTTCTTGGCGGGGATGAGCCGCTCCAGCTCGTCGCCCGTGGAGGAGCGCACGTTGGTGAGCTTCTTCTCCTTGGTGGGGTTGACGTCCATGTCCTCGGCGCGGGGATTCTCGCCCACGATCATGCCCTCGTACACCTCGGCGCCCGGCGGGACGAACATGGTGCCGCGCTCCTGCAGGTTGAACAGGGCGTAGGACGTGGTCAGGCCCATCCGATCCGCCACCAGTGAGCCGGTGGGGCGGGTGCGGAAGTCTCCGGCCCAGGGCTCGTACCCCTCCGCCACGTGGTGCATGATGCCGGTGCCGCGGGTCTCGGTGAGGAACTCCGTGCGGAAGCCGATCAGGCCGCGCGCGGGGATGATGAACTCCATCCGCACCCAGCCCGTGCCGTGGTTGACCATCATCTCCATGCGGCCGCGACGCAGCCCCATCAGCTGGGTGACCACGCCCACGAAGTCCTCGGGGATGTCGACGGTGAGCCGCTCGATGGGCTCGTGCACCTTGCCGTCGACCAGCTTGGTGACCACCTGCGGCTTGCCGACGGTGAGCTCGAAGCTCTCGCGGCGCATCATCTCCACCAGGATGGCCAGCTGCAGCTCGCCTCGGCCCTGGACCTCCCACGTGTCGGGACGCTCGGTGGGGTTCACCCTGATCGACACGTTGCCGACGAGCTCCTGGTCCAGCCGCCCCTTCACCAGGCGGGCGGTGAGGTTCTTGCCGGACTGGCCGGCGAGCGGGGAGGTGTTGATGCCGATGGTCATGGAGATCGACGGCTCGTCGACGTGGATCAGCGGCAGCGGCTTCGGGTTCTCGGGGTCCGAGAGGGTCTCGCCGATCATGATCTGGGGGATGCCCGCGATGGCGACGATGTCGCCGGGGCCGGCCTTCTCCGCGGGCACGCGGTCAAGGGCCTGCGTCATGAGCATCTCGGTGAGCTTGACGGTGGTGATGGTGCCGTCCGACCTGCACCACGAGACCAGCTGCCCGCGCTTCATCTCGCCGGCGATGATGCGGCAGAGGGCGAGCCGGCCAAGGTAGGGCGAGGCGTCGAGGTTGGTGACGTGCGCCTGCAGCACGGCCCCCTCCTCGTACTCGGGGGCGGGGATGTGCTCCATCAGCGCGTCGAACAGCGGCTCGAGGTTGGGGCTGTCCGGCATGCCGCCGTCCTCGGGCTGCGTCATGGACGCGCGGCCCGCCTTGGCCGAGGCGTAGACGATGGGGAAGTCGAGCACGTGGGCGGCGTCGTCGTCGATCAGGTCCATGAAGAGGTCGTAGGTCTCCTCCACGACGGCGGAGATCCGCGCGTCCGGACGGTCCACCTTGTTGACCACCACGATGATCGGGAGGTTCTTGGCCAGCGCCTTGCGCAGCACGAACCGGGTCTGGGGGAGGGGGCCCTCGGAGGCGTCGATGAGCAGGACCACGCCGTCGACCATCTCGAGCCCACGCTCCACCTCGCCGCCGAAGTCGGCGTGGCCGGGGGTGTCGATGATGTTGATCGTGACGCCGGTGCCGTCGGGGCGGATGTGCCGCACGCCGGTGTTCTTCGCGAGGATGGTGATGCCCTTCTCGCGCTCGAGGTCCATCGAGTCCATCACCCGGTTGTTGACGTCAGAGCCTTCGCGGAAGGCACCGGACTGCCACAGCATGGCGTCGACGAGCGTCGTCTTTCCGTGGTCGACGTGGGCGACGATGGCGACGTTGCGCAGGTCTTCGCGTGTGGGCATGAGGCATCTCCGGGGGATCGACGGTGGGGGCCGCGGAGAAGTCTACGGGTCGCGGGGCGCGACCCACGATTCCATGATCCAGCCGTCAGCCCTCGTCGGGCTGCGCGAGCACCTGGTAGGCGGTCTCGGAGGAGTCGCGGAGGAACTGCGCGCAGCGCTCCTGCTCCTCGGTCTCCCCGATCCGCCCCGCCGCGACACTCAAGGCCCACAGCGCCCGCAGGAATCCGCGGTTGGGCTCGTGTTCCCACGGCACCTGGCCGGAGCCCTTCCACCCGTTGCGGCGGAGCGTGTCCAGCCCGCGGTGGTACCCGGTGCGCGCGTAGGCGTAGGCGGCCACCGCGCTGCCGAGGTCCTCCTCGGCCAGGCAGGTCTCGGCGAGCAGCGCCCACACCAGCGACGACGACGGGTGGGCCGCGACCACGTCGAGGAAGCGGTCCCTGCCGTGCTCGGCGATCGCTGCCAGAGCGGGGTCCTCCGGCAGGTGCACGACGACGGTGGAAGCCATCAGGTTGGGGTGCGTCTCGCTCATGCGCCTCAGCCTAGTGGGCACCGTCGGTTCACCGGGGGTGCGAGGGGTCGACGATGACCCAGGGTCACTCCTCGCCGAAGCCCGCCGAGACGAGGGCCACCAGCGCGTCGACGGCCTCGCGGGCCTGCGGTCCGGTGGCGGAGAGCCTGAGAAGGTCGCCCTTGCGGGCGTTGAGCATGGCCAGCCCGACGCTGCTGGCGGCCTTCACCGGCCCGGCGTCGCCGTTGCGGACGCGCACGTCTGCGTCGAACCGCCGCGCCTCGGCCACGAACAGGGCCCCGGGCCTGGCGTGCAGGCCGGTCTCGTTGATGAGGACCACCTCGCCGGTGGCCTCACCGTCGGCCGGGACCGCGGGGGGAGCCGCGACGGGCTCGGAAGCCGTGGGCGGCGGGCCCAGGGCGGACAGCTTGGGCGCCAGGGCGGACTCGGCCTCCTCCGCGACCTCCTCGAGCGACGCGCCGCCGACCGCGCGCACCACCCCGGCCGTCAGCCCCTCGACGAACGGCGCGGAGAGCACGCGCGCGTTGTCCACTCCGGCGAACTCGACGCCCATCTCGGCGCTCATGACCGCCGATCCCATGTCCACGAAGACGACCACGCCGTCGCCCCGGTCCACCTCCGCGATGGCGGCCGCGACGGCCGTGGCGTCGGTGCCGAGCCCGCCGTCGGGCATGCCAGCGGCGATGGCCACGGGGGAGGGCCCCCCGTGGACCATCTGCATGGCCAGCTCGACCGCGGCCTCGGCCAGCGCGCGGCTGTGCGAGACCACGACGATGCCGACCGCCATCAGGCGCCGATCACGTCCACAAGGGCGTCGAACAGGTAGGTCGACGACGTGGCGCCGGGATCCTGGTGACCGGCGGACCGCTCACCCAGGTAGCTCGCGCGACCCTTCTTGGCCACCAGCGGCGTGGCGGCGTCGCGGCCCGCGGCGGCCGACTGGGCCGCCGCCGCCGCGGCGTCGTGCAGCCCAGCCCCGTCCGCCACGGCGGCGTCGAACGCGTCGATGGCCGGCGACAGCGCGTCGACCATCGTCTTGTCGCCCAGCTCGGTCTTGCCTCGTGCCACGAGCCCCTCGAGCCCCGCCCGGAACGCCTTCCCGAACTCGGCCGGGGTGAGTTCCATGACGGACCCGCTGGCCATCCCCATCTTCATCAACAGGGTGCCGTACAGCGGGCCGGCGGTGCCGCCGACCGTGCTGACCAGCGTCATGCCAGCCTTCTTGAACAGGCCGTCGATGGTGGTGGCCTGGTCCAGGTGCTGCACGACGGCCGCGGTGCCGCGGGCCATGTTGGCGCCGTGATCGGCGTCACCGATGGCCGAGTCGAGGTCCGTCAGGAAGACCTTGTTCTCGTCGATGATCGTGGCGTAGCGCCGCAGCCAGTCGGCGAGGAGGTCGAGGGTGAGGTGTTGTTCGGTCACAGACCCCACCGTAGCCCCGCGGTCTTCACGGGGGAGTCCCACAGGCGAATCATGTCGTCGTCGGCCTTGAGCAGGGTCAGCGAGCAGCCGGCCATGTCCAGGCTGGTGATGTAGTTGCCCACCAGGTTCCTGGTCACCTCGACGCCGGCCTCCTTGAGCAGCGCCACGACCTCGCCGTACATGAGGTACAGCTCGATGAGCGGGGTGCCGCCCATGCCGTTGAGCATGGCGATGACGGGGGCGCCGGTGAAGTCGAGGTCGTGCAGGATGGGGTCCACCAGTTGCTTGGCCACCGACTTGGCGTCCGCGATGGGCTCGCGATGGCGGCCGGGCTCGCCGTGGATGCCGATGCCGATCTCGATCTGGTCCTCGGGGAGGTCGAAGGTGGGTTTGCCGGCGGAGGGGACGGTGCACGAGGTGAGCGCCATGCCCATCGAGCGCCCGTTGTCGGCCACCTTCTGCGCCAGCGCGGTGACGGCGGCCAGGTCCTGGCCCTCCTCGGCGGCGGCGCCGACGATCTTCTCCAGCAGCACCGTGGTGCCCACGCCGCGTCGGCCGGCGGTGTACAGCGAGTCCTGCACCGCGACGTCGTCGGCCACGATGACGGTGGACACGGTGATCCCGGCGTCGGTGGCCATCTCTGCGGCCATCTCGAAGTTCATGATGTCGCCGGTGTAGTTCTTGACGATGTGCAGCACGCCCGCGCCGTTGTCGACGACGGTGGTGGCCTCGATCATCTGGTCCGGGGTGGGGGAGGTGAACACCTGGCCCGCGCACGCGGCGTCGAGCATGCCGACCCCGACGAACCCGCCGTGCATGGGCTCGTGGCCGGAGCCGCCTCCGGAGATGATGGCGACCTTGCCCGCCTCCTTGGGGGTGGCGCGGTAGATCACGCGGTTGTCGTGGTCCACCCGGACGTTGGCGTCTGACGCCTCCACGCCCTTGAGGGCGTCGGCGATCACGTCGTCGGGGGAATTGATGAGCTTCTTCACGGGTCCCAACCTCCTGCGTCGTTGCGGGGATTCTCGATCGATACTTTCCCCACCCTTGATGCTAGGCAAGAGCAATGGTCTTTTGTGCAGGATCTGGCGGGCTCGTGCCACTGATGTGCGAAGTCGGGCGCGGATTCGGGGCCGCGACGGCCGCCGTCGGCGATCATGGATGCATGAGCATCGTCACATGCGTCTCCTGCGCCGCCCGCAACCGGGTGCCCGCCGCGGCCACCGGGCTGCCCAGGTGCGGCACGTGCAAGGCTGACCTGCCCTGGCTGGTGGAGGCGACGGACGCCGACTTCGACGCCGTCGTCTCGACGAAGGTTCCGGTCGTGGTGGACCTCTGGGCCCCGTGGTGCGGCCCGTGCCGCATGGTGGCGCCCGTCCTGGAGAAGCTCGCGGTGTCGCGGGCCGGCCGCCTCAAGGTGGTCAAGGTCAACGTGGACCACAACCCGGTGGTGCAGTCCCGGTTCGAGGCCATGAGCATCCCCACCCTGCTGCTCATGCGCGGGGGGCGAGAGGTGTCGCGGCAGGTGGGCGCGCTGCCCCCTGCGCAACTCGAACGGTGGGTAGACCAGCACGCGGGCTGAGTGGTCCCGCAGACCCGTGGTGCGCGGGGAGGTCCGATAGACTCCACCGGTAAGGCCCCCGCTGAGCGCGAGGGGCTTCATCCATGTGTGGAGGAGGCGACATGCCGAGCGTTGTCGTGGTCGGGGCTCAATGGGGAGACGAGGGCAAGGGGAAGGCGACGGACCAGCTGGGTGACCGCGTCGACGTCTGCGTCCGCTACTCCGGCGGCAACAACGCGGGCCACACGCTCGTCGTCGGCGGCGAGAAGTTCGTGCTCCACCTGCTGCCGTCGGGCATCCTCAACCCCAACACCACCACCGTGATCGGCAACGGCGTCGTCGTCGATCTCGACGTGCTGGCCGAGGAGCTCGAGGTGCTGGCCTCGCGCGGCGTGGACGTGCCGCATCCCCTGATCTCGGCCAACGCCCACATCATCACCGAGTACCACAAGGTGCTGGACAAGGTCACCGAGCGCTTCCTCGGCAAGCGCAGGATCGGCACCACGGGTCGCGGCGTCGGGCCCTGCTACTCGGACAAGGTCAACCGCCTCGGCATCCGGATCCAGGATATCCTCGACGAGTCCATCCTCCGTCAGAAGGTGGACGCGGCCCTGGACCAGAAGAACCAGCTGCTGGTGAAGGTCTACAACCGTCGCCCGATCATCGCCGAGGAGATCGTGCAGGCGCTGCTCAAGCACGCCGACACCATCCGTCCCCACATCGTCGACTCCGGCCGCTACGTCAACGACGCGCTGGACGCAGGGAAGGTGGTCCTGTTCGAGGGCGCCCAGGCGCACCACCTCGACGTGGACCAGGGCACCTACCCCTACGTCACGTCGTCCAACCCCACCGCGGCCGGCGCCACCACCGGCGGCGGAGTCGGGCCCACGCGCATCGACCGCACCATCGGCATCGCCAAGGCCTACACCACCCGCGTCGGGGAGGGCCCGTTCCCCACCGAGCTGTTCGACCACGACGGCGAGGAGCTCCGCCGCATCGGCTCCGAGTTCGGCGCCACCACGGGACGCCCGCGGCGCTGCGGCTGGTTCGACGCGCTGCTCGTGGAGCAGGCCGTCAAGATCAACGGCTTCACCGACATCTTCCTCACCAAGCTGGACATCCTGAGCGGCTGGGAGAAGATCCCGGTGTGCGTGGCCTACGAGGTCGACGGAGTGCGCCACGACGTGATGCCCATGACACAGTCGGACTTCCACCACGCCAAGCCCATCTACGAGGAGCTCGACGGCTGGGCCGAGGACATCAGCGGCTGCCGCGCCTTCGACGAACTGCCCCCCACCTGCCAGGCGTACGTGCACAGGCTCGAGGAGCTGATCGGGTGCCGGATCAGCGGCATCGGCGTCGGCCCCGGTCGCGAGCAGTCGGTGGCCATCAACGACCTCATCTGATGTCGCGGGGCTCGTCCACGGCCCGGCTGCTCTGGGCACTGGTGGCCATGATCGCGGTGTTCATGACCGGCACGGTGGTGGTGGCCCTGGGCCAGGAGGACATCGGCTGGGGATGGTGGTGGGCGGTCCCCGTCGGCGGGCTGTTCCTGCTGGCGATCATCGGCTTCAGGGTGCTCGTGCAGCGTTCACAGGAGGCCGCCGAGCGCGAGGATCAGGCGTCCGGGGACTAGGCTGCGCGGGTGAAGATCCTGCTCCTTGGATCCGGCGGGCGCGAGCACGCGCTGGCCCGGTCCCTCGCCGCCGATCCGTCCGTCACCGAGCTGCACGCCGCCCCCGGTAACCCCGGGATCGGGCGTCTCGCCACCCTGCACGCGCTGGACCCGTCGTCCCCCGAGGCCGTGGTGGAGGCCGCCCTGCGGCTGGGCGCGGACCTGGTGGTGATCGGGCCGGAGGCGCCGCTGGTGGCCGGTGTCGCGGACGCGCTGCGCGAGGCGGGCATCGACGCGTTCGGTCCGGGCCGCGAGGCGGCGGTACTCGAGGGGTCGAAGGCGTTCGCCAAGGAGGTCATGGAGGCCGCCGGCGTGCCCACGGCCGCGGCCCGGGTCTGCGAGACCCCCGAGCAGGCCGCCGCGGCCCTCGACGAGTTCGGCGCCCCCTACGTGGTGAAGAACGACGGGCTCGCCGCCGGCAAGGGCGTCGTGGTCACCGACGACCGCGACGCGGCCCTGGCGCACGCGGCCTCGTGCGGGCGCGTGGTGATCGAGGACTACCTGGACGGGCCCGAGGTGTCGCTGTTCGCGATCTGCGACGGCGAGCGCGCGGTCCCGTTGCTTCCGGCACAGGATTACAAGCGCGTCGGCGACGGCGACGCCGGCCCCAACACCGGCGGCATGGGGGCCTACTCGCCGCTGACCTGGGCGGATCCGGGGCTGACCGGCCAGATCATGGACGAGGTGATCGCGCCCACCCTCGCCGAGATGCGCCGCCGCGGCACCCCCTTCATCGGCCTGCTCTACGCCGGGCTGGCGCTCACGTCGAAGGGGCTGCGGGTGGTGGAGTTCAACGTCCGCTTCGGTGACCCGGAGACGCAGGCCGTCCTCGCCCTGCTCGAGACCCCGCTGGCCGGGGTGCTGCGCGCCGCCGCCCGCGGCGAGCTGGAGTCGGTCGGGGAGCTGGCCTGGCGCGAGGGCGCCGCCGTCGTGGTGGTGACGGCCGCGGCCGGGTACCCCGGGACCCCGGCGGCCGGGGGCACGATCGCGCTGCCGGACGACGAGGCGGACGCCTACGTGCTGCACGCGGGCACGCGGCTCGACGGCGACACGCTGGTCGCGGCCGGCGGCCGGGTCCTGGGCACGGTGGGCCGCGGGTCCGACCTCGAGGAGGCGCGCGCCAGGGCCTACGGCCTCCTCTCGCACGTCGGGTACGCCGACGGGTTCCACCGCTCGGACATCGGCACGTTCCACTGACCTGCTCCGGTCGATGATTTCGGCTGGCGCGGACGAGATGGCAGGCTCGGTGGATGATCACACGACGCATCGCCCTCCTCGGGCTCGCCGCTGGCGCGGTCGTCGCGGCCTCCGGCTGCACCGGCACACCCGGTGAGGGTGGGGCCGGCACATCGTCCGGCACTCCGACCAACCCAGCGGCTGAGGCCTCGCCCACCCGGGTCGGGCACCGCGTCGTGGCCAACCCGGACGTCTCGTCGGCCGTGCTTCCGGCAGACGACGCGGGTGCCCTCGCGCTGAGCCGGCTGGTCCTGGCCGAGGCCACCGCCGTGGTGGTGGTGCAGCCGGCTCCCTCGTCGCCGGCCGCTTCGCCGTCGGCGTCTCCGTCGGGATCGCCGAGCGCCGCGCCGTCGCCGAGCGTGGCCCAGGGCGGCGACCTCGAGACGGCGGCCGCGACCGCCGCGGACTGGGGCCTGCCGCTGTTCCTGGCCGGCCCGGAGCTCGCGGCCGAGCTCGACCGCCTGCAGACCCGCACCGTCATCTCCTACGGGGCCGGTGGCGACTTCGGGGACCGGGAGGTCCTCCAGCTGCCCAGCGGGCCGCCGACCATGAGCCCCGACGGCGTGCCCGCGACGGCCGAGCCCGCCGCGACACTCGCGCTCCGGCTGTCGGGCTCAAGCGTCGGGCCGTCCACCGCGTCGATCCTGTCGGCCGCCGGCATCGAGCTGGGCGAGGTGACGTACGACGACCCCCGCGCGACGGCGGAGTCGGTGGCGCTGGTCAAGGGCGCCACCGGTGGCGTCCTCGGCGTGGGGGCCTTCGGCGACACTGCCCGGTTCGCCGCCCGTGTCGAGGCCGCCCGCACCCTGGCCGAGCTGCCCGGCGGCGGGGTGGCGCCGTTCCCCGGCCGCATGATGGTGGCGCTCTACGGGCACCCCTCGGGCGGCACGCTCGGCCTGCTCGGCGAGCAGGGGCCGGCCGAGTCCGTCACCCGGGTCCAGACCATCGCGGCCCAGTACCAGGCGTTCAGCGACGTGCCGGTCATCGGCGCCTTCGAGATCATCACGACGGTGGCCAGCGCCTCCTCGGGCGCCGACGGCGACTACTCCTACGAGACCCCCGTCGAGCAGCTGCTGCCCTACATCGAGGCGGCCGAGGCCGCCGGGATCTACTGCGTGCTCGACCTCCAGCCCGGGCACACCGACTTCCTCACCCAGGCCAAGCGGTACGAGGAGCTGCTCAAGCGGCCCACCGTCGGCCTGGCGCTGGACCCCGAGTGGCGGCTGAAGCCCGGCCAGCGGCACATGACCATCATCGGCCAGGTGACGGTGGAGGAGGTCAACGCCACAGGCGCGTGGCTGGCAGACCTGGTGGCGGCCAACGGCCTCCCGCCGAAGGTGCTCATCCTGCACCAGTTCCAGCAGCGCATGATCGTGGGGCGCGAGCGCCTCGACACCACCCGCGACGAGATCCAGTACCTCGTCCACGCCGACGGCCACGGCAACGCTCCGCTCAAGCAGGAGACCTGGCGCAACCTCAAGGAGGGGCTGCCCGCGGACGTCTGGCTTGGCTGGAAGAACTTCATCGACGAGGACTCCCCGACGATGACGCCCCAGGAGACGATGCAGGACGTGGAGCCGCGCCCCAACTTCGTGTCGTACCAGTAGGTCAGGGCAGCAGCGGGGGAACCGCCTCGCGGGGGTGCTTCAGCCACTGCGTCGGCACACCGAGGCCCTCGGCGAGCTCTCGCGCGCGGGGGCGCAGCTCGCCGCAGAGGTCGTCGACGGTGGCGCTGATCGCCTTGCTCCGGCGCGGGTCGAACACCTCGTGCTCCAGGTACCAGGCGCGGTTCGACTCGATGGTGGCGAGGGCGTACAGGTCGCACACCTTCACCAGGAGCGCCGTGACGTAGTCGTCGTCGCACTGCTCGATCCCCTCGATGAAGGCCTCCAGCACCACGCGGTCCACGTGCGCCTTCGCCGCCTCCAGCATGTGGGTCTGCAGCGCGTTGAGCGCGGCGTTCTGCTGGTCCTCCGGCAGCTTGGTCGCGGCGCGCATCCGCCTGGCCAGCCCCTCGACGACGTGCTTCTCCCGGAACTCGAACATCTGCACGTGCCAGCCGCGGGCCCGCATCCGCTCCGAGTCCGGCTTGCGGTCGGCCACGGCGATGAGGCGGTCGATGAGCGAGCGCGCCGTGGTGCGCTCGAGGACGGTCTGGCCGATCATGGCGGCGGTCTTCTGCGCGGTGCCGCGCATGTCCATGTCTCCCCAGGTGGACTTGTACTCCAGGAGCAGGGCCTTGGCGACGAGCTGCAGCAGGACGGTGTTGTCGCCCTCGAAGGTGGCGAAGATGTCGGCGTCCTGCCTGGCCATGGTGATGCCGTTGTCTGACATGTAGCCGGCGCCGCCGCACGCCTCGCGGGCCTCCTGCATGGAGTCCAGCGCCCAGCGGGTCAGCACCGCCTTCATGCCGGCCGCGCGGGTCTCGAGCTCTCGCGAGGCCCGGACGTCCGAGCCGTCGGCGTCCATCACCTGCTGCAGGCGCTGGGCCAGCTCGTTCTGCGCGAAGCCATAGGCATATGCCCTGGCCACATGAGGGAGGAGCCGGCGCTGGTGCGAGAGGTAGTCCAGCAGCAGGATCTCCTCGCCCAGGCCGGGGCGGCGGAACTGCCGTCGCGTGTCGCCGTAGCGCACGGCGATGGTGAGCGCCTTGCGGGCGGCCGAGGCGGCGCCGCCGCCCACGCAGATCCGGCCGCGCACCAGCGTGCCGAGCATGGTGAAGAAGCGCGCATTCTTGCTCTCGATGGGCGACTGGTAGCGGCCCTCCTCGTCGACGCCGCCGTAGCGGTCCAGCAGCATCAGCCGGGGCACGCGGACGTGGTCGAAGGCGATGGTGCCGTTGTCGATGCCGAGCAGCCCGCCCTTGTGCCCGTGGTCCCCGGTGGTGACGCCGGGGAGGTCGCGCCCGGCCTCGTCGCGGATGGGCACCAGCACCACGTGGACGCCCCGGTGCTCGCCGTCGACGACCAGCTGGCCGAACACCGCGGCCATCCGCCCGTCGCGGGCGGCGTTGCCGATGTAGGCCTTCGTCGCCGTCGGGGTGGGGGAGTGGACCTCGAACTCGGAGGTCTCCGGCACCCAGGTGATGGTGGTCTCGATGGACTGCACGTCCGAGCCGTGGCCCAGCTCGGTCATGGCGAAGCAGCCGAGGAGCTCGGTGGTGATGGCGCCCGGCAGGAACGTCTCGTGGTGGTACTGCGTGCCGAGGTTGGTGATGGCGCCGCCGAAGAGGCCGTGCTGCACGCCCGTCTTGATGGTCAGCGACAGGTCTCCCATGGCCACCATCTCGAAGTTGGCCACCGACTCCGCAGTGGTGCCCACGCCGCCCTGGGCGATGGGGAAGCCGGCGGTGACGAAGTTGCGCCGGGAGAGCTTGGCGACCCTGTCGAGGGTCCAGGCACGGGCCTCCTCGACGGTGAGGGCGGTGTCGCGGACGATGTCGTCAGCGCTCACCTCGTCGCGCCAGCGCTGCTTCAGGGCGTGGAACGGTCCGTCCAGCGCCCGGCGCAGGGCCTCGCCGGTTGGCGAGATGGCGGTGCCGTGAGGGGCGGGCCGCGGGGCGGGCTGGGTGCTTCGGGTGGCGGTCAGTGTCATGGTCTCAGCTCCTTTGTCTGCGCGGCGAAGGCCGGGGCGAACAGTTGATCGATGTAGTCGACGACCTCGGCGCGGGGCCGTCTGAGGTTGGTGATGATCCAGCGGTCGGCGACCGCCCAGATGAAGCCCACGGCGCCGTGGCCCCATGTGTTGGCGGGCTCCTCGTCGAGCCCGTGGCGCCTGAGCCAGGACCGGAACGCGTCCGCGACCTCGTTGCCGATGCGGGTGGTGATGCCGAGGACCGGATCGTCGACAGGGGTCTCCCCGGCGGGCCGGGTGGAGACGAAGAGGTACAGGTTGCGGTCCCGCTCCACGACGGCGAGGTAGGCGTCTGCCAGCGTGCGCACCAGGTCCCGCGGCTCGAAGGTGACGGCGTCCTCCAGCGGCAGCTTGCGCAGGATGAACTCGTGCACCGACTCCACGACGGCGCGGTACAGGCCGGCCTTGTCCCCGAAGTGGCGGTAGAGGACCGTCTTCGAGGTCTTGCTGAGCGCGGCGATCTCGTCCATGCCCACGGAGGGCCCGTGCTCGCGGATGGCGCGCACGGCGTCCTCCACCAGCGCCCGCCTGCGGAGGCTGTTGTGCTCGTCCCAGCGGGAGGCGCGGCCGTCGGGCTGGGGGGCCGCGGCCACCGTCGGGGGATCGTCGTCGATCTTCATGCAACTCAGAGTACCTGAAACTCTGCGTACCTGCTACTGTGGGTATCGAATACCCCAGCGAGAGGATCAACGTCGATGACACGCACCGCAGTGGTGGTGGGCGGCAACCGCACCCCCTTCGTCAAGGCCGGCGGCAAGTACGCCGAGGCCTCAGCCCAGGACCTGTTGACCGCCGCCCTCGACGGCCTGGTCGCCCGGTTCGGCCTGGCGGGCCAGGAGGTGGGCGAGGTGGTGGCCGGTGCGGTGCTCAAGCACACGCGTGACTTCAACCTCACCCGCGAGGCGGTGCTGGGCTCCGCGCTCTCGCCGCACACCCCCGCGTGTGACCTGCAGCAGGCCTGCGGCACCGGGCTGGAGGCCGTGGTCTACGCCTCCAACAAGATCCGGCTGGGCCAGATGGACGTGGCCATCGCCGGCGGCGTGGACTCCGCCTCCGATGCGCCGCTGGTCACCTCCGAGGGGATGCGCAAGGCCATGCTGGCCCTGTCGCGGGCGCGCACGCTGCCGGACAAGCTGGCCGCCCTGGCCCGCATCCGCCCGGCGGACCTGGCGCCTGTGCCACCCGCCGTCGTCGAGCCCCGCACCGGGCTGAGCATGGGCGAGTCCCAGGCGCTGACCACCGCCAAGTGGGGCGTGACACGCGAAGAGCAGGACGACCTGGCGCTCGCCTCGCACCAGAACCTGGCGGCGGCCTGGGACCAGGGCTTCTTCAACGACCTGGTGACGCCGTACCTGAAGGTGTCGCGGGACGCGATCCTGCGCCCGGACACCACGAAGGAGGCGCTGGGGAAGCTGCGCACGGTCTTCGGCAAGGGGGACGAGGCCACGATGACAGCCGGCAACTCGACTGCACTGACCGACGGCGCCGCCCTGGTGCTCCTCGCGGAGGAGGAGTATGCCCGCGGCCGCGGCTGGCCCGTCTGGGCGAGGGTGGTGGACGCGCAGGTGGCCGCCGCGGACTACACGACGGGCAAGGAGGACCTCCTCCTGGCGCCGACGCGCGCCATCCCGAAGCTCCTCGAGCGCAACGGCCTGACCCTGGCGGACTTCGACTTCCTGGAGATCCACGAGGCGTTCGCCTCCACGGTGCTGGCCACGATCAAGGCGCTGGAGGCTGGCGGCGTGGGCACGGTGGACCGGGCGAAGCTCAACGTGAAGGGCTCCTCGCTGGCGGCGGGCCACCCCTTCGCCGCCACCGGGGGCCGCATCGTCGCCTCGCTGGCGAAGATGCTATACGAGCGCGGGCCCGGGTCCCGCGGGCTGGTGTCGATCTGCGCGGCCGGCGGCCAGGGCGTCGTCGCGATCCTGGAGGCATGAGATGGACGTGTTGGAGAAGCTGTACGGCACCCCCGCGGGGAAGTTCGTCGCCAGGAAGGCCGGGCTGGCAGACCCGCCGGTGCTGCGGCGCGGACGCGTGATGCCGTCGGGCCCGGTGGTCCTGGGCGCGCTCGACGGTGGGGGCCTGGCGGCGTCGACGTTGGCCCAGCTGGGCGTCGTGCCCGGTGAGGCGCTGCTCGACGTTCCGGAGGCGCGCACCAAGGACGAGAAGGGCCGCGACCAGGCCCCCCGCTACCCGGTGAAGCCCGGCGCGGTCGTCGTCGACGCCACGGGGGTGCGCGAGATCACCCAGCTGGAGGGCATCCGCCAGGTGCTGCGCCCTGCGATGCGCGGGCTTGAAGGCTCTGGGCGGGTGATCATCCTGGCCACCGACGCCCGCGACGTGACCGGGCTGGAGGCCAAGGCCGTGGCCCAGGGCATCGACGGGATCAACCGCACTGTGGCCAAGGAGCTGCGGGGCGGCGCGACGTCGAACCTGGTGTTCGTGCGCACCGGCACCTCGGGCGCGGACCTCGCCTCCACCATGTCCTTCCTGCTCGAGGGCCGGTCGGCCTTCGTGAGCGGGCAGACGTGGAGGGTGGGCCCGTCAAAGGATCCGCACGAGCTGACCGCGCGCCCGTTCGACGGGCGGGTCGTCGTGGTGACCGGGGCCGCCAGGGGGATCGGCGCTGCGATCGCGCGCACCTTCGCGCGCGACGGGGCGACGGTGGTGGCCGTGGACATCCCCGCGGCCGGGGACGCGCTGGCCAGGGTGGCCAACGCCATCGGCGGCTCGGCCTTGCAGCTGGACATCACCTCGGCCGACGCGGGGGAGCGGATCGCGGCCCACGTGGCACACGTGCACGGGGAGTCCGCCCGGATCTGGGCCCTAGTGCACAACGCAGGCATCACGCGGGACAAGCTGCTGGCCAACCTCGACGAGAAGCGGTGGTCCTCGGTGCTCGACGTCAACCTCGCCGCCGAGATGCGGATCAACGAGTACCTCCTCAACCACGACGTGCCAGGGGGGCTCGGCCAGGCGGCGCGCATCGTCGGGATCGCGTCCACCTCGGGAGTGGCGGGCAACAAGGGGCAGACCAACTACGCCGCCTCCAAGGCCGGCGTCATGGGCCTGGTGTGGGCGATGCGCGACGAGCTCGCGGACCGCCCGATCACCGTCAACGCGGTGGCGCCCGGGTTCATCGAGACCGAGATGACCGCGGCCATCCCCTTCGTGCAGCGCGAGATCTTCCGTCGCTCCAACTCGCTGACCCAGGGCGGCAACCCCGTCGACGTGGCCGAGACCCTGGCCTACCTGTGCGGTCCGTCGTCGGGCGGGGTGGACGGCCAGGTCATCCGGGTGTGCGGCCAGAACCTGGTGGGCGCCTGATGAGCCGCGACGTGCGCGTCCTGCCGAGGCTGCCCGAGCCGTCGGGCGTGCTGGGCAAGGCGGCGCTGGGGATGCTGAAGAAGCCGGGGGAGGTCTCCTCGCTGCCGGACCGGAGCTATCTGGTGATGTCGCACAGAGTGGAGGTGTCGCGGCTGGCTGCGTACTGCGCCGAGACCGGCTTCGCGCTGCGCGACCGGATGCCCGCCACCTGGCTGCACGTGCTGACCTTCCCGCTGCAGATGGAGGTGATGGCGGCCGACGACTTCCCCTTCCCGCTGGCGGGCCTGGTGCACGTCACCAACGAGATGACGCTGCACCGGCCGGTGACGGTCGACGAGCCGCTCCGGATCCTGGTGCGGGCCGAGAACCTTCAGCCGCACGCCAAGGGCGCCACGTTCGACATGGTGGGCGAGATCCACGCGTCCGACGAGCTGGTGTGGCGGGGGGTGTCGGTGTACCTGGCCTCAGGAGCGAAGGTGGCGGGGGAGGCGCCGGCGCCGGTGCGGCTGCAGGCACCGTCGGTGGCGCCGTCGCAGGAGTGGCGGCTGGGCGCGGACCTGGGGCGCCGCTACGCGGCGGTCTCGGGCGACTCGAACCCCATCCACCTCAACCCGCTGACCGCCCGCCTGTTCGGCTTCCCGCGGCCGATCATCCACGGGATGTGGACGCATGCCCGCGCTGTCGCGGCCTTGGGGGGCGGGCTGCCGGACGCCTACACGGTACGGGTGCAGTTCGCCAAGCCCATCCTGCTGCCGGGGAAGGTGCGTTTCGCGGCCTCACAGGACGACGGGGGCTGGAGGTTCGCCGTCGTCAACCGCGAGGGCAAGCCCCACCTCGTGGGTGAGCTGTCGTGAAGCCCTGCCTCTGCGGCGGCGCGGACTGGGGGACGTGTTGCGGGCCGCTGCTGGCCGGTGAGCGTCAGGCGGCCACGGCCGAGGAGCTGATGCGGTCGCGGTATTCCGCGTTCGTGGTGGGCGACGGCGACTACCTGTGGCGCACCTGGCACCCCGCCACCCGCCCCGAGTCGGTGAAGGCGCACGGTGTGGAGTGGACGGGCCTGACGGTTGTGGACGTGGTCGACGGTGGCTTGGACGACAAGGAGGGCGTGGTGGAGTTCGAGGCCGCGCATCGCGACGGGGCGCTGCGGGAACGCTCCCGCTTCGCGCGTCGCGGCGGGCGGTGGATGTACGTCGACGGCGTCTTCCCCGACCCCGCCGATTGAGCCCCCTCGGCGCGTCCCCCCGACACCTGGTCGAGCTCGCCGCGGCGCGTCCCCCCGACAGCTGGTTGAGCCGCCCGTTTTCCGCTGGTTGAGCCGCGCCGAGCCGCCTGCGGCTCAGCGCGTGTCGAAACCAACTGACGCTGTCCATGGAGTTGGCCGAGGTTCTCGCGATTGGAGTTCTCGCTGTGTGGTGCCGGGAGCCCTGACACGAGGCCCGTGCGGCCCTTGTCCGCCGTCTGCTTGTCGGCCGCTTGCTCGGCTGTGGTCGGGTAGTTGAGGCCGCCCGGGCCTCGTCTCACGTCTCCCTGCACTGGTTTGCCTGCGGCGTGGTTCATTCCGGGCGTGTGCCGGCAGGGCGGCCCTGGCTCAAGCCTGCTTCAGGCGGGTTGTTCTGGGTGCCCCTCGGTCTGGGCATGCCTGCGCCCAGCCGCCCTGCCGTCCCCCACCCTCGCGCACACCTCACGCCCCTGCTCGCCTCGAGACCTGCCCCCTTCCGACGCTGGTTGAGCCGCGCCGAGCCGCCTGCGGCTCAGCGCGTGTCGACTTGGGCTGTGCGGGGCCTTTTCCGACAGCTGGTTGAGCCGCGCCGAGCCGTCCCCTTCCGCTGGTTGAGCCGCGCCGAGCCGCCTGCGGCTCAGCGCGTGTCGAAACCCGCGTTGGCTCACTTTGGACTGGGGTCCCTGGCACTGCGTCCCGCTGCCAGGTGCCGGCAGCCCTGACACGAGGCCCGTGCGGCCCTTGTCCGCCGTCACCTTGTTGGCCGCGTGTTGGTCTTGGGTTGGGTAGTTGAGGCCGCCCGGGCCTCGTCTCACGTCTCCCTGCACTCGTCTGCCCATGGCGTGGTCGGCTCCGGGCGTGTGCCGGCAGGGCGGCCCTGGCTTGAGCCTGCTTCAGGCGGGTTCTTCCGGGTGCCCCTCGGGCTGGGCATCCCTGCGCCCAGCCGCCCTGCCGTCCCCCGCCCTGGCGCGCACCTCTCGTTGCCCGCCGTCGCCGTGTCCATGGGCATCCCTGCGCCCAGCCGCCCTGCCGTCCCCCACCCTCGCGCCCACCTCACGTCTCCGCCGTCGCCGTCTCCATGGGCATCACTGCGCACAGCCGCTTTCCCGTCCGACATCCCATCTGTGCCCCTCGTTCCGCTGGGGCTCCGTCCCCATGGGCAACAGGGGCTGGCATTCGCCGATCCCCAGGGGGAGTCCTAGGCTGTGGTGCCATGAGCGTCCCCAACGTGCTGGCCAACCGTTACGCCTCGCAGCAGATGCGCGACATCTGGGCCCCCGAGGCCAAGATCGTCTCCGAACGGAAGCTGTGGCTGGCGGTGCTGCGCGCCCAGCGCGACCTCGGCGTCGAATTCGGCGGCGCTGACGCCAACGCGGTGATCGCGGCCTACGAGAGCGTCATCGACCAGGTGGACCTCGACTCCATCAATGCCCGCGAGCGGATCACCCGCCACGACGTCAAGGCCCGCATCGAGGAGTTCAACGACCTCGCCGGGTTCGAGCACATCCACAAGGGCATGACCTCCCGCGACCTCACCGAGAACATCGAGCAGCTGCAGGTGCTCGACGCCCTGCGCGCCATCCGCGTGCGCGTGGTCGCGACGCTCGCGCAGCTGGCACGCCTCGCCACCCAGTATTCGGACCAGCCGCTGACGGGGCGCTCGCACAACGTGGCCGCGCAGCTCACCACCCTGGGCAAGCGGTTCGCGACGGCGGCCGACGAGCTGCTCGTCGGCCTGGCGCGCCTCGACGACCTCATCGCCCGCTACCCGGCGCGCGGGATCAAGGGCCCCGTCGGCACCGCGCAGGACATGCTGGACCTCCTCGGCGGCGACGCCGGCAAGCTCGCCGAGCTGGAGCAGCGGATCGCCGATGAGCTCGGCTTCGGCGCGGTCCTCACCTCGACCGGACAGGTCTACCCCCGCTCGCTCGACTACGACGCGGTCACCGCGCTCGCGCAGATCTCCGCGGCGCCCTCGAACGTGGCCACCACCATCCGCCTCATGGCCGGCCTCGAGCTGGTGACCGAGGGCTTCAAGGAGGGGCAGGTGGGCTCGTCGGCGATGCCCCACAAGATGAACACCCGCTCCTGTGAGCGCGTCAACGGGCTGGCCGTGGTGGTGCGCGGCTACGTGTCCATGGTGGGCGAGCTCGCCGGCGACCAGTGGAACGAGGGCGACGTGTCCTGCTCCGTCGTGCGCCGGATCGCGCTGCCGGACGCGTTCTTCGCGCTCGACGGCCTGTTCGAGACCTTCCTCACGGTGCTGGCGGACTTCGGCGCGTTCCCCGCCGTCATCGAGGCCGAGCTCGACCGCTACCTGCCGTTCCTCACCACCACCAAGGTGCTGATGGCCGCCGTCCGCAAGGGCGTGGGCCGCGAGGTGGCACACGAGGCCATCAAGGAGCACGCGGTTGCGGTGGCGCTGGATCTCCGGAAGGGGGCGCGCGCCAACGACCTGCTCGACAGGCTCGCGGGCGACGACCGGCTCGGCCTCACCCGCGACGAGCTGGGCGCCCTCGTGGTGAGCCCGCTCGAGCTGGCGGGAACCGCGCAGGCGCAGGTGTCGCGGGTTGCGGCGAAGGTGGCCGAGGTTGTCGCGGCAGATCCCGAGGCCGCCGCGTACCGCCCCGGTGCGGTGCTCTGAGCGGAGTTATCCACAGCTGAGGGTGCTCGCGGCGGAAATGACCCCCGTCGCTTGGTTGAATGGGCCCCGACCTCATCGATCGGAGCGCCCATGCGACACCTTCTCGTGCCCCTCGCCGTCGTGGCGCTCGCCGTCGGGTGCACCCCCGACGTCACGCCGACGGCGTCGCCCACGGTGAGCGTGTCGCCGACGCCTGCCCAGAGCCCGTCGCCCACCCCCAGCCCCTCGCCGACGGCGGTGGAGTCGTTCCCGCCCGCCCCCGCGACGGAGTCGCCCGATCAGGCGGCGATTCGTGCAGCCTGGATGGAGTACTGGGAGGTCCGCTCGCGATTCGTCGCTGACCCAACTCTTACGGACCTCTCAGAAACGCAGAGGGTGACGACCGGGGAGGCGGAGGATCTCATCCTCGCATCGATCCGGAACCTGAGAAATGCTGGTCAGCGATCGGTTGGCGGGCTGGAGTTCCGTGGTGTGAATGTCGGAGTCCCGCGTGAAGAAGTTGGCGGTTTGGCACAGGCGGACGTCACCTACTGTCTGGATCGGAGCAACGTTCAGCTGCTCGATTCGAGTGGAGCACCCGTAGCAGTTGAGGGACCGACGACTCTAGATGAGACCGCCACACTCGAACGTGGCCAAGATGGTGTCTGGCGCGTCGCGCTGATCCGTAACGAGGCTGCGCAGTGCTGAACTGGCAGAGGTGTGCCTCCGCCGCGGCAGTTTTGACAGGGCTCCTCGTACTCCCTCCGACAGCTACCGCGAGTCCAGACGTCTCATGCCTCGTCATTGACCCAGACACAGGCGTTTGCATGGTTGCCGCTCAAGCGCCGGCACAATCAGGTGGCGCCAGCGGCGGTTCGGGAGAGTCAACGTCGCAGGTGACAGCTCGCGTCTGCACGTTCGAGGGTCGTGTGCTGCCGTGCCGAACGTCGTATGGCAGCTGGAGTGCGTCGGTTTCTGCCTGGTGTCGGGTGGCAGGTGTCCAGCCGCCGATGTCCGACGGCGTCTGGGAAGGGCGGACTGACGGTGACATCTACGAATGCGTGGGCCCAAACGGATCCTTGGTCCCCGATCCAGGGATGACTTTCTACCGGTGGCTGCCCGCCCCGCCGGACGCTGTGACCCAAGCCGACGCCGAGGCCGCCGCTCGACGCGTGCTGGCGTCGATCGGGCTCGAGGCCATCGATCTCGGCATGCAGCCTCGCGGCGACACCACCGAGCGCATGGGGTTCGTCGGCTGGCACACCTGGCTGTGGGCGGACTCGCCGTCGGACAAGCAGTGGGGCCCCGTCACCGCGACAGCCACAGACTCCGGGATAGCCGTCAGGCTGACCGCCGGCGCCACGCGCGTCCAGTGGGACATGGGCGACGGCTCCACCGTCGCGTGCGGGAGGGGCACGGCGTGGTCCTCCGCGAGGACGCAGGGCGGGAAGAACATCGCCTCGCCGGACTGTGGCCACGTGTACGACGAGGACGGCCGCTACACCGTCACCGCGACCTCCACCTGGTCCGTCAACTGGTCCGCCGCCGGCTTCACCGGCACGCTTCCGCTCCAGCTGAGCCGCTCCGCGGACGTGGTGGTGGGCGAGGTCCAGGCGGTGACGCTCCGGTGAAGCGCAGGCCCGACCGCACACCACCGACGGCCGCGTGGCGGACCGGATCTCCCAGCCGTACACGGACCCGCTCACGCAGGGACCAGCGCGGCCTGGCTTTGTCGGTGTGGGCGTCGGTCTCGCTCCCGGCCTGCATCATCGCCGTCGGGCTGGGCGTCGACTTCGCCGGGCACACCACGGCCGAACAGGAGGCGCGGGCCGTCGCCGCCCAGGCGGCCCGGGCTGCGACCCACGAGATCCGCGTCACGCCGTCCGGCGCCACTCTCGACGTGGCCGCCGCCAAACGCGAGGCGGTCGGCTTCGCGCAGGCCGCGGGGTTCACCGGCGAGGCCCGCGTGGAGGGCGGCGAACGTGTCCACGTCACTGTCCGCGGCGCCTACGAGACTTTGTTTCTCGGCATCATCGCAATCAACTCCATCCCCATCGAGGTGCAGGGCAGCGCAAGGGCGGTGACAACGGTCGACGGGGCGGAGGCCTGACGCGCGCTGTTCGCCCATGGCGATCATGGGCGGGGGTCGGGAATGAGCCGCCCCGTCATCCGGTTGGTGGTAGCAGCAAGGCCCCCGACGAAGGACCGACGATGACCGAAGCGGTAACCCGCCCCAAGCGCAACCAGGCCACCGGCGCCTGGGCCGATGGCGACAGGACGCCGCTGAACCCCAATGAGGTGTTCAAGCAGGCCGACGACGGGCTCAACGTCCGCGCCCGGATCGAGGAGGTCTACTCCAAGGAGGGCTTCGCCAGCATCGCGGGGGAGGATCTCCGCGGCCGCATGCGCTGGTGGGGCCTGTACACGCAGCGCAAGCCCGGGATCGACGGTGGCAAGACCGCCACTCTGGCACCTGAGGAGCTCGACGACGAGTTCTTCATGATGCGCGTCCGCTCCGACGGCGGCGCCCTGAGCAACGAGCAGCTGCGCGTCATCGCCGGCATCTCCACCGAGTTCGCCCGCGACACCGCGGACATCTCGGACCGCCAGAACATCCAGCTGCACTGGATCCGGGTGGAGGACGTTCCCGAGATCTGGCGCCGCCTCGAGGCCGTCGGCCTCACCACCGCCGAGGCCTGCGGCGACACCCCGCGCGTCATCCTCGGCTCGCCGGTGGCCGGCATCGCCGCCAACGAGATCGTCGACGGCACCCCGGCCGTGCGCGAGATCCTGGCCAACTACATCGGCAGCCCCGAGTTCTCCAACCTGCCGCGCAAGTTCAAGACCGCCATCTCCGGCAGCCCCAACCTCGACGTCGCGCACGAGGTCAACGACGTGTCCTTCGTCGGCGTCGTCCACCCCGAGCACGGCCCCGGCTTCGATGTGTGGGCAGCGGGCGGCCTCTCCACCAATCCGATGTTCGCCCAACGCCTCGGCGCCTGGGTGCCGCTGGAGGAGGTCCCCGAGGTGTGGAAGGGCGTCGTCTCGATCTTCCGGGACTACGGCTACCGCCGCCTCCGCAACCGCGCCCGCCTCAAGTTCCTCATGGCGGACTGGGGGCCGGAGAAGTTCCGTCAGGTACTGGAGACCGAGTACCTGGGCCGCCGGCTCATCGACGGTCCCCCGCAGGACGCGGCCGACCTCCGCCGCGACCACGTGGGCGTCAACGCCCAGGCCGACGGCAACTTCTGGGTCGGCGTGGCCCCCATCGCCGGCCGCGTCTCCGGCACCCGCCTGACCCGCATCGCCGAGCTGGCCGCCGAGCACGGCTCCGGCCGCATCCGCCTCACCCCCCACCAGAAGCTGCTCGTCCTCGACGTGCCCGGCGACAACGTCGAGGCCCTGGTGGAGGCGCTCGACGCCGAGGATCTGCCCGCGCGGCCGTCGGAGTTCCGCCGCGGCGTGATGGCCTGCACCGGGATCGAGTACTGCAAGCTCGCCCTCGTGGAGACGAAGGCGCGCGCCCGGCTCGTCGTCGAGGAGCTGGAGGCCCGGCTGCCCGAGTTCGACGTGCCGTTCACCGTTCACGTCAACGGCTGCCCCAACGCCTGCGCCCGCACGCAGGTGGCGGACGTCGGGCTCAAGGGCATGGTGCAGACCGATGCAGACGGCAACCTCGTGGAGCTGTTCCAGGTGCACCTCGGCGGTGGCCTCGGCGCCTCGCCACAGCTGGCTCGCAAGACCCGCGCGCTGAAGGTCGCGGCGGCGGACCTGCCGGACTACATCGAGCGCCTCGCCCGCACCTTCCTCGCGCAGCGGGAGGCCGACGAGCCCTTCGCGCACTGGGCCCACCGGGCTGACGAGGACCTCCTGCGATGAGCGCGGTCATCTTCCACTGCCCGTTCTGCGCGGAGGAGGACCTGCGCCCGGTGGAGGAGCCGGCCGGGGCCTGGCACTGCCTGGCCTGCGCGCGCGTGTTCTCCGTCACCCAGCACCGGGTGGCAACCGAGCACATACCGGCACGGATCGCCGAGGAGGAGGCCGCACACCATGGATGACCTGCACGCCATCGCCGACGAGGCGAACGCCCGATTCACCGCCCTCGAGTCGGACCCCGCCTACGCCGGCCACCTCGGCAAGGTCAAGCTGAGCCGCGAGGTGCTCCAGTGGGCTGAGCAGACCTTCGGCGCGGACGTCACCGTCGCCTCCTCGATGGGTGACGAGGTCCTCGTCGAGCTGATCGCGCAGTCCGCGCCCAGCCTGGACGTGTTCTTCCTCGACACCGGCTACCACTTCGCAGAGACGCTCGAAACCCGGGACCACTACGCCGAGCGTGTCCAGATCCGCACCATCCTGCCGCTGCTCACCGTCAACCAGCAGGACCAGGAGTACGGGGCCCGGCTCCACGACCGCGACCCGGACCTCTGCTGCGCCATGCGCAAGGTCGAGCCGCTCAACCGCGCCATCGCGGGCCACAAGGCGTGGGTCACCGGCATGCGCCGCGTCGACGCCCCCACCCGCACCGACATCACGCTCGTCGGGTTCGACGAGAAGCGCCGCATCGTCAAGCTCAACCCCATCGCGGCCTGGGACGACGACGACGTGGAGCGCTTCGCGTTCGAGGAGGACGTCCACCTCAACCCGCTGCGCGAGCGCGGCTACGCGTCGATCGGCTGTGCGCCCTGCACGCGCCCCGTCGCCCCCGGAGAAGACCCCCGAGCCGGCCGTTGGGCCGGCAAGAACAAGACTGAATGCGGACTGCACACATGACACTGCCCCCCGAATACACCCTCGACCATCTGGACCACCTCGAGTCCGAGGCGATCCACATCTTCCGGGAGGTGGAGGGCGAGTTCGAGCGCCCCGTCATCCTCTTCAGCGGCGGCAAGGACTCCGTCGTCATGCTGCACCTGGCGCTCAAGGCGTTCGCGCCCGCGCCGCTGCCGTTCGCGCTGCTGCACGTCGACACCGGCCACAACTTCCCCGAGGTGCTGACCTACCGCGACGACACCGTCGCGCGCATCGGGGCCCGCCTCCACGTGGCCAAGGTGCAGGACTACATCGACGACGGCCGCCTCCGCGAGCGGCCCGACGGCACCCGCAACCCCCTGCAGACCGTCCCGCTGCTCGACGCCATCGAGGCCGGCCGCTTCGACGCCGTCTTCGGGGGTGGCCGCCGCGACGAGGAGAAGGCCCGCGCCAAGGAGCGCGTGTTCTCCCTGCGCGACTCGTTCGGCGCCTGGGACCCCCGCCGCCAGCGCCCCGAGCTCTGGGACCTGTACAACGGGAAGCACTCGCCCGGCGAGCACGTGCGCGTGTTCCCGCTGTCGAACTGGACCGAGCTGGACGTGTGGCGCTACATCGAGCGTGAGAACATCGCCCTGCCCAGCCTCTACTACGCCCACGAGCGGGAGGTGTTCCACCGCGACGGCATGTGGCTGACCGCGGGGGAGTGGGGCGGCCCGAAGGCGTCCGAGACCACGGTCTCGCGCGTGGTGCGCTACCGCACCGTCGGCGACATGAGCTGCACGGGCGCCGTCGAATCAGACGCCTCGGATGTCGCGGGCGTGATCCTCGAGGTGGCCGCGTCGCGGATCACCGAGCGCGGCGCCACCCGTGCCGATGACCGGCTGTCCGAGGCCGCCATGGAAGACCGCAAGAAGCAGGGATATTTCTGATGACGCACGACCTCCTCCGGCTGGCCACCGCCGGCTCCGTCGACGACGGCAAGTCCACGCTCGTCGGGCGCCTGCTCTACGACACCAAGTCGGTGCTCGCCGACCAGCTCGACGCCGTGGAGCGGGTCTCCCGCGAGCGCGGCCTCGAGGGCGCTGACCTGGCGCTTCTCACCGACGGCCTGCGGGCCGAGCGCGAGCAGGGCATCACCATCGACGTGGCCTACCGCTACTTCTCTACCGCCAACCGCTCCTACGTGCTGGCCGACACCCCCGGGCACGTGCAGTACACCCGCAACATGGTCACCGGCGCCTCCACCGCCGAGCTCGCGCTGATCCTGGTGGACGCGCGGCACGGAGTGGTCGAGCAGACCCGGCGTCACGTCGCGGTCACCGGGCTGCTGGGTGTGCGCCACGTCGCGCTGGCCGTCAACAAGATGGACCTGGTTGACTGGAGCCGGGAGCGCTACGACCAGATCGTGGCCGACGCCCGCGAGCTGGCCGCCCGCTTCGACATCGACGACGTGGTGGCGGTGCCGCTCTCGGCGCTGCTGGGCGACAACGTGGTGGACCGTTCCGCCAACACCCCGTGGTACGACGGGCCCACGCTGCTGGAGCACCTGGAGTCGGTCCCCGTGGGCACCGACCCGTCCGAGCAGCCGCTGCGCTTCCCCGTCCAGGTGGTGCTGCGCCCCCAATCGGGCGAGCACCGCGACTACCGCGGCTACGCGGGCCGCATCTCGGCCGGCGTGGTGCGGGTGGGCGACGAGGTGGCCGTGCTGCCGGGGGGTCGTACCACCACCGTCGTCGGCATCGACCAGGGGCAGGCCGACGGCTCGGTGCGGGAGCTCCAGGTGGCGTTCGCGCCGCAGTCGGTGACGCTTCGGCTGGCCGACGACATCGACATCTCGCGCGGTGATCTCATCGCGGACCCGAAGCGTCGCGGCTACGTCACGCGCTCGGTGGGCGGCACGGTCTGCGTGCTGTCCGAGCGCCCGGTGCGCCCGCGGGACCGGGTCCTGCTCCGCGCCGGCACCCGCACGGTGCGCGCCATGGTGGAGGAGATCATCGACCAGCTGGACATCGATTCGGTCGAGTACCGGCGCGCACCCCAGGAGCTGCGCCTCAACGACATCGGCCGCGTCCGCGTCCGGCTGGCCGACGACCTCCCCATCGACGACTACCTGGAGCTTCGCCGCAGCGGGGCGTTCCTGTTGATCGACGACGCCGACGGCTCAACCCTGGCCGCCGGCATGGCCGACGCCCCTGACCGCTACGCGGGTGCCGACATCTGACCCTGCCGGATGGATGGGGGCCATCGGGACCCTGCCTCAGGTCGCTGCCGAACTCACGTTGGTTTCGACGCGGGCGCGCGTCGCTTCGCTCCTTGCGGCCCGGCTCAACCAGCGGTGAGGAGGCCCGGGTCGCCTCGTTCCGCTCGTTGAGCCGCGCCGAGCCGCCTGCGGCTCAGCGCGTGTCGACTTGGGTTGAGCCGGGCAAAGCCGCGAAGCGGCGCAGCCCGCGCCGAGGGGTGGAGGTCTTACGAGTCAGCAGCGAGGTGGGACGTGAGTGTGCGTGCGAGGGTGGGGGCCGGCGGGGCGGCTGCGCGCAGTGATGCCCAGCCCGAGGATCGCCCAACTGGCGTCCCGCTTGAGCAGACCTGACCCAGGGCCGCCGTGCCGGCACACGCCCGGGATGAACCACGCAACGGGCAGACGAGTGCAGGGAGACGTGGGACGAGGCCCGGGCGGCCTCAACTACCCGGCCCCTGACCGGCCGGCGGCCGGGAGGAGAACGGTGATCAAGGGCCGCACGGGCCTCGTGTCAGGGCTCCCGGCACCGGGAGCCCGCCAGATGTGGCTGGTATGGCCCCCCCGTGGGGGGAGTCCCAGCACCGTGCGCGGGTTGGTTTCGACGCAGCAGCGGGCGCTTCGCGCCGCGGCTGGCTCAACCAACGGAGGGTTCCCGGCACCTGGGCGGTGGGCGAGGTCAGATCACGCGGTGGCGATCCGGAACATCGCCCAGCTCACCGCCGGGAGCCCCGCCTTCAGGACGCCGTCGACGATCTGCGCGCCGTCGATCGCCCTCGGCTCGACCGAGGTCGAGTCCTGCATCGACGCCGCCCACGTGTGGTCCGGGTTCGACAGCTGGACCGCCTCGACGAGGCGGGCCTCCCCGAACGCCTTGAGGTTGACCTCCACCGGGGCCGCGCCCTCCATGCCACGGTTGACCACAAACACCGCGACCTCGCCGGTCTCCGCGTCGTGCGTCGCGACGGCGTCGACGAGCGACACCTCGCCGTACTTGGCCGTCTCGTAGGTGCCGCTGTGGATCGGCACGTTGAGCACCGAACCCTTGGCGTACTTCGAGGTGAGGGCGAAGGGGTGGAACGTGGTCTGCTTCCAGGCCGGGCCGCCGGGCTCGGTCATGATCGGGGCGATCACGTTGACGAGCTGAGCCAGAGAGGCCGAGTGCACACGGTCGGTGTGGCGCAGCAGCGAGATGAGCAGGTTGCCCACCACCACCGCGTCGGCCACGTTGTAGAGGTCCTCGAGCAGGCGGGGGGCCACCGGCCAGTCGTCGCCCTCGGAGACCTTGGACTCCACACGCTGCTGGTACCAGACGTTCCACTCGTCGAAGGAGATGTTGATCCGCTTGGTGCGCTTCGTCGCGGTCCGCACCGCGTCGGCGGTGGCGACCACGCCGTCGATGAAATCGTCCATGTTGACCGCAGAGGCCAGGAACGAGCCCAGGTCGCCGCCGTCCTCGTAGTAGTAGACGTGCGCGGAGATGAGGTCCACCACGTCGTAGGTCTCGGTCAGCACCACGCGCTCCCACTCGCCGAACGTGGGCATCTCGGTGTTGGACGAGCCGCACGCCACCAGCTCGAGGCCGGGATCGATCATCCTCATCGCGCGGGCCGTCTCGGCGGCGAGGCGGCCGTACTCCTGCGGGGTCTTGTGGCCGATCTGCCAGGGGCCGTCCATCTCGTTGCCCAGGCACCACATCTTCACGCGGTACGGGTCCTCGACGCCGTGGCCGCGACGCTGGTCGGCGAAGTGGGAGCCGGAGGGCACGTTGCAGTACTCGAGGATGTCCAGCGACTCCTGGATGCCGCGGGTGCCGAGGTTGATGGCCATCATCGGCTCGACGTCGGCCTTGGCGCACCAGGCCATGAACTCGTTGGTGCCGAAGGTGTTGGGCTCGGTGGAGTGCCAGGCCAGGTCGAGACGGGCGGGGCGGTTTTCCACGGGGCCCACGCCGTCCTCCCAGCGGTAGCCGGAGACGAAGTTGCCTCCGGGGTAGCGGACGGTGGAGACGCCGAGCTCGCGGACCAGGTCCAGCACGTCGGTGCGGAAGCCGTCCTCGTCGGCGGTGGGGTGGCCGGGCTCGTAGATGCCGGTGTAGACGCAGCGCCCGAGGTGCTCGACGAAGGAGCCGAAGGTCCGGGGGCGCACGGGGCCGACGACGAAGTCCGGGTCGACGGTGATGCGGGTGTTGCTCATGGTGTGGGGTCTTCCTCAGGCGGGTGTGTGGGGCTCCCGGCCGGTGGGCCGGGCAAGGGAAACGGGGCGATCGGGTAGCCCGCGGGCTGCGCCCGATCGCCCCGTTTCAGAGGGATGGGAGAGCGACGATTACTCGCCGAGCTCGTTCTGCAGGTCAGACTGCGCCTGGTTCAGCGCGTCCTCGATCGGCACTCCGTTTTCGAAGATGTCGTTGAGGGTCTGGGTGTTGAGCAGGTTGTTCACCGAAGGCATGGAGCCGTTGGTGAAGGACTCCAGGTGGCCGATGCTGTCCTGGATCTCCAGGAGCGGCTCGAACGGGTTGTTCTGGAAGTACTTGACGAACTTGTTCTCCGGGTTGTGGGTGATTGCCTCGTCGGCCCACACCGCCGTGTTCAGCGGGTCGAAGCCCAGGAGCTCCCAGGTTGCGACGTTGCCCTCGGTGCCCAGCTTGGCCCAGGCGATGAACTCGGCGGCCAACTCGGCGTTCTCGCCGTCCTTGATCACCGCGGTGCCCGTGCCGCCGCCACCGACGGAGACGTTGACCGGATCGTCGACGGTGGGCGGGGGAGCGATGGCGATCTTGCCGGCGAAGTCGGGCATGTAGGCCAGGTAGCGCGAGGTGAACCAGAACGGCATCACGGCGGCGGCGAAGTCGCCGTTGTTGTAGGCGCCGAAGGCTTCCTCGGTGTCAGGCTGGCCACCCGGGGGGACGGCGGCCGCGTTGGCGTCCTGCAGGCCCTTGAGGATGGTGAGCGCCTCGATCATCTCGGGGCTGTTGACGTTGACCTTGCCGTCGTCGGTGAAGTACTCGCCGCCGAGCTGGGCCAGCAGCAGGCCCTCCTGCCATGCGGCCGAGGTGTCGACGGTGCCGAGGTACTTGCCGGTGGCCTCGAAGTACTTGGCCCCGGCCTCCTGGTAGTCGTCCCACGTCTTGATCGTCGTGTAGTCGATCCCGGCGGCGTCGAGCAGTTCGGTGTTGTAGAACGCGACGGTGGCGCCGACGTGGAAGTCGAGGCCGTACAGCGCGTCGTCCTTGGAGAAGAGGTCGAGGCGGGCCTCGACGATGTCGTCGCGGTACGGCGCGGCGGCCTCGGTGAGGTCCATCAGCGCCGGGGTGCCCTGGGTGAACTGCGGGAACTTGCCGGCCTCGATGTCCGAGATGTCCGGGGCGCCCTGGCCCGAGGTGAGCGCGATCTGCAGCTTGTTGTGCATGTCGTCGTACGGCATGACGTTGACGGCGATCTGGACCTTCTTGTCCGGGTTCTGCTCGTTCCAGATCTCGGCCATCTCGGTGTAGAACTGCGCGTGCAGCTCGACGAAAGTCCAGAGCTCGAGCTCGGTGGCGCCCTCGACGGCCTCCTGGGTGATCATGGATCCCTCGGCGGTGGTCTCCGCGTCGGGCGTGGCGGTGTTGCACGCGGTCAGGGCCAGGGTGGCCATGCCCGCCGCAAGAGCCGCTGTCGCGAACTTCTTGAGTTTCATCTGGGGTGTTCCTTTCTTGTCCTCCGGCACCTGTGCCGGGGAGCAGCTGACGAACGTGGATGACTAGGGGGTGGACGGGGGAGTGGGCTCAGCCCTTGACGGCGCCGGCGGTCATGCCTTCGATGAAGAACCGCTGGAACAGGATGAAGAGGATGAAGATCGGGATCATCGAGAAGAACGACCCGACGATGAGGAGCTCGTAGTTGTTGCCGTAGGGCGTCAACAGGGTGTTGAGGCCGATGGGCAGCGTGTACTTGTCAGGGCTGCGCAGGGCCAGCAGCGGCCACAGGAAGTTGTTCCAGCTGCCCATGCCGTTCAGGATGGCCATGGCGGCGAAGGCCGGCTTGGTCAGCGGCAGGATGAGGCGGAAGAAGATGCCGATCTCGGAGACCCCGTCGATGCGGCCCGCCTCGACGATCTCCTTGGGGATCCCGCGCAGGTACTGCCGGAAGAACATGATGGTCACCGCGTGAGCGAGGAACGGCAAGATGACGGCGGTGTAGGTGTCCTGGAGCTGCATGTCGTTGATCTGGATGTACAGCGGCAGCATGAGCATCTCGAACGGCACCGACATGAGCAGGATCACGGAGACGAACAGGGTGCTCTTGAAGCGGAACTCGTACATCGCGAACCCGTAGGCCACGAACGAGCTGATCGCCAGCGTCAGGGCCACCTGCAGCAGCGTCACCAGGGTGCTGTTGAAGAACCAGCGGAAGTAGCTGCCGGAGTCCGTGAACAGCGCCACCCAGTTGTCGAGGCTCGCCGTCGACAGGTTGATGCCGAGGTTGAGGCCGTAGCGCACGATCATGTTGCCGTCCTGGAAGGTGGCGACGAAGATCGCCCAGAACGGGATGAGGACCAGGGCGGCCAGCGCCGCGAAGAGCGCGACCGTCAGGGCGGTCCTGCCGATGGAGCGACGGCGATGGGCCTTGCCCTCGTCGCTCATCTGGCGGCCGTTCTTGCCGACCTTCGTGACCTCGTCCGCCGTGAGGCGGGCGTCGATCGGCTTCACCTGTGACGACGACGCGGTCATCGCTCCTCCTTCTTGAAGGTCCCGGTGGCGATGAGCTGCGGGATGTTGATGGCGAGCACGATGATGAGCAGCACCACGCCGACCGCCGAGGCGTAGCCGAGGTCGTTCTTCTCGATGCCCTGCCGGTAGAGGTAGCCGACGATGGTGAGGCCGATGTTCTGCGGCGAGTTGTTGCCGCCCCAGAGCATGAAGCTCTCGAGGAACATGGCCAGGCCGCCGTAGACGCTGATCGTGATCACGAACACGATGGTGGGCTTGATCTGGGGCACGGTGACGTGCCAGAACTTCTGCCAGGCGTTGGCGCCGTCGAGATCGGCGGCCTCGTAGTAGTCGTTGGGGATGGCCTGCAGGCCGGCGAGGAAGTAGAGGATGTTGACGCCGGTCCAGCGCCAGCTCGCGACCGTGAGGAGGGCCATGAAGCCGGTCTCGCTGCCCTTGAGCCACTTGACCGGGTCGATGCCGAAGGCTCCGACGATCTGGTTCATCAGCGCGGTGGGGGACTCGCTGAAGATCAGCCGGAACACGATGCCGGCGACGACCACCGACGTGAGCGCCGGGATGAACATGACGGACTTGAAGACGGACTTGATCTTGTCGCTGCCCAGCTTCGAGTTGATGAGCACCGCGAGCAGCAGCGGGATGGGGATGAGCAGGATCAGCGTGAAGATCATGTACTTCATGGAGTTGCCGAGGGCGACGTAGAAGAGGCGGTCGCCGATCAGCCGCTCGAAGTTGGCCAGGCCGACGTTGGTCACGGAGCCCGGGATGATGTCCTGCGTGCTCATGATGAAGGACTTGATCAGGGGGCTGATCCAGAAGATGGCCAGGGTGAGCACGAACGGGAGCACGAAGATGTAGGGCGCCACCTTGGGCGAGTAGAGCATTCTTCTCACCGGGCTACTCCTCGCCCTGGCCGTATGTGCGCTGGATCACAGCGAGCCTCCGCCTCCGCACGCCGTCGCGGCGTGTCACCTGTTATAGCGTTGAAAACGAGCGCAGCGTCCGTGCTGTCCCGCTCCGATCAGCCGTTTTACCCAACCTCGGGTGCCACCGGTTTACATCGATGACATAAAGGTAAACCTGGCTCCCGCCGTTCGTCAAGATGCAGTCTGGATCGTGATCTTTCCGTGACTTTCTCGCTGCCCAGGCCCTCCCCGGCGGTGGTGGGGGAGGACCTGGGCGGGCCCTCGGGCTACTCGGCGGGGCGTCCACCGGCCCGACGTGCCGGTGGCGATCGGCGGGATGGCCGTTAGGCTCGACGCGTGAGCCAGTACGCCGACCTCCTCAACCTCCCGCTCCGACACGCCGGGAAGGTGCGCGAGCTGTACACCGTCGACGCCGGCGGCACCGAGCGGATCCTCATGGTGGCCACCGACAACATCTCTGCCTACGACCACGTGCTCAGCACGCCCATCCCGGACAAGGGCGCCATCCTCACCCAGCTCAGCCTGTGGTGGTTCGAGCAGCTGGCGGACCTCGTCGACAACCACGTGGTGAGCACCGACGTGCCCGGCGCGGTGGCGGGCAGGGCCACGCTCGTCGAGGCGCTGGACATGGTGGAGGTGGAGTGCGTGGCGCGCGGCTACCTCACCGGGTCGGGGTGGGCCGAGTACCAGGTGTCGCGGACGGTGTGCGGCGTTCCTCTGCCCGAGGGGCTGCGCGACGGCGACAAGCTGCCGGAGCCGATCTTCACGCCCGCCATCAAGGCCCCGCTGGGCGAGCACGACGAGAATGTGGACTTCGCCACCATCGCCCGCCTGCACGGCGAGGAGCTGGCCGCCCAGCTGCGCGACCTCACCTTGACCATCTACGCCCGGGCACGGGACATCGCGGCGGCCCGCGGCATCATCCTGGCCGACACCAAGTTCGAGTTCGGCCGCCGCGCCGACGGCACCCTGGTGCTGGCCGACGAGGTGCTGACCCCCGACTCGTCGCGGTTCTGGGACGCCGCGGCCTGGGCGCCGGGGGAGTCGCTGCCCAGCTTCGACAAGCAGTACGTGCGGGACTGGCTGGCCAAGGAGTCCGGCTGGGACAAGGCGTCGGACACCCCGCCGCCGGCGCTGCCGGCCGATGTGGTCGCGGCCACGCGCGACCGCTACCTCGAGGCCTTCCGTCGCCTGACCGGCCGCGAGTTCGTCCCGTCCTCCTGACCCCGGCATCGTCTGACCGCCTCCCGGCGTCCCGCCGCCACGGGCAGGCCCCGACGGCGTAACCTCGGCCTCATGACCATCCGCATGCTCGCGCTCCTCGACGGCACCCTCGTCGACCCCGCGACACCCATCGTCCGCGCCGACGACCAGGGCGTGGTCCGGGGCGACGGCGTCTTCGACGCGCTCCTGGCCAGCTTCGGCCGGGCGCACCACCTGGACGAGCACCTCGAGCGCCTCGCCGCGTCCGCGCGCATCCTTCAGCTCCCCGCCCCCGACGAGGCGGGCTACCGCCGCGCCGTCGCCGCGATCGTCGCGGCCTGGGACTGGGCCGAGGAGCCGGAGGCTGTGCTGCGCACCATCATGACCCGCGGGCCGGAGGGGCTCGACGAGCCCAACGGCTGGGTGATGGCCGCGCCGCTGGACCCCGCCACCAAGCGGGAGCGCACCGAGGGCGTCCGCGTCCTCCTCCTCGACCGGGGTTTCGAGGGCTCGGACGTCGCGCCCCTGCCGTGGCTGCTTCCGGGAGCGAAGTCGCTGTCGTACGGCATCAACATGGCGGCCAAGCGCTACGCCAAGGCGCATGGCGCAGACGACGTGATCTTCGTCACCCCGTCGGGATCCATCCTCGAGGGGCCCACCTCCAGCGTCGTGCTGGACCTGGACGGGGTCCTGGTGACCCCGCCGCTGCACGGCATCCTGCGCTCGATCACCATCGCGGAGCTGCTCGACAAGGCGCCCGCCGCCGGCCTCGACGTCGAGGTGGACGCCCTGACCCGCTACGACCTCGAGCGCTGCCGAGGCGCCTGGCTGCTGTCCAGCGGCCGGATCGTGGCCCCGGTCACGCATGCCGACGGCGCCCCGATGCCGCGCTCGCCCCTGGGGCCCGCGCTGACGGAGATGCTCACGCCCCGCGCCGAGTGATGCTGGTCCCGCCGCACATCTCCTACGCGGATCTGCCGCCGGAGGCCGTCGCGCTGCTCGACGCGGTCGCGACGGAGGCCAGGGGCCTGCTCGACGGCACCCTCGCCGTCGACCGCGACGGCGCCCGCGTGACGCTGCGGATCACGGAGGTGGAGGCCTACGGCGGCGGGTTCGACCCCGCCTCCCACGCCTTCCGTGGCCCGTCCGCCCGCAACGCGGCGATGTTCGGGCCCGGGGAGCACGCCTACGTCTACCGTCACATGGGCCTGCACACCTGCTTCAACGTGGTGGTGGCCGTCGACGGCACCCCCACCGGGGTGCTGATCCGGGCGGGTCAGGTGATCGACGGCGTCGAAACCGCCCGCGCGCGCCGCGCCGCCAAGGGGGTCACCCGCCGCGACACCGACCTGGCCGCCGGCCCCGCCCGGCTCACCGTCGCGCTCGGCATCGCGCTGTCCGACACCGGGGCGCCGCTCGACGGCACCACCGGCCTCACGCTCACCCCGCGCCCGGGGCGGGAGCCGAGGGTCGCGGCGGGTCCGCGCATCGGCGTTGGCAAGGCCGCGGACTTCCCGCTGCGGTTCTGGATCGACGGCGACCCCACCGTGAGCCGGTGACGGCCCAGGTGCGGCGCCTCAGTCCTGAAAGACGACGATCCGCTCCACGGCCTCGGCGATGGCCGAGCTTCCGGCGGCGAAGCTGATCCGCACGGTCCGGTCGCCCAGGCGGGAGTCGAAGTCCCGGCCGGGCGTCACCGCGACCCCCGTGGCCTCGAGCAGCGCCGACGCGTACGCCGCCGACGTCCCCCAGCGGTCCAACTGGTCACCCAGGTCCGCGTAGTAGTAGAAGGCCCCGTCGGCAGGGGCCGCGACCCCCCACCCCAGCCGCCCCGCGTTGGCCAGCAGCACCGCGCGGGCCTCGGCGAAGTCCGCCACCGCCGCGTCGCACTCGGCGTAGGAGGCGTCGTCGAACGCCCTGAGCGCCGCGTGCTGCGCCGGCGCCGGCGGGCAGAGCGCCAGGTTGCCGGCCAGCGCGTCGACCGGCTCCACCAGGGCCTCGGGCAGCACCAGCCACCCGAGCCGCCAGCCCGTCATGCCCCAGTACTTGCTGAACGACGACACCACGATCGCCCCGCCGCCGAGCTCGAGCGCCGACGTGCCCCGATCGGCGCCCACCGGGTAGGTGACGCCGTGGTAGATCTCGTCGCTGACCAGCCGGACGTCGTGGGCGTCGCACCAGGCCACGAGCTCGGCCAGCTCGGCCCGGCTGACCATGGTGCCCGTGGGGTTGGCGGGGGAGGCCAGGATCAGCCCGGCCAGCGGCGCCTCGGCGTGGGCCGCGGCCAGCTGCCCGACGGTGGGCTGGAAGCGCACCTCGGGGCCGCAGTCGATGTCCACCACCTCGCAGCCGAGCGAGCTGAGGATGTTGCGGTAGGCGGGGTAGCCGGGGCGGGCCAGCGCCACCCTGTCCCCGGCGTCGAACGTCGCGAGGAAGGCCAGCAGGAAGCCGCCCGAGGATCCGGTGGTGACCGCGATCCTCTCGGGCTCCAGGTCCACCCCGTACCACCGTCGGTAGTGCGCCGCCAGAGCCTCGCGGAGCGGGCGGATCCCCAGCGCCGGCGTGTAGCCGAACGGCCTTCCCTCCGCGTGCAGCCGTGCGGCCTCCGCGTTGACCGCCGATGGCGCCCCGCCCGCCGGTTCCCCGGCGCAGAGCGAGATCACGTCGCGGCCGGCGGCCCGCAGCGTGGCCACCCGGTCAAGGACGGTCATCACCTCGAACGGAGGCACGGCGGAGCGCGAGGACGGCATGGGGCCAGGCTATCGGCTGGCCCTCGGGCGTCCGGGGTGGGCGCTGGGCACGGCCCCTCCGGGCACGGTCCGCTAGGATCCGTGCCATGCCACGCGTCGTCGTCAACGTCATGCCGAAGCCCGAAATCCTGGATCCGCAGGGGAAGGCCGTCACCGGCGCCCTCAAGCGGCTGGGCTTCGACGGGCTCACCGTCCGTCAGGGCAAGCGGTTCGAGATCGAGGTCGACGGCGAGGTCACGCCCGAGGTGCTGGAGCGGATCGGCGAGGCGGCCGAGAAGCTGCTGGCCAACACCGTCATCGAGTCCTTCGACGTGGTGGCCGACTGATGGCACGCATCGGCGTCGTCACGTTCCCCGGGTCGCTCGACGATCACGACGCGCTGCGCGCCGTCCGGCTGACCGGCTCCGAGGCCGTGCCGCTGTGGCACGGGTCGGACTCCATCGACGGCGTCGACGCCATCATCCTGCCCGGCGGCTTCTCCTACGGTGACTACCTGCGCTGCGGCGCCATCGCCCGGTTCAGCCCTGTCATGGGCACCGTGATCGACGCGGCCAACGCGGGCATGCCGGTGCTGGGCATCTGCAACGGCTTCCAGCTGCTCTGCGAGGCGCACCTGCTCGAGGGCGCCATGATCCGCAACGAGCACCAGCACTTCATCTGCCGCGACGTGCGCCTCCGGGTCGAGACCATCGACACCACCTGGACCTGCGCCTTCGAGAAGGGCCAGGAGATCACCATCGCCCTGAAGAACGGCGAGGGCAACTACCAGGCCTCGCCCGAGACGCTGCGCAAGCTGGAGGACAACGACCAGGTGGTGTTCCGCTACCTGGACAACCCCAACGGCTCGGCCCACGACATCGCCGGCATCACCAACGAGCGCGGCAACGTCGTCGGCCTGATGCCGCACCCGGAGCACAACGTCGAGGAGCTGACCAGCCCCACCCTCGACGGGGTCAAGTTCTTCGAGTCCGTCCTGCAGTTCCTCTCCGCGCGCGTGTAGCGCTGCCCCGGTCCATCCCCAGACAAGGTCACCTGGCATACTCCGGCGTGACAGCTTCGTCAATCCTGGGGGAATCATGAGACTTCGTATCCTTGTCCTCGCGCTTGCCGCGCTCGCCTCGAGCTGGATCTCGCCGGCCGTCTCGCACGCCGACACCGTCGTCGATGTGTACGCCACCCCCGGCGTTCATCTGGTCAACGGGCGCTACTGGAAGACCAGCTGTGCGCACTACTCGCCCACGGTCGTGCGCTGCACCACGGAGATCTACGCCACCAAGGTATTCCTGGAGGGCGGCCGCTGGTACAAGCAGAACACCTGGGTGTTCAACAACCTGAGCTATCTCCCCTCGGCCCGTGAGCAGTGGGCCGGGAACCCCCTGGCGCAGACCGGCTCGTGGACAGCCACCGACGGCCGGAAGTGGCGCACCGAATGCGACACCGCGGTCACGGGCAGGGGCGCGTGCCGCAACTACGTCGAGGCGATGGTCGCCTCGGACCAGGGCGGGCTGGTCAAGCAGTACAAGGCCGAGGTCCTCAACTCGATGGTGCGGTTCGACTCCTCCACGGTGCCGGCGGTGACAGCCATTCCGCCTGCGGCGCCCGTGCGCACCGACGTGCCCGCGCCCGGTCCCAAGCAGCCGATCGGAGTGGCTGCCCCCGCGAAGCCGGCCCCGAGCACATCGGGCAGCGCGGCGCCGTCCAATGGCCAGTGCCCCGCCTCCCACCCCATCAAGGGCAACGCGAACTCCGGTATCTACCACGTGAAGGGCCAGCAGTACTACAACGCCACCAAGGCCGAGGAGTGCTTCGCGACCGAGAGCGCCGCGATCGCCGCCGGGTACCGCAAGTCGAAGGTCTAGTGGAGGCGCCTGCCTCGCGGGCCGGGTGACCCGCTCCGGGCGGGCTCCTGATGAACCCCTGAACCTGCATCGAAGCACCAAGCCGGGTGCGGAGTGATTGGATGGGTTCCATGTCGACAGCGAACCTCACCAGGGCCGAGACCGCCGACCGGGCGCGACACGTGCGCGTCCACTCCTACAGCGTCGACGTCGACGTCCGGGACGCCGCGGACCCCGCGACGCACACCTTCCCCGTCACCTCGTCGATCACGCTCACCAGCCGGTCGAGGGAGACATGGCTGGACTTCATCGGTGAGGTGGACGCGATCCTCGTCGACGGCGCGCCCCATCCGCTGGAGTACGACGGCGCCCGCATCACCCTGGGCCGGCTGCCCAGGCGCCGCTGCACCGTCACGGTGCACGGCCGAGGCCGCTACTCGCGCACGGGGGAGGGGCTGCACCGCTTCGTCGACCCCGCCGACGGCCAGACCTACCTCTACACCCAGTACGAGCCGGCAGACGCGCGGCGGGTGTTCGCCAACCTCGAGCAGCCGGACCTCAGGGCGCCGTTCACGTTCTCGCTCACCGGCCCGGAGGGGTGGTGGCTGGGTTCGAACCAGCCCGAGGCGTCGCGGACGACGGTGGCCGACGGGGTGGTCAGGGTCGAGTTCGCCCCCACGCACACGTTGTCCACCTACATCACGTGCCTGGCCGCGGGGCCGTACCACCGCGTCAGCGACACCTGGCAGGGCATGGAGCTGGGGCTGATGTGCAGGCAGAGCCTCGCCCGGTACCTCGACTCCGACGAGCTGTTCCGGCTCACGAAGGCGGGCCTGGACTGGCTCACCGCCAACTTCGGCGACTACCCGTGGGGCGTCAAGTACGACCAGATCTTCGCCCCCGAGTACAACCTCGGCGCCATGGAGAACCCCGGCCTGGTCACCTTCACAGAGCACTACCTCTTCCGCTCGCCCGCGACGCCCGCGCAGCTGCAGGGCCGCGCCAACACCCTGGTGCACGAGATGAGCCACATGTGGTTCGGCGACCTCGTCACCCCCCGGTGGTGGGGCGACCTCTGGCTCAAGGAGAGCTTCGCCGAGTTCATGGGCAGCCACATCTCGGTGGAGGCCTGCGGGTTCGCCGACGGCTGGGTGAACTTCGCCACCTCGCGCAAGGTGGGCGGCTACCTGGCCGACTCGATGCCGACGACCCACCCGGTGGTGGCCGACATTCCGGACCTCGAGGCCGCGAAGACCAACTTCGACCGGATCACCTACTCGAAGGGCTCGGCCGCGCTCACGCAGCTGGTCCACTACGTGGGCCTGGAGGCGTTCCTGGCCGGGTGTCGTCGCTACTTCCAGACCCACGCGTTCGCGTCGGCGACCCTCGGGGACTTCATGAATGCCCTGGACGTGGAGACCGACCGAGACCTCAGCGGCTGGGTGCCGGCCTGGCTGGAATCCGCCGGTCACGACAGGCTGAGCGCGCACTGGGAGGTCCACGGCGGCTCCATGACCGGGCTGCGGGTGCGGCGCGACTTCTACGGGGCCGGCGACGCCTCTGCCGACCGGCCGCACGCCACCAGCCTCGCGCTCTACCGCCTGCACGAGGACGGGCTGCGGCTGGAGCAGCAGTTCGATCTCCGCATCGAGGGACCCGAGGTGCGGATCCCGGACGCCGACGGGCTGCCCGTGCCCGACGTCGTCCTGATCAACCACACGGACCGGACCTTCGCCCGCGTCGAGCTCGATGAGGGGAGCCGCGACGTGCTCGTGTCCCACCTCGCGGACCTCGAGCCGCTGGCCAGGGCGGTGGCGTGGACGTCGCTCTGGGGCGACGTGCGCGCCGGGCTCCTGGCCCCCGCCGACTTCGTCACCGCCGTGCTCGGCGCCCGCGAGCCGCAGTCCGGGGTGCTGTCGTCGCTGCTGGCGAGGGCCTTCACCGCGGTCGACCGGTACTCGGTCGACGACGCCGCGGCCGGCCCCTGGCGCGACGGCTGCCGGGCCGCTGCCCTGGCGGCCCACCCCGGCTCGGCCGAGCAGCTGCTCTGGGCGAAGGCGTACCTCAACGCCGCGGCCCTCGCGCCGGAGGACGTGCGGTGGGTGCTCGACGGCGGCATCCCCGGGCTCGAGGTCTCGGTGGATGTGACGTGGCTGGCGTGGCAGTGTCTGGCCACGCAGGGCAGCGCGTCCGACGCGGAGCTGGCCGCCGCGCTCGCGGCCGACGACACCGCCACGGGGCGGATGGCCCACCTTCAGGCGCTGATGTCGCGGCCGGACCCGGCGGTGAAGGAGGAGGCGTGGACGCGCGCGCACACCGTCGACGGCGAGACGAACGAGGCAGTGGACGCCCTCATTGAGGGGTTCGGGGCGCCCGGGCAGGACGCGCTGCGTGAGCGGTTCGCGGCCCGCTACTTCGAGCACCTGACCGAGGTGTGGCGCGACCAGCCCATCGAGATCGCCCTGCGGCTCGTGCACGGCGGGTTCCCGTCCGACGGCGTCGAGGCCGGCCATCGCTGGCTGCGCGAGCACCCGGCCGCGCCCGCCCCGCTGCGTCGGTTGGTCAGGGAGGAGCTCTACGAGGCCGAGGTCGCGGCCCACGTGCGGTCCGCGAACGCCGTCAGGGTGCCCCGGCGGGGCCCGCACCGGTAGATTGAGCCCGTGGCAGACACCGTTGAGCACGCAGCCCAGACCCCTGACGTCGAGCAGCCGTACGCGGCACTCGGTGTGAAGGACGACGAATACGCGCAGATCCGCGAGATCCTGGGCCGTCGCCCCACCTCCGCCGAGCTCGCCATGTACTCGGTGATGTGGTCGGAGCACTGCTCCTACAAGTCCTCGAAGGTGCACCTGCGCAAGTTCGGCGAGCTCAGCCAGGAGACCCCCCGGGGCCCGCTGCTGGCCGGCATCGGTGACAACGCCGGCGTCGTGGACATCGGCCAGGGATACGCCGTCACGTTCAAGGCCGAGTCGCACAACCATCCGTCCTTCGTGGAGCCCTACCAGGGCGCGGCCACCGGCGTCGGCGGCATCGTCCGCGACATCCTCGCGATGGGCGCCCGACCCATCGGCGTGATGGACTCGCTGCGGTTCGGCCCCCTCGACGAGGCCGACACCCGCCGCGTCCTGCCCGGCGTGGTCGCCGGCGTGGGCGGCTACGGCAACTGCCTGGGCCTGCCCAACATCGGCGGCGAGGTCCAGTTCCACGAGAGCTACCTCGGCAACCCGCTGGTCAACGCCCTCTGCGTGGGCGTGCTCCGGCACGAGGACCTGCACTTCGCCAAGGCCACCGGCGTCGGCAACCAGGTCATCCTGTTCGGCGCCTCCACCGGCGGCGACGGCATCGGCGGCGCCTCCATCCTCGCGTCCGAGACCTTCGACGAGGACGGCCCGGCCAAGCGGCCCAGCGTCCAGGTGGGCGACCCGTTCATGGAGAAGCTGCTCATCGAGTGCACCCTTGAGCTGTTCCAGGCCGACATCATCAACGGCATCCAGGACTTCGGCGCCGCCGGCATCTCCTGCGCCACCTCTGAGCTGGCCTCCGCCGGCGACGGCGGCATGTTCGTCAACCTGGACCTCGTGCCACTCCGCGACCCCAACCTCGCGCCGGAGGAGATCCTCATGAGCGAGTCCCAGGAGCGCATGATGGCGGTGGTCGAGCCGGCCAACGTCGAGCGCTTCATGGAGATCTGCGCCAAGTGGGACGTCCAGGCCACCATCGTCGGCGAGGTCATCGAGGGCGACAGGCTGATCATCCAGTGGCACGGCGAGACCATCGTCGACGTGGACCCGAAGACGGTCGCGCACGAGGGCCCCGTGTACAACCGGCCGTACCACCGGCCGGAGTGGCTCGACGCCGTCAACGCCGACCGCGCGGAGGACCTGCCCCGGGACAACTCGCCGGAGGCGGTCAAGGCCGCGCTGATCCGGGTGCTCGCACACGGCAACATCGCGGACAAGACGTGGGTCACCGAGCAGTACGACCGCTACGTCCGCGGCAACTCGGTTCTCGCGCAGCCGGAGGATTCGGGCATGCTGCGCATCGACGAGGAGACCGGGCTGGGCATCGCGCTCGCGCTGGACGCCAACTCCCGCTTCTCCTACCTCAACCCTTACCTGGGCGCGCAGCTGTCGCTGGCCGAGTCGTACCGCAACGTGGCCGTCACGGGCGCGGAGCCGGTGGCCATCACGGACTGCCTCAACTTCGGCTCCCCGGAGGACCCGGAGGTGATGTGGCAGTTCGCCGAGGCCGTGATGGGCCTGGTCGACGGCTGCCGCGAGCTCGGCGTGCCGGTGACGGGCGGCAACGTGTCGCTGTACAACCAGACCGCCACGGCCCCCATCCTGCCCACGCCCACCGTCGGCGTGCTCGGCGTGATCGACGACGTGGCCACCCGGATTCGTTCAGGCTTCGCACACCCGGGCGACGCGATCCTGCTGCTGGGCGAGACCCGCGAGGAGCTGTCCGGCTCGATCTGGGCGTCCGTCATGCACGACGGCCACATCGGAGGGCTCCCGCCGGCGGTGGTGCTGGGCGCCGAGAAGGCGCTGGCCGAGGTGATGGGGGAGGCCGCGCGTCGCGGGCTGCTGTCGTCGGCGCACGACGTGAGCGAGGGCGGCCTGGGCGTGGCCCTGGCCGAATCGGCGTTCCGCAACGGCCTGGGCTTCGCGGTGACGCTGCCCGAGGGTGACCTCACCGTGGCGCTGTTCTCGGAGTCCGCCGCGCGGGCCGTGGTGTCGCTGCCGGGCTCGAGCGTGGAGGAGTTCGAGGCCCTGTGCGCCGAGCGCGGCGTCCCGACCACCCGCCTGGGCGAGGTGACGGGCGAGCCCGAGATGGAGTTCGTGGGGCAGTTCAGCGTGGATCTGGGCGAGGCGGAATCCGTGTGGACGGCGCCGATCCCAGCCGCGATGGCCTAGCCCCTCCCAGGAGCTGGCTCAGGCGTTCGGCGAAGCGCCAGGCGCGCTGAAGGTCGGCGTCGGTCGCGGTGGTGCGGCGGTCGGTGCCGTATTCGGTGGCGATCCGCACCGTCCTCAGCCACTCGAAGCCGTCGGCGTCGAATCCGGGAACCAGGATGGCGGCCGCCTGCCCCGTGGCGGCGTGGCTGCCGGCGCTGCGGGCCCGGAAGCCGTGGTCGAGGAGGAGCGCGGTGAGTTCCTTGCGGATCGCGTCGTAGGCCAGCGAGAACGCGCCGGCCGGGTCTGTCGCGCTGATGGTCCGTGAGCTGGCCAGGTGCCGCGCGGCCTGCTCGCGCAGCATCGCCACCTGGTCCGGATCGGGCGGCACGGACTCGATGCGGCCCTCCCTGATCAGGTCTGCGAGCTCCTGCCGAACCATGCCATCCACCCTAGCCGCCGCCAGGCGGGCCTCCGTGCGGTAGCTGTTCCTCCAGGCCGGTCCTCGGCGGCCATATGGCACCGAGGGGGCGGCTGGAGGAACGTTATCCGCAGGGCCGGTTGTTCACAGCTGATGCTTGGGCCGGGAGTCCGGGGGAGCTGCTGACGATCAAGGAGTGCATGAGACATGAACTGCAGGAGATCATCAACAGCGAGGCGATCATCCGGAGGAGGCTGCATCCAGCTCTCGGCGACGCCATCGATCGTGCCCACAAGGACGGTGACATCACCAGAGTCCTCCCGGGGGTGTTCGCGGCGCCGGAGCAGGCTGAGATGCTCGAGATCCGCACGGCGGCCATCGCGGCGGTGGATCCGAACCTCACCTTCGTTCGGCACACTGCGGCGCGGCTGACCTGGTGGCCTGAGCTGACGGTGGAGAAGGTCCAGGTCGCGTCGACGAGGCGCCGGCCGGCGCCGGGGTATGACTTCGAGGCCCGGAAGGTTCCTGCAGAGCTGCGGCAGTGGAACGGGGAGGTCTTCATCAGCTCTCCCGAGCACAGTGTCCTGGAGCTCAGCGACACCATGGGCGGGGCCGTCATCGACGAGGCACTTCGACGCGAGGCCGTGACGTTGGACTCGCTCAAGAAAGCGCTGGCAGCCATGCCGGCGCGAGCGGGCAACGCAGCGCGCGCACGGCTGCTGCATGAGTCGCGGGATGCGCCTTGGTCCGAGCTCGAACGTGATGCTCATGTCAGGTTGCGGACTGCCAGGCTCAAGGGATGGAAGACCAACCTGGAGGTGATCATCGAGGGGGAGCAGTTCTTCGTGGATGTGGCGTTCCCCGGGCTGCGGCTGGCCCTCGAGTTCGACGGATGGCAGTACCACAAGGATCACGAGGCGTTCGTCCACGATCGCCGCCGTGACGTTCTCCTCACGCTGGCCGGCTGGACCGTTCTGCGCTTCACCGCGGCGACCATGGACGACATGGTCGAGTGTGTCGGTCAGGCGGTGAGGCTGCTGTCGCGCGGCTGACGTTCCCCCAGGCCGGTCCTCGGCGGCCATATGGCACCGAGGGGGCGGCTGGAGGAACGCATTCCGCGCGTCAGTAGGGTGGGGGCATGAGCCTCAACGATCGCGTCACCGACGTCCTGCCCTCCGTCCTCACCGACCTCAAGCGACTCATCGCGATCCCGTCCATCTCGTCCATGCCCGAGCACGACGACAACGTGCTGGCCGCCGCCGAGACAGTGGCCTCCCTCGTCTCCGACGTCGGCTGCCCGGACGTGCGGCTGCTGCACGCCGGCGGCAAGCCCGCGGTCTTCGGCCACTTCCCGGCCCCCGAGGGCGCGCCCACGGTGCTCCTGTACGCCCACTACGACGTACAGCCCACCGGGGACGACGCAGCCTGGACCTCCGCGCCGTTCGCGCCCATCGAGCGCGACGGCCGCCTCTACTCCCGCGGATCCGCCGACGACAAGGGCGGGATCGCGGTCCACCTCGCCGCGCTCCGGGCCTTCGAGGGGCGGCCGCCCGTGGGGGTCAAGCTGTTCATCGAGGGCGAGGAGGAGATCGGGTCCCCCAGCATGGCCGCACTCCTCGACACGTACTCCGACGACCTCACCGCAGACGTCTTCGTGATCGCCGACTCGGTCAACTGGAAGGTGGGCGAGCCGTCGTTCACCACCACGCTGCGCGGCATGGTGGACGCCGAGGTCACCGTCTCCACGCTCCAGACCGGCCTGCACTCCGGGCAGTTCGGCGGAGTCGTGCCCGACGCGCTCACGGCGCTGTGCCGGCTGCTGGCCACCCTCCACGACGACCGCGGCAACGTGGCCATCGCCGGCCTGACCAGCAACGACGACCCCGCCGTCGACTACGACGAGGCCCGCCTTCGCGAGGAGACCGGCATCCTCGACGGCGTGGCGTGGATCGGCGACGGCCCCGCCTCGGCCCGCATGTGGACCCGTCCGGCCGCCTCCGTCCTGGCCATCGACGCTACCCCGGTCAAGGACGCCTCGAACACCCTCATCCCGACGGCGCGCGCCAAGGTCAGCGTCCGGCTGGCCCCTGGGCAGGACGCCGACGAGGCAGAGGCCGCCCTCCGGGCCCACCTCCTGGCCAACGCGCCCTGGGGCGCGCGGGTGGAGGTGGAGCCCGGCCAGAACGGCGGGGGCAGCGTCATCTCCCTCGACGACGACCGCGCCCGCTCCGCCATCGACGCCTTCACCGAGGCCTTCGGCGTCGCGCCCGTGGAGATCGGGGTCGGCGGCTCCATCCCCATCGTCGCCGAGTTCGCCGAGCGCAACCCGGGCGCCCTGGTCCTGGTCACCGCGGTGACCGACCCGATGTCGCGGATGCACGGCATCGACGAGTCGCTGGACCTGGGCGATCTCGCCAAGGCCGCGCTGGCCGAGACCCTGTTCCTGCAGCGCCTGGCGTGACGGCGGAACGGGCCGACGAGGCGGCGCGCTCCGTCCTCACCCTCTTCGGCGGACGGCTGTTCGGGCTGCCCGGCACGCACCTCGCCGCGACCGCCCGGCCCGGCCCACCGCCGCGACCCTGGCACTACTGGTGGCAGGCGCACCTGCTCGACTGCCTGGTCGACGCACGGCGCCGCGGCTCGACGGTGGTGGACGCCCGGCTGGTCCGCCGCCATCTCCGCGGCATCCGGGTGCGCAACTGGGGGAGGCTGCGCAACCGGTACTTCGACGACATGGCCTGGCTCGCGCTCGCCGCGCACCGCGCGGGTCGCCCCGCGCGGGGCCTGGACCGGGTGCTGACCTCCGCCATCACCGACGACTGGGGCGGCGGGGCGTTCTGGAGCCTGGACCGGGACTTCAAGAACACGGCGGCCACCGGCCCCATCGCCCTCCACCTGGCCCGCGCCGGCCGCCTCCACGAGGCCGCCGGGCTCCTCGACTGGCTCGACGACCACCTCGCGGACCCGGACACCGGGCTCTACCGCGACGGCCTCCGCCTCGCCGCCCCACGCCCTGCGCGGGAGCGCGTCGCGCTGCGGCTGGGCACGGCGCCCCGCCTCGCAACCGGCTCCGGCGCCGACCTCGTCCCGCACCTGTTCACCTACAACCAGGGCCCCGTGCTGGGCGTCATGCTGCGGCTGGGCAGGCTCGAGGACGCGGCCCGGCACATCGACGCCGTCGCAGCCCACCTCACGCACCCGGGCACCACGCTCCTGCGCACCCACGGCGACGGCGACGGTGGGCTCTTCACCGGCATCCTCACCCGCTACCTGGCGCTCGCCGCCCGCGACGTGCGGCTCCCCGGCGCCACCCGGGCGTCGGCCACGGACCTGACCACGGCGTTCGCCGACGCGCTGTGGCGTGGGCACGAGACGCGCGGCTGGCGCAACCAGCCGGTGACCGTGTTCCCCCAGGACACGACCCCGGCCGGGACGGTGCCGCCGGGGCACGCCGTCGAGCTGGCCACCCAGCTTCAGGCGTGGATGGCGCTGGAGGCGGCCGCCGCCTCGCAACCCGGCTAGCCGACCGACTCCACCCAGAACCGCCCCTCCACGAGGTGCGCGAGGATCGCGGCGGGGAGCCACGGCAGGATGTCGGGCGGCAGGGCGTCGGGCGCGAACCAGCCCAGCTCCGAGGTGGCCTCTCGGGGGGCCAGCTCGCCCAGCCACTCGGAGCTCTCGAAGAAGAAGTTGAACCCCCGCGCGCGTCCCGTGGGGTAGGGCAGGTCGAACCGCTGCACCCCGACGTGCCGGAGTGCCGACGGGTCCAGCAGCGCCCCCACCTCCTCGCCCGCCTCCCGCGCCGCCGCGACCGCGGAGGCCTCGCCGTCGTCGATGTGGCCCCCTGGCAGGTTCCACAGCCCGTCGGCGCGGCCGGTCCCCTCGCGCCTGGCCAGGAGCACCCGGCCCGAGGCGTCCCGCAGCGCCACCCAGGCGATGAGTTCGAATCCCATGCCCCCATCTAACCGCGCCGGTAGCGTGGGCCTCAGCCGAGAGAACGGACATCGACGTGCGGATCGAGCGCGATTCACTGGGGGAGATGGAGATCCCCGACGACGCCTACTGGGGGATCAACACCGCGCGTGCGGTGCAGAACTTCCGGATCAGCCGCCGCGAGATCAGCGTGTACCCGGACCTCATCGTCGCCTACGCCCAGGTGAAGCAGGCCGCGGCCCGCGCCAACCGCGACATCGGGGTGCTCGACGGGGACCTGGCGGACCTCATCGACCGCGCCGCGCAGGACATCATCGACGGCCGGCTGCACGAGCAGTTCGTCGTGGGCGTCATCCAGGGCGGGGCCGGCACGTCCACCAACATGAACGTCAACGAGGTGATCGCCAACCGGGCGCTCGAGCTGGCGGGGCGCTCCTTCGGTGACTACGGCTTCCTCTCGCCCAACGACCACGTGAACCGCTCCCAGTCCACCAACGACACCTACCCGAGCGCCGTCAAGCTGAGCCTCGTGGCTGCCCTGACCAAGCTTGCCGACGAGATGCGGCTCCTCCGGCACTCCTTCGCGGCGAAGGGCCGCGAGTTCCGCGAGGTGCTCAAGGTGGGGCGGACCCAGCTCCAGGACGCGGTGCCGATGACGCTCGGGCAGGAGTTCCGCGGCTTCTCGACCACGCTGGGGGAGGACATCGACCGGATCGAGGACGTGCGGCCCCTGCTGATGGAGCTCAACCTCGGCGCCACCGCCATCGGCACCGGCATCACCGCCCCGCCCGGCTACGGCGACGCGGTCATCGGCCACCTGCGCGAGATCACCGGCTTCGAGGAGCTCGTCATCGCCGACGACCTCATCGAGGCCACCAGCGACACCGGCGTGTTCATGTCCACCTCGTCGGTGATGAAGCGCTCCGCGATGAAGCTGTCGAAGATCTGCAACGACCTGCGGCTGCTCAGCTCCGGCCCGCAGGCGGGCTTCGGCGAGATCGTCCTTCCCGCTGTCCAGGCGGGCAGCTCGATCATGCCCGGCAAGGTCAACCCGGTGATCCCGGAGGCGGTCAACCAGGTGGCGTTCGTCATCGCCGGGTCCGACGTCACCGTCGCGATGGCCTCGGAGGCGGGCCAGCTGCAGCTCAACGCGTTCGAGCCCGTCATGGCGCACGTCCTGCTGCAGAACAGCACTTGGCTGCGCCGGGCGGTGCGGACGCTGCGCATCAACTGCGTCGACGGCATCACCGCCAACGCGGAGCGCACCCGGACCCAGGTGGACCAGTCCGTGGGCGTGGTGACGGCCCTCATGCCCATCCTTGGCTACCTGCACGCCAGCCGGCTGGCGAAGGAGGCGCTCAAGGGCGGCCGCTCCATCCGCGAGCTGGTGCTCGCCGAGGGCATCCTCGACGCCGCGACGCTGGACCGGCTGCTGGAGCCCGGGGCCCTGTCCGGCGGGGTGCTGGACACGGGCCCGCTGCCGGCGATGACGCCGGAGCTGATCGCCGCCGTGGAGCGCCAGCTCGACGAGGCCGACCGACGCGACGAGGCCTGACCGGTCACTCCTCCGGCGGGAAGACGTGCCCGAAGGACCCCGGGGCGCGCTGGCTGAAGCGGGGTTCCCTCTTTCCCAGGAAGGCGAGCCCGCCCTCGCGACCGTCGCCGTGGGCCGAGTGCCGCAGCGCCAACGACTCGGCCAGGTGCGCGTCGAGCACGCTCGCGCCCGCCATGTGCCGGAACACCAGCTGTCGGGTCATCGCGACGGCGTGCGCCGACTTCCCGAGCGTCATCCGGTCCGCGACGGTGCGCGCCGCGGCCAGCAGGTCCCCGGGCTCGTGCACCGAGTCCACCAGCCCGATCTCCAGGGCCCTCCCGGCCGTGATGATGTCGCCGCTGTAGAGCAGGTCCAGCGCCCGCGACTGCCCGACGATGCGGGGCAGGAACCACGTCGAGCAGGCCTCCGGGGTGATGCCCAGCCGGGCGAACACGAACCCCATCCGCGCCTCCGTGGAGGCCAGGCGCGCGTCCATCGGCAGCGTCATCGTCGAGCCGATACCCACCCCCGCCCCGTTGACGGCCGCGATGACCGGCTTGCGGCACTCGAGGATGGCAAGCGTGAGCTTCCCGCCGGGCTCGCGGGCGCCGTCGCTCACCTCCGGCTCCGTCCATCGCTCCCGCAGCTCGGCGGGGGAGAGGTCCATGCGCGGGTCGAAGCCGAACACGTTGTCGCCGTCGCTGAGCTCCATCCCGGCGCAGAACGCGCGGCCCGCGCCGGTGACGATGATCGCGCGGACGGTGTCGTCGCGGTCGGCCTCCCGGAGCGCGTCGACGAACTCGCGACCCATGCCGAGGGTGAAGGCGTTGAGCTTGTCCGGGCGGTTGAGGGTGAGGGTGGCGACGCCGTCGTCGCGGGTCAGCAGCACGGTGCTCATCGGAGGTCTCCTTGCAGGCGGGCGATGGTGCGGAGGTACTCGGCCTCGAGCCGGTCGACGAGCTCCGCGACGGCGGGCACGTCCGAGATCGCGGCCACGCCGTGGCCGGCCGACCAGACGTCGCGCCAGGCCTTGACGTCCTCGTGCTCGGCGGGCGGTCCCGCGGGGTCGATGCCGGAGGCGGCGAGGCTCGCGGTGAGGAAGTTCGCGGGGATGCCGCTCACGGCTGGGGTGTAGACCACGTCGGCCGCCCCGGACGCCACCACCATGTCCTTGTAGCCGTCCGCGGCGAGCGACTCCCGGGTGGCGAGGAAGCGGGTGCCCAGGTAGGCGAGGTCCGCGCCCATCGCCCGCGCCGCGGCGACGTCCGCCCCCGTGCTGAGGCCGCCGGCCAGCAGGATCGTCCCGTCGAACCAGGGCCGGACGGAGGCGACGAGCGCGAACGGGTTGACCGCTCCTGCGTGGCCACCGGCCCCCGCGGACACGAGGACGAGCCCGTCCACGCCGGCCGCGGCCGCCTTGCGGGCGTGCCGCAGCGTGGTCACGTCGTGGAACACCAGCCCGCCGTAGGCGTGCACGGCCTCCACCACCTCCGGCACCGCGCCGAGCGAGGTGATCACCACCGGCACCCGGTGCTCGACGACCACCGCCAGGTCCGCCTGCAGGCGGGTGTTGGTGGGATGCACGATGAGGTTGACCCCGAACGGGGCGTCGGCGGGCGTGAGGGCGGCCTCGATGTCGTCCAGCCACCCGGCGAAGTCCTGCGTGGTGCGGCGGTTGAGGGCCGGGAAGGTGCCGAGGACCCCCGCCCGGCAGCACGCGACGACGAGCTCCGGCCCGGACACCAGGAACATCGGCGCCGCGACCACGGGCAGCCGCAGCCGGCCGGACAGCTGCTCGGGCAACGCCATCGGCTCCTCCTCGAATCGCGACGCTCCGCCCAGTCTGGCAGACGCCGGCGCCCCTACGCTGTGCCCATGCAGACCCGCCAGCTGTGGCTCGACCTCGCCCGCGGCCTCGCCGTCGTGTCCATGGTGGTGGCCCACACCGCCCCGGCCGGAGGCATCTTCACCGTCACCGAGTACCTCACCGCGCCCTTGTTCGCGGCGGCGATCGGGGCCGGCATCGAGCTGGCCTGGCGCGGCTGGCGTGACGGGGCCCTCCGGTTCGTCGGCGAGTACGCCGTGCGCGGGGCGCTGCTGTTCCTGGCCGGGGTTCTGCTCCAACCCCTGTACTGGCAGATCGTGGTGGTGCTGCAGTGGCTCGGCGCGCTGACCGTGATCGTCGCGGTGCTCGTGGCGCTGAGGGTGCGTGGGCGGGTGGCGTTAGTGGCAGGGGCAGCGGTGGTGGCGGCCGCGTATCCGCTGATGGTGGCCACGCGGGGACCCTGGGCTGTCCCGGGCGCGCTGGCGCCGGCCGTGCAGTTCGCGTTCTCGGGCGGGCCCTACCGCCTGATGCCGATGGTCGCGTCGGGTCTGCTCGGCGTGGGGCTGACCCACTGGCTCGGCCGCGACACCGTCAGCCCGCGCGCCACGCTCGCCCTCGCCCTGGGCTCCGTGCTCGGCGCGGGCCTGGCCGTCGTGATCGGTTCGCAAACCGCGGCGGGGGCGTCACCGTACTCGGGCACCTACGGCGAGATGGTCGCCTCGCTCGCGGTGGTGACGGCGGTGCTGGCGGGATCCAGGTGGCTGACGGACGCTGTCCCTCCCGGGCTGCTGACATGGCTCGATCCGCTCGTCGCCACCGGTCGCCTGGCCATGACGGCCTACGTGCTGCAGTTGGTGGTGCTTCGGGTACTCACCGACGCGTTCCTGGGCGGAGGGCGCGACGACCACTGGTGGGTGATGCTCACCACATTGGCGGTTCTGGTGGGGTTCAGCTGGGTGTGGCACCGCTTCGTCGGGATGGGTCCCTTCGAGCGGCTTCTGCGTCTCCCGCGAAGGCTGCTCCGTCGGTAGGCGGCGGCCTCAGGCGTCCAGGTCCTGCTCGACCATGGCCGCGATCCGCTCCACGGCCTCGTCGTTGTCCGACTCCACCGTGACGACGGCGCCCCGCTCGGCGCCCAGCGTCATGATGAGCAGCGACGAGGCGGCGTCCACCGTCGCGCCGTTGAGGGAGATGGTGATGTCGTCGTCGTACTCACCCGCGGCGGCGGCGATGAGGGCGGCGGGACGGGCGTGAAGCCCCACGACGGACCCGACGGTCACGGACTTGCTGGCCATCAGAGGCTCCTTTTCTGCACCGCCGCACCGTTGCGGGCGGACACGGGGACAATCATAGCCAAGCCGGAGGCCCCTCCCAGCCACGGGTCGCCGGGGCTGGGATGGGGCCGGACAAGGCACGGGGCTGCCCGCACCGCCTGGTGGCGGGTCAGGCGCGGGCCAGCCAGACCGTCGTGTCGGTGGGCAGGACATGCCCGTGCAGCGGCACGCTGGACAGCAGCACGTGGTAGCCCTCGGGCAGCTCGACGGGGGCGCCGAGCACGTTCGTCAGGACCCGGACGGGGCCGTTGTCGAACGCCACCACGGACTCTCCTGCCTCGACCCACTCGAGCTCGCCGCGACCCAGCCCGAGCTCCTTCCGGGCAGCCAGGGCGGAGCGGTAGAGGGTCAGGGTGCTGCCCGGCGCGTCCTCCTGCCGGTCGACGGCCATCGCCCGGTAGGCCTCGGGTTGAGGCAGCCACGTCTTCCCGGTGGGGGAGAACCCCAGGCCGGGCTCGTCGGCGGCCCACGGCATCGGGATGCGGCAGCCGTCGCGGCCGGGCTTGGTGAAGTCCGACCGGAACCAGGCTGGATCCTGGCGCAGGTCGTCCGGCAGCGTCGTATGGTCCGGGAGCCCCAGCTCCTCGCCCTGGTACAGGTACGCCGAGCCTGGCAGGGCCAGCATCATGAGCGTCGCGGCGCGGGCGCGGCGCAGGCCCGCCACGTTGTCCGGCTGCTCGTCGCCGGCGCCCAGGCCCTCATGGCTGGAGCCCGGGTCTGCGAGGCCGAGGCGGCTGACGTGCCTGAGCACGTCGTGGTTGCTGAGCACCCACGTGGTGGGCGCCCCGACGGCCTCGTCCGCGGCCATCGTCGACGCGATCACGTCGCGGTAGGCGGACGCGTCCCAGTGGCTGTCCAGGAACTGGAAGTTGAACGCGGTGTGCATCTCGTCGGGGCGCAGGTACAGCGCGAGCCGCTGGGGGTCCGCCACCCAGGCCTCGGCCACCAGCGAGCGGTCGCCCTCGTAGGAGTCGAGGACGGCCCGCCACCGGCGGTACACGTCGTGCACGCCGTCCTGGTCCCACATGGGGCCGGACTGGCCGTCGAGCAGCGACTGCTCCTCGTCGAAATCGGGCAGCCCGTCGGCCTTGATCAGCCCGTGCGCCACGTCCACGCGGAAGCCGTCGACGCCACGGTCCAGCCAGAAGCGCAGCACGCCGTCGAACGCCGCGCGGACCCGCTCCTCGGACCAGTCGAGGTCCGGCTGCTTGACGTCGAACAGGTGCAGGTACCACTGCTCGGGGGTGCCGTCCGGGAGGGTGAGGCGCGTCCAGCCGGCGCCGCCGAAGACGGACTTCCAGTTGTTGGGCGGCAGTTCGCCGTGCTCGCCGCGGCCGTCATGGAAGTGGTACATCTCGCGCTCGGGAGAGCCCGGGCCGGCGGCCACGGCCGCCTTGAACCAGCGATGCTCGTCCGAGGTGTGGTTGGGCACCAGGTCGACGACGACGCGCAGGCCCGCCGCGTGGGCCGTCTCGATCAGCCGGTCCGCGTCGGCCAGGTCACCGAAGAGGGGGTCGATCTCCTCGTAGTCGGCCACGTCGTAGCCCGCGTCGGCCATGGGGGAGCGGTAGAACGGGGACATCCAGATGGCATCCACCCCGAGGCCGGCCAGGTACGGGATCTTCTCGATGATCCCGGGGAGGTCGCCGTAGCCGTCGCCGGTGGAGTCGGCGAACGAGCGGGGGTAGATCTGGTAGATGACGGCGTCTCGCCACCATTCAGCGGGCATGCAATGGTCCTGTCGATTGTCTGATGATGAGGTCCGGGTGGAACAGCATCTCGGTGGGATCTGTCGGCAGCCCGCGGATGGCGGTGAGCAGCGAGGCGACGGCGGCCTGGGTCATGGCCGCCACCGGCTGGCGGACGGTGGTGAGGGCGGGGCTGGTGAAGGCCATGAGCGGCGAGTCGTCGTAGCCGACGACGGAGACGTCGCGCGGGACCTCCAGGCCCCGCGAGCGCGCCTCGCGGACGGCGCCGAGCGCCATCACGTCGGAGCCGCAGACGATGGCGGTGTGGCCGGCGTCGAACAGCCTGGCCGCGGCGGCCTGGCCGCCCTCGACGGAGAAGATGGTCGAGACCATGGAGCCGCGCGGCAGCCCGAGCGCGAGGAAGGCCGCCTGCTTGCGCTGGCTGGGGAGGTAACGCTGCTGGCCCACCGCCAGCCCGATCCTGGTGTGGCCGAAGGAGCGCAGGTGCCCAACCGACATCGAGACGGCCTCAGCGTCGGAGCACGAGAAGAAGGCCCCCTCCACCCCGGGCGCGTAGCCGTTGATGAACACTGCCGGCACGCCGGCGTCGATGAGGCGTTGGTAGTGCTCGGAGGACGCCTCGGTGTCCGCCGGGGTACCCGAGACGGAGATGATCCCGGCGATCTCGACGCCGAGCAGCGCGTCGAGGTACTGCTCCTCGCTGGTGCCGCCGGGCCCGGCGGTGCAGAGGATCATGTGCCGGCCCGCGGCGGTCAACACCAGGGCAAGCTCGTTGGCGAACAGGGCGAACGAGGGGTTGGCCAGCTCCGGCACCATCACGGCGATCAGTCCCTCGGCCGACGGCTGGTCCGGCTCCGCGGCGAAACCGAGCCGCTCGAGGGTGGCCAGCACCGAGACCCTGGTGGCCTCCGCCACGCCGGGCTTGCCGTTGAGGACCCTGGAGACGGTGGCGGTGGACACGCCTGCGGCGACGGCCAGGTCCGCCAGCTTGGCCCGTGGGGGAATCATGGGCCTCCTCTCCTTCGAGTCCGTGCACGCCAACAGCGTTCGCAGGCAAGTGTGCAGGTTATCGCGGCGCATTGCAACGACTTTGCAGAATCGTTGCAGGCGGGATTGAGTCCCGACATGCCTAGTCCGACGCCTGGTGAGCCGTCTAGCGGGTCGGCAAACGCTTCCCGGCGCAGATTGTTATCGAACCGTTACTGCAACGACTTTGCAAGCGTTGCAAAGCTGGTTACGATTCTCAGCAGATCGGGTCGGCACCGGAGCGTCCCGAGACAACGAAGGAGTTACACACATGCGCAAGAGCCTCATCGCCGCCGCAGCGGCCGGGCTTTCTCTGACGCTGGTCGCCTGTGGCGGCGGCACGTCAACCACCTCCCCCTCCGCCACCGACGCGGCCTCGAGCAGCGCCCCCGCCGAGAGCTCGGCCCCCGCGGCCGCCGGCACCCTCACCGTCTGGGTCGACGAGACCCGCATCGACACCTTCAAGGCCATCGGGGAGTCCTTCCTCGCCGCCACCGGCGTGACGCTGGACGTCGTCCAGAAGCCGTCCGCCGACGTCAAGACCGACTTCATCGCGCAGGCCCCCACCGGCCAGGGCCCGGACCTCATCGTCGGCGCTCACGACTGGACCGGTGACCTCGTCAAGAACGGCGTCATCGCCCCCGTCGAGCTGGGCGACAAGGTCTCCGGCTTCAACGAGGTGGCCACCCGCGGCTTCTCGCAGGCCGGCCAGCTCTACGGCGTCCCCTACGCCATCGAGAACATCGCCCTGGTGCGCAACAACGCCATGGTGCAGGACACCCCCGCCACCTTCGACGAGCTGATCGCCCAGGGCAAGGCCGCCGCCGGCGCCGAGTTCCCGGCCGTGATCCAGCAGGGCCCCAACGGCGACGCCTACCACCTCTACCCGATCCAGACCTCGTTCGGCGCCCCGGTGTTCAAGACCGACGCCAACGGCGACTACACCGCCGAGCTCGGCATGGGCGGCCCCGAGGGCCTCGCGTTCGCCGAGTACCTGAAGACGCTGGCCGCTGAGAAGGTCGTCTCCTCCTCGCTCGACGGCGAGACCGCCAAGCAGGCCTTCCTCGACGGCAAGACGCCGTACATCATCACCGGCCCCTGGTACGTCGCCGACTTCGTCACCGCCGACATGGACATCACCGTGCTGCCCGTGCCGTCGGCCGGCGGCCAGCCCTCGGCCCCGTTCGTCGGCGTGCAGGGCGTGTTCCTGTCGTCGAAGTCCGAGAACACCCTGCTTGCCTCGCAGTTCCTCGACTGGATGGCCAGCAAGGAGGCCCAGGACCAGCTGTACGAACTGGGTGACCGCATGCCGGCCCTGACCGAGTCCGCCGACGCGGTCTCCGACGAGATCCTGGCCGGCTTCGGCGAGGCGGGCAAGGACGGCCAGCCGATGCCGTCGATCCCCGAGATGGGCGCCGTCTGGGAGTTCTGGGGAGGCGCGCAGGTGAGCATCATCACCGGCAATGCCGAGCCGGCGGCCGCCTGGGACGCTATGGTCAAGAACATCGAAGCCAAGTTCTGACGCCTGACTGACCGAAGGTCATTTCCGGGGGTTGGGCGGCTGAGGCCGCTCAACCCCCGGTCCATACTCGCAACGAAGCGAAGGTAATTCTCTTGAGCAACTCACCGACCACGCAGTCGCCGAGGCTCTCCCACGCGCGGGACCTCTCGCGCCCGGGCTTCATCGCGAAGCTCGTCCTCATGATGCTGGTCAACGCGTTTGGCCTCTACGGCATCCTGGCCAGCTACGGCCAGCAGGAGTGGGGCGTCCTCGTCTTCCTCGTCATCACCCTGATCGTCGTCGACTTCGTGTACTTCTCGAAGCGCGCGATCCCGGCCAAGTACCTCGTCCCCGGCCTGATCTTCCTCGCGGTCTTCCAGATCTACGTGATGGTCAACACCGCCTATGTGGCGTTCACCAACTACGGCGACGGACACAACGACGCTAAGGGTCCGGCCATCACCCAGATCATGAAGACCTCGGACCGCCGGGTGGAGGGCACGCCCACCTACCCGGTGACCGTCTTCGACCGTGACGGGCAGATCGGCTTCGCCATCGCCGACGGCGAGACGGCGCGGACCGGAGACGCCGAGAACCCGCTCACCGACGCCCCCGACGCGGTCATCGACGGTGGCCGCGTGACCGAGGTGCCCGGCGCGACCGTGCTGCAGCTCGCCGAGATCCAGCAACGTCAGCAGGAGGTCCTCGACCTCCGGGTCAGCGTCTCCGACAACCCGGACGACGGGTGGCTCCGCACGGACAACGCGGCCATGGCCTACATCGCCAAGTCGCTGCTGACCTACGACGAGGCCTCCGACACCTTCACCGACGCCGACGGCAAGGTCTTCACCGCGGACCCGAGCCGAGGCCTGTTCGTGGCCGACGACGGCAGCTCGCTGACGCCCGGCTGGCGCGTGGTGGTCGGATTCGACAACTTCGCGGCGATGTTCACCGACGCGCGCCTGGCGGGCCCGTTCCTGTCGTCGCTGGTGTGGACGTTCGCGTTCGCCATCCTGTCGGTGCTCACCACCTTCGCCTTCGGCCTCTTCCTCGCGGTGGTGTTCAACGACCCGCGGATCAAGGGGCGCACGCTCTACCGCGCCCTGTTCATCCTCCCGTACGCCTTCCCCGGCTTCCTCGCGGCGCTGGTGTGGCGAGGCCTGCTCAACCAGGAGTTCGGCTTCATCAACCAGGTCCTCCTGGGAGGCGCCAGCATCCCGTGGTTCACCGACGGCAACCTGGCCAAGCTCGCCATCATCGGCGTGAACCTGTGGCTGGGCTTCCCCTACATGTTCCTCGTCACCACCGGCGCCCTGCAGTCCATCCCGCAGGAGCTGACTGAGGCGGGCATCATGGACGGCGCCAGCCCCATCCGGCGGTTCTGGAGCATCACGCTTCCGCTGCTGCTGGTGTCGGTGGCGCCGCTGCTCATCGCGAGCTTCGCGTTCAACTTCAACAACTTCTCGCTGATCTACATGCTCACCGGCGGCGGCCCCAACTACCCCGGGGCGCCGGCGCCGATCGGTGAGACCGACATCCTCATCTCGATGGTCTACGCCATCGCCTTCGAGGGTGGCAACCGGCAGTACGGGCTGGCCAGTGCCATGTCGATCGTCATCTTCCTGGTGGTCGGCTTCATCTCCTGGCTGGGATTCCGGCAGACCCGCAAGCTTGAGGAGATCATGTGATGGCCAGGAAGACCCTTGCCGACGGCCAGAACGACACGCGCCTCCGCGGTGGACGGTGGTGGGCCGAGGTCGGCTGGCGGCACATCGTCGCGATCCTCGTGATCATCTACTGCACGTTCCCGCTGCTCTACGTGCTGTCCGCCTCCCTCAACACCAACGGCAGCATCACCGGGTCCCTGAGGCTGTTCACCAGCTTCACCGGCAAGCACTACGCCCAGCTGATGACCACGGACTTCCCACGGTGGGCGCTGCACTCGCTCTACGTCAGCGGCCTGACCGCGGTGGGCACGGTCCTCATGGGAGCGGCGGCGGCCTACGCCTTCAGCCGGTTCCGGTTCAAGGGCCGTCGTGGCAGCCTCACGGCGCTGCTCATCATCCAGATGTTCCCGCAGATGCTGGCCTTCGTCGCCATCTTCCTGCTGGCGCTGACGCTGGGGGAGATCTTCCCCTTCCTGGGCCTCGGCTCGCACCTGCAGCTCATCGCCATCTACCTGGGCGGTGCGCTGGGCGCCAACACGTTCCTCATGTACGGCTTCTTCAACACCATCCCGATGGAGCTGGATGAGGCCGCCAAGATCGACGGCGCCACCCACGCCCAGATCTTCTGGGGCATGGTGATGAGGCTCGTGACCCCAATCCTCGCCGTCGTCGGCCTGCTCAGCTTCGTCGGCTCCTACGGCGAGTTCATCCTGGCCCGCATCGTGCTGGCCAGGCCCGAGAACTACACGCTGGCCGTGGGCCTGTATGTGTGGGGCTCGGACGAGCGCAACGCGCCGTGGTCGCTGTTCGCGGCGGGCGCGGTGCTGGCCGCCATCCCGATCATCCTGCTGTTCATGTACCTGCAGAAGTACATCGTGGCGGGCCTGACCGCGGGCGGCGTGAAGGGCTGACGCCCACCGGCATGACGAGGCCGCGCCGGCAGGCGGGCGACCCGAGAGGGACGCTCAGCCCGCCGGCGCGGTGCCGCGTCCGGGGCCGTCGGCGCCGGCAGGGGAGTGCAGCGCGAGGTGGCAGAGCCGGGGACCGACGGCGATGCGCCCGGCCTTGAGCGGGCTGCCGGTGGCCTCGAGGTAGCCGTCGACGAAGCCCTGGTGGATGGCGCAGACTACCGGCAGTTCCTGCAGGCCCACCTCTGCGCGGAACGGGCAGCGCGTGAACGTCAGGTCGGTGCCGACGGCCACCGTCCCGAACCCGCGCTCGGCCAGATGGTCCACCAGACCGTCGACGGGGTCCCGGGGCTCGCCCTCCTCGTCGACCATCGACACCCCCCAGCTGCGCCCGGCCGCCTCGGCCAGCCGCGTGCCGTCGGGCAGCGGGGTCACGAAGTTCTGGATCAGCACCTCGGTGAGCTCCATCAGGTGGGAGTTGCTCACGTTGGGGGAGTCACTGGTGGCGGCGAACAACAAAGGCGGGCGGCCCGCCTGCCCCACGGGCGCGGCGGCGCTGACGGCGTAGCCCGCGTCCCGCAGACCCTCGAGGTGGAAGCGGGCGGAGTTGCGGTGCAGCCCGAGCTGGTCCGCGACGTCCGCGACGGAGACCGGGGCGGAGGCGGACTGCAGCAGGCCGAGGACCCGGGTACGGGTCGGCCCTAGTCCGTGATGTTCGCTGGTCACCGATCCAGTTTCGCATGCGCGGGGAGCCCCTTCCCGGTGGGGGTACCATGCGCCCATGCAGGAGCGACGGTTGCTGGACAGCCACGGGCGGGTCGCGCGGGACGTCCGCGTGTCCCTGACCGACCGCTGCAACCTGCGCTGCACCTACTGCATGCCCGCCGAGGGGCTGGCCTGGCTGCCGGTCGAGGAGACGCTCACCGACGACGAGGTGGTCCGGCTCATCAGGGTGGCCGTCGAGCGCCTCGGCGTGGAGCGTGTCCGCTTCACCGGCGGCGAGCCACTGCTGCGGCCCGGGCTCGAACGCATCGTGGCAGCGGCGGCCGCCATGGCCGGCCCCGGCGGCCGGCCGGAGCTGGCCCTCACCACGAACGGACTGGGACTCGACAAGCGCATCGCCGGGCTCGTCGACGCGGGCCTGGACCGGGTCAACATCTCCCTGGACTCGCTCGACCCGGTGCGCTACGCCCGGCTGTCGCGCCGGGACCGCCTGCACGACGTGCTCACCAGCATCGCCGCCGCTGACGCCGCCGGTCTCAGGCCGCTCAAGGTGAACTCGGTGATCATGCGGGGCGAGAACGAGGCCGACATCGTGCCGCTGGCCGAGTTCTGCCTGGCCCGCGGCTACCAGCTGCGCTTCATCGAGCAGATGCCACTGGGCCCCAAGCACGAGTGGGACCGCTCGCAGATGGTGACCTCCAGGGAGATCCTCGAGGCTCTCGAGACCCGATTCACGCTCACCCCGCTGGACGAACCTCGCGGCGCGGCACCCGCCGAGCTCTGGCGGGTCGAGCCCGACACGCACCAGGAGGGCGGCACCATCGGGGTGATCGCGTCGGTGACCAACCCCTTCTGTGCTGCCTGTGACCGGACCCGGCTCACCTCCGACGGCCAGGTCCGCAACTGCCTGTTCTCCCGCACCGAGACGGATCTGCGCTCCATCCTCCGCGGAGGTGGCGCGGATGAGGACCTCGTCGAGGCCTGGGCCGGCGCCCACACCGCAAAGCGGCGCGCCCACGGCATCGACGACATCGGCTTCGTCCAGCCGGACCGCACCATGAGCGCCATCGGCGGATGACGATGGGCCGGCCGACGCGCTGCGCCGTCGTCCTGGGCGGCGGCCGGTCCTCGCGGATGGGCACCGACAAGCTCGAGCTCCGGCTCGGCGCCCGGTCGCTGCTGAGGCGGAGCTGCGACGCCGCCCTCACCTGGGCGCCGACCGTGGTGGTGGCCTCGCCGTGGCGGGAGGGCTTCGACGACCCGCGCCTCACGTTCGTGCTGGAGGACCCACCCTTCGGCGGCCCCGTCGCCGGACTCGCCGCCGCCGTCGCGGCCCTGCCGGCCGACGCCTCCGAGGTCCTGCTCCTGGCCGGGGATCTCGCCGATCCCCAGGCCGTCGTCGACGCGCTGGCGCGGGCGCAGCCGGGGGAGGACGGCGTCGCGCTGGTGGACATGGAGGGGTGGCCGCAGTACCTGGCCGCGCGGTACCGGGCGGCGGCGCTCCGCCGGGCGATCGCGGATGCGCCGGCCGTGCGCGACGTGTCCGTCAGAAGGGTCATGCGGGGCCTGACGCTGTCCCTCGCCGAGGCCGACGAGAGGGTCACCGCGGACGTCGACACCCCCGGCCAGGCCCGCCTCGCGGGGCTCGACGGATAGTTCTACGACGACACGTAAGACTTTTTTCCGAGAAACTTGGACGAACCGGGTTCGGGCATGGAAAGCTGACGCCCATGAGCACCGATTCCGCGCGCCTTGACGGCCCCGCCTCCGATGCACTCCTCAAGCTCGGCCGGTTCTTCACCAAGTGGGACCAGACCGACGACGGCCGGGCCGTCTTCCGCGAGGGCGGGCGCGCCGGCGACGTGTTCTACCGCGACCGTTGGAGCCACGACAAGGTGGTCCGCTCCACGCACGGCGTCAACTGCACCGGCTCCTGCTCGTGGAAGGTCTACGTCAAGGACGGGATCATCACCTGGGAGTCCCAGCAGACGGACTATCCCACCACCGGACCGGACCGGCCGGAGTACGAGCCCCGCGGATGCCCCCGTGGGGCCGCGTTTTCCTGGTACACCTACTCGCCCACGCGGGTGCGCTACCCGTACGGCCGCGGCGTGCTCATCGAGATGTACCGCGAGGCGAAGAAGCGGCTGGGGGATCCCGTCGCCGCCTTCCGGGAGATCTCCACGGATCCGGCCAAGCGCCGCAGGTACCAGCAGGCGCGCGGCAAGGGCGGCCTGGTGCGCATCTCGTGGGAGGAGGCCATCGAGATCGCGGCCGCGTCCTACGTCAACACCATCAAGTTCTACGGCCCGGACCGGTGCGTGTCGTTCTCGCCCATCCCCGCCATGAGCATGGTCTCCCACGCCATCGGCACCCGCTTCACGCACCTCATCGGCGGCGCGATGACCAGCTTCTACGACTGGTACGCAGACCTCCCCGTCGCCTCCCCGCAGGTGTTCGGCGACCAGACCGACGTGCCCGAGTCCGGCGACTGGTGGGACTCGACGTACCTGATGATGTGGGGCTCCAACGTCCCCGTCACTCGCACCCCGGACGCCCACTGGATGGCCGAGGTCCGCTACCGCGGCACCAAGGTGGTCACCGTGGCGCCGGACTACGCGGACAACGTGAAGTTCGCCGACGAGTGGCTGCCGGCGCAGGCCGGCACCGACGCCGCCCTGGCGATGGCCATGGGCCACGTGATCCTCAAGGAGAACTTCGTCGACCGAAAGGTCGAGTACTTCGACGGCTACGTCAAGCAGTACACGGACCTGGGCATGCTCATCACCCTCGTGGAGCACCCCGACGGCCACGGCCTGGTGCCGGGCAAGTTCCTCACCGCCGCGGACCTGCCGGCCACCGCCGAGGTCTCTGACGCCGCCTTCAAGACCGTGGTGTGGGACGAGGCCACCTCCGGGCCGGCGGTGCCCAACGGCTCCATGGGCTACCGGTACTCCGAGGACGGGGCCGGCCTCTGGAACCTCGACCTGGGCGACATCAAGCCAGCGCTCACCCTCATCGATCAGGCGGACGCGGACAAGGTGCAGATCTCCCTGCCCTGCTTCGAGGACCCGAAGGGTGAGGGCAGCATCATCCACCGTGGCGTGCCCGCCCGGGTCGTCGAGGGCAAGCTCGTCACCACCGTGTTCGACCTCATGCTCGCCCAGTACGGCGTCGGCCGCGACGGCCTCCCGGGCCAGTGGCCCGCCGGCTACGACGACGCCACCGTCCCCTACACCCCCGCCTGGCAGGCGGAGATCACTTCGGTGCCCGCCGAGGCGTGCCTGCGGATCGCGCGCGAGTTCGCGGCGAACTCGGAGGAGTCGAAGGGCCGCACGATGATCATCATCGGCGCCGGCATCTGCCACTGGTTCCACGCCGACGTGACCTACCGGGCCATCATCGCGCTGCTCATGATGACCGGCTGTATCGGCAAGAACGGCGGCGGCTGGGCGCACTACGTGGGCCAGGAGAAGTGCCGCCCCATGACCGGTTGGTTCAACATGGCCAACGCCATGGACTGGTCCAGGCCCCCGCGCACCATGATCGGCACCGCCTACTGGTACATGCACACCGACCAGTGGCGCACCGACGGGTTCTCGGCGGACCGGATCAAGTCCCCGCTGTCCACCGGCGGTCTGGACGGCACGCACTCGGCGGACGCGATCGCACTGTCGCACCGCCTGGGCTGGATGCCGTTCTACCCGCAGTTCGACCGCAACCCGCTGGAGCTGGCCGACGAGGCCACGGCCGCCGTCGCGCGCGGCGAGTTCGAGACGCCCCAGGCGTACGTCGCGGCCAAGCTGAAGTCTGGCGAGCTGAAGAGCGCCGTCGAGGACATCGACGCGCCGGAGAACTGGCCGCGCACCATGATCCTGTGGCGCTCGAACCTGTTCGGCTCGTCGGCCAAGGGCAACGAGTACTTCCTCAAGCACCTCCTCGGCACGCACAACAACGTGATGGAGAACGGGCACGGGTCGCACCTGCGGCCGGACGTGGTGACGTGGCACGACGAGGCCCCCGAGGGGAAGCTGGACCTGCTCATCACGGCCGACTTCCGGATGACCAGCTCCACGCTGCTGAGCGACATCGTGCTGCCTGCGGCCACCTGGTACGAGAAGCACGACCTGAGCTCCACCGACATGCACCCCTACGTGCACGCGTTCACCCCGGCCATCGACCCGCCGTGGGAGACCAAGAGCGACTTCGACGTGTTCGCCGAGCTGGCGATCAAGCTCTCCGAGCTGGCCAAGGGCCGCCTCGACACGCGCAAGGACCTGGTGGCCGTCGCGCTGCAGCACGACACCCCCGGCCAGATCGCCCAGCCGGGCGGCCACGTGCCGGACTGGCGCGGCACCGACGTCCCCGGGGTTCCGGGGAAGAACATGCCGGTGCTGGCGGTGGTCGAGCGCGACTACACCGCCATCGCGGACAAGCTGCTCACCGTCGGCCCGCTGGCGGACAAGCTGGGCTTCACGGTGAAGAACATCACCTACGACGTGGGCCACCAGGTGGCCAAGCTCGGCAAGCTCCACGGCGTGTACCCGTCCGGTGCGGCCGCGGGACGCCCGGCGATCAACACCGACCAGCGCCTCGCCGAGGCCATCCTGATGTTCTCCGGCACCACCAACGGCGAGCTGGCCACGCAGGGCTTCCGGGACCTGGAGCGCAAGACGGGCCGCAAGCTGGCCGACCTGTCTGAGGGCTCCGAGGAGAAGCAGATCACCTTCGTCCAGACCCAGCAGGCCCCTCAACCCGTGATCACCTCGCCGGAGTGGTCGGGGTCCGAGACGGGCGGGCGGCGGTACGCCGCGTTCACCATCAACACCGAGCGGCTCAAGCCGTGGCACACCCTGTCCGGCCGGATGCACTTCTTCCTCGACCACGACTGGATGGCCGACGCCGGCGAGCAGCTTCCCATCTTCCGGCCGCCGCTGGACATGGGCCGCGACTACGGGGAGCCCGAGCTCGGGCCCAACGGCGAGAAGGCCATCACGCTGCGCTACCTGACGGTGCACAACAAGTGGTCCATCCACTCCGAGTACCAGGACAACCTGTTCATGCTCAGCCTCGGTCGAGGCGGGCCCCAGGCCTGGCTGAGCGTGGCGGACGCCACCAGCATCGGCGTCAAGGACAACGACTGGATCGAACTGACCAACGCCAACGGCGTGTTCGTGGCCCGCGCCGTCGTCACCCCGAAGCTGCCCGACGGCATCTGCTACGTGCAGCACGCGCAGGAGCGCACCATCGACGTGCCGAAGTCGGAGGCCACCGGCCGCCGCGGAGGCATCCACAACTCGGTGACCCGCATCCTGCTCAAGCCCACCCACCTCATCGGCGGCTACGCGCACCAGGCGTACGCCTTCAACTACATCGGCCCCACCGGCGTTCAACGAGACATCGTCTCGACGGTGCGCCGCCGCTCCCAGGAGGTCCAGTACTGATGGCCAAGCAGCGACGCGTGATGGCCCAGGTGGCCATGGTGATGAACCTCGACAAGTGCATCGGCTGCCACACCTGCTCGGTCACCTGCAAGCAGGCGTGGACCAACCGGGCCGGCACCGAGTACGTCTGGTTCAACAACGTGGAGACCCGCCCCGGGCAGGGCTACCCCCGCACGTACGAGGACCAGGAGAAGTGGCAGGGCGGCTGGGTCCGCACCAAGTCCGGGCGGCTGAAGCTGCGCTCGGGCGGCCGCTTCAAGAAGCTGCTCAGCATCTTCGCGTCCCCGGTGCAGCCGGAGATGAGCGACTACTACGAGCCCTGGACCTACGACTACGAGAACCTGGTCCAGGCGCCGCTGGGCGACGACTTCCCCGTCGCGCGCCCCAAGTCGCTCATCACGGGCGACGACATGGCCATCAAGGCCTCCGCCAACTGGGACGACGCGCTGGGCGGCATCCACGAGACCGGCCACGACGACCCGATCGTCAAGAAGCTGCGCGAGGACGCCAACCTGCAGATCAAGTTCGAGTACGAGAAGACGTTCATGTTCTTCGTGCCCCGGATCTGCGAGCACTGCCTCAACCCGTCGTGCATGGCGTCGTGCCCCTCCGGCGCGATCTACAAGCGCTCGGAGGACGGCATCGTCCTGGTGGACCAGGACAAGTGTCGCGGCTGGCGGCAGTGCATCACCGGCTGCCCGTACAAGAAGATCTACTTCAACCACCGCTCCGGCAAGGCCGAGAAGTGCACCATGTGCTACCCCCGCCTCGAGGTGGGCCTGCCGACGGTGTGCTCCGAGACCTGCGTGGGCCGGCTGCGCTACATCGGCATCATCCTCTACGACGCGGACCGCGTCACGGAGGCGGCGCTCGCCGACGAGAAGGACCTGTACGAGGCCCAGCTGGACCTCATGCTGGACCCCAACGACCCGCAGGTGATCGCCGACGCGAAGGCCAACGGCATCCCGACGGACTGGCTGGCCGCGGCGCAGAAGTCGCCGGTGTACGCGCTGATCAAGTACTTCAAGGTGGCCCTGCCGCTGCACCCGGAGTACCGCACCATGCCGATGGTCTGGTACGTCCCCCCGCTGTCCCCGGTGGTGGACCTGCTCAAGGCGCAGGGCCACGACTCGGAGGCCGGCGGCAACCTGTTCGGCGCCATCGACACGCTGCGCATCCCGGTGGAGTACCTGGCCGAGCTGTTCACCGCGGGCGACACCGACGTGGTCACCCTCGTGCTGCAGAAGCTGGCCGCGATGCGTTCCTACATGCGCGACGTGACGCTGGGCCGCGAACGGCAGCCCGAGCTGGCGCACGCCGTCGGCATGGAGCCATCGGCCATGGAGCAGATGTACCGCCTCCTCGCCATCGCCAAGTACGACGAGCGCTACGTCATCCCCAAGGCCCACCGCGAGCAGGCGCACAACCTGGAGGAGATGGGCTGCTCGCTGGACTTCGAGGGCGGACCGGGCGCCGGGGGAGAGGGGCCGTTCGGCACCTCCTCGGGGCGCGTGGTGCCGGTGGCCATCGAGAGCTTCGCCGACGCCAAGGCGCGTCAGCGCGACGCGAGCGGGGCATGATGTCGGCCGTCGTATTCCAGGCGGCCGGCCTGCTGCTCAGCTACCCCGACGAGGCGCTGCTCGCCCAGCTCCCGATGATCGAGGCGGCCGTCGCGGAGGTCGGCGCGGGCGAGAAGTTCGCCCCCACCCTGGCGCACCTGCGCAGCATGCCGATCATGGAGCTCCAGTCCTGGCATGTGCAGGAGTTCGACCTGTCCCGCCGGCACGCCCTGCACCTGACCTACTGGACCGACGGCGACACCAGGCGTCGCGGCGAGGTGCTGGCGGCCATCAAGCAGACCTACCGCGACTCCGGGCTGGTGGTGGACCTGGCCGGAGAGCTGCCGGACTTCCTGCCCATGGTGCTCGAGTTCGCCGCCGTCGGTCACCCCCAGCTCGGGCTCGGGCTGCTCAACGCCTACCGCGCCAGCCTCGAGCTGCTGCGCATCGGGCTCGAGGAGGACCGGCTTCCGCAGGCCGGCGTGGTCGCGGCGGTGTGCTCGGCCCTCGGCGGGCCCTCGCCGCGCAGCCGCTCCGAGGTCCGCGACCTCCTCGGCGGGCCGCCCACCGAGACCGTGGGCCTCGAGCCCACCTTCCTGCCCTACCCGCAACTGCAAGGGAGCGTGCGATGAACACTCTGCTCTGGGGAGTCCTGCCCTACGTGGTGCTGATGATCCTGATCGGGGGGCTGATCTGGCGCTACCGGTTCGACCAGTTCGGCTGGACCACCCGCTCGTCGCAGCTCTACGAGTCCAAGCTGCTGAAGATCGGCTCGCCCATCTTCCACTTCGCCCTCATCGCGGTGCTGATGGGCCACCTCGTCGGCCTGATCATCCCCAAGGCGTTCACGGACTGGATCGGCATCGACCAGCACACCTACCACGCCGGCGCGCTCTACGGCGGCGGCCTGGCGGGCATCGCGCTGATCGTCGGGCTCGTCATGCTGATCTGGCGGCGCCGCTCCACCACCGCGGTGTTCAAGGCCACCACCTGGAACGACAAGATCATGTACCTGGTCCTCGCGACGGTGATCGGGCTGGGCATGGTGGCCACCCTCACCGGCGACACCACGCCGACGGGCGAGGAGCACAACTACCGCGAGACGGTCTCGGTGTGGTTCCGCTCGCTGTTCGTGTTCCAGCCGGACGTGGAGGCCATGGGCGCGGCCACCTGGCAGTTCCAGACCCACGTGGTGATCGGCATGCTGCTGTTCGCCATCATCCCGTTCACGCGCCTGGTGCACGCCTTCTCCGCGCCCTTCCACTACCTCTTCCGCCCCTACATCGTCTACCGCTCGCGCGACGACTCCGCACGCCCGTCGGCGACGGTGAAGGGTCGCGGCTGGGACCCCATCGGCACCCCCGACAACAAGCGCGCGCAGCGCTGAGCCTCCCTCCCGACCTTCCCTAGAGAGACACCCCCCAAGTGAGCAAGCACCTCATCGAGGTTGAGCCCGTCCACGAGACGGGTCCCGGCGCCGGCCGCGTCATGATCATGTCCACCATCGCCTTCACCCTCATGTTCGCCGTGTGGCTGATGTTCGGGATCCTCGGCGTCCCCATCCAGAAGGAGCTCGGCCTCACCGACGTGGAGCTGTCGTGGATCTCGGCGCTGGCCGTGCTCAACGGCTCCATGTGGCGGCTCCCGGCGGGCATCCTGGCGGACCGGATCGGCGGCCGGAAGGTCACGCTGTTCCTCCTGTTCGCCACCGCCGTGCCCGCGTACCTCGTCTCGAAGGCGGACAGCTACGGGCTGCTGCTGGTGCTGGCGTTCCTCGTCGGCTTCGCGGGGAACCTGTTCTCCGTCGGCACCGCCTGGAACGCCGCCTGGTACTCGCGCAAGCGGCAGGGCCTCGCCCTGGGCGTGTTCGGCGCGGGCAACGTGGGCGCCTCCGTCACCAAGTTCATCGGCCCCCCGCTCATCGCAGGCACCGCCGGCGCCACCTTCGCGCTCGGCATCGAGGGCGGCTGGCGCCTGGTGCCGGTGATCTACGCGGTGCTGCTGGTGATCGTCGGTGTCGCGGTGTGGCTGATCGTGCCGCGGGTGGACCGCGCGCCCGGGACCAGCCGAAGCGTCCGAGACATGCTCGTGCCGCTCAAGCACATGCGCGTCTGGCGCTTCTCCCTCTACTACGTGGCCGTGTTCGGCGCCTACGTGGCGCTGTCCGCGTGGTTGCCGAAGTACTACGTCGACAACTTCGACGTCGACCTCACCACCGCCGGCCTGCTCACCGCCACCTTCATCTTCCCAGCCTCCCTGCTCCGCCCCGTCGGCGGATGGATGAGCGACCACTGGGGCGCCCGGAAGGTCATGTACTGGACCTTCGCACTCATGCTGCTCACCACCGGCATCCTCATGATGCCCAACGGGTTCATCGTCATCGACCACGCCGACGGCTCCCAGACCCAGCACCTCCCGTACCACCTCAACGTGTGGATGTTCGCGGTGCTGGTGTTCCTGCTCGGCTGCGCCATGGGCCTGGGCAAGGCCGCGGTGTTCAAGCACATCCCCGAGTACTTCCCCGAGAACGTGGGCTCGGTGGGTGGCCTCGTCGGCACCCTCGGCGGCCTCGGCGGCTTCATCCTGCCGCCGCTGTTCGCCTACACCAAGGTGTGGTCCGGATTCCCGACCTCCACCTTCTTCGTTCTGTTCATCCTCACCGTCATCTGCGCGGTGTGGATGCACGTCACCATCGTCAAGATGCTGCACGACAAGTCTCCCGAGCTCGCCGGCACCATCGAACTTCCCCTTGAGGAGGCCGCAGTATGAGCACCACCAAGTTCGAGACCAAGGGCGACTGGCTCCAGTCCTGGGATCCGGAGGACCCGGCCAAGTGGGACAGCCGGCTCGCCTGGAACACCCTCACCATCACCACGTTCACGCTGACGCTGGCGTTCGTGGCGTGGTTCCTGCCCAGCGCGATCGTGCCCAAGCTCAACGCGCTCGGCTTCGACTTCACCAAGGAGCAGCTCTACTGGATGGCGGCCATGCCCGGCCTCTCCGGCGGCCTGCTGCGCCTCGTCTGGATGGTGCTGCCGCCCAAGATCGGCACCCGCAAGATGGTGGCGCTCACCACGCTCCTGCTGATCCTCCCCGTGCTCGGGTGGGGCTTCGAGGTGACCAACCCGGACGTGCCCTACTGGCGCCTCATGGGGCTGGCGTTCCTCTCCGGCATCGGCGGCGGCGCGTTCTCCGGCTTCATGCCCTCGACGTCGTACTTCTTCCCCAAGCGGCTCCAGGGCACCGCGCTCGGGCTGCAGGCGGGCATCGGCAACTTCGGCGTCTCGCTGGTCCAGCTGCTCACCCCGTGGCTGATCACCTTCGGCATGTTCGCCTTCCTGGGCTCGCAGCAGATGGCCGTGGCGGGCAAGGACCCGGTGACCGTCTGGTACCAGAACTCGGCGCTGATCTACATCCCGTTCATCGTCGCGGGCGCCATCTGGGCCTACATCGCGCTGCGCTCCGTGCCGATCAAGGCCAACATCAAGCAGCAGTTCGACATCTTCTCCAACCAGGACACCTGGTGGATGACCATCCTCTACATCATGACCTTCGGCACGTTCTCGGGCCTGGCGGCACAGTTCGGCCTGCTCATGCTCAACCTGTACGGCGCGGGGAACGCCAACATCGTCGAGGGCGCCGGCGCCACCGCGACCATGCTCGTCGAGGGCTACACGCTGCCGGACCCGGTGAAGTTCGTGTTCCTCGGCCCGCTCGTCGGGGCCGGCGCGCGCGTGCTGTTCTCCCCGCTCACCGACCGGATGGGCGGCGCCGTCTGGACCCTCATCTCCGGCATCGGCATCCTGGCCTCCATCCTGTTCACCATCCCGGCGCTCACGCCCGACACCTCCAGTGCGGCGGCTCTCCAGGGCGGCTTCAACCAGTTCCTGTGGGGCATGCTGGCGATCTTCCTGTTCTCCGGGATCGGCAACGCGTCCACCTTCAAGCAGATGCCGATGATCTTCGAGAAGCGGCAGGCGGGCGGCGTGATCGGTTGGACGGCGGCCATCGCGGCGTTCGGCCCGTTCCTGTTCGGCGTCGGCCTCACCATCATGAGCCCCACGCTGTTCTACGCCATCGGCGCGGTGTGGGCGGTGCTGTGCATCGCGATCACCTGGATGCGCTACGCCCGCCCGGGCGCGCCGAAGCCGAGCTGACGCCGTCGCTCTGCCGCGCCGGCCCCCCCGCCCCAGGGCGGGTGGAACGGCCGGATCCACGACGACGACGCGCAGTTAGGCTGGTCAGTGTGAAGCAGTTCGCAGGGGTGACGTCCGAGGACGTCGACGGCGACGCGCTCGTCGCGTTCGTCAGCGACGACCGCGCGGGCGCCGTCGTGACGTTCGGCGGGATCGTCCGCAACCACGACCACGGCGTCGCGGTGACCGGCATCGAGTACGTGGGCCACCCGACGGCGGACGCGGTGATGCGCGAGATCGTCGCGGGGTTCGAGGGCCGCGACGGCGTGCACGCCATCGCCGCGCAGCACCGCGTGGGCACGCTCGGCATCGGGGGAGTGGCGCTGTTCGTGGCGGTGGCCGCGTCACACCGGGCCCAGGCGTTCGGCTGCGCGTCGGACCTGGTGGAGCGGGTCAAGGAGCGGCTGCCGATCTGGAAGAAGCAGTTCCTGGCCGACGGCACCCACGAGTGGTCCCAGTGCCCGTGATCCAGGGGCGCGGATGCTGAGCGTCGAGGAGTACCTGGCCAGGGTGCTGGCGCTGGCCTCGCTGCTGCCGTCGGCGTCGACGCCCGTCGGTGAGGGTCGCGGCAGGGTGCTGACCGAGGACCTGTCGGCCCGCGTCGCGGTGCCTCCCTTCGGCAACTCCGCCATGGACGGCTTCGCGGTGCGCGCCTCCGACGCGACGGCGGGCGCCCTGCTGCGGGTGGTCGGCGACATCCCGGCGGGCGCCACCTCCACCCCGACGGTGGGGCCGGGTGAGGCCGCTCGGATCATGACCGGCGCCCCCATGCCGCCCGGGGCGGACGCCGTTGTCCCGGTGGAGGCCACCGACCAGCCGATGGGGGCGGCGCCGCTGCCGGCCGCCGTGCTCGTCACCGAGGCCGCGACACCCGGGCGCCACGTGCGCCGGGCCGGTGAGGACGTGCGCGCCGGCGACGTGGTGCTGCCCGCCGGCACCGTCTGGGGTCCGGAGGCGGCGTCCGCGGCGGCGTCGATCGGCTATGGGGAGGTGCCTCTTCGTCGTCGTCCACGTGTGGCGGTGCTGTCCACCGGCTCGGAGCTCATGCCGGCCGGTCAGCCGCTCGGCTTCGGCCAGATACCGGACTCCAACTCGATCCTGCTCGCGGGCCTCGTGGAGCGGTTCGGCGGCACGGTGGTCCTGCGCCGCTGCGTGCCCGACGACGGGGCGGAGTTCTCCCGCGTGCTCTCGGAGGCGACGGCGGCCGCCGACGTGGTGGTCACCTCCGGCGGGGTCTCGGTGGGGGCGTTCGAGGTGGTCCGGCAGGTGGTCGAGGGCGACATCGAGTTCGTCAAGGTGGCCATGCAGCCCGGCAAGCCCCAGGCCTGCGGGGCCCTACGCGCCCCGGACGGGCGTGAGGTGGCGTTCCTGGGCCTTCCCGGCAACCCAGTGAGCGTCTTCGTGAGCTCCTACGCGTTCCTCCGTCCCCTGATCGCGGCCTTCCAGGGGCTGCCCACCACCTGGCCCGCCGTCGACCTGCCGGTGGCCGAGGGGTGGCGGAGCCCGCCCGGCCGGCGGCAGTACACCCCGGTGCGCATCGTCGACGGCGCCGTCCGACCGACGCACCGGTTGGGCTCGGGCTCGCACCTGGTGGCGTCGCTGCACCTGGCCGATGGCCTCGCCGTCGTCCATGAGGACGTCGAGGGCGCGGCGCCTGGGGACGTCGTCGCGGTGCATCCCACCCGCGGCTGAGCGGACGCGCCGGGGCCCTCACCCGGGCACGCCCGCTCCGGTGTCAGCCCGCGAGCTCGTCCATCGGCCGCCCGGTCTCCAGCAGCGACTTCAGGTCCGACAGCACCCAGGGCCAGCCGCCGCCTCCGGTCTGCGGGTCAGCCCCACCACTCACCTCGGCCAGCAGTTGCGGGTTGTTCGTGACGTCGTGGGTGAGGACCACCTGGGTCAGGCCGCTCGGGTACTCGGTGAGTTCCCAGGTGAGGCGGGTGGCCTCGGCGCCAGGGTGCCAGGCCGGGGCCCAGTCCAGCACCAACCGCCGAGGCTCGTCGATCTCGACCACCTTCCCCTCGACGGCGACGTCGCCCATCCCCATCTGCTTCATCTCGTCGGTGCTCAGGTTGCGGTACACGCCGCCGGGCTGGAGGTCGATCTCGACGTCGCCGCCGTAGCCCCAGCGCGAGGTGTAGTCGGAGGTGGTGAGGGCGTCCCAGACGCGTTGGGCGGGGGCCTTGATGTAGATGCTGTAGACGACGGTGTTGTTCATGGTCAGCCTTCCGTGGAGTCGTTCTCGACGACGTGTTTGAGCTGCAACAGGGCAGAGGCGATCCCCGCCCTGTCGGTGTACTTGCCGATCCATCTCTCGTGGATCTGCTGGATGGGGACCGGGTTGAGGTGATGCAGCTTCTCCCGGCCTTGCCTGCGCGTGGTCACGATGCCCGCCTCCTCCAGGATGCGGAGGTGCTTGGCGACGCCGAACCGCGTCATGTCGACCCGGCTCTGGACGAGGTCCGTCAACTCGCCGAGCGGACGGCCGTCCCGCTCGAACAACGCGTCCATGAGGAGTCGGCGGATCGGATCCGCCAGCGCCTTGAACACGAGATCCTCGTCCATGACTCCACAATAGGTGACTAAATGGTCACATGTAAAGGGTGTGTTGGTGCCGGCGGGTGAACCTGACAGGCTTGGCGCATGGAGTTCACGCATCTAGACGCCCGCGGCGATGCCCGCATGGTCGACGTCACCGCCAAGCAGCCCACCGTCCGGTCCGCCACCGCCGTCGCGTCGGTGCGCTGCTCGGCCGACGTCGTCGAGGCGTTGCGTGGGGGAACAGTGCCGAAGGGCGACGTGCTCGCGGTGGCGCGGGTCGCGGGCATCGCGGCGACGAAGAAGGTGCCGGACCTGCTGCCCCTCGCCCACGTCATCGGCGTGCACGGGGCCGTGGTGGACCTGGAGATTGTCGACGACGGGGTGCGCATCGAGGCTACGGTGCGCACGGCCGACCGCACGGGGGTCGAGATGGAGGCGCTGACGGCAGTGACCGTCGCGGCGCTGGCCGTGGTGGACATGGTCAAGGGCGTGGACCGCTCCGCCGAGATCGTCTCCGCCCGGATCACAGCCAAGAGCGGCGGCCGCTCAGGCGACTGGACCCGCCCAGTCGAGGACTGAGGCTAGCCCTGGCTGGAGGGGCGGTTGAGGTCGTGGTCCGCCCCGTCGAGCTGATCGACGATGTGCGTCAGCAGGGGGGCGAGCACGGAGAGCGCGTCGCGTGCACCCCCACGGGAGCCGGGGGCGTTGAACACGAACGCGCGGTTCTCGTCCTGGATGATCACGCCGGCCAGCCCTCGGGAGAGCCAGGCGAGGGGGGTGTTCGCCGAGCCCAGGCTGCGCACCGCCTCCGCGACGCCCGGCACCTCGTAGTCGAGCAGTGGCCGCGTGGCCTCGACCGTGACGTCGCGCGGCCCAACGCCGGTCCCGCCCGTGGTGATCACGACGCGCGCCCCGTCGGCCACCGCCAGCCGGATCTCGGTGGCGATCACCTCAGCCTCGTCGGGCACGATCACCGGGGGCGTGACGTCGAACCCCAGCTCCTTGAGCGCGTGCCGGATGACTGGGCCCGAACGGTCCTCGTAGACATCGCTCGACGCCCGGTCTGAACAGGTGATGACGGCGGCTCGGTACGACATCCCCCAAGCCTAGATCTTTGAGTCGGCCCGGGGTGCCGTGCACGACACGCCGCCCGAACCGTCGGCCGGTGCTGCCTGTGGCCCCGGGGTGCCATCCGGTCGGCGTGTCGTGCACTGGGGAGGGCGCGGATGGGTGGCGCCGGCCAGCTCTCAGCGGGCGTCGCCGCTGCCCCGTGGGCCGAACGATAGGCCGGCACCCCGACCGCAACACCGCCGCATGTGCGGAGTGTTAGGGTCAACCATGACGCAGATACGGATATCAATGGCGGCGAGCCTGCTTGGCGTGAGCGACGACACCCTCCGACGGTGGGTGGAGGCCGGCCGGATCGCCTCCACCGTCGACGAGCAGGGCCGGCGGGTGGTCGACGGCGCGGCGCTCGCAGCCCTCGCGCAGGAACTGGCCGACGGCGGGCTGGACGAGTTCGACGCGGGCGCAGGCACGCGCTCCGCGCGCAACCACCTCACCGGCATCGTGACCAAGGTCACCTCCGACCTCGTGATGAGCCAGGTGGAGCTGCAGTGCGGGCGCTACCGCATCGTCTCGCTCATCTCCACCGAGGCGGTCCGCGAGCTGGGCCTTGAGGTGGGGTCCGTGGCCACCGCGGTCATCAAGGCCACCAACGTCACCGTCGAAGGGGGGAGGCCGTGAACCGCCTCGCAGTCACCGTCCTTGCAGTCGTCCTCCTCGCGGCGGGCTGCAGCCAACCCACCGGCGCCACCACCGCGACACCCGGCGGCGCGCCCGACGCCACGGCTGGCGTCGACGGTGCCGTCGTCTTCGCGGCCGCCTCGCTGAGCAAAGTCCTCCCGCCGTTGGCGGAGGGCGTCACGTTCAGCTTCGACGGCTCCTCGGGTCTCGTGGACCAACTCGTCGGTGGTGCCCCCGCCGATGTCTTCGCCTCGGCCGACAAGAAGAACATGGACCGCGCCGTCGAGGAGGGCGTGATCGACGGCGAGCCGGTGATGTTCGCCACCAACACGCTCGTGGTGATCGTGCCGGCGGACAACCCGGCCGGTGTCACGGGGTTCGACGAGTCGCTCAACGCCGGGAAGCTGGTCACCTGTGCCGTGGAGGTGCCGTGCGGCGCCGTCGCAGCCCGGCTGGCGGAGGCGGCGGGGATCGAGCTGCGCCCGGTGTCCGAGGAGACGAAGGTCTCCGACGTGCTCGGCAAGGTCGCCTCGGGGGAGGCCGACGCCGGCCTCGTCTACGCCACTGACGCGGCATCGTCGGCCGACGTGATCAGCATCGAGATCCCTGGAGCCGACGCGGACCCCAACACCTATTGGGTCGCGGTGGTGGCCGGCGCGCCCCACCCGGAGGCCGCGCGGGCGTTCGTCGAATCGCTCACGGGCGAGTGGCAGGAGGCGTTGATCGACGCCGGGTTCGGTCCGCCCCAGTGACGGGTGCCGCGGTGCTGCCGAGGTGGGCGTGGGGGCCCTTCGCCATGGGGGCGGCGATCCTCGTCGTCCCGTTGGCGGCCCTGCTGATCCGCGCGCCGTGGACCAGGCTGGGCGAGTTGCTCTCGTCCGAGCCGGCGCGCGACGCCCTGCTCCTCAGCCTCGGCACCTGCGTCGTGACCACCCTCATCGTGGTCATCCTCGGGGTCCCGATGGCCCTGGTGCTCGCCCGGTCCCGCGGCCGCTGGGTCACGTTCGCCCGCACCCTGGTGACGGTGCCGATGGTGCTGCCCCCCGTCGTCGCCGGCCTCGCGCTGCTCACCACCCTCGGGCGTCGAGGCCTGATCGGGGCACCGCTGGCCGTCGCCGGAATCGAGATCGGCTTCACCACCGCCGCGGTGGTCGTCGCGCAGACGTTCGTCGCGCTCCCGTTCCTAGTGGTCAGCCTGGAGGGCGCGCTGCGCTCCGCCGGCACCGACTACGAGCGGGCGGCCGCTCGGCTCGGCGCCCGCCCCACCACGGTGTTCCGGCGGGTCACCGTCCCGCTGGCCGCCCCGGCGATCCTCTCCGGCACCGCATTGGCGTTCGCCCGCGCGCTGGGGGAGTTCGGCGCCACGCTTACCTTCGCCGGGTCGCTCCAGGGCGTCACCCGCACGCTGCCGCTGGAGATCTACCTGCTGCGGGAGGCCGACACGGAGCTGTCGCTGGCGCTCGCCGTCGTGCTACTCGGGGTTGCAGCCGTCATCGTATTCGCGGCCATGCGGGGCAGGGGGGCCCATGCCTGACGCGATCCGCGTGGCCGCCGCCATCCCCGCCCGCGGCCTCACTGTCGACCTCGCCGTCCCCGAGGGCGCCACGCTCGCCGTCGTCGGGCCCAACGGGGCCGGCAAGTCCAGCCTCGTCCAACTCGTCTCCGGTGATCTCCGGCCCACCGCGGGCCGCGTGGTCGTGCACGGCCAGGAACTCTCGGGCCCGTCGGGGCACATCCCGCCGCACCGTCGGCGGTTCGGCTACGTGGAGCAACGCTCGCTGCTCTTCCCACACCTAGACGTGCTGGACAACGTGGCCTTCGGGCTCCGGGCCCGCGGTGTCACCCGCGGGGCCGCGCGGGCCAGGGCCGCTGAGGAGTTGGCCGCGGTCGGCTGCGCGGACCTCGGCCGCCGGCTACCGAGGACTCTCTCGGGGGGTCAGGCGCAGCGGGTCTCGCTCGCCCGCTCGCTGGCCATCGACCCGGAGCTCATGCTTCTCGACGAGCCGCTCGCGGCCCTCGACGCCACCGTCGCCCCCGAGATCCGGACCCTCCTCAGGGAACGCCTGCGCGGGATCACGACGATGCTGGTCACCCACGACTTCCTCGACGTCGTTGCGCTGGCCGACCGGCTCGTCGAGCTGGCCGACGGTCGCGTCGTCGCGGAGGGCACCGTCGACGACCTCTGCCAGCGGCCCACCACCGGCTTCCTCGCCGGCCTCGTCGGCGTCAACCTGCTCCACGGCGAGGCACGGGCCGACGGGGCGATCTGGCTGGACGATGCCACCGCCATCTCCGGCATCGCGTCCGAGCCGCTGCCGCCCGGTCCCGCCCGCGCGGTGTTCCCGCCATCGGCGGTCAGCATCTTCCGCGAGGCAACCCACGGCAGCCCGCGCAACGAACTGCGGGCGCTGGTGGCGGGTGTCGAGGACCGGATGCCGGTGCAGCGGGTCACTCTGGAGGTCGCCGGGCAGCGGATCGCCGCGGATCTGACCCCCGCCGCGGTGCGTGAGCTTGCGCTCGGGCCAGGGCAGCAAGCGTTGGCGGTGGTCAAGGCGACCCAGGTGACGCTCTACACAGGGCCCCCGGGAGCGAGGGCGGAGTCACTGATCTGATACGTTCCGCTCGTAGTCTGACGAGGGGAACGCTGTGGTTCGACGTGGTGTGGGGCTCCTGGTCGGCGTCGCCATTCTGCTGGGGTTGAGCGGGTTGCCGGCCGCGGCCGAGGCCGACACCGTGGTCCTGCCCGGGGCGTTGGGTGCTCCCCAGAGTGACCTTGTCGCCGCGGAGGGTGATGCCTACCTGCTCCGTGAAGGGAGCCTGTTTGGATCGGGGGGACTGGTCGAGCGCCTCGACCGCGCCGTTCCGGAGGGCACTCTTCCAGACACCACCGGCCGGTACGTGGCGGTCGACGGTACTGTCGACACATCCGTGCGGATCGTCGACATGCAGACCGGCGACGTCGCCAACCGAGCCTTCACCGGGTTGCCATGGGCCTTCAACGAGGAGGGTTACCTGGTCCGGACGGACGATTACCCGAACGCCACGTTCCGCTACTGGGATGGCCGCTCGCTTCAGCTGGACAGTCCCTACGGGCGGTTGGCCTATGGCCGCGCCTATGACAGGACTCAGGCTGGCCTCAGTGTGCAGCGTCTGTCGGACGGCGCCAGCTCCATCTATCCCGTAGGTGGGAGCATCCGAGTGATCAGGCCGTCCGAGCGGGGCATCTCATGGCTGGAGGGCACCTTCGGCACGACCCAGCGCTGGTGCACCGCGGAATGGGAGGCACCGACAGCGACGTGTCGAGATGTGGATACACCCTTCACCAGCAATGACCAGGTGTTTCCCGCCTCCGACACGATCTATGGGGTGGTCAAGGGGCAGGTCCTGACGCTGGTCGGCACGGACTTCGTCGCTGTCGACCTGCCGCCGGTCAACTCCTGCCAGTTGGACGGGACTCTCGCGTGTCTGGTCTATGAGCCGGACCGTGCCGATGTCTGGCGCATCGGGGCGGACGGGGTGGCCACCAGGAGCGCAGGGGTCCCGGCGGTGGCCGGGCGTCTGCTGTCGGCGTCCCTGACGCCCACGGCGCTCTACGGAGCAGACAACCGCGCGACTCAGGCGACCTCCGCCTGGCGCAGGGACGGGAGCGGCACCACCTATTCGGCCGAAGTGCCGTTGGGCAAGCAGGTGGTGGCTCAGGGGGCGAGGTCTGTCGTCGACCGGCGCTGGTTCGACGGAGGTGCCGCCGGTGCGCTCATCGACACGACGCTGAATGCGACGAAGGTGTCGGGTCCGTACGCGCTGGTGTCCGATCGCGAGATCAACGGTCATACCATCGCGGACGCCGACGGCGTCCTGTCGGTCGTGCCCACCACGTCCGACATCTTCGGGCCCTGGTCGATGACCTCGTCGGCGATCTACAACCGTGAGACGGGACAGGGGCTCGACTCAGTGGGGCCGGCGGGAGACGGCTACTCGACTGAGAAGATGTGGGGCCGCTGGTCGGTCGGTGATACCCGCGCCTGGAATCGCGCGACCGGTGTCCGGCTCGTCCTCGAGCCGCTCGGCTCCTACATCGGTGAGGTCACACACGTGGGTGACGGGATCGCGGTGTCCCGCAGTGGGCCCGAGTCTCTGGTCTTCGACCTCAATTCGGGCGTGGACCAGACGCAGCTCGCCCCCTCATTGACGGTTCCCGGCCGCCCCGTAGCGCTGGACGGGAACCGGCTGGTCACGGCCGTCGGCGGGCTGGACCGGGACGAGGAACTGCGGATCACGGAACTGCCCTTCGGCGGCACCTCTGCCCCGGCGCTACTGGGTGTCTCAGCTGCTCCGGGGCCTGTCAGTGAGAGCGCCCCGTGGCGGCCGGAGTTCGACCTGACCAAGCCCGTCGAGGCTGGGCGGATCGAGATCCGCACGCTGGCGGGAGAGTTGGTCCGCACCATCCACACGGCCGCGTCGGTCGATGGCGGGCTCCGCGACGTCGAGTGGGATGCCACCAACGAGTCACGGAAGATGCTGCCCCCGGGTGCGTATCAATGGCGGTTGCTGGTCTCGGACGCGGCGGGCAAGGCCGTCACCTCGTCGGACATGGTGTCGCCGGCCCAGGGCGAGGTCGTGGTGGGCGATGCGCCCATCAGCACGACGGCGCCGGTCCCGGTCGTCGTGGACGCCTGCGGACCGAATGACACGGTCACCATCCCCTCCGTGCGAGGGGTGCGGTACGAGACCTTCGGCCTCATCCGCTACCCGGGCACCTATGCCGCGCCGCGGCGTCTGCCGATCAGGGCCGTGGCCGACGACGGCTATCAACTGACGGGGACGACCAACTGGGAGTTCACCACCACGGTCGACAAGTGCTCCGTGACTCCTGCGCCGGTGGTGTTCACCGATCTCGACGGCAGCGCGGATGACACCTTCACCATCCCCGGCAGTGTCGAGGGGATCGCCGGCTACAGCCTCACAGACGACGGGAAGAAACTTCTCGCTCCCGGTACCTATCCCGCGCTCGGCACGGTCGTCGTCTACCCGGTTGCCCTCCCGGGCTACTCCTCGACAACCATGTTCTTCTGGCGGGATTTCTCGGACGAGGGCACCCCCACGCCCACGCCCACGCCAACCCCGACACCCACGCCAACCCCGACACCCACGCCAACCCCGACACCCACGCCCACGCCGACCCGCGTGGCGCCGTACGAGGTCCCTGGCCCCCACTCCATCAACGGGCGGCAGTGGCGCACCACCTGCGAGCCCTACTCGCAGACCGAGCGCTGCCGCACCGAGATCTGGGCCTCCCAGGTGAAGCTCGTGAACGGTCGCTACGTCACGGTCAACGGCTGGGTGTTCAACAACCTGACCTATCTGCCGATGCCGCGCGCGGCCTGGGTGGACGCCGGCAACCCGCTGGGATACTCGAACCAGTGGACATCGGCGGGCCGCCAGTGGAAGACCGTGTGCGACGACCCTCAGACCACGGGACTCAACGCCTGCCGCTCCTACATCTGGGCGACCGTCATCGCCGCGACCCCGAAGCCCGGCGGCGGCTACGCCTACGCGCCCACTCCCATGTGGGTGTTCAACAACATCGTCCGGTTCTCCTGAGCATCGGCCCACCGCACGGGCGACGGCGACCCGGCGGCGCGCCAACCGGTAGAGTCTTCCGCGTGCTCGGCTACGACGGTCCCAAGGAAGAATGCGGCGTCTTCGGTGTGTGGGCGCCCGAGGAGGACGTCGCCCAGCTGACCTTCTTCGGTCTGTTCGCGCTGCAACACCGCGGCCAGGAGTCCGCCGGGATCGCGGTGAGCAACCTGCAGCGGATCATGGTCTACAAGGACATGGGCCTGGTCAGCCAGGTGTTCAACGAGGCGACGCTGAAGTCGCTTCCGGGACGGCTCGCCATCGGCCACACCCGCTACTCGACGACGGGGGCGAGTGTCTGGCACAACGCCCAGCCCACCTTCCGCGCCACCCACGCGGGCGGTTTAGCGCTGGCGCACAACGGAAACCTCACCAACACCCACGAGCTCGAGGCGTGGCTGGCGGAGCTCGACCCCACGGAGCAGGTCCCCGAGAAGAAGACCATGGACTCCACCAACGACACGTCGCTGGTGACCGCGCTCATGGCCAGCTTCGGCGAGGAGCCCATCGAGTCCGTCGCCATGAAGGTGCTCCCGCGGCTCAAGGGCGCCTTCTGCCTCACCTTCATGACCGAGCGCACCCTGTTCGCCGCGCGTGACCCGCAGGGCATCCGGCCGCTCGTCATCGGCCGGCTCGCCAACGGCTGGGTGGTCGCCTCCGAGACCGCGGCGCTGGACATCGTCGGCGCCAGCTTCGTCCGCGAGGTCGAGCCCGGCGAGTTCCTCGCCATCGACGAGCGGGGCCTGCGGACCGTGCGCTTCGCCGAGGCCCAGCCGAAGGGCTGCATCTTCGAGTACGTCTACCTGGCCCGCCCGGACACCACCATCGCCGGCCACGGGGTGCACGCGGTGCGCGTGCGGATCGGCCAGAAGCTCGCCGAGGAGTTCCCCGTCGACGCGGACCTCGTCATCCCCGTCCCCGAGTCGGGCACGCCGTCGGCCATCGGCTACGCGCAGGCCTCCGGCATCCCCTACGGCCAGGGCCTGGTGAAGAACGCCTACGTGGGCCGGACCTTCATCCAGCCTAGCCAGACCATCCGGCAGCTCGGCATCCGGCTCAAGCTCAACCCGCTGCGCGAGGTGATCGAGGGCAAGCGGCTGGTGGTGGTCGACGACTCGATCGTGCGCGGAAACACCCAGCGCGCCCTGGTGCGGATGCTCCGCGAGGCCGGCGCCCGCGAGGTGCACGTGCGCATCTCGTCGCCGCCGGTGAAGTGGCCGTGCTTCTACGGCATCGACTTCGCCTCCCGGGCCGAGCTCATCGCGCCAGGGCTCACCGTCGAGGAGATCCGCCGCTCGCTCGGCGCCGATTCGCTCGGCTACATCTCCCTCGAGGGGTTGACGGAGGCCACCCAGGTGCCCGCCGGCAACCTGTGCCGTGCCTGCTTCGACGGGCAGTACCCCGTCGCCATCCCGCCGGCCCAGGCCGAGCTGCTGAGACTCGAGGAGAGATAGTGTCCGAGAAGAGCGCCTACGCCGCAGCCGGCGTCGACATCGAGGCCGGGGACCGCGCCGTCGAGCTGATGAAGGCCCACGTGGGCCGCACCCGCCGGCCCGAGGTCATGGGCGGGCTCGGCGGTTTCGCCGGGTTCTTCGACGCGTCCGCCCTCAAGGGCTATCAGCATCCGGTGCTGGCCACCTCCACCGACGGCGTGGGCACCAAGGTGGCCATCGCGCAGGCCATGGACAAGCACGACACCATCGGCTTCGACCTCCTCGGCATGCTCGTCGACGACCTTGTGGTGTGCGGCGCCGAGCCGCTCTTCGTCACCGACTACATCGCCTGCGGTCAGGTGGTGCCGGAGCGCATCGCGGCCATCGTGTCCGGGATCGCGGACGCGTGCGTCGCCTCGGGCTGCTCGCTGATCGGCGGCGAGACCGCGGAGCACCCCGGCCTCCTCGAGCCGCACGAGTACGACATCGCCGGCGCGACGACGGGCGTCGTGGAGCGGTCGAAGATCCTCGGCCACGACCGGGTGCGCACCGGGGACGCCGTCATCGCCATGGCCTCCTCCGGCCTGCACTCCAACGGCTACTCGCTGGTGCGGCACGTCCTGCTCAACCAGGCGGGCTGGGACCTCGGGCGCCACGTCGACGACCTCGGCCGGACCCTGGGCGAGGAGCTGCTGGAGCCCACGAAGATCTACGCGCTCGACGTGCTGGACCTCATCGGCAAGGTCGAGGTGCACGCCATGAGCCACATCACCGGCGGTGGGCTGGCCAACAACCTGGCGCGGGTCATCCCCAACGACATGGCCGCCGTGCTCCGCCGCTCCAGCTGGACGCCCCCGGCCATCTTCCAGCTGGTCCAGAGCGTGGGCGGGCTGAAGCAGGCCGACGTCGACGCCACCCTCAACATGGGCGTCGGAATGGTGGCCATCCTGCCCCAGGATCAGGTGGACGCGGCCCTGGCGGCGTTGGCCGCCCGCGGCGTGCACAGCTGGGTGATCGGCGAGATCCAGGCCTCCGAGGGCCCGGGCGAGGCCTTCCTCCTGTAGGACCCGGGGGCCGGCCCAGGCCGCCGGGCCTGGCTCGCTAGGGTGCGGGAAGGACCACTCCCCACAGTGAGGCAGCCATGGGCACCATCGCCGAGACGCTCGCGAGCGTCATCCCGATCGTCCTGCTCATCGGCCTCGGGATCCTGCTGCGGCAGACGCGGCTGCTCGACGACTCCGTCGTTGAGGGGCTCAAGCGGCTCATCGTCAGCGTCGTCCTGCCCGCGGTGCTGTTCCGGGCGTTCCTGTCCATGGAGTTCCGCGCCGAGTACCTGGCGATCATCGTCCTCGTGCCCTTGGCGTGCGTGGCGCTGCTCGTCGCCGGCCGGTACGCGCGGCGGGCGATGGGCGCGCCGCCGGTTGCGACGTTCCTATTCACCGGATTCGAGTTCGGCATGGTGGGGCTGGCGCTGTTCGCCGCCGCGTACGGCCTCGACGATGTGCCCACCGCGGCGGTCGTCGGCCTCGGCCACGAGTTCTTCATCTGGTTCGTCTTCGTCACCCTGTTGAAGCGGCAGAGCGACGGCGCCGTGTCCGTCTCCGAGACGCTGGGGTCCTTCGTGCGGTCCCCGGTGATCATCGCGATCGCGGCGGGTCTGCTACTCAACGAGCTCGGGGTCGCGGACGACCTGGCGGCCAACCCCTTCTCAGGCGGCGTGCTGGGCGCGCTGGGATACCTCGCCGCGGTGATCGTGCCGCTGATCCTCATCGTCGTGGGATACGGCACCCGGCTCAGCCGCACCGGGGTCAGGGAGGCGGCCCCGCTGGTCGCGGTGCGCTTCGTAGTGTGCCTGATCCTGGCCCTCGTCCTCTCCGAACTCGTCGTCGGTCGGTGGCTCGGCCTCGACCAGTACGCGCGGGCGGCGGTCTTCATGCTGTTCATCCTCCCGCCGCCCTTCATCGTGCCGATCTTCCTGCCCGCCCACAGGCGCGACGAGGTGGGCTACGCGAACAACGTGCTGAGCCTGTACACCGTCATCAGCGTGGTGACGTTCGTCGCCTACGTGTTCGCCACCGTCGGCTGACCCCGCCCCCGCGTCAGGCCCGCAGCCACACCGTCGTCTCGCCCGGGAGCTCGTCGGTGACCGGCCCGGAGGCGAGGAGGACCTCGCCCTCGGGCAGGGCGACGGGGGTCTTGCCGAAGTTGGAGACCACCTCCCATCCTCCGGGCCGACGGAAGCGCAGCACGTCGTCGCTGTCCGTCGGGATCCATTCGAGCGACTCGTCGGCCAGCAGCTCGCGCCGCAGCTCCAGGGCGCGCCGGTACAGCGACAACGTCGAGCCCGGATCCCCGGACTCCGCCTCGACGGAGTAGTGCCCGAACCACAGCGGCTGCGGCAGGTGCGAGCCCCCGTCGCCGAAGCCGAACGACGGACCCGTGCGGGTCCAGGGCAGCGGCACGCGGCAGCCGTCGCGGCCCACCTCGTTCTCCCGGTTGCGGAAGAAGGACGGGTCGGCCCGCAGCGAGTCAGGGATCTCCGCGACCTCCTGCAGGCCGAGTTCCTCACCCTGGTACAGGTAGGCCGAGCCGGGCAGCGCCAGGAGGAGGGTCGCCGCGGCGCGCGCCCGCCGCAGGCCGGTGGCGGCGTCGAGGAGCACGGGGTCGCCGCCGGCCATCAGCCAGTCGCCCCCGTGCTTGCGCAGCGGCGTCCCGTCCGGGTTGGTGCCAGGGAAGGGCGTGCCGTACCGGCTGGCCGAGCGGATGGTGTCGTGGTTGTTGAGCACCCAGGTCACCGAGGAGCCGGACACCGCCGCGACACTCAGGCACTCGTCGATGATGCGGTGGAAGGCGCCCGCGTCGTAGTCGGAGAGCTGCAGGTCGAAGAAGAACGACTGCCCGAGCGTCGCAGGGCTCGCGTAGAGCGGAACCCGCGAGGCGTGCACGGCGGCCTCGGCGACGGCGGTGCGCGGCGGGTCGTAGGAGTTGAACACCGCGCGCCACTCGGCGTAGATCTCCTGCAGCTCGTCGCGGTCCCACGTAGGGTGGCTGCCGTCCCTGGGGTGCGCCATGAGCTCCGCCTGGGTGGGCAGCGGCTCGGTCAGGTCCTTGGCGAGCATGTGGGCGGCGTCCACCCGGAAGCCGTCCACGCCGCGGTCTGCCCAGAACCGCAGGATGTCCAGGAACTCCTCCCGCACCTCGGGATCCGCCCAGTTGAGGTCCGGCTGCTCGACGGCGAAGGTGTGCAGGTACCACTGCCCGTCGGCCACCCGCTCCCAGGCGCTGCCGCCGAACAGGGAGACCCAGTCCGTGGGCGGCTCGGAGCCGTCCGGGCCGGCGCCGTCGCGGAAGATGTAGCGCTCCCGCTCCGCCGAGCCCGGGCCTGCGGCGACGGCCTGCTTGAACCAGTCGTGCAGGTTCGAGGTGTGGTTCGGCACGATGTCGATGAGGATCCGGATGCCGTGCGCGTGCAGCCCCGCGACGAGCTCGTCGAAGTCGTCGAGGGTGCCGATCCTGGGGTCCACCCCGCGGTAGTCGATGACGTCGTAGCCGCCGTCGGCCAGGTCCGAGGGGTAGAACGGGCTCAGCCACACCGCGTCGATCCCGAGGCCGTTGAGGTAGCCCAGCCGCGACGTGATGCCGCGCAGGTCCCCGATGCCGTCGCCGTTGCTGTCGGCGAAGCTGCGGGGGTAGATCTGGTAGACGGCGGCCTGCCGCCACCATGAGGCGCTCTGGTCGGAGACCAGGGTGGCCTGGTCGATGGGTTCCTGCATGGGGGAAGTTCCTTCGGCTGGGAGTGTCAGTGGGCGAGGCGGAGGATGCGGGACTCCCACGGCGCGAGCACCGAGGTGGAGTGATCGTCGTGTGTGGCCAGCACCGGCTCGGCGCCGTCGAGGCTGGGCAGGGCGTCCAGCGGCAGCTCCGCCGGCGTCGACGAGCAGTTGGCCAGCACCAGCAGCGTGGTGCCGCCCAGCGTGCGGGTGAAGGCCCAGATCTGCGGGTGCTCGGGGAGCAGCAGCTCGAAGCGGCCCTCGCGGACCACCTCGTCGTCGTGACGCAGCCGGATCAGGCGCTGGAAGTGCGCGAACACCGACCCGGGGTCGCGGCGGGCGGCCTCGGCGTTGATCTCGCGGTAGTTGGGGTTGGCCGGCAGCCAGGGCACGCCGGTGGTGAACCCGGCGTGCGGGCCGGCGTCCCACTGGACGGGGGTGCGGGCGTGGTCGCGGCTCTTCGCCGCCAGGGAGCGCAGCACGTCGGCCTCGGCGGTGCCCATGGCCGTAGCCAGGGTGTGGTGGTTGAGCGACTCGACGTCCAGGTAGTGGCCGATCTCCGTGAACGGGGAGTTGGTCATGCCGAGTTCCTCGCCCTGGTACACGTACGGGGTGCCCTTGTGCAGGTGCAGCACCGTGGCGAGCGTCTTGGCGGAGTTGACGCGGTGCTCGGGGGAGTCGTCGCCGAAGCGCGACACGGCCCGCGGCTGGTCGTGGTTGTCGAGGTACAGCGAGTTCCAGCCCGACCCCTCAAGGCCGTACTGCCACTGCGCGAGGTTGCCCTTCAATGCCGGCAGGGGCAGGTCCACGAGGTCCCACTTGCTCCCGGACCCCTGGTCGAGGCTGACGTGCTCGAACGTGAAGACCATGTTGAGCTCGTGGCGGCCCGGGTCCGTCACGCGGCGGGCCACCTCCAGGGTTGCGCCCGGCATCTCCCCGACGGTGAGCAGGTTCTGCTCGTCCAGGCCCACCTCGCGGTTCATCTCGGCCAGGAACTCGTCGAGGCGGGGACCGTTGGCGATCTGCGTGAAGTCTCCCGCGCCCGGATCGACGGGGCCGCCCGAGGTGAGGCTCGCGGGCTTCGAGATGAGGTTGATCACGTCCATGCGAAAGCCGTCGACGCCGCGGGCCACCCACCAGCGCATCATGGCGTAGACGGCCTGGCGGACCTCGGGATTCTCCCAGTTGAGGTCGGGCTGCCCGGGGCTGAACATGCTCATGTAGTACTGGCCGCTGGCGGGATCGAAGGTCCAGGCTGACGGCGCGAAGGCGGCGGCGCTGTCGTCGGGCTCGGCGCCGGGCGTGCCGGGCTCACGCCCGGGGCGGGCGGGGCGCCAGAAGTACCAGTCCCGCCTCGGGGAGGCCGGATCGCGCGACTCGACGAACCACGGGTGCTGGTCGGAGGTGTGGTTGACCACCAGGTCCATCACCAGCTTGATCCCGCGGGAGTGGGCCTGGGCGAGCAGCTCGTCGAGGTCCGCGAGCGTGCCGAAGAGCGGATCGATGTCCTGGTAGTCGGAGATGTCGTAGCCGTTGTCCACCTGCGGGGAGCGGTAGACGGGCGAGAGCCAGATGACGTCGACGCCCAGCTCGGCCAGGTGGTCGAGGCGGCTGGTGATGCCGGGGATGTCGCCGATCCCGTCGCCGTCTGAGTCCTGGAACGACCTGGGGTAGATCTGGTAGACCACGGCAGAGCGCCACCAGCCGTCCGGACGGGCGGCGAGGGCGGTCTGCTGGGCTGTCGCTGTCATGGCTTCTCCTTGGTGGGGTGGTGCGGGTGGGTTGGGGTGGGGCATGCGCTCGGCTGCTGCCCCACCCCGGGGTGGTGGGTGACTACTTGATCGCGCCCTGCGTCAGGCCGGACATCACCCAGCGCTGCGCGAACAGGTACACGACGATGGCGGGCGCCATGGCCATCAGGTACGACGCGAAGCTCACGTTGTAGCTGTTGCTGAACTGGGTCTGGAAGATGTTGTTGACCACGGGGATCGTCTGCCATTCGGGCTGGGAGATGATCAGCGAGGGCATCATGAAGTCGTTCCAGGAGCTGAGGAAGGCGAAGATGCCCACCGTCGCGGCCATGGGGGACAGGAGCGGGAAGATCAGCTTCCAGAACGTCTGCCAGGTGCTGGCGCCGTCCATCCGCATCGACTCCTCGAGCTCAAGCGGGATGGAGCGGAGGAAGGTGCTGAACAGCAGGGTGTTGAACGCCAGCCCGAACACGATGTGCAGGATGGCGACGCCCACGTAGTTGTCCAATCCGAGCAGGCCGGTGAGGCGCACCTGCGGCAGCGCGACGACGGGGAACGGGATGAACATGGCAGCCAGCAGGTAGTAGAACGAGTAGCGGAAGGGCTTGCGGTCCCAGTTGCGCACGATGGCGTAGGCAGCCATCGACGACACGAGGATGGCGCCGGCCACCGCCACCAGGGTCACGATCAGGGAGACCAGGAAGGCCCGCGGGAAGTTGGTCAGGCTCCACGCCTCGACGAATCCGCTGACGCTCCACGGGTTGGGGAGACTGAAGGCGTTGAGGTCGGTGGACTGCTGGGTGGTCTTGAAGGCCATCGAGATGGTGACGTAGAGCGGCACCAGGACGGTGAGCGAGGCAAGGATCAGCAGGACGGTGGCCGTCCAGTTGACCTTCTCCTGGCCGACGCGGCCGCGGCGCGACGTCGCCGCGGGGGCCGGCATTCCGACGGTGGCGGTGGCGAGTGGGGTGCTCATGAGCCGGACCTTCCCTGGGTGAGGCGCAGCTGCAGCAGCGCGATGACGATGGTGATGACGAAGAAGACGGCGGCGTTGGCCATCTGGTAGGCGTAGTCCCCACCACTGAAGCCGGCGAAGATGGTGAACGCGACGCTGCGGGTGGCGGTGCCCGGGCCGCCCTGGGTGAGGCCGACGATCTGGTCGTAGACCGCCAGGTAGCCCTTGAAGCCGAGGATCATGTTGATGCCCACGTAGCCGGCCACCAGCGGCAGCGTGATGTGCCACAGGTTCTTCGCCGGGGTGGCGCCGTCGATGGAGCTGGCCTCGTAGACCTCGCCGGGGACCGTCATGAGGCCCGCGATGTAGATGAGCATGGCGCTGGGCACCGAGCCCCAGGTGGTGACCAGGACGATGGCGAACCATGCCCAGTCCGGGTTGGCGAGCAGGCTCGTCGACAGGTTCTCGATCCCCAGCGCGGCGCCGAGCTGCGGCAGCGAGTTGTTGAACAGGAAGCGGAAGACAAACGAGTAGATGATGGCCGAGATCACCATGGGGATGACGAAGACGGTGCGCAGCGGGTTGGTGAACTTGATCTTCGAGGTGAGCCCCAGCGCCAGGAAGAAGGCGATGACGTTGACCAGGATCACGGTGACGGCGGCGAACAGGAGGGTGAAGCCGTAGGACGAGAGGATGTTCTCGTCGCGGAAGAGGGCCACGTAGTTACGGAAGCCGATCCACTCGAAGTCGCCGAAGCCCATCGAGTTGGTGAAGCTCATCGTGATGCCCTCGACGGCGGGGTAGGCGATCATCAGCGTGAACACGGCGACGGCGGGCACGAGGAAGAGCCAGTAGATGGGTTCGACGGGGCGCCTCTGCGCCTGCTGCTTCGCGGGCGCGCTGGCCCGGGACGGGGTTGACATGCGTGTGACTCCTTTGTCTCAGGCGCGGAAGGCGAGTCGGGCCCAGTCGCGGTCCAGCTGCGCGAGCAGCGGCTCCGGTTCGGCGCCCAGGGCGATCGACTGGAAGTAATTGGGGGCGGGGATGTTGTTCGGGATGAACTGCGAAGCGCCCATGTAGAAGCGGCCGGAGTCGTAGTACTCCTTCATCCCGAGGATGCGCGGGTCGGTGGCCGGGGCCGCGTTCTTGGTGGTGCCGAAGCCCAGGAACTCCGCGTTGTACGGGTCCTGGATCTCCGGCTTCATGAGGTGCTGCAGGAACGCCCGCGCCCCCTCCTGGCCGTCGGACACCTCCGGAACCCACAGGGCGAGGTCGATGTTGACGCGCACCTTCAGGTCGTCGGCGCTGTCGGTGGCCGGCAGCGGGAAGGTGCCGAGATCGAGGTCGTTGCCCACCTTCTCGAACTCGCCGAAGGCCCACGGGCCCTGGAAGATCATCGCCGCGGCGCCGTTGGCGAACGCGGTGTTGCCGTCGCCGTAGCCGCGGCTGGCGGCGTCCTCGTTGATGTAGCTGGTGAGCTGGACCATCTTCTTGACCGGCTCCAGCATTGTCCGCTGGAAGGAGACCTCCGAGTCGGGGCCGACGTCGGCGCCGATCTCGTTCATCTTGCGGTAGAACTCCGCGATGTCGACCATGCCGCCGGCGGGGTAGTCGAACCAGCCCTGCATGATGGTCCACGGGTCCATGAACGTCGCGTAGAACGGGGTGACCCCGGCCGCCTTGAGCCGCTCGCACACGTCGATCAGCTCGTCCCAGGTGGTGGGGACCTCGACTCCGTTGTCGGCGAAGAGGCGCTTGTTGTAGATCACCGAGGCGGCCATCGCGGAGTAGGGCAGCACGCTGGTGCGTCCCGGGTACTGGGGGTACGACTTCGCCAGCTCGACGATGTCCTCGCGGATGGTGGCCGCCTCGGGAAGGTCCGAGAGGTCCGACAGTGCGCCGCGTTCCATGAATCGCGCCATCTCGAGGTTGTAATTGAGCAGGCCGAGATCCGGTGGGTTGCTGCGCACGAAGCTCGCGGAGAGGTTGGTGGAGATGTCGTGCAGGATCCTGAACTTGTCCTGCGAGGCGCTGAAGTCGGCCGCCAGCTGGCGGAAGTAGGGCACCGCCTCCGGCTTGGACTGGTGGAACAGGATGGTCTGCTGCGAGCCGGACGAGCAGCCCGACGCCCAGGGAAGGGCGCTGGCGGCTCCCACTGCCGCCAGCCCTTTCAGGAAGGTGCGCCGGGGCGCGATGGTTGGAGTGTGAGGCACGTCGTTGTCCCTTCGTCGTTGGACGGAAACGGTTTACTTCGAGTAATATATTTAATTATCGAAGAAATCCGTACGGGTTTAGGATGCATCACGGAAGCGCACACGTCAAGGGGGTGTCGGGGAGTGGGTTCGACTGATCGCCAGGCGCGCCATCGGGCCAGCACCGCTGCGGTCCTTGAGTATGCGTGGGACGCGCAGGCGTTCGGCGCGGACCACGTGATCGACGCCCTGGGCCTGACCCGCTCGACGGCGCTGGCGGCGGTGGACACCTTGATCGACGTCGGCCTTGTCAGCGAGCTGTCCGGGCCCGCAGCCGTGCCGGGCCAGCGGATCGGTCGGCCTGCCAGGCGCTTCGAGCTGCGCGGAGATGCGGGCCTCCTCGTCGGGCTGGATGCCGGAGGCCGACGCTTCACCGCCATCCTTGCCGACCTGACGGGGAGGGTGCTGGCGCGCGAGCACCTCGAGGTGGCCAGCTTCTTCGACCTCACCGACCCTGACCCCGCGGACCGCCGCGACATGGCGTTCCGCCTGATCGACGCGGTGCTCGGCGCGGCGGGGCGCGCCCGGGAGGACGTCATCGCGGTAGGCGTGGGCGTGCCGGCGCCCGTCGACGGGCGGGGAGAGTCGCCGTCGAACCCGTCCGGGTTCTGGCGCTACATGAACGCGGACCTGCAGGAGGCGCTGAGCCAGGTGTTCCCCGCCGTGCGCGTGGAGAACGACGGCGCGCTGGCGGCGATGGCGGAGGGCGCGTTCGGAGAGGCGCGCGGCCGGGACCACTTCGTCGCCATGCTGTCCGGGCTGCGCCTCGGCTCGGGCGTGGTCCTGGAGGGCCGGCTGGTGCGGGGCGCGCACGGGGGAGTGGGCGAGCTTGAGGCCTTGACGTACGTCTCCGGGGTCGGCGGCACCTGGGGACTGGGGTATCTCGCCGAGCAGTGGCTGCGGTCCCAGGTGGGGCGCGGGCTGATCCCGGCCGAGCATCCGTGGTCCCAGCTGCCCGTCGACGCCCTCACCGCCGAGGTGGTGCTGTCCCAAGCGCGGCTCTCCGACCCGGTGTCGCGGCCGCTGCTCGAGGAGCTGGGCAGCACGCTGGGGCGGATCTGCACGGTGCTGTCGCGGTTCTACGACCCCGAGGTCGTCGTGGTGTGCGGCGCCGTCGCGGAAGCGCTGGGGGAGGTCATCGAGCTGGCGGCGGCCCATGTCGCAGACGAGGTGGAGATCCCGCCGCCGGTCATCCTGGCGTCGCGGCTGGGGGGCGACGTAGTGGCGCTCGGTGCCGTGTCCGCCGCCCGCGAGGCGGCGAGCGATATCGTCCTCCCGCTCCTGACGGGGCGCCTGGCCGGCTGAGCCGCGGGGTAATGGGGCACACGTGGGCCCCTGCACGGGCCCGATCTGACGGTCCCGTCTGCCACGGGTGCAACCCGCCAGGGATCAGGAACCCGTCACGACACCCGGCGGCGTCGGCTCGGTGGCCAGGGGGAGGGTGAGGGTGAAGGTTGAGCCGTTGCGGGGCCCCGGGCTGGTGGCGGTGAGGGTGCCGCCGTGGGCGAGGGCGAGGCTGCGTGCGATGGTCAGCCCGATCCCGGAGCCGCCCGCATCCCGGGCCCGGGCCGTGTCGGCGCGGTAGAACCGTTCGAAGACCCTGGTGAGTTGCTCGGCGGTGAGGCCGTCGCCGGTGTCGGTGACCCTGATCACCATGTCGTTCCGTGACTGGTGTGCGCTGATGTGCACCGTCCCGCCGGCGGGGGTGTGCCGCAGCGCGTTGTCGAGCAGGTTGCCCAACATCTGAGCCACCCTCTGCGCATCGGCCGACACGAGCCCGCTGTCCGAGTCCGCGGACAACCCGACTCCCTTCTCGGCGTATCGGGGCTCCACCGAGGCGACGGCTGCCTCGACGAGGTCCCGCACCGGGTGCATGTGGAGGTCGAGCGCGAACCTGCCCTCCTCTGCACGGGACACGTCGTCGAGGTCGGAGGCGATCCGCTTGAGCCGGGCGGCCTGCTGCATGAGCAGTTGTTGGCTGTCGTGGTCCCAGGGGACCACGTCGTCGACGATCGCCTCCAGCTCGGCGGTCAGCGTCGAGAGGGGGGTGCGGAGCTCGTGCGCCACGTCTGACAGGAGGCGCCTTCGGGTGGCCTCGGTGTCATGGAGCCGGCTGGCCATGTCGTTGAACGCGTCGGCAACTGTGTTGAACTCCGGGCTGGTGGTGGTCTTCTGCACGCGCGCGTTGTAGTCGCCCGCCTCGAGCAGGGCCGACGCGGCAGTCAACTGCTCAAGCGGTCGCCGCACGCGCCTGGTCTCCAGCCATGTCAGGCCGATGGCCAGGGCGAGGGCCACCGACAGGCCGATCCCCAGCGACCGGACGCCGGCGTCGAGGAAGGCTTCCTCGACGTGCTGCATCTCCGCGGTCCCGTCGGTGTGGCCGAGTTGCTGGAGATGCTCGTGGAACAGCGGCGGGCCGACCACCACGGCCACGAGGGCGGCGGTGATCACGCCGACGGTGACGACCAGCGCCTGGGTGAGGAACGTGCGGGTGCCCCAGCGCATCCGGCCCATGGAGTCGCGCAGTCGCCGTGTCACCCTGGTCCCATCCGGTAGCCCACTCCGCGGACCGTGAGGATGAATCGGGGCTCTGCGGGTGGGTCGTCGAGCTTCTTCCTGAGGTTGGCAACGTGGACGTCCACGACGTGGTCGTCGCCGACCCAGCTTGGGCCCCAGACCGCCTCGATGATCTGCCGCCTGCTCAGCGCCACGTTGGGCCGGCTCGACAGGGCGTCGAGGATGTCGAACTCGGTGCGCGTCACTCCCACCGGCCGGCCGTCGACCCACACGTCGCGGCCCTCGACGTCCACGCGCAGACCGCCGAACACGCGCGGGGCCGACGGCGGATTGCCGTGCCGGCGCGGTCGGCGGAGGACGGTGTTGACGCGGGCGACGAGCTCGCGCGGGCTGAACGGCTTGGTCAGGTAGTCGTCGGCGCCCACCGACAGTCCGATCAACTTGTCGACCTCGTCCGCGCGTGCGGTCAACATCAGGATGTAGCAGTCTGAGATCTGGCGGATCTGCCGGCACACCTCGATGCCGTCCATTCCCGGGAGGCTCAGGTCGAGGATGACGACATCGGGGTCCAGCTCCCGCGCCGAGCTGACCCCGTGCGGGCCCGTGTAGGCCAAGGCGGTGTCGAAACCTGCCTTATTGAGGTAGGAGGCGACGATCCCTGCCAGTGGACGCTCATCGTCGACCACCAACACGCTCGATCTGCGCAACTCGGACATACCGACATTATCGGCGCGCCCGCGTGGGTCCCCTAAGGCCCACAGGGCGGTGAGCGTGTTCTTGGCCGAATCTTGACACGGGCTGAAGGGTTCCCTGATGGCGAGGAACGAATCTGGGAACGTGAACGAGATCAAGGCGGCCCCGCCGCTGTCCGCACCGACCGAGCCGGTGGACGTCACCCTGGTGACCACATCCGCCTGCCACTACTGCCACGACGCCCACACCCGGCTCGACGCTCTCGACCGCGCGGGCCTCCTTCGCCTCACTACGGTCCAGGCGGAGTCGCCCGAGGGTCAGGCCCTGATCGCCGAGCACCGCCCGGGCCTGTTTCCACTCACGGTGGTCGGGGGGCGCTACTTCCATGACGGGCGGATCCCGCGCGGGAAGCTCGCTCGGCTCGTCGACCACCTCGGTGCCCGCTGATGGGCGCCGACCTGCTCAGCGCCGGGGGGATCCTGGCGGCGTTCCTCGCGGGCGGTGTGGCGCTCTTCGCCCCCTGCTGCATCGTGTTCCTCGCCCCCAGCTACCTGGCCGCTGCCGCGAAGAACCGTCGCTGGAGGCTGATCCCGCTGACCTTCGTGTTCGCGGCCGGCCTCGCCCTTGTCCTGGTCCCGATCACCATGGGGGTCAGCCTGATCGCCGGCGCCATCGCCAAGTACCACGCGGTCCTCTATTGGGCCGGCGGCCTGCTGATGATCGGCCTGGGGATGGTGGCGCTGTCGGGGGCCATGTGGTCGATGCCGTCGGTCCTGCGCGCCCCCGACACCTCCCGCGGCGACACGGCCACCTTCTTCAGCCTCGGCGTGTTCTCCGGCATCGCCTCCAGCTGTTGCGCGCCCGTCCTGGCGGGGGTGATGACCCTGTCCGCGCTGTCCGGCTCGCCCGTCGGTGGCCTCGTCCTCGGCCTGGCGTACGTGTTCGGGATGGTGATTCCGCTGTTCGTGATAGCCCTGCTGTGGGACAGCCGCCCCGAACGGATGCGCAGCCTCCGCGCCCGGCCCCTCCACATCAAGCTGGGCCGCCTGGCGTTGACCACCAACACCGTCAACCTGCTGGTCGCCATCGGGTTCGTGACCATGGGCATCCTGGTCATCGGGCAGGCAGGCGCGACCGAGATGACCGGTGCCGACGCACCCCTGGTCGGCGTGGGGGCATGGCTCAGCGAGGTCTTCGCCTGGCTGATCGCGATCACCGCCCCCATCCCAGAGGCCGTGCTCGGGCTGGCGTTGCTCGCCCTCGCAGCGGTGTTCGTCGTCGCCACCCTCAGAGACCGCCGTCGACACGAGCAGCCCACGGCGGCGGCCCACGACTGCTGCGACACCCAACCACCAGCGCCGGCGGACAACCCGACCGTCCCCTCCCAGGAGCCCCGATGACCCCCAGCGACACCACGACGCCGTCCCGACGCGAGCAACTACAGCAGCGCCGGCAGGCCGAGGCCCACCGCGACAAGACCCGCCGGGCATGGACCCGGATCATCGGCGGCGCGGTCACGCTCATCGTGCTCGCAGTCGTCGGCTACGGACTGTGGACCGCCGTGCCCGAGCAGGGCGACACCCAACGCCGCGCCCCCGACTTCACGCTCAGCACCACCGCAGGCACCACAGTGAACCTCAGCGACCTGCGCCCCCAACCGGTGCTCATCTACTTCAACGAGGGGGCGGGCTGCGCATCCTGCACCATGCAGATGGCCGAGATCGAGAAGAACCCCGGATTCGCCGAGGCCGGCGTCCAGGTGCTGCCGATCGTCATGAACACCGCCCAGCAGATCCTGCCGGACATGCAGCAGTTCGGCGTCACCACTCCCTACCTCCTCGACGACGGGACGGTGTCCAAGGCCTACGACGTGCTCGACAAGGGCATGCACCCCGGGCTGCCCGGACACGGGTTCGTCCTCATCGACGGCGACGGCGTCCAACGCTGGTACGGCAACTACCCCTCGATGTGGCTCGACCCGCAGGAACTGCTCAACGAGATCACGGCCCGCCTCGGCTAAGGGCAAGCGTCCAGCATTTGATTACCCAAGGTAATGAACTAGACTAATCAACTGCTACGAAAGGACTGCATGCCCGACTACCCCCCAGACCTCCTGAGCCTCGCCAATGACGTCCGCGTCGCCTGCCAGCGCATCTCGCGCCGGGTGCGCTTCGAGAGCACCAGTGACGTGGCTCCGCACCAGTTCTCTGTGCTCGTGTTCCTGCACTTCGAGGGGCCCCGAACGCCGACGCAGCTCGCGGCCAGGGACGCCGTGAGTACGCCGTCGATGACGCGAACGGTCAACTGCCTGGCGGACAAGGGGCTGGTGGCACGGTCGCCGCACCCGCAGGACGGGCGGCAGATTCTGGTCTCGCTCACCGCCGAGGGCGTGCGGGTGGTCGAGGAGACCATCGCCAACCGCGACACCTGGATGCTCGCCCACATCGCCACCCTCGCCCCGGAGCAGCTCGACCTTCTCCGGCGGGCGGCGGATCTTCTCATGGAGGTGTCCCATGCGGAGTGATCAGCGGGGGCGCATGTTCGCCTCCTTCGCGGTGCGCAACTACCGGCTGTTCTTCGCCGGCGCGCTGATCAGCAACATCGGCACGTGGGTGCAGCGGGTGGGGCAGGACTGGCTGGTGCTCACCGAGCTGACCGACGGTTCCAGCGCCGCGCTGGGCATCGTCACCGCGCTCCAGTTCCTCGCCATCCCGATCCTGGCCCCTTATGCGGGCGCGCTGGTGGACCGGTTGCCGAAGCGGCGGATGCTCGCGGTCACCCAGGCACTGCTGGGGCTCACGGCGCTGGCGCTGTGGCTCGTGGTGGCGCTGGGCGTCGTCGAGCTGTGGCACGTCTACCTCTTCGCGTTCCTGCAGGGCGTCGTGACCGCCTTCGACAACCCCGCCCGTCAGTCCTTCGTCTCCGAGATCGTGCCGCCGGAGCTGCTGCCCAACGCGGTGGGCCTGAACTCCACGTCGTTCAACGGCGCCCGGCTGATCGGACCCGGCGCCGCGGGGCTGCTGATCGCCGCCTTCGGGGTGGGCCCCACGCTGTTCATCAACGCCGTGAGCTTCGCCGCGATGCTCGCCGCCGTCCTGGCCCTGCGGCCCGGCGAGCTGCGCCCCTCCCGGCTCGTCAAGGCCAGGGGCGCCACGCGCGACGGCCTGCGCTACCTCGCGGGCCGGCCGGACCTCATCGTGCTCATGGTGATCGTGTTCGCGCTGGGCACGTTCGGCATGAACTTCCAGATCTACAACGCCACCATGGCCACGGAGGTGTTCGGGAAGGGTGCCCAGGAGTACGGGCTGCTGGGCACGATCATGGCCATCGGCACCCTCGGCGCGGCGCTCGCCGCCACGCGCCGTACGCAGCCGGGCCTGCGCACGGTCCTGGCCGCGCTCGGCGCGTTCTCGGTGAGCACCGCCCTGCTCTCGGCCGCCCCCACCTTCGCCACCTACGCGCTGCTGCTGGTGCCCACCGGGTTCTTCGCCCTGACCGTGATGACGACGGCGAACGCCGCGGTCCAGCTGGGGACGGCGCCCGAGTTCCGCGGCCGCGTGATGGCCGTCTACATGGCGATCTTCATCGGCGGCACTCCGCTGGGCGCCCCGCTCATCGGCTGGCTGGGGGAGCTGTGGGGCCCGCGATCCATGGTGCTCATCGGGGCACTCACCACCGGCGCGGCGGCACTCGGCGTGCTGGCCTATCTCATGGCGCACGACGGCGTCCGGCTGGCGGTCGAGCGGGGCTGGCCGCTCCGGTTGCGCGTGTGGATCGCGGAGCGGGAGCCCCAGCCGACGAGGGGCTGAGCCGCTCCAATCTGATGGTTGACACTTCAACTAAAGACGGATAGGCTGGTTTCACATTCAACCAGTCACCGCAAGGAGCCTCCATGACCGCGACCCTCGACCAGCTCGTCGGGACCTACACCATCGATCCCAGCCACACGGAGATCGGCTTCACCACCCGGCACGCCATGGTCACCAAGGTCCGGGGCGCCTTCACCGACTTCCAGGGGAGCGCCTCCACCGGCGCCGGGCTGAGCGGCGCCGCCATCGACATGACCATCAACGCCGCCTCCGTCGACACCGGAAGCGCTGACCGCGACGGGCACCTCCGCTCGGCGGACTTCTTCGACGCGGAGCAGTACCCCACCATCCGCTTCACCTCGTCGAACGTGACCACGCCGTCGGGCGACACCCTGCGCGTCGAGGGCGACCTCACCATCAAGGACGTCACCCGCCCGGTGGCCATCGACTTCGACTACGAGGGCTCGGCCGTGGATCCGTTCGGCAACGAGCGCGTCGGCCTCTCCGGCTCGGTGCCCGTCAACCGCAAGGACTTCGGCCTGGTCTGGAACGCGGCCCTCGAGACCGGCGGCGTGCTGGTCTCCGAGAACGTCAACCTGGTCTTCGAGGTCTCGGCGATCAAGAACGCCGACGCGGCCGAGGCCGTCGTCGAGGAGCCTGTGGCCGAGGAGCCGGTGGCCGCCGCCCCGGCCCAGCCCGCGGCCCGCGCCGCGGAGACGGCCACCCCTGTCCAGGGCGGTTTCGTGGGCTGGCTGAAGAAGCTCTTCAGCTGACGAACACCTCCCGAACGCCGATGAGGCGCCACCCGGTTACCTGGGGTGGCGCCTCATCGGCGTTGTGGGCTGGGTCAGCTCAGTGAGTCGATGATCTCGTTGAGCGTCTGGGAGGGGCGCATCACCGCCGTCGCCTTGGCGTCGTCGGGGCGGTAGTACCCTCCGATGTCGGCCGGCCTGCCCTGCACGGCCAGCAGCTCGGCGACGATCGTCGCCTCGCTGTCGGCGAGTGCCGCGGCCACCGGCCCGAAGACGGCGGCCAGTTCGGCGTCGTCGGTCTGCGCGGCCAGCTCCTGCGCCCAGTACATGGCCAGGTAGAAGTGCGAGCCGCGGTTGTCGATGCCGCCGAGCTTCCGGGTGGGCGACTTGTCATTGTCCAGGAACGTGCCGGTGGCGCGATCGAGCGTGGAGGCCAGGATCCCGGCCCGCGCGTTGCCCTCGGTCTGGGCGAGGTGCTCGAACGAGGCGGCCAGCGCCAGGAACTCGCCGAGCGAGTCCCAGCGCAGGTAGTCCTCAGCCACGAGCTGCTGGACGTGCTTCGGCGCGGAGCCGCCGGCGCCCGTCTCGAACAGGCCGCCGCCGGCCATGAGCGGGACCACCGACAGCATCTTGGCCGAGGTGCCCAGCTCGAGGATGGGGAACAGGTCGGTCAGGTAGTCGCGCAGCACGTTGCCGGTCACGGAGATGGTGTTCTCCCCGCGGCGCAGCCGCTCGACGGTGAACCGCGTGGCCTCGACGGGGCTCATGATCTCGATCTGGAGCCCCTCCGTGTCGTGCTGGGCCAGGTAGGTGCGGACCTTCTCGATGAGGTTGCGGTCGTGCGCGCGCTCGGTGTCCAGCCAGAACACCGCGGGCCAGCCGGTGAGGCGGGCGCGGGTGACCGCGAGCTTGACCCAGTCCTGGATGGGGGCGTCCTTGGTCTGGCAGGCGCGCCAGATGTCGCCGGCGGCCACGTCGTGGCTCATGAGCACGGTGCCGGCCGCGTCGACCACCTCGACGACGCCGTCGGCGGGGATCTCGAACGTCTTGTCGTGCGAGCCGTACTCCTCGGCCTTCTGGGCCATCAGCCCGACGTTGGGGACGGTGCCCATGGTGCGGGGGTCGAAGGCGCCGTTGGCCTGGCAGTCCTCGATGACGGCCTGGTAGACGCCGGCGTACGACGAGTCAGGCAGGACCGCGAGCGTGTCGGCCTCCTCGCCCTCGGGGCCCCACATGTGGCCCGACTGGCGGATCATCGCGGGCATCGACGCGTCGACGATGACGTCCGAGGGCACGTGCAGGTTGGTGATCCCCTTGTCGGAGTTGACCATGGCCAGCTTCGGGCCGTCCGCGAGGCCCTGCTCGAACGCGGCCCTGATCTCTTCGCCGTTGGGCAGGGCGTCGAGGCCGGCGAGGATGGCACCCAGGCCGTCGTGGGTGGAGAGGCCGGCGGCCGCGAGGTCCGTGCCGTATCGGTCGAACACCTCGGGGAAGAACGCCTCGATGACGTGGCCGAAGATGATGGGGTCTGAGACCTTCATCATGGTGGCCTTGAGGTGGACGGAAAACAGGACGCCGGACTGCTTGGCGGCGGCCACCTGGGCGCGGAGGAACTCGTCGAGCGCGGCGGCGCGCATGGCGGTGGCGTCCACCACCTCGCCCTCGAGGACCTTCAGCCCGCCCTTGAGTACCGTCTCGGTGCCGTCGGCGGCGCGGTGCCGGATGGTGAGGGTGTCCGCGGCGGGCAGCACGACGGACTGTTCGTTGTGGCGGAAGTCACCGGCGTCCATGGTGACGACGGCGGTCTTGGACTCGGGGGTCCAGGCGCCCATGCGGTGCGGGTTCTTCTTCGCGTAGTTCTTCACCGACTCGGGCGCGCGCCGGTCCGAGTTGCCCTCGCGCAGCACCGGGTTGACGGCGGAGCCCTTCACGCGGTCGTAGCGGGCGCGGACGTCGCGCTCCTCGTCGCTCTGGGGGTCCTCCGGGTAGTCGGGGAGCGCGAAGCCCTGGGACTGGAGCTCGGTGATGGCGGCCTTGAGCTGGGGCACCGACGCGGACACGTTGGGGAGCTTGATGATGTTGGCCTCCGGCTGCTTCGCCAGTTCGCCGAGTTCGGTCAGGGCATCGTCGATCCGCTGGTCCTCCGGGAGGGTGTCCGTGAACTGGGCGAGGATGCGCGCCGCCAGGGAGATGTCACGGGTCTCGACGTCCACCCCGGCCTGGCCGGCGTAGGCGTTGATGATGGGAAGGAGGGAATACGTGGCGAGCAGCGGGGCCTCGTCGGTGAGGGTGTAGATGATCTTGCCCATGTGCAGTGAACTCCTCAGGTTTGGCTGAGGCTCAGCTTATCGGTGCGCCACCGAGTTCGACGCTGGCGAACACCCCCACCGCCCAGGACCACGTTCTTTGGAGGAACCCGCCGGATTGGGTAGCCTGTACCCACGAGTATCTGACAGATTCCGCGGCCAGTCCGCGAAGGACAAAGCAAGGGGGTCGACCCGATATGGGGCGCGGCCGTGCAAAGGCGAAGCAGACCAAGGTGGCCCGCGATCTGAAGTATCGCGCGGTGGACACCGATTTTTCGTCTCTGGAGCGCGAGCTCCGGGGCGGCGCGATCGTTGACGAGACCACCAACGACATCCCTGAGGCGTACGCAGAGACGACGGGCGACGACGACGACTACGACGACGAGTACGAGCGCCGCACTTCCTGAGGCCGGGCACCCCTGGGTGCCCGACGTCGAACTTCCAGGCTACGAGCAGCTGGTCATCCCCCTCCCGGATGCGCCCGTCTATGCCCTGGAGCCCGAGGGCAGCCTGGTGGCCACCCTCGTCCGGCGGAACCCGCCGACAGGCAACCGGGCCGTCCTCTACATCCACGGCTGGAACGACTACTTCTTCCAGACGCACCTCGCCGACGAGATGGCGGCACAGGGCTTCGACTTCTACGCCGTCGACCTGCGCCGCTACGGCCGCTCCCTGCGCGACAAGCAGCTCGCCGGCTACATCGTCCACCTCACGGACTACTTCCAGGAGTTGGACCAGGCGCTCGCCATCCTCGTCGAGGAGGGCCACGACCACATCGTCCTCATGGGGCACTCGACGGGGGGCCTCGTCGCCTCCCTGTGGGCCCACGAGCGCCCGGGAGTGTTCGCCGCGCTGATCCTCAACGCGCCCTGGCTGGAGCTGCAGGGCAACTCCGTGCTGCGTCCCGCCACCCAGCCCGTGCTCAGCGCGGCGCGCGCCGTGGTGGCCACCACCGCCCTCCCGCAGCTCGACACGGGCTTTTACCGCCGGTGCATCGCCAAGGCCGAGGGAGGTGAGTGGGAGTACAACCACAACCTCAAGGGCGATCCCGCGTTCCTCATCCGCGTGGGCTGGATGGCCGCGATCCTCGAGGGTCATGCCAAGGTGGCGCTGGGCCTCTCCATCGACTGTCCAGTCCTGGTGGCCGTCTCGGCCCGCAGCGACTTCCGGCGCGTCTGGGACGAGGACTTCCGGCTGGCCGACATCGTCCTCGACGTGGATCGGATCGCGGCCAGGGCGCCGAAGCTCGGCCATCTTGTGGTGATCGTGCGCATCGCCGACGCCGTGCACGATCTGGTGTTGTCGCGCGACGACGTGCGCTCGAGGGTGTTCGCGGAGTTCTCGCGCTTCCTGCGCTTCTACGCGGCCTAGCCGGCCTCCAGGCGGGTTGCCCCCGATAAACCAAGAAACCCCCGCCGGGGCGGGGGACGTGGTGGCCAGGGCCGGGATCGAACCGGCGACCTTTCACTTTTCAGGCGAACGCTGCTACCAGCTGAGCTACCTGGCCAGGTGGCCGGGCGTTTAAGCCGACCTAGCGACCCCGACGGGACTCGAACCCGCGACCTCCGCCGTGACAGGGCGGCGCGCTAACCAACTGCGCTACGGGGCCAATTTCTTGACCTGCTGGCCTTGCCAGCCCGGTAACTATAGCGTGACTACTTCCCAGAAGGGAAATCGAGCGAAACGCCTTGTCGTAACCGGTTTGCGCCCACTCCCGAGAGAGTGGGCAACAGCATCCCCAACGGGATTCGAACCCGTGCTGCCGCCGTGAAAGGGCGGAGTCCTGGGCCGCTAGACGATGGGGACCAGCTAGGGCGATTCTACGGAGATTGGGCGCGGAGGCGCAAACGCGCGGGCGGCCCGGTACCGCGCGGACACGGTGAACGGCGCCACCCAGGGGGGATGGGTGGCGCCGCTCAGGGGAAGATGTTACCCGTAGGTGTTGATGTGGACGTGGTTGTAGTGGTTGGCGTTGTCGCTGCCGCGGTCCGCCATCAGCCTCCAGCCCTCGCTGGAGCGCTGCACGGACCAGATCTTCTGGGCGAAGATGATGTAGTTGATGTTGTACTTGGCGGCGTTGGCCTTGTAGTACAGCGCGATCTCCCAGCCCAGCGCCTGGTTGGACTTGTAGCTGGGGATCATCACGTCGACGGCGCGGCCGGCGGGATGGTCCGGGGTGACGTCCTGGCGCCAGCCGTACATCGTGGTGATGGCCGGGTACCGGTTCCAGATGTCGCGGACGATCGCCTGGACGTTGGCGTTGGTCTTGTCGAGGCCGCTGGAGTACCCGCGGTTGAGGGTGGTGCTGCTTCCGCCGGAGGCCGTGCCGTCGGCCGGTTTCGTGGTTGACAGGTAGCGGGCGGTCACCCACCGCAGAGCGCCGTTGACCACGGCCTGGGCGCGGCCGTTGGTGACCAGGCCGGTGACCTGCACCACGCCGCCCTTGGGGATCTCGCCCACATACGACGTGCCGCTGCTCGCCGTCCAGATGTTGAGCACCGTGGTGGCGTACCGGGTGGTCGTCGCGGGGACGGCCGGGGCGGTCGGGGCCGGGGTGGTGGCGGAGACCGCGACCAGGTACTTCGCGTTCACCCAGCGCACGGCGCCCTTGTAGACCACCTGTGCCATGCCGTTGGTGACCACCCCGGTGGTGTCCAGGATGGTCCCGGCAGGCACGTCACCCAGGTTGACGAAGCCCGTGTAGGGGGTGGTGCGGATCATGAGGGCCACCGTGGCGCGGCCCTTCCCGGTGATCTTGGGCAGTTCGCCGTAGGCGGCCGCGGCGGTGGGGCTGAGGTACTGGGAGGCGGCCCACAGCAGCTTCCCGTTGTAGGTCACCTGGGCGTAGGCCCCGCTGACCTTGCCCGACAGCTTGAGGGCGGTGCCGCGCTGCACGACGATGGAGACCGCGTCGGACAGCGACGGCCCCACGCGGAGGTTGAGGTTCGCCGTCGTGTAGACGGTGCCCGTGGATGCGGCGGTGCTTCCGTTGGACGTCTCGGACGAGGGGCTGGAGGCGGCGGTGCCCCCGGAGAGGTAGGCGCTGGCGACGTAGGCAGTCTTGCCCTGGTAGGTGACGGTGGTCCATCCGTTCGCCGAGCCCGAGCTGGGCAGGCTCTGGCCGCGCTGGAGGACGGCCAGGCGGGTGCTCGACGTCGTGGGAGCCGAGCGGATGTTCACGTTGGTGGTGGCGGTCACGTTGGCGATCTCCGCGTCCGCCGCGGGTCCCAGGGCGAGGGTGCCGAGCCCTTGGACCAGGATCGCGATGCCCGCCGCGGCGCCGATGCCGCGCAGGCTCTTGAATGCTGTTCTCACGTCTCTCCTCGTTCACACGTCAGTGCTGGTGGAGGACGGACGCGCCGCTTCCTCGGAGCTTCATAGCCCCCGACACGTCCGGCCACTGCCCCGGAGACTAAGAGCGCCCCTCATGATGGAACAACGCGTTGTGAGAACTGCCTGAGAGGGCGCAAGCCGACACGCCGCGCGCGGGGGAAGAGTTACACCCTTGGGATTAGCCGGCGGCCAACGGTCATCAAGCGATGTGACTAGGGCTTTTGTCCGAGCGACTGGCCGAAAGTGAATACTGAGGCGCCGGTGAGAGAGTCTTGGACGCCTCAGAATCAAGGTGAGGTCAACTCTGACTTGAGGTTCACGGTCCGAGGTTGAGGTTCAGGGAAGATCCCGGGGCTCCACCCATGCCCGCTTCAGGGTGCTGGTCCACTCCAGGGCCAGGCCGTACGAGCCGGGGGGGAGATATCCGGCCCGCAGATCCGACGCGGGCACCTGGGCGACGCCGAGCAGTTCGGCGAGCCGGACGCGATCGCGGGCGCCGGCCACGGCGGCCACCACCGGCAACCTCAGCGCACGCCGGTTGGCGGCCAAGGTGGTGAGCACCTCGGGGTGGATCCCGGCTGCCACGACCACCAGTGGGAGCTCGGGCGTCGCCTCGGCGAGCGGCGTCATGAGCTCGCGCATGGCCGAGACCTCCCCGTCGACGATGAGAATCCGCGGCTCCTGGTAGCGCGCCCCCTCGCGGTCGGTGGCGAAGTCCGGGTGGGCGTGCCCGAACCCGAACCCCTCGCCGGCGTGCGGGAGTGGCCCCGCCCCCTGGCCCGACGCGGGGCTGGGCAGGGCGTCGATCTCATCCTGGGTCACGTAGCGGGGCACGTGGCGGTCCACCTCGTCGAGACCGCGGCGCGGTGCGGGCTCCCCGGCCCCGGTGACGCGACGGCGGGCACGCCGGTCGACGAGGACGGCGACGACGAGCAGCGCCGCGCCGATCAGCAGGGCGACGACGAACCAGGACCACGCGGGCATGTCCCCCAGCCTGCCACGCGCCCGGACCGGTACACTGCTGACGCCCCTATAGCTCAGTCGGTAGAGCAGTGGACTTTTAATCCATGGGTCGCGGGTTCGAGCCCCGCTGGGGGCACCGGCTCAGGCCGCGAACCAGTGCACCGCGTAGGGGCGCAGGGTCATCGTCCAGGGCGTCAGGTCCCACTCCACACCGTCGAGGAGCTCGCGGGCGCGTTCTCCCAGGGTCTCGCTCACGCACGCCATGGGCACCGTGATCTCCGTGGGCGAGAAGCTGTACACCTGAACCATGGGGCCGGTTGAGTGGTCCCGCTTGATGGCCAGGACGCGCGGGTCCCCGGTCTCGAGGAACACGGCCTCCCTGGAGGCGTGCAGCTGGGCTGCATGGCGCCGGACGGACAGGACGTGCCGGAGCCAGGCGTTGACCCTCGCCGCGGGCGAGGTGGGGTTGTCGGCGAGCGCGGCCACGGCCGCCCAGTCCATCACCGGGCGGTGGACCCACCGGTTGTCGTCGGCGTGTTCGGGGTCGCGGGCGAAGTCGTGGTCGTTGAGCATGGCCACCTCGTCGCCCATGTAGATCAGCGGAATGCCACCCCACCCGCAGATGACGGCGTGCAGCAGGTTGATCCTGGCCACCGCCTGCTCCTCCTTGTACGCGTTGCCCGATTCCAGCGCGGCCTCGAGCCCCGCCAAGGAGGCCATGGAGCCGGAGATCCGCCGGTCGCCGGTGGCGGGATTGGCCTGGAACACCAGCCCGCGGGCGAAGGAGTCCGGGTGGATGCCGGAGTAGAAGTCGCTGAGGAAGGAGCGGTGCTGGAACCCGTTGAGCCCGGAGGTGGCGGCGTCGAGGTCGTCGATCGCCCAGCCGATGTCGTCGTGGCAGCGGATGTAGGTGCCCCACGTGGCCGTGGCCGGCTTGGGCGGGAAGCCGCCCAAGGCGCGGCGCAGGAGGGTGGTGTCGTGCGTGGCCAGGGTCGACCACAGCTGAGCCATCAGGGAGTTGTGGTAGGCGATGTCAGAGACCTTGCCGTAGTGCTCGCCCGCCCCGAAGTAGGTGATGAGGTCCTTGGGGCCGACGATGGCCTCCGCCTTGAACGCCACCGCGGGGGCCGCGATCCTCACGGCCGCGCGGAGCGCCTGGGTCAGCGCGTGGACGGCGGGCTGGTTCTGGCAGTTCGTGCCCATCACCTTCCAGATGAAGGCGATGGCATCGAGCCGCAGCACCTCCACGCCACGGTTGGCCAGCTCCAGGATGATGTCCAGGTACTCGATGAAGACGTCGGGGTTGGCCCAGTTGACGTCCCACTGGTAGTCGTTGAACGTGGTCCACACCCAGCCGGCAAGGTCGTCGTCCCAGGTGAAGTTGCCGGGGGCGAAGTCCGGGAAGATCTCCGGCAGCGTCGCCTCGTAGCGGTCCGGCATGGTGCGGTCCGGGAAGACCATGAAGTAGTCGCGGTACTTCTGCTCACCGGCGCGCGCCCGCTGGGCCCACTCGTGCTCGCGGGCCACGTGGTTGAGGACCAGGTCCACCACCAGCGAGATGCCGTCGGCGCGCAGCTTGGCGGTCAGGGACTCGAGGTCCGCCATGGTGCCCAGATCCGGCCTGATGGTGCGGTAGTCGGCGACGGCGTAGCCGCCGTCGTTGGCGCCCTCGCGAGGCTGGAGCAGCGGCATGAGGTGCAGGTAGGTGACGCCGAGGTCCTGCAGGTAGTCGAGGTGGTCGGCGATGCCGTTGAGGGTGCCGGCGAACCGGTCCGTGTATGCCACGTAGCCCACCTGGGTGGGGAGCTGCAGCCAGTCAGGGCGCAGCAGACGCGCCTCGTCCAGTTCGCGGAGGTCGTCGCTGCGGGCGTCGAACCGTTCCCGGACGAGGTCGCGCACGCGGTCCGTGACCTCCCAAGCCCGTTCCCCGTAGACGCCCTCCAGCGCCGAGATCAGTTCCGCGCCGTAGCGCTCCCACCTGAGGTCGAAGGTCGTCTTCACGCCCTCAGCCTAATGCTCAGCCTCGCGCCGTGAGGGGCATCCAGGGGGGTTGCGTGGTGGGCTGGACGACGTGGCGTTCCCACGTCGTCCACCATGTCTCGACCGCGTCCGGAAGTGGGGTGCCGTGGGTGGCGCGGACGGAGTCGCGCAGCTCGATCTTGGCGCTGCGCAGGGTCAGGAACTCGCGCCGTCCGGGCTCCGGGTTCGCCAGCAGACGCTCTTCGAGGCGGAGGATCCGCACGCGCAGGGCGATGATGCGGCGGTGCAGCGCCTCTGCCGCCTCACCGAGGTCGAGGTGCCGCTCGGCGGCCCGGAGCCATCCGTAGTCGCGGTTGATGGCGATGAGCCCCGGGTGCACGGTCATCGTGTCGTGCACGGCGAGCTCGGGGTGGATGACGATGGCGTCTGCCGAATGCGCATAGGCCAGCTCATCCCGGCCGGCCTCGTCGATGAGGATCTCGGTGGAGCGCATCACCACGCTGAACATGTCGGCGTCCATCATGCTCGCCCGCTGGGGGAGGCCCTGCGCCTGCGACGAGATGACGTAGTTGCGGGCAGCCCCGAGGTGCCCGATGGCCAACTCTGCGGGCAGGTTCTCCCGAGCGCCGCCGTCGACGTAGGTCTCGCTGCCGATCGGGACCGGGCGGAACACCGCAGGAATGGCGCAGGAAGCGAGCACGCCCACAGCCAGGTCGTGGTTGGTGTCGTCGACGCTCTGGTTGAACCGGTCCACGAGGCTGCCGCTCTCGGTCATGAAGCGAAGCTCGCCGGATTCCAGGGCCACCATGGCGATGCGCAGCGTGACTCCACTGGCGGCGACACGTGCGGGGTCGAACGTCCGCGGATCGAGGAGGTTGGCCAGCATCGGGCCAGGCCGGAACATCGAGCGGGAGCGGTCCAGGCCCTGCCAGATGCTGCCCAATCCGCTGCCGATGCGCGGCAGGCGGCCCAGATGGGAGGCGATGCCGGACAGGACCGTCAGTGACCACTCGGAGCGCACCTCCTCGTCGGGCGCAAGGGCCAGCTCAAGGGGGTCCAGCGGGGCGGCGGGTTCGTCCGGGGTGGAGGGGCTGATGGGCGTTGAGCGCAGGAACGGCAGCAGGGCCGGCCGCTGGCGCACCGGCTTGGCGACGGCCTGCCTGACGGGAGTGACCACCTCCAACCAGCCGGGGGCCTCGGTCTGCAGTCGCTCGAACCACGGCCGCGGTGTGAACATGTCCGCCGGTCCGGTCATGGCCATCCAGAGCTCGGTCAGCCGGGCAAGGTAGCGCTCCTGGCCCTCGCGCGAGGCGTCCTGGGCGAGGGCCGAGGCGAGGATCGCGCCGGCGGACGAGCCCACGAAGATGCTCGGCGCGAACGCCTCGTCGTTGCGGTACAGATAGTCGAGCGCGCCCAGCTGGAAGCTGGCGCGTGACCCGCCGCCCGAGAGGGTGCACGACACCACCTCCGGGCGCGGGCTCTGCCCGAAGAGAGGGAGTCCGAACCAACCCTTCACATCCATCCGCCCAGCCTAGTCAGTGCCCCGGCCAGGCCCTCTCGAGCCGGCAGAGCGCTCTTGCCGAGAGGGGCGCCGCGTGCGGCCGCGCCATGCCGACGACACTCGCCGCCACCCACGGCTTGAGGGCGATCGTCCACGAAGGCGTGAGACAGAACCGTCAACACCCACCGTCCACGAAGGTCGAGACGCATCTGTCCGGGAGCGGGCATGCGAGAATCCCGTGCCCGCCCAGGCGGGCGTGTCCGGTTGCACTGCGGAGGACGGCGGGCCGGCCTGGGCCTGTCGTGCCCCGGAGAATGCCGCTAGGCTCGTCGCAGCCCGTGGGGCAGGAACCCGGTGAGATTCCGGGGCGGTTCCGCCACTGTGACGTCGTCGACCGACCAGCCAGACACTGACCACGGGTTCATCCGACCGATCGACGGGGCGAGAACCCCGAGGAGGACCCCTCGAATGGCCGAGTCGCCCGCGCGCATCGCCCTGCTGTCCACATCCGACACCGACCTGCTCTCCGCCCGCGCCAGCGGCTCGGGATACACGTGGGCCAATCCCGCACGCACGTCCGACCACCAGCTGACCCGGATCGTGGCCGACGCCGATGTCGTCGTCGTCCGCCTCCTCGGCTCCCCGCAGGACCTCTGGCCGGGGCTCGCCTCCGCACGGGCCGCCGGGACCCCCCTGGTGATCCTGGGCGGTGAGCACCAGCCGAGCCCTGAACTGATGGAACTGTCGACGGTGCCGATGAGGATCGCCGCGCAGTCGCACCGCTACCTGGCCGAGGGCGGCCCGGCGAATCTGGCCGAACTCCACGCCTTCCTGTCCGACGCCGTCCTGCTGACCGGCGTCGGCTTCGAGCCCCCCGCCGTGATCCCCGCGTGGGGTTACGCCGACCGGCCCGCCGGTGATCCGGCATTCCCGCGCATCGGCATCCTGTACTACCGGGCCCACGAGGCGAGCGGCAACAGCGCCTTCGCGCATGCCTTGGCCGACGCCGTCGACGACACCGGGCAGGCGGTCGGCGTCCCGATCTTCGCGGGGTCCCTCCGGTCGGCTCCCGACGCCCTCTACGACGCCCTCGGCACCCTGGACGCCCTCATCGTCACCGTGCTGGCCGCCGGCGGATCCGTCCCGGCCACCGCCGGGGCCGGGGGAGACGACGAGTCCTGGGTCGTCGCCCGGATGGCCGCCCTGGACATCCCGGTGCTCCAGGGACTGTGTCTCACCGCCGCGCGCGCCGACTGGGAGGCATCCACCGACGGCGTGACACCGCTCGACTCGGCGAACCAGATCGCGATCCCCGAGTTCGACGGGCGCATCATCACCGCCCCGTTCTCGTTCAAGGAGATCGACGAGCAGGGCCTGCCCGCCTATGTCGCGGACCCGGAGCGCACCGCCAGGGTGGCCCGGATCGCCGTCAACCACGCCCGGCTCCGACACCTCCCCAACGCGCGCAAACGCGTGGCCCTGGTGCTGTCGGCCTATCCGACCAAGCACTCACGCATCGGCAACGCCGTCGGGCTGGACACCCCGGTCTCCGCGATCCACCTGCTGCGACGACTCCGCGCCGAGGGCTACGACCTGGGCCCCGCCGACGACACCGCCGGCTTCCCGATCCATCAGCTGCTCGACCTCGGCGACGACACCGCGGCCGGGGACGCGCTCATCCACACCCTCATCGCCGCCGGAGGGCAGGACGAGGAGTGGCTCACGTCCGCGCAGCTGACCGGGGCGCACGTCCGCATCCCCGCCCCGCACTACGGCGCGTGGACCGCGCACCTGCCCGCCGACCTGCGCGCCGCCATGGTGGCCTCCTGGGGTGAGCCGCCCGGCACCCTGTTCGTCAACGAGGCGGGGGAACTGGTCCTGGCGACTCTCCAGGCGGGCAACGTCGTCATCCTCATCCAGCCGCCGCGGGGTTTCGGTGAGAACCCCGTCGCCATCTATCACGACCCTGATCTGCCGCCCAGCCACCACTATCTCGCCGCGTACCGCTGGCTCGAGCACGGCTTCTCGGCCGACGCTGTGGTCCACCTGGGCAAGCACGGCTCGATGGAGTGGCTCCCCGGGAAGAACGCCGCGCTGTCCGCCTCCTGCGGCCCCGATGCCGCGATCGGCGATCTGCCCCTGATCTACCCGTTCCTCGTCAACGACCCCGGAGAGGGAGCCCAGGCCAAGCGCCGGGCGCACGCCACGATCGTCGACCACCTCATCCCGCCGATGGCCCGGGCGGAGGCCTATGGCGACATCGCCCGGCTCGAGCAGCTGCTCGACGAGCACGCCAACATCGCCGCCATGGACCCGGCCAAGCTCCCGGCGATCCGCGGCGAGATCTGGCAGCTCATGCGCTCGGCCGAGATGCACCGCGACCTGGGCCTCGACGAGCAGCCTCACGACGACGAGTTCGACGACTTCCTGCTCCACGTCGACGGCTGGCTCTGCGAGATCAAGGACGCCCAGATCCGCGACGGTCTCCACATCCTGGGTGCCGCGCCCACCGGTGAGGCCCGTGTCAATCTCGTCCTGGCGATCCTGCGCGCGACGCAGGTCTGGGGAGGCGTGGGCGACGCCGTCCCGGGCCTGCGGGCCGCGTTGGGCCTCGCCGACGGCGCAGACCTGGCCGCCGTCGACCGGGCCGAGTCCCGGGCGCGTGAGCTCGTCGAGCGGGCAGAGGCGGCGGGCTGGGACCCGGTCGCGGTGGCGACGATGCACGACGACCCCGAAGTCGGGCGCGTCCTGCGGTTCGCCGCGGAGCAGGTCGTCCCGCGGCTGGCGGCCACGACCGACGAGCTCGATGCCGTCGTCCATGCGCTCGCCGGCGGCTTCGTCCCCGCCGGTCCCTCGGGCTCTCCGCTGCGCGGGCTCGTCAACGTGCTGCCCACCGGTCGCAACTTCTACACCGTGGACCCTCGGGCGGTGCCGAGCCGCCTGGCCTGGCAGACCGGCCAGGCGATGGCCGACTCCCTCCTGCAGCGACACCTCGACGAGACCGGCACCTACCCGGTGTCGGTCGGGCTCTCGGTGTGGGGCACCAGCGCCATGCGCACCTCGGGCGACGACGTGGCCGAAGTCCTCGCCCTGCTCGGTGTGCGGCCCGAGTGGGACGAGGCGTCGCGGCGGGTGTCGCGGCTGACGGTGGTGCCGCTCGAGGAGTTGGGCCGCCCCCGCATCGACGTCACGCTGCGCATCTCGGGCTTCTTCCGCGACGCCTTCCCGCACGTGGTCGCGATGCTCGACGACGCCGTCGGCATGGTGGCCGGCCTCGACGAACCCGTGGAACTGAACTTCGTGCTGGCTCACACCCGCGCCGACCTCGCGCTGCACCGCGACCCCCGCCGGGCCACCACGCGCATCTTCGGTTCGAAGCCCGGCTCCTACGGGGCCGGCATCCTGCAGGTGATCGAGTCCGGGACCTGGCGCGACGACGCCGACCTCGCCGAGGTGTACACGGCCTGGGGCGGTTTCGCCTACGGCCGCGATCTCGATGGGGCCCCGGCCGCCGAGGACATGCGGACCAACTACCGGCGGATCGCGGTGGCGGCGAAGAACGTCGACTCCGCCGAGCACGACATCGCGGACTCCGACGACTACTTCCAGTACCACGGCGGGATGGTGGCCACCGTGCGGGCGCTGACCGGGACGGCGCCGCGGGCCTACGTCGGGGACTCCACCACGCCGGATGCCGTCCGCACCCGGACCCTCGCCGAGGAGACGGCGCGCGTGTTCAGGGCCCGCGTCGTGAACCCCCGATGGATCGCGGCGATGCAGCGGCACGGCTACAAGGGGGCCTTCGAACTCGCCGCCACCGTCGACTACCTGTTCGGCTTCGACGCGACCGCCGGCGTCGTGCATGACTGGATGTACGACCGGTTGGCCCACGCCTACGTCCTCGACGGCGCCACGCAGGAGTTCCTGCGCAGGTCCAACCCCTGGGCCCTGCGTGGGATCATCGAACGGTTGCACGAGGCCGCGGAGCGCGGGCTGTGGGCGGAGCCCGATGCCGATACCCTCGCGGCCATGCGTGACGTCTACCTCGAGGTCGAGGGCGAGCTGGAGGACGAGACGCCATGAGCGGACCGGTGAGGGTGCGGATCCTCGGCATCGGCATGGGTCCGCACCACGTGACGCCGGAGGTGTCGCGGGCTCTGGCCGGCGCCGACTACGTGCTCGCGGCCAGGAAACGCGATGACGACGGGCTGCTGGCGGCCCGCCGGGCCATCGCAGCGGCCCACGGCGTGGACGTGGTGGAGATCCCCGACCCGGAACGCGACCGCGACGATCCCGCGGACTATCCGGCCGCGGTCAGAGCCTGGCACGCGGCCCGGATCGCCGCCTACGAGGAGGTCCTGCGGGCCCGGGGCGGCACGGCGGCCTTCCTGGTCTGGGGTGACCCGGGCCTCTACGACTCGACCATCCGCATCGTCGAGGGGATCGCGGCGAGGCTCCCGCTGAGCTTCGACGTGCTGCCGGGGATCAGCGCCCCGCAGGCGCTGGCGGCCCGGCACAGGATGGTCCTCCACCCCGTCGGAGAGCCGGTGCACGTCACGACGGCCCGACGGCTGCGCCGTGACATCGCGGCCGGCCAGACGAACCTCGTCGTCATGCTGGGCGGGGTGCCCGCCCTCGAGGGCCTCGACGACTGGTCGATCTGGTGGGGGGCCAACCTCGGCGCCGAGTCGGAGGAACTGCTGGCGGGCCGGGTGGCGGAGGTCGGCAGCGCCCTGGCGGCCGCGCGGGAGCGCGCCCGGGACCGCGCCGGCTGGGTCATGGACATCGCGCTCCTGCGTGCCCCCGGCGGGACGGCCCCACCGCCTCGGGGCGGTGCCGGATGAGGCTGCTGATCCTGGGCGGCACCAGCGAGGCCCGGCGGCTGGCCGCGCGGCTCGTCGAGGTGCCGGGCATCGATGTCACCACCTCGCTGGCCGGCCGGGTCGCTGCCCCGCGGCTGCCGCCGGGCCGGGTCCGGACGGGGGGCTTCGGTGGTGTCGAGGGCCTCCGTGCCGAGCTCGCGGCCTACGACGTCGTCGTCGACGCCACCCATCCCTTCGCGCTGGGGATGACCGCCAACGCGGCCGAGGCATGCCGCGCCGACGGTGTGCCGCTGCTCAGGCTGGAGCGGCCGGGCTGGCCGCCGGACCCTGCCTGGTGCATCGTCGAGGACCACGACACGGCGGCCGATGCCGCCGCGGGGGCAGGGACCCGGCCGTTCCTCACCGTCGGACGCCAGGAACTCGCGCGCTACGTGCCGGCGCTGGGCGACCGGCCGGTGCTGGCCCGCGTCGTGGACGCCCCCGACGTCCCGGTGCCCCCGGCCTGGGAGATCCTGCGCAGCCGCGGCCCCTACCCGCTCGACGGCGAGCTGGCGCTCATGCGCCGCCACCGCACCGACGTCCTCGTCACGAAGGACTCGGGGGGCACCTACACCCGGGCGAAGCTGGACGCGGCCGCGGAGCTCGGTGTGACGGTGGTGATGGTGCGGCGGCCGCCGGGCCCGCCGGACGTGCCCACCGTGGTGGACGTCGACGCGGTGCTGGCCTGGTTGCTGCGGAGGGGGTGAACGGGGCGGGAGCCCCCCTCACCACTCGATGCCGCGCTGCCCCTTCTGCCCCGCGTCCATCGGGTGCTTCACCTTGGTCATCTCGGTGACCAGGTCCGCGATCTCGATCAGACGCGGGTCGGCGCCCCGCCCGGTGATGATCACATGCTGCGTTCCCGGGCGCTCCGCCAGGGTGCTGACCACGTCCTCGACGTCGACCCAACCCCACGTCATGGGGTAGGTGAACTCGTCCAGGACGACCAGGTCGTGCGCCTGGTCGGCGAGCCGGCGCTTGACCTCCAGCCAGCCCTCGTGGGCGGCCTCCCGGTGGTCGTCCACCTCACCCTGCTTGCGCGTCCACGACCAGCCGGCACCCATCTTGTGCCATTCGACGGGCCCCCCTTCGCCCGTCTCGTCGTGCAGGCGCCCGAGGCGTTCCAGGACGGTCTGCTCGCCGATGCGCCACTTGGCCGACTTGACGAACTGGAAGACGCCGACCCGCCAGCCTTGGTTCCATCCACGCAGCGCGAGGCCGAACGCCGCCGTGGACTTGCCCTTGCCCTCGCCGGTGTGGACGATCAGGAGCGGCTTGTTGCGGCGCTGGCGTGTGGTGAGGCCGTCGTCGGGGACGGACAGCGGTTGACCCTGGGGCATCAGGCGGCTCTTCTCGTGTGGGTGTGGACGGTGGAGGTGAGGGCGTCGGCCGTGACTTCGGCCACCGGGACGTGTCTGGCGCCGAGGCGCTCGGCGAGACGCGCCGCGAGGCCGAGCCGCAGCGGGCCGCTCTCGCCGTCGACGACGACGCTGATCACGCCGAGGCCGGCGACGTGTGCGGCAGCCAGCTCGGAGCGGGCCAGGGCGTCGGTGCCGCCGGTGGCGCGCCCGTCGGTGACGACGATGAGGAGGGGGCGCAGCCGCGGATCACGGCGGCGTTCGCGCGTCAGCACCGCCGCCGCCTCGAGGAGCCCCTCGGCCAGCGGCGTGCGGCCGCCGGCGGCAAGGTCGTCCAGGCGGGCGGCCGCCACGTCGACGGAGTGCGTCGGCGGCAGGACCAGATCCGCCTGCCGCCCGCGGAAGCTGATCAGGCCCACCTTGTCGCGCCGCCGGTAGGCGTCGAGCAACAGGGAGAGGATCGCAGTCTTGACCTGACCCATCCGCTTGCGGGCCGCCATGGACCCGGAGGCGTCGACGCAGAAGAGGATGAGGTTGGCCTCGCGGCCCTCCCGCACCGCGATGCGGGCATCCTCCGGCTGGAGCAGCACCCGCCCCAGGCGGTCCCGTGCCGGCGCTCGGCCGGCGGCGGCCAGCAGGGTTTCGACGAGGTGCAGACCGCCGACGGGGCCGGCCGCCCGGCTCGCCCCGATCCGGCGACCGGTCTCGGTGATGGCGCGGCTGCGTCGACCGGCCGCCCCCTGGCCGATTCCGTGCACGGTGAAGGTCTTCGGCCGATAGGGGGTCCCGCTGGCGACCCGGCTCTCGGGGGCCGCGTCCCTGACCGGCTCTGGCGGCGGCGCTGCGGCCGCCACCGTCTCCGGGGCCTCGCCGTCGGGCCGCTGGGTGCCCTCCGCGGAGGGGTCCGGAGACGGATCGGCGCCGGGGGAGTGCTGCGGATCGGGACTCTCGCCGGTGGGATCCGACGGTGGCGGGGGGTCGTCGCGGGTCGGATCGTCGTCCGGCGGAGGATCGTCGCGGCCGAGGAGGTCGTCGAGGAGCTGCTCGTCCAGCCCGGGCGCGTCGAACGGGTTGCGGCGCCGCCGGTGCGGCAGGGCCAGCAGGGCCGCCCGCCGGATATCGGCCCGCGTCACGTCGGTGCGCCCCTCCCAGGCGGCATGGGCCACTGCGGTGCGAGCCGTGACGAGGTCGGCACGCAGCCCGTCGACCTCGAACGCCGAGCAGATCTCGGCGATCTTCAGCAGGGCGGCGTCGGACAGCCGCACCGAGGCGACCCTGGCGCGCGACGCCTCGATCCGGCGGGTGAGGGCCTCCTCCGCGGGCCGGTACCGCTCGGCGAAGCCGGTCGGGTCCCCGTCGAAGGCCATCCGCCGCCGGACGACCTCCGCCCGCGCCCCGGGGGCCCGGGGGGCCGCCACTTCCACGGTGAGGCCGAAGCGGTCCAGGAGCTGCGGACGCAGCTCGCCCTCCTCGGGGTTCATGGTCCCGATCAGCACGAAGCGCGCCAGGTGCTCGACGGAGACGCTGTCGCGCTCCACGCTCACCCTCCCCATCGCGGCCGCGTCCAGCAGCAGGTCGACGAGGTGATCGTGCAGGAGGTTGACCTCGTCGACGTACAACAGGCCCCGGTGGGCGCGGGCGAGCAGCCCGGGCTCGTATTCGACGCGCCCGTGGGACAGCGCGCGTTCCAGGTGCAGCGAGCCCAGCACGCGGTCCTCCGTCGCCCCGACCGGAAGCTCCACGAGCCGCACGGGACGGGTCAGCGTCTCGGCCCCTGGCCCGAAGGGTCCGTCGGGGGAGGTCGCCGCCGGGTCCGCGGGATCGACCGAGAACCGGTCCCCGGCGTAGACGCTCACCTGCGGGAGGACGGCGGCCAGCGCCCGTACCGTGGTCGACTTGGCGGTGCCCTTCTCGCCGCGGATGAGGACCCCGCCGATCTCAGGGGAGATGGCGGCGAGGACCAGCGCCAGGCCCATGTCGTCGAGCGCGTCGGTCTCGCAGCCGAGGACGGCAGGGAAGGGAAAGTGCACCGGCATCTGAGGCTCCCGCTCGTATCGCCATGGTCATGGTCGGGCGCGAGGCCGGTCTTCGGACTCGCCCGGTCCCTCGCTCTCGCGAAGGCCGGGCTCACCGCAGCGGGCCTGTGCCGGACTCTCACCGGCTTCCCAGATTCTCCCCGTCGGCCTGCGCCACCGTCTCCGATGGGTGAACCTCGCGGGGCACCTCGTGCCTGTGCGCCCATGCTAACGTCTTTTGCCGTGCCACACAGGAGCCCCGCGGCGGCCCGCCGCACCAGCGGCCGGGTGATCGTCGTCGGGGTGTCCGCCGACGGTGTCCACGCGGTCAGCGAGGAGCTCGCCGGATCCGCGACGCTCGTCGTCGGCGCTGCACGGCACCTGGAACTCCTGCCGCCGGTCCCCGGGCAGCTGCGGCTCCCCTTGCCCTCCCCGCTGCGGGCCGGCCTGGTGGAGATCGTCGCCGCTCATCCTGGTGCGACGGTGGTGGTGCTGGCCTCCGGCGACCCGCTCGTGTCGGGCATCGGCTCGGTGCTCATCGACCTCCTCGGCCCGGACGGCGTCGAGATCCGCCCCGCCGTCTCGTCGGTGGCGTTGGCCCGGGCCGCCATGCGCTGGCCGGCGGAGTCCCACGGACTGGTCAGCGTGGTGGGACGCGACGTGTCGCTGGTGCTGCGGGAGCTGGCGCCCGGCCGCCGACTGCTGGTGCTGTCGTCGGACGAGACGACCCCGCGGCTGCTCGGGGCGCTCCTCGTCGAGTCCGGCTACGGCTCGTCGCGCCTGACGGTGCTGGGGAATCTCGGCGGTGACGACAGCCGACTCGACCTCGACGCGTCCGCCGCGGCCCTACGCGCGGACTTCCCGCGGCTGAACATCGTCGCGATCGAGTGCGTCGGAGCGTTGATCGCCGGGTGGACGGCGGGCGTGCCCGACACCCTCGTGTCGGGGGTCGCGCCTTTCCTCGCCCGTGATGTCCGGGCGGCAGCCCTGGCGCTGCTGGGGCCGGTCCCCGGTGGACGGCTGTGGGACATCGGCCCAGGGGCGGGTCCCGTGGCGGTCGAGTGGCTCCGGGCGCATCCCACCTGCGCCGCCACGGCCGTCGTGCCCGACGCGGCGGCAACCGGGGCGCTCGGCGACCTGGCCGCCCGGCTCGGCGTCCCCGGGCTGTCGGTCGCGGTCGGGACCGCGCCGTCGAGCCTGGCCGACCTTCCCGCGCCGGACGCGGTGCACCTCGGTCCCGGTGCGGCTGCTGCCCGGCTGGCTGGCGCGTGTCTGGGCGCGCTGCGGCCCGGTGGCCGGCTCGTCGCCCATGCCGTCGACGAGGGCGAGGCCGCGGAGCTGGAACAGCTGCAGCGTCGCTTCGGCGGAGACCTCGCCCGGGTCACCGGTGAGGTGTGGACGCCTTCGGGGTGGGTGCCCGGCCACGCGGTCACCCGGTGGGCGCTGTCGCCCGCCTGACCACGGGCTATCTGCGGCGCGCCCGGTCGGGGTCGTACAGGTAGGACTCGCCGCCTGCGGCCGGGTCCAGCGCTCGACCGACGAGGATGACGGCGGCCTGACGGAGCCCTGCCTCCTCGACGGCGTCGGCGATGGTCGCGACCGTCGCGGTGAGAATCCGCTGCTCCGGCTGGCTGGCCCGGTAGACGACGACGGCGGGGCAGTCGGCGCCGTACTCCGGCTCGATCTCCGTCATGAGCGACCGCACCTTCGTGACGGCCAGGTGGAGCACGAGGGTGGCGCGGGTGGCGGCGAACGCCGCGAGCGATTCGGTGCCGGGCATCGGCGTGGAGCGGGCCTGGGTCCGGGTGAGGACCACCGACTGCGCCAGCAGGGGGACCGTGAGCTCCCGCCCGATCGCGGCGGCCGCCGCGGCGTAGGCGGGGACGCCGGGGGTGACGTCCCAGGGCACCCCGGCGGCGTCGAGACGCCGCGTCTGCTCGGCGAGGGCGGAATACAGCGACGGGTCGCCGGAGGTGAGCCGGACCGCGAACCGGCCGGCGCGGTGCGCGGCCACGAGGCGGTCGGTGATCTCGTCCAGGTCGAGGTGCTGCGTGTCCATGAGGGTCGCGGCGGGGCCCGCGTGCGCCAGCACATCGGGATCGAGATAGCTGCCCGGATAGAGCACGACGTCCGCGCGCGCGAGCAGGCGCGTGGCCCGCACGGTCAGCAGGTCCCCGGCGCCGGGACCGGCCCCGACGAAGTGGACCGTCACCGCACGAACCTCGGGGTCCACACGCCGGCCGGCCCCACGCGGGTTCCGGAGGCGCCCACGATGAGGAGGCATTTCATGTCGATCGCCGCCGGATCCAGGTCGCCGAGCGTCGTGACCGTGAGGGATTCCTCGTGACGCCCGATGTCGCGCCCGACCACCACGACGGTGTCGCGGGCCCGGTGCTCCAGCAGTATGCGGCGCGCCTCGGCGATCTGGGTACTGCGGGCCCGCGAGGCCGGGTTGTAGATGGCCAGGACCAGGTCCGCCTCGGCGATCGCGCGCAGGCGACGCTCCACCACCGCCCACGGCTTGAGCCTGTCGGACAGGCTGACCACGGCGAAATCGGCGCCGATCGGTGCGCCGGCGCGGGCGGCCACCGCCTGCACTGCGCTGACACCGGGGAGGACCCGGATTCTCACGTCGGCGTACAGCTCATCCTCGGCCGCCTCGAACACGGCGGCGGCCATGCCGAAGATGCCCGCGTCGCCCCCCGAGACCACCGCGACCCGCTCACCCGTCAGCGCGAGGTCGAGGGCCAGCCGGGCGCGCTCCACCTCCACGGTGTTGCCCGACGCATGCCGCGTCAGGCCCGCCCGATGCGGGACCCGGTCCACGTAGGGTCCGTAGCCGACGACGTGGTCGACCTGGCTCAACGCCGCGACCGCCTCGGCCGTCAGCCAGCCCTCCGGCCCGGGTCCCAGCCCGACGACGAGGACTTCCGGGGTCTGCGCGGTGCTCGGGTCCGCTGCGGTCGGCTCGTGCCGGTGGCCGTCGCCGTCGCGGGACCGGGCGCCGTTGCGGGAGTCGCCGGTCACGACGATGAGGGAGAAGTACGGCACCTCGTCGGCTTTCACGTCGCTCACCGGAAGCCGGCGCTCCCCGGGCATCGAGGCGCGCTCGACGTACACGGCGTGCTCGAGCCGACCCGCGGCCTCCAGCGCGCGGCGGACCGCCGGGAAGGTGCGGCCCAACTTCATGATGATCGCGCCGTCCGTGTCCGCGAGGCGTCGGGTGAGCTCCGGCTCGGGGAGCGTTCCCGGGAGCACGGTCAGGACGTCGGTCTGACGCACCAGGGGCCTGCGGACGGCAGCGGTCGCCGCGGCGAACGCCGGCACGCCGGGAACGATCTCGGTGTCGAACTCCCCGGCGAGCCGGTCCTGCATGTACATGCAGGACCCGTAGAGCAGCGGGTCGCCCTCCGCGAGCAGCACGACGTCGCGCCCGGCGCGCAGATGCCCGGCGATCCGGGCCGCGGAGTCCTCGTAGAAGGCGGCCATGGCGCCCGGGTAACCGCCCGGGTGGTCGGTCTCTCCGGTCGTCAGCGGGTAGGTCAGCTGCTCCTCGACGACATCCGACCGGAAGAGGCCGCCGGCGGTGCGACGGGCGTTCGACTGGCGCCCGGCGGCGGCGTGGTAGGCCACCACGCCGGCGTTCTCGATGAGGCGGGCGGCCTTGAGGGTGATGAGGTCGGGGTCTCCGGGGCCGACCCCGACACCGTAGAACCGCCCATTCATTCCTGCTCCTGCGCCAAGGCGTTGAGCGCCGAGGAGGTCATGGCCGACCCGCCCCGTCGGCCCAGGACCGTGAGATACGGGACGTCGATGCCGTAGCGGTCATGAAGGTCGGCCAACTCCTGCTTGGACTCGGCCGCGCCGATGAAACCGACGGGGCAGCCGACGATCGCGGCGGGCCGGGGTCCCCCGTCGATGATCATCTCGAGGAGGTGGAACAGCGCGGTCGGGGCATTGCCGATCGCGACGACCGCGCCGTCGAGCAGGGGCTCCCACAGGGACACGGCGGCCGCGGTGCGGGTCGTGCCCCAGGCCTCGGCGAGGCCGGCCACCCGGTCGTCGTGGAGATAGCACATGACCTCGTTGTCGCGGGGGAGCCGGCTGCGGGTGACCCCGGTGGCGACCATGGTGGCGTCGCACAGGATCGGTGCACCCGCCTCGAGGGCTCCGCGGGCGGCCGCGACGAGCCGCGGATGCACCACCAGGTCTCCCACCAGATCGACCTGACCGCTGCCGTGGATCATCCGCACGGCCACCTTCTCGGCGTCCGGGGGAACGGAGGCGAGGTCGGCCTCGCGGCGGATGGTGGCGAAGGAGTCGACGTAGATGTCGCGGCCCTCGGCGATGTAGTCGTAGCGCCTGGTCGGCCGGGTCGGGTGCATCATGCGGTCTCTCCTCGGGGGACGAGCACACCCCGCCAGGGCGTGACGATGAGTTCAGGTGCGCCGTCGGCCAGCGTGGCGATCGCGGCGCGGTCGAGCCCGTTCTCCGGCACGGCAACGTGCCGGCCACCCGCCACCTGGCCGTACGGGAGCGGCGCGGCCGGGGTGGGCAGCCGCGGATCTGGCGGCGTCGGCGCGACGAGGGGGGCGGCCAGCTCAGTCACGTGCCAGGCTGCCGTGGGCCCGGATCCCCGCGCCGAGAGGAAGCGCAGGGCGAGGGCCGCGAGATTCTCCGCCGCCGCGGCGAGGGGGACCACCTGGCCCCAGCCGTCGCCGATGCGGAGTTGGCCCCTGTGCCCGTCCAGGGCGACGAGGGCGAGGTCCGAGCGGTGCGCCACGAGGTCGCCCCGGCCGTCGTCGAGGACCACCAGGAATCGACCCGGCAGGTCCGCGAGGCGCGGCGTGGCCAGCAGCCGGGAGTCGAGGGCGGCGGAGGCCGGGCGCAGGTCGGCCCGGCCCCCGGCGAGTCCGCTCTGCGGCGAGAGCATCACATTGCGGACGAGCTCGTGCGAACGGCTGGGCAGCAGGCCGGTAGCTTCGACGGCGGCCAGTGCCTCCTCGTCGAGGCGGCCGTCGGCGCCGGGAAAGGCCCGCACCTGCAGGTTCGCGCGGCCGGTGACGCGCACGCGACCGTCGCCGAACCGCTCGGCCACCGCGGCGAGGGCGAGCAGGGATCCGGTGGCCACGCGCCCCCCGATGAGCCGCAGGCGCACCAGGAGCCCGTCGTCGGCAGGCCACGGACGCAGCGCGCCTGGGCACCGGTCCGGTCGGTCGCGGAGAAGTGTCATGGGAGACGGGGCCCTTCGGTCCGGGGCCCTTGCGCGGGGCCGTCCTGAGACCTGGCGGCGGTTGCCGCTAGGACCAGCAGGTCTTCGGACTCGGGATCATCCGGACCGGAGCGCCTTCCCGGGGGCATCCCCCAGTGGCTGCCATCGCTGGCGTGCTCCGACCGTCACCCTCACCGCTGCGCGTCAGTCCCGGAATCGCACCGGGTTCCCTGACTCCTGGATGTGGAGTACGACTGGCAGCCGTCACCCTACCTGCTCGCACGGATGCTGCCCAGCCTGGTGATCACGGTCAGGACGGACCACAGGATCTTCGGACCTGACGTGAGCGTCACCATTAAGCACCGGTGGCGCCAACTGTCACCACCTCACGGCGCCCCACAGCCACATCCAGAGTTATCTTCAAGTCAGCCAACGGGGAGCGGGCAAGCATTGATCGTTAGGTCCGCTCAATGTCACGTCTGAGGTCGTACTCGACTCTGAACATGACATCTAGGGCATCAGCGCTGGGGGAGTACCCGATCACTCCCATGACCCAACCGGCGTCGGTGACGCTCGAACGTGAAGGAGCGTGCATCCATCCGGGCTCGCGGGGCAGGCACGCGACGCCCTAGCATCCGAGACCTCAGCCCACTGAGCCGGTCCCCGGTCTCCCCAGGGACGACAGCCACTAGTGTCCCTGCGTGAACGACGAACGAACGATCGCGATGGCGACGCCCGCCGAGATGGCCAGGCTCGTGCAGGATGCCATGCTCTACAAGGCGCAGGCGACCGTCCAACGCACCCTGCTCCTTGCGGTGGCCGGCGGCGCGCATATCGCGCTCGGCTTCGTCTTCTACGTGACCTCCCAGGTGGGCGCGGAGGTGCTGCCGTGGGGTGTGGCCAAGGTGCTCGGGGGCGTGGTGTTCAGCGTCGGGCTGATTCTGGTGGTCCTCACTGGGGCCGACCTGTTCACGTCCACCACGATGACGCTGATGCTCAAGGCCTCGGGGCACCTGTCGTGGTGGAGGCTGCTTCGGCACTGGGGCCTGGTGTACCTCGGAAACGCGGCCGGGGCCCTGACCATCGTTGCCCTGATCATCGCGGGAGGGGTGCAGCACAGCGCGGACGGCGCCTGGGGCGAGGTGGTGCTGGCCTCCGCGAGCCACAAGCTCGATCATTCGTTCGTTGAGGCGCTGGCGCTGGGGATCGCGTGCAATCTGCTCGTGTGCCTGGCGGTGTGGGCGGCGTTCTCCGGGCGGACGACCACCGACAAGATCCTCGCCCTGATCGGGCCGGTGGCGCTGTTCGTCGCCACCGGGTTCGAGCACTCGGTCGCGAACATGTTCCTGGTGCCGCTGGCGATCCTCATCCGGCCGGAGCTGGCGCCCGGCGGGTTCGAGCACCTGACCTGGGGCACCTTCCTCACGGCCAACCTGATCCCGGTGACCCTGGGCAACATCATCGGTGGGGGCCTGATGATCGGGCTGTTCTACTGGCTGGTCTTCCGCCCGAAGCGCGACCGTTGGTGAGAGCGACTGTGCGGCCGCCGTCGGGATGACGGCGGCCGCACAGTCTCATGTGCCGCGCCAGGTCGTGGGCCTAGCGGGGAGTCGTCACCTCCAGGCTGACGGTCGAGCGGAGCACCACCGGTCCCACGAGACCGGCTGGCATCCTGGTGTTCCGCCCGTGGACGCTGGGGTACATCCGGTACTGCCCGTAGGTCCCAGGGTCGCTGAGGTAGAGCTCCCTGAGCGCCACACGCCGGTTGTTCTTGACCGGCTGAACCTCGATCTCGATCACGTTCTTGCCGGGCTGCAGAGCGTCCCCGATGTCGAGCGTGAATGGGGCGTGGAACACCTGGGCTTCGAACGCCTTCTTCGTGCCAGGGTTGACGCGCACGGTCGCGGCGTTCCCGACCACGCCCAGGTCCAGGACCACGCCTTCCTTGAGCTTGGCCTTCGACGGGATGTTCACCGTGGTCCGGTAGGTCCCGGCGTCCGTGACGTTCCGCAGGTCGCCGTCGAACTTGCCCACAGCGGTCCAATCGCCGAGCACCGATGCGGTGTAGGTGGCGCTCTGCGTGGCCCCGGGGAGCATCGTGCCGATGTTGTCGGCGGTCACCTCCAGGGTGAAGTCCGTGAGGTTCATCGAGAAGGCCGACGGTGTGGCGTCGAGCGACGCCGGCGTCCCAGCCGTGAGCTGGCCGGGCTGGATCGGTGACTGCTTCGGTTCGCAGAGCAGGATCACTGCGCCGTTGGCATTGAGGGTCGCCGAGACGACGCCGTCGTCGGCCGCGGCCCGGTGGATGCTGCCGGTCTCCTGGTCGAGCCAGTAGCAGTTCGGCAGCTCGGCGGAGACGCTCAGGTTGATCGCCGTCGCCTCGCTCGCGGTGTTGCGGATGTAGGCGAGCTCGCCTCCGGTCTCAAGCGTGCGCCGGCTGAATCGGAGGTCGTCGTTGACGCCGTAGGTGATCGGTGCGGCGTCGAGACCGGCCATTGCCACGGAGAGCCCGGCGGCGTCGACCACGTCACCCATGGCCTCGGCGATGGCCGCTGTCTCGGCGTCGGCGGCCTGGTAGTCGCCGTTGGCGTAGCCCGGCTGCCGAGCCGGGAGGTCACCGTAGAAGTAGATCGGGGCCCCCTGCGCCTTCAGGTCGGCCAGGGCCGACATCGTCTCCACGGGGACCGATGAGCTCTGCACAACCAGTGCGTCGAACGAGATGTTCCCGTTGGCGATGAGCTGCCCGTTCTCCCAGGTGAGGCCGGTCTGGATGGTGTCGTCGTTGATGGCATCCCAGGCGTAGCCGTTGTCCTGCAGCGCGTCGATGACGGCGAGGGGCGTTGAGCCGCCGCCGAACCCGCCGCCGCTGGCCAGCGCACCGAACAGCGGCATGTACACCGCGACATCGGAGCTGGCCCGGCCCGCCTGCATCACGTAGTTGGCCCGCGACGCGTAGGCGTTCATCTGTTCGAAGTAGCCGCTGGTCGACGAGGTCTCGGCCATCTCGACGCCGATCGTCGGCCAGGCGCGCCACCCCTCCTCAGAGAACAGGTTGTCGTCCGACGTGAACGTGGGATCGTCGTTGCCGTCGTACGGGGCGTTGAGGCCGTGGTAGAAGAAGTTGTTCACGCCGCTGGTGGCCATGAGGTCGTACCCGCGCTTGATGAAGTCGGGGGTCACGGTGAAGGGGGTCGATCCCAGCGTGTAGACCTCCGAGGTCACCAGGTTGCGTCCGTACAGGTGGGCGCCCGACGCGACTCGCTTGAGGCTGTACTCGTCCAGGCCCTCGGTCTCGGGGATGTCGACCACACTCGCTGACTTCAGCGTGTCGACGGGCGGGTTGTAGGCCTGCTGCCGGTACACGATGTCGTAGTCGGCGAGGCTGTCGGAGAACGCCTCCATACCGCTGCGGAACGCGCCGTCCAGGAGCCGGCCGTAGTCGTACTCGATCCGGGAGGACTCGTCGGCGGTGAGCGTGCTGGTCAGCAGTTCGGGCCGCACGCCGCCGAAGCGAGCCAGGACCAGATCGTTGAGCCCGAGAGCCGAATACTCGTCCTTGATCGTGGGGTTCCCGTCGATGAGGAACGACTCCTTGAACAGGGCGTAGAACGTGGGGATGTACGGCGTGATGTCGTAGCCCAGGAGCTCCTCGGAGGTCGCGGCGGACTGGACGACGTCGTTGTAGAAGGCGTCGGTGTAGAACTCGTAGCTGTCGTTGAAGGCTGCCCGGATGTCGCGTTCGTCCACGATCTCGCGGAGCGCGTCGTTGCCCAGCCACCCGTCGACCAGCTTCTCGATGGCGTCTGGATCGAGGTGGTCCACGACGTAGTTGCGCTTGTCGGTGGTGGTGTTCTCGATGATTGCGTTGAGGCCGTAGCTCCCGGAGGGCACGCTGTAGAGCGCGATGACCTCGTACGAGCCGGCGGCCAGGGCACCTGCGGTGATTGTGGTGGCGCCCTCGCCCGGGTAGGTCACCGCGGCGTCAGCCAGGTCGAGCACAGTCTGGGACGGGTACGTCTTGACCGCGTCCCCGGCGGCGTTGATCACCTGGTTGTTGGTGGTCAGCGCCGCTCCGGCGGCGGCGATCGGTGCGACGATCACCGCGTTCAGCCGGGTGTCCTCCGGGCTCCACACGCCGAAGTCGAAACCGAACTTCTCCGAGGCGTAGAACGGGCTCATCTCGGCACCGGGCACCCCGACGACCACATCGGTCCCGCTGAGTGCGGCAGCGATGTCGCCGCTCGTGACGGACACAGTGCCGTCCTGGGCGACGTTGATGGTGGCGCGGCCGAGGGCCATGTTGCTCTGGCTGTCGGCAACCTCGATGGAGTCGTCGCTCGCCAGGTATCCGCTGCCGATGTTGAGGTCGACGGTGATCCCCAGCTCGTTGGCCCGCGCGACCACGGCGTCAAGCTTGTCGAAGTAGTCGGGCGACTCGTAGCTGAGGATCTGGTCGTTGTCGTAGCCCAGATCGAGGCCGTCGTAGATGTAGCCGTTGCTCGTTCCGTTGCCTGTCTGGAACCCCTTGGCAAAGGCCACGATCTCCACCGCCCCGAAGCCGTTCTCGTACAGGTAATCCACCTGCGCGAGCAGATCGGCCTTGGTGGCGCCGTTGCCCGGCCACCACCACCGGACTCCGGGCCGGTACTCGATGTCCGGTTGAGCGAACTGAGCGGGATCGATGGCGCTGAAGGCTGTGCCCTGCGGGGCCTGCCCTGGCGGCGCGGCCAACGCCGTGGGGCCGACTAGGAGCGCGGCGGCGAGCGACACTGATGCCGTCGCCGCGACGCCCAACGAAATGCGTCGTTGCACGTGAACACCTCTGTTCATGTAGTGGATGGGGCTGAAGTGGACAGCATCGACAGCGAACCGGCCGGGGGGACGGCGTCGTCCGCCCGGCCAGGACACCGACGATGCCCTGCCATCTGAAGACTATTGAATGGATTCAATACTTCAGTAGTAGGGGAGTCTATGAACGATGGAACAACCCGTCAAGCACTTTTCAGGGATCGGTATGAAGGGTCCACCGGGAGGCGAGCTCACCCGACAGGACCCCGTCAGCTAGATGTCGCAGGTCACGCCGTCTACGAGGATGAGAGGGGAGAGCCGCCGGAGGTACTCTCGGAAGCCCCCGACCAGGTCGAAATCCCCGCCCAAGAGGACCCACTGGAACTGCAGTCCGTCGCACACTGCGATGCACTCCTGGGCGATCCGTTCGAACTCGAGATCCGCGCGGACCAGGCCGGCGTCGGCCGCGGTCTTGAGTTCTGCCGCGACGTTCCGCGTTGTCCTGAGGTACATCTGCGAGAACGCCTCGTGAGCCGGGCTGGCGGGATCCGCCGCCTGGGCGAAGAGCAACATGAACAGTTCCATGAGTCCCGGCTTCGCGGCCAACTGCTCGAGAATCCGCAGCATCACCCGCAATGCCCGCAGCGGGTCCTGGTCGGCTGGCAGCAGGCCCTCGACCGCCAACTCCTTGTCCATCCGCGTGTCGAGGACGGCAAGCAGCAGGTGGGTCTTGGACGGGAAGTGGTACAGCAGACCGGCTTCGGTCAGGCCGACGTCGGCAGCGATCCGCGACACCGGTGTCTCGTGGTACCCATGCCTGTCGAAGTGGGCGGCGGCGCTCCTGACTATCGCGTCCCGCCGGGCCCGGCCGGTCGCGTAGCTCCGCAGGTTCCGCGGCTTGCGCCCTGGATTCTGCCTGGAACTTCCCGGAGACGTCGCGGGGTCAGGCTGGGGCGTTGGAGTGACTCCGTCCCTGGCTTTCACGCCATGAGGCTACAGGCACCGCGGGGGTGGCCCGAACGTGTGGTCGAGAGCCGTGCCCGGCCGTAGTCCTGTGCGAGGAGACTGAAGGCAGCTCCTGCCACGTCAGCGGGATCCCCTCGCATCGGACTCGAGGTACTCGCGGACCACCTCGTCGAAGGAGGAGGCCGCCGACAGCCCGAGGGCTTCCGCCCTTGGCGTGGAGAAGTTCGCCGGCCAACTGCCGACGATGGCCAGGATCCTCTCGTCGGGAACCCAGTCGATGAGGCCGCTGGCCCCGGTCCCGCTCACGCGGTCGAGCGCCTCGGCCATCTCGCGCGGGGTGGTGGAGAGGGCGGGCAGGTTCATGGCGGTGGTGCTGCCCCAGGTCCGGTCGTCGGTGGCGAGCGCGGTCATGATCGCGTCGAGGGTGCGGCGCGGGGAGGACAGGGCGATCGGCGTGGACTCCGGCACCGGACAGGAGGCGCGGATGCCGGCGAGTGGCTCTCGGATGATGCCGGAGATGAAGCTCGACGCCGCGGCGTTGGGCCGTCCGGGGCGCACCGCCACCGTCATGAGCCGCACGCTCCGGCCCCGGATGAAGCCCTTCCTGGTGTAGTCCGCCACCAGTTGCTCGCCGATGAACTTCTGGATGCCGTAGCTGGACTGCGGGCGGGGGAGGGTGTCGTCGTCCACGGGGCCGACCGGACCGATCGCCGGGTCGCTGCCGAACACCGCCAGCGAGCTCGTGAAGAGGAACACCGGCGGCTCCGCCATCGCCCGGCAGCGCTCGAGGAGCAGCCTCAGGGCGTCGAGGTTGGTGCGCATGCCCAGGTCGAAGTCCGCCTCCGCGGCGCCGCTGACGACGCCCGCCAGGTGACACACGAGGTCGGCGTCCGCCATTCCCGGGACCGTCTCGTGGAGTTCGCCGGTCAGCGCCCGCACCCGTGGGTCCGCGGCCAGTTCGGGCGGCGGATCGACGAGGTCGAGGAGGTCCATGGAATCGACGGCCGACGGCGCCTCGCCACCCACCCGGAGGGCGGGCTCTTCGAGCAGTCTCCTGGCCAGGGCGCCGCCCAGGAAGCCGGCCGCCCCGGTGACCGCGACCCGCCAGCCCGTCACGCGCCGCTCTCGTACCCGGCGCCAGGTTCGGCCAGCCCCTCGACGCCGACCTCGCGCTCGGTCGCGGCGCCGTCGGCCCCGTGCTCGGTCCAGCCGACCTGCGCCGCCCCCGTCGTCGCGGTGAACGTCAGCCAGGCACGGTCTCCCGCCGCCTCCCAGGCCAGCCGGAGCGAGCCGTCGACCTCCGACCAGCTGAAGTCCCCTCCGAAGGCGGGGTGCCGGCTGCGTAGGCGCATGAGGGCCTTGAGCGCCGCGACCACGGGACGCTCCATGGCCGCGTCGATCTCGTCCTCGGTGAAGACGTGGCGGTTGATGTCGCGGCCGACCCCGGTCCGCTGGAGCAGCCCCATGTCGTTGGGTCCCGCCAATGCGCCGACGTAGTAGACCTGCGGGACGCCGGGGAGGAAGAACTGGACGGCGCGAGCCGCGAGGTAGCGGGCGTCGTCGCGGCCGAGGGCGTCGTAGTAGGTGCTGTTGACCTGGTAGAGGTCCAGGTTGGACGCCGCGGCCCCGGTGGCCTCCCGGCTCTGGCCGTTGGTCTTGGCGTGGATGGTGGCGACGAGCGCGTCGAGCTCCGCGGCGGTCAGCAATCCCGCCCCGTCGTCGCGGGTCTTGTCAGGGCCCACATCGATGACGCCGATGCCGTCGTGAGTGTCGAGCACCGTGACCGCGTTGGCGGGCCGGACCCGCAGCCACTCGAGCAGGGCGCCGTGGTCGCCGGTGTAGAGGGTGTGCAGGAGCAGCGGCGGGAGGGCAAAGTCGTAGACCCGGTCGACCCGCGAGGCGATCTCGATCTGCGTGCGGTAGTGGGAGTGGATCTCGACGAGGACCTCGAGGCCGCGGTGGTGCGCCTCGGCGGTGAAACGGTCGATGAACGCGAACGTCTCCGGGATCATGAAGCAGGACGTGCCGGCGCGCTTGATGGCGTAGCCCGCAGCGTCGAGCCGGATGAGGCCGACGCCGCTGTGCCCGAGCTGGTCGAGGATGCCCATCAGGTAGCTCCAGCCCGACGGGCTCTCGACGTCGATGTCGATCTGCTGAGGCGTGAACGTGGTCCAGACCAGCCGGTTGGCGCCGGCGATCGGGATGGTCGTGAAGGGCAGGCCCGGGCGGGGGCGGTAGATGGTGAGGAGGTCAGCCTCCGTGGCGCCGTCGGGGAAGACCCTGTCGAAGGTGAGGAAGAGCTCGGCTGCGGGGGAGTCCTCGCCGTGCTCGACGAAGTCGCGGAAGGATGCCGAGCCCGACGACACATGGTTGACGATCACATCCACGCAGGTGGAGAAGCTGCCGCTGATCTCGCGCAGGTCTTCCCACGTGCCCAGCCTCGGGTCGGGCGTGGTGTGGTCGACGGGGTCGAAGCCCGCGTCGGCGCCGTCGTAAGGGGTGAAGAAGGGGAGAAAGTGGATGCCGGTCACGGCATCGCCGAAGACTCTGGCGACGGTGTCGGCGCTTCGCTTCAGGGTGCCGCCGAACCGGTCGGCATAGGTGATGAGCTGGACTCCGTTGGCGATCACTGCATTGCCTCCTCCGGGCTCGCCCGGCGACGAGGAGTGTCGCCGCCGATGCCCTGGCAACAGCATCCCAGCCCCCAGGCCGCTACGTGCCCGAACCTGAGCCACAGTCGGCGTTGTGTCAGGGCTAGGGCAGACGGCGGTGAGGCCGGAGCGTGGCGAGCGCCCAGGACCGAGCCTGGGGTGCACGTAGTGCCTTGTCGGCGAGGATGAGAGGTGGCGGTCGCCCTCAGCTTCGGTGATCCGGTCAAACGGGTGTCGGTCGTCGCTGTCGTCCCCGGCTCCTATCGGCCCCACAGCGGAGTCGCCGACGAGCGACCCTACAAGTCGGCGTGGGATGAACTCTGGGCGATCTCGAGCACGGCAGCCACCAGGTCGGTGAGTCCGGGCTCTTCGATGGGGAAGTGTCCGCACTCCCGGAGCATGACGACTCGGCCAGGCGAGGCGAGTCGCCGCAGGACTCGCATGCTCAGCTCGACGGGTGTCCAGGCGTCCATGCTGGGATGAAGGAGCACCACCGGCGTCCGCATCGCCGCAGGCCGGACGTGCCGGTAGCGCAGGTAGGAGGCAAGGAACCCGAGGGGGACGTCGGCCCCGCCGCCGAGTGGGTCATTCGCGCACAGCTGCGACAGCCCAGGGTTGCAGCTCATCCTGGAGAGGGGCGCCACCCATCGCATCGGGATCATAAACGTCGCGATCGGCCCACGGACCAGGACCGAGAGCGGGCCGCCGAGGATCCCCAGCGGCCCCAAGCGAGTCAGGTGCGCGCGGACGCGCCAGTCGCGCGGATCGAGCAGACAGGTGGCCGCCACCGTCATGACCCGTGTCGACCGTGCGGCAACCTCGTAGGCCAACATTCCGCCGATGCTCGCGCCGAACACAACCAGCGGCCGCCCGTCGAGCTCGGCTTCGACGAGATCGAGCAGGAGTTCCACCCAGTCGTCGTACCGCACGGCATCGGGCCTGGGGGAGGCTGTCCGACCGTAGAGAGGGAGGTCGACGGTGGCGATGTCCAGACCGCGTTCGGCTAGGAGCGCGGCCAGGGGCCAGAGAGCTCCGGCGTGACCGCCCGCGCCGTGGATCACCAGCACCCTGACCGACGAGTCAGGGCGGCGGGCTCTGGCGATGTGGACGTCGTGGCCGCGCCACTGCCACCAGGTCTCCTCCGGATCCAGCCCCGCGGCCGAGTGACGTCCGGGTGGAAGGAACGAGGCGTAGGGGTTGGCCGTCACGATCCGACGGTACCAAGCGGCCGGGGACGTCCAGATCTTCGCCATTGTGGGTCCCCCAACCTGAGGAGCCCCCTGGCGCTACGCGATCCGCTGCATTGACGACCTGGGCCTCATCCTCCGCACCGAGGTCTTCTGGTGCGGTGTTGCATGTCACGACACCAGAGGCGGTCAGTCTGGCGCGGCGATGTCACTGCCCCTGGCGGCTCTCATCCAGCGGCAAGTACGCAGGTCGGGGTCCGCCCTTCAAGGCATGCGGTTCAGAGGCCCGCCTCCCCAGGTCCACAGCCCACTCGCAGTCCTTGAAACGTCGGCGCGGACTTGTCCGCTTATCCCATGTCGGCTTGGCGTGGCTCAGCCCGCCGTGCCGCTGGTTGAGCCGGGCCGCGAGGAGCGAAGCGACGCGCGCCCGCGTCGAAACCAACGCGGGCTTACCAGCGACCTGGGGGCAGGGTCCTCGAACCGGGTGCCAGAGGCTTCGACGCACGCTGCGCCGCTGCGCGGCTTGGCGTGGCTCACCCAGCGGAAGGAGGGGGCACCCAGCGCGGGCGTGGCTCACCCGTCCGCGGGAGTGGGGGTCAGCCCAGGGCGATGTCCAAGGCCCGCCAGTCGACGCCAGCCGGGGCCAGGGACAGGACCGAGGCGAGCAGCCCCTGCCGCGACACTCGCACGGTCGGGTCCTCCGCGTTGACCAGGATGTCGGTGAAGAACCGGTCCGCCGCCGCGACGACGTCGCCGGTGCGGTCCAGCAGCTCGCCGATCGACGCGTCCGCGGAGCCCGCCGGGACCGCCTCCACGGCCGAGCGCAGCTCCACCTCGGCAGGCTCGGTCAGCAGCGCCGCGTCGTAGCCGGCCGCGGTGCCCGCGGGCAGGATCCGCCCGATCCGCACCAGCGTCGCCACGAGCGCCCTCAGGCGCGGATCGGCCTGCGCGGCGTTGAGCTCGGAGAGGACCCGCGCCGCCCGCCCGGGCGCGTCGGCCGCGGGGAGGATGGCCGTCACCAGGTCTGCCGAGGTGCCCTCGTCGCGCAGCAGCTGCGCGAACCGGCCGACGGTGAACTCAAGCGCCGCGTCGACGGCGTCTGCCGCGACATCGATGCCCTGCGCAGCCAGACGCGCCACCGCGTCCTCCAGGCCGGCGCGCACCGTCAGCGACTCCAGGGCGGTGCCCGCGGACTCCCGTAGGATCCGCACCACGCCGAGCGCGGCACGCCGGAGGCCGAACGGGTCCGAGGACCCCGTCGGCTTGGCGCCCAGGGCGAACATCGCGGCCAGCAGGTCGAACCGGTCGGCCAGCGCGAGCAGGGCGCCGGGGACCGACGCGGGCACGGGATCGGCGGAGGTGTGCGGCTGCTCCATCTCGTAGAGCGCGTCCGCCACGGCCTGCGTCTCGCCCTTGCGGACGGCGTACTCGCGGGCGATGAACCCTGCCAGCGAGCTCATCTCCACCACCATCTGCGTGGCGAGGTCGAACTTGGCCAGCTGCCCGGCGCGGGTCAGCGTCGTGCGGTCCTCGCCGTCGAGGCCCACGCGGTCCGCGAGGCTCGCCGCGACATCCGCGATCCTCCGGGCCCTGGTCCCGACGGAGCCCAGGCGCTCCTCGAAGGTCAGCTTGTCCAGGCCGGGGACGAAGCCGTCGACGTCTGCCGCCTCCAGATCCGCGTTCCAGAAGAAAAGGGCGTCCTCGTAGCGGGCCCGGATCACGGACTCGTTGCCGGCGCGCACGGTCTCGTCGTCGCACAGGCCGTTGGCCATGGTGACGAAGTGCGGCGCGAGGGCTCCGTCGCGGAACACCGGCAGGTAGCGCTGGTGCTTGCGCATGACGGCGGTGAGGATCCTCTCGGGCAGCTCCAGGTAGCGCTCGTCGAAGTGCCCCAGCACGCCGCGGGGGTCCTCCACCAGGTTGGTGATCTCGTCTATCACGGCCCCCTCTGCGTCGACGTCGACGGTGCCGCCCACGCCCGCGGCCAGCGCCACGGCCTGCTCGACCACCGAGGCCCGGCGCTCCGCGGTGGACAGCGTGATCGCGCCCGACGAGATGGTGGGCAGCAGCTCGGCGGCCGAGGCCACCTCAACCCAGCCGACGCGGGCGCCGTCGGAGCGCGTGCCCGACTCCTCGCCCGCCACGGCCCGCTGCAGGTAGGTGGTCCGGCCGGCGGTGAGGCCGGAGACGGAGGCGGGCACGACGGTGCTGCCCCAGAGCGCCACCAGCCAGCGGATGGCGCGGGAGAACGACAGCGACGCGTCGTTCCAGCGCATGTTCTTCTCGGCGCGCAGCCCGGAGACGATCTCGGTCAGCGCCTCACCGGCCACGTCCAGCACGTGCCGGCCGGCGACGGTCGCGGCCACGGCCGCATGCTCCTGGCCGCCGATCTCCGCGCGCACCACCTGCGCAGCCTCCACGTTCTGCCCGCGCATGAAGCCCTGGAGGGCCTTGGTGGGGTTGCCGTCGGCGTCGAACGCGGCGGACCACTTCGGCCCCTTGCGCAGCTGCTCGGCGTCGGGTTCCTGGGCGGCCACGGCCTCCACCACGGCGACGATGCGGCGAGGGGTGCCCTCCACGGTGATGGCGCCGTACTCGAGCCGGGTGGCGGCCAGCCTGGCGGTCAGCGCCTCGCGCACCGCCTCGACCGTCTGCGGCACCACGTGCGGGGGCAGCTCCTCCACGCCGATCTCGAAGGCCAGCGTCTGCGGCGCGGTGCCGAGCGCGGCCCGGTCGATGGGCGCGGGGGCCTCCTCGACGGCGGGGGCGGCCTCGCGCAGCAGCGGAAAGCCCAGCTCCTCGCGGCGCTCGATCCACAGGGCGGCGGTGTCGCGCATGAGGCGCCGCATCGTCGCGAACGCCTTCGCGCGCTCCGTGGTGGAGATCGCGCCGCGGGCGTCGAGCACGTTGAACGCGTGGCTGGACTTCAGGATGTAGCCGTGCGCGGGCACCGGCAGCCGGGCCTCGACCATGCGGGTGGCCTCGCCCACGTACGTCTCGTACAGGCGACGGTTGGCCTCCACGTCCGCGTCGTCCAGGTAGTAGCGGCTCATCTCGTACTCCTGCTGCCCGAAGGCCTCGCCGTACGTGACGGGCCGGCCGTCCGAGGCGACGGAGTAGACGATGTCCTTGAAGTGCGTCACGCCCTGCTGCGCCATCAGGATCCGCTCGACGCCGTAGGTCAGCTCCACCGGGACCGGGTCCAGGTTCTGGCCGCCCACCTGCTGGAAGTAGGTGAACTGCGTGATCTCCATGCCGTCCAGCCACACCTCCCAGCCGAGGCCCCACGCGCCGATGGCCGGCTGCTGCCAGTTGTCCTCCACGAAGCGCACGTCGTGCTTCGACAGGTCGATGCCGAGCGCCTCCAGCGAGCCGAGGTACAGCTCCTGCGGGTTGCCGGGCTCAGGCTTGAGGATCACCTGGAACTGGGTGTGCATCTGGAGCCGGTTGGGGTTCTCGCCGTAGCGCGAATCGTCCGGGCGCACCGACGGCTCCACGTAGGCCACGTCCCACGGCTCCGGCCCGAGCACCCGCAGCACCGTGGCCGGGTTCATCGTGCCCGCGCCCACCTCCGTGTTGAACGGCTGCCACGTGAGGCAGCCTTTCGAGGTCCAGTAGTCGGACAGGCGGCGCAGGGCGTCTTGCATGGTCAGCACCCCTGCAGGTTACCGAGTTCTTCGGCTGACCGCCCACCCGGCTTACGGGATGCTGGGCCGGTCCTACGGAGGTGCCAGTCACATGAAGATCCTGATCCCCAGCACGTACAGCGGCCCGGTGCCGGTGGTCGAGGACGCCCAGGTGGTCCTCGTCGACGGCAGGCGCCCGGTCCCGCCCGAGCACCTCGACGCGGAGGTGCTGGTGGTGTGGGGCCAGAGCGACGAGGTGCTGAGGGACGCCGCCCGCCGCATGACCGGGCTCCAGCTCGTCCAGGGCCTGGCCGCCGGCCCGGACAACGTGGTGGCCGCCGGATTCGCCGACGACGTGCGGCTGGCCAGCGGCGTGGGGCTGCACGACGGACCCGTGGCCGAGCACGCGCTGGCGCTCACCCTCTCGCTGGTGAGAATGCTTCCCCTGGCCATGAGCCAGCAGCGGGAGCACGTGTGGGACGACGAGCTGGGCGGCGCCACGCTGGACCGCGGCCACGACGGCCGGGTCATCACCCTGGACGGGGCCAACGTGACCATCTGGGGCTTCGGGTCGATCGCCTCCCGCCTCGCGCCGCTCCTGCGCGCCATGGGCGCCTGGGTCACCGGCGTGGCCCGCTCCGCCGGGCCGCGACACGGGTTCGACGTGGTGGACGAGGACGCGCTCCCCGCCGTGCTCGAGGACACCGACGTGCTGATCATGGTGCTGCCCAAGCATCACAGCACCCACGCGGCCCTCAACGCGGAGCGGCTCGCCCAGCTCAAGCCGTCGGCCCTGGTGGTCAACGTGGGCCGCGGCACCACCGTCGACGAGGACGCCCTCCTCGCAGCCGTCCGGAGCGGCCGGGTGGCGGGGGCTGCGCTGGACGTCACGGCGGTCGAGCCCCTGCCGGAGTCGTCGCCGCTCTGGGACGAGCCCAACGTGCTCATAACCCCGCACGTGGCCAGCGGCCGGCCCCAGCAGGCGGACCAGCTCATCGAGCACAACGTGGCCGCGCTGCGCGGCGACGGGGACCTGCTCAACCTGCTCGCCCGCTGACGCTTTGGCGCCCGCGGCGACGAGGCGTCAGGATTGAGCCATGTCCCAGACCCGCGTCGACCTCACGAAGTTCGCCTGGTTGTCGATCGCGGCCGCGCTCGTCACCATCGGCCTGAAGACCGCCGCCTGGCTGATCACCGGATCCGTGGGCCTGCTGTCCGACGCCGCGGAGTCCGTGGTCAACCTGGTGGCGGCGGTGGTGGCGCTGTTCGCGTTGAGGGTCGCGGCCAGGCCGGCGGACAAGAACCACCACTTCGGGCACTCGAAGGCCGAGTACTTCTCCTCGGCCATCGAGGGCGTCATGATCTTCGTCGCGGCCGTGGTGATCGTCGCGTTCGCCATCGAGCGCCTGATCTTCCCCAGGCCCCTGGAGGAGATCGGGGTGGGCCTGCTCATCACGGTGGGGGCATCGGTGATCAACGGCGCCGTGGCCCTGGTGCTCCTCGGGGCCGGCGCCAAGTACAACTCCATCACACTGCGCGCGGACGGCCACCACCTCATGACCGACGTGATCACCTCCGCGGGCGTGGTGGTCGGCATCGGCCTGGTGTGGATCACCGGCTGGAACTGGCTGGACCCCGTCGTCGCGCTCCTGGTGGGCCTCAACATCCTCTGGACGGGGTGGCGCCTGGTGTCGGAGTCGGCCTCCGGCCTGATGGACGAGTCGCTGCCGAAGGAGGAGAACGCGCGGCTTCGGGGGATCCTCGCCGAGCACGAGAGCGAGGAGATCAAGTTCCACGCCTTCCGCACGCGGATCTCCGGCGCGCGGGCGTTCATGGAGTTCCACATGCTGGTGCCCGGGGCGTGGTCCGTCCAGCGCGGGCACGACGCGATGGAGGACCTCATCGACCTCATCCAGGAGGAGTTCGCGGAGCTCCGCGTCATCGGCCACCTCGAACCCATCGAGGATCCCCGCAGCTACGAGGACATCCACATCGACTGAGCCGGGGCTGCCCGCTAGCCGGCGAGCCGGTGCACGTGCTCGTGGATGATCTCCCAGACCGCCTCGTCGCGCATGGGCCGGAAGTGGCCGGGGGAGTCGAGGTCCACGTTGGTGGCGCCCGCCAGGTGCGAACCGTCCGGGATCACCTGATCCCAGGCCGGCGCGAGCGACACGATCTGCGCGTTGACGGCCACCTCGGCCGAGAGCCTGCGCAGCACCGCGTTGCCGGGCGCGAACAGCCCCAGGGGTGACCGCGACACCAACCGGTGCAGAGGCCTGCCCATCGATGATCCCCCGAAGGGGGTGGCGACGGCGACGAGGCCCAGGGCCACGCCGTCCTCGCCCTGCCGGGTGAGCACCGCCTTCCCGATGAGCCCGCCCTTCGAGTGCGCCACGAGGACCGCGTCGCGGACACCCCGCGCGCGCAGCACCTCCAGGCAGTGGTCCGCCGAGGCGTCGAGGTGGCCGAGGTTCCAGCCGAGCCCCTCGATGAACTCCACCCGGTGCCCGCGGCGGCCCAGCCAGCGGGCGAGCGGGGCCAGGTAGCTCCACGGCTCCAGGATCCCCGGGATCAGTACCACCGTCACCTGGCCGCAGCCCTTGTCCCCGCCGTCGCCCGCCGGCAGGCGCCAGCTGTGGCGCCGCCAGATGGCCTTGGCCATGTCTCGGCCGGCCACCGCCCAGTCCGCCACCTCGTGCCAGGCACGGGCGAGGCGGCCCGACGGGGACAGCGCGCTCACCGGCGGTGTGCCGCCCGGCCGGGGCGGGTGACGATCGTGGAGGCGGCCCCGGCGAGCGCGGGGTAGTCGGCGAGGTAGCGCTCCAGCCAGGACGCGGCGAACGCGTCGGCGTCGACGGTGGGCACCAGCGCCCACACCGAGCCCCCGAACCCCGCCCCGAAGCCGGAGGCGGCCGGCGCCCCCAGCTCGCGCGCGAGCGCCTGCAGGCGGTTGGTCTCGGGGATCTGGTTGCCGAGCGCCTGGTCGGCGGTGCGGTGCGAGAGCTCGGCGGCGCGGCCGAAGGCGTCGATGTCGCCCTTCTGCAGCGCGACGACGGCGTCGGCGATCGCGCGGCGCTCGGTGACGAACGCCGTGAGCCGGTCCGCCAGCCAGTCGTCGTCCTCGGAGACGGCCTCCAGTCCCAGCAGCGCGTCCTCGCTGCTGTCCAGCGCCTCGGCGAGCGTGGCGTCCGAGCGGCCGGTGGCCGAGTTCCACTCCTCGACGAGTTCGCGGGCCAGCTGCGATGCCTCGTTGTAGGCGGTCAGGGCGGCGCCGGTCTTCTCGGCCAGCACGCCCGACACGGCCACGACGAAGGACCATCCCTCGGGCATCGGGACCGACCGCCGCTCCTCGATGGGGCAGAACGTGAACTCCGTCAGCTGCCCCTCGCGGCAGCACAGCATGGCCGTGTGATCCTCCGAGCCGCCGAACGTGCCCACCCCGCGCCGCCCCTCCAGGGACCCGAAGCTCAGCCCGTTCTCCATGGTGGCCAGGTAGCCCGCCAGGTCCACGTCGCCGTCGATGTTGGCCCGCCACTGCGCGCGCTCCCGCAGCCCGTTGTGGTCGATGAGGGCCAGCGCCACCGCCACCACCAGCGCCGACGACGAGCTCATGCCCGAGGCCAACGGCAGGTCCGACTCCACGGACAGCCGCGCCGGGCGCAGCTCCCCGAAGTTGAGGTGCAGCCGGTCCAGGACGGACTGCACGTAGTGGCCCCAGTGCCCGCCGGGCAGGAGCGGGTCAACGCCGGGCCGCAGCTCCAGGCGGCCGGGCAGCGCCGTCGACTCCACGACGATGGCGTCCGTGCCGTCGCCGAGCTCGACGACGACGCCGCGGTCCACCGCGGCCAGCAGGGAGGGGCCGCCGGCGTAGTCCGTGTGCTTGCCCAGGACCTCGAGGCGGCCGGGCACGAACCACTTCACAGGACGGCCTCGCGTCCGCCGAGCGCCTCCACGACCGACGCGATGTCGCCGCGGTTGGACATGTCCAGCACGCCGACGGAGGCGCGCACCACCCGGTAGGGGTCGCCGTCGGTGATGGCCCTGCGCACCGCGTCGGTGATCTCGTACTCGCCGCGGGCGGACGGCTCGATGGCGCGTGCGGCGTCGAAGATGGCCGGCGAGCACAGCCAGCAGTTCATCGAGACCACCGCCTCGTCCCCGAGGCGCTCGACGGTGGCGGCGTCGGGCTTCTCGACGAGCTCCGCGAGGTTGCCCTCGGCGTCCGCGGTGGCCAGCGCGAAGGCGGCGATCCGCTCGGGCGCGATGTTGGAGCCGGCGATCAGAGCGGTGCGCTCGAAGCCCACCAGGGCCGAGCCCGGGACGTCGGCGAGGAGCCGCAGCGCCTCGGCGGGGTAGTAGTTGTCCGAGTTGATCACCAGCACGCGGTCCTCCCCGGCGAAGGCCTCAGCGGCCAGCACGGCGTCGGCCGTGCCGCGGGGCTCCTCCTGCACGGCGTATTCGACGGTGACGCGGCGCTTCTCGGCGGCGTCGTAGTAGTCGCGGATCATCTGGTGCTCCGGGCCGATCACCAGGCACACGTCGGTGAAGCCGGCGTCCGCCAGCGCGGAGATCACGTGGTCGAGGAACGGCCGGCCCACCGAGATCATGGCCTTGACGCCCGCGTCCGCGGCGGCGGCCTGCCCCTCGTCGAGCGTGACGCCCTCGGCGTGGCTGCGCATCCGCGAACCAAGCCCTCGGGCCAGGATGACTGCCTTGTGGGGTGCCTCGACGCTCATGGGGTCAGCGTATTGCGCAGGTCCCGCGGGGCGCGAAGCGGGCGGGCCGGTGGAGCGAATCGCTCACCGGACGTGCTTGGCCGCCGTCGAGAGGATGAGCGCCATGGACACCGCTCCGGGGTCCACCACGCCGACGGAGCGCTCCGCGAGGAGGGCGGCCCGGCCGCGCCTGGCCACCATGTCGACGGTGGCGTCGCGGCCCGCCTCGGCCGCCTCCGCGGCCCTGCGGAGCGCCTCGCCCAGGTCACCGCCGGCGGCCACCACGTCGTCGAACGCGTCCGCGGCGGGGGCCAGGGCGTCCACCATCGTCTTGTCGCCCACCTGGGCGCGGCCGCGCGTGACCACGCCGTTGAGCCCGGCCCGCAGCGCCCGGGAGACGCCGACTGGGGAGACGGTCTCCGGCCAGGCCGCGCCCGCGCGGAGGAAGAACGTGCCGAAGAGTGGTCCGGAGGCGCCGCCCACGGTGCTGACCAGGGTCATGCCGACGAGGCGGAGGGCCTCAGCGGCGGTCCGGGTCTCGGTGAGGTCCAGGGTGAGGGCCGTCTCGGTGCCGCGCCGCATGTTGGTGCCGTGGTCCGCGTCTCCGAGGATGCGGTCCAGGGCGTCCAGCTCCTCCTCGCGGAGCGCGAACTCGCGGGCACAGTCGCGGAGCCACTCGGACACCGCGCCCACTGCTCCTGGCATGACCTTCTCCTCCGTGCAGATTTTCAAAGCCGGCCAATTCTAGGGCCTGCCGGCGGGGCGTCGTCGATGCGGGGACAGCGCTCAGCGGAGGCCGCGGAGGAAGTCCTCGTCGTCGTCCGGGGCGCTCGGGCCGCGACCCAAGGGCTTGGGCCCCTTCGTCGGACGCCCCAGCAGCAGCCAGGCCGCGGGGCCGACGACGGGCAGGCAGATCACCGTGAACGCCCACAGCCAGCGGGGCATGGCGCGCACGCGGTAGCCCCGTGCCTGCGCCACCTCGACGACGCAGTACACGGTCAGCATCACGATCGCGATGATCAGCAGGACCCGGGCCACCCCGCCATCCTACCCGGGCGGGCCGGGGTGGATAGGGTGCGGGAATGGAGCAGTGGATCGACGCCGTGCGCCGCCTCCTCGACGACGGCGAGGGCCTGTGGCTCGCCGACGGCCCCGGCACGCCGCCGGCCGGACACGCCGTCGTGGGCACGTCCGGCTCCACCGGCCGGGCCAAGCGGGTCCTGCTCCCCAGGGCGGCCCTCGCCGCGGCGGCCGACGCGGCCCACGAGCGGCTGGGGTACTCCGCGACCTGGCATCTGGCCTTGTCGCCGCGCTATGTGGCGGGCCTGATGGTGCTGGTGCGCGGGCTTCGGGGCGACGGCGTGAGGGTCGCGGACGCCTCGCTGACCGACCTCGCTCCGGCTCCAGGGCGCAACGCGGTGTCCATCGTCGCCACGCAGCTCTACCGCGCCCTGCAGTCGCCGGCCGTGGCCGCGACGCTGGCCCGGTTCGACGCGGTGCTCGTCGGCGGCTCCGCGCTCGGCCCGGAGCTCAGGGCGCGCGCCGAGGCGGCCGGCATCGCGGTGATCGAGACCTACGGCATGAGCGAGACCTGCGGCGGCGTGGTGTGGGACGGGGTGCCGCTCCCGGGCGTGGGGGTGCGCCTCGGGCCGGACGGCCGGGTGTCGCTGGCCGGCCCCACCACGTTCGCCGGCTACCTCGACGACCCGGCCGGCACCGCCGCGACACTCGTCGACGGCGCGGTCCTCACCCGCGACCGCGGACGCTGGGTTGACGGGCGGCTGGTCATCGACGGCCGCATCGACGACGTGGTGATCAGCGGCGGCGTCAACGTGGACCTGGCCGGGGTGCGGCGGGCCGTCGCGGCCCTCGACCCGGAGACGGAGGTGCTGGCCGTGCCGGACGACGAGTGGGGCGCCCGGGTGGTGCTCTTCGCGCGCACCGGCGAGCTCGGCGCCTGGCGCGACCGGCTCCGCGCCGCGCTCCCGGCGGCGGCCCTGCCGCGGCAACTGGTGGTGCTAGGGGCACTGCCGCGGACCGCCGGTGGCAAGCCGGACCGGGAAAAGCTCCTAGAGTTGCTCCGGTCATGAACGAAACGCTCTCCCTGTGGGTGGCCGGCGCCCGCCCGCGAACGCTGCCCGCCGCCGTCGCCCCCATCCTGGCCGGGTCCGCCAGCGCCGCCGCCCTCGGGCGCCACGACTGGCTCGCCGCGGCGTTGTGCCTGGTCGTCGCGCTGGCCCTGCAGGTGGGCGTCAACTACGCCAACGACTACTCCGACGGCGTGCGCGGCACCGACGACGACCGCGTCGGCCCCACGCGGCTGGTCGCCTCCGGCCTGGCCTCGGCGCGCGCGGTCAAGGCCGCGGCGTTCGGCGCGTTCGCGGTCGCGGGGGTGGTGGGGCTCGTCGTGGTGGCGCTCAGCGGGCAGTGGTGGCTCGTCGCTGTAGGCGCGCTCAGCATCCTGGCCGCCTGGTACTACACCGGCGGCGCCAAGCCCTACGGCTACCTCGGCCTGGGCGAGGTGATGGTGTTCGTGTTCTTCGGGCTGGTGGCCACCGTCGGCACCTGCTTCGTCATCGCGGGCGCGGCGCCCCCGCACGCCTGGCTGGCGGCCACCGCCGTCGGCTCGCTGGCCAGCGCCATCCTGGTGGCCAACAACCTCCGCGACATCGCCACCGACGAGGCCTCCGGCAAGATGACGCTGCCGGTCCGGCTGGGCGACCGGCGCAGCCGGATCTTCTTCGCGGTCCTCGCCGCGGCCGCCGTGGCCGCGACACTCGCGTTCGCCGCGCTCACCACCTGGTGGGCGCTCCTGGGCCTGGCGGGCGCCCCGCTGCTGGTCAGGCCGCTGCGCCTCGTGCTCGGCGGGGCCTCGGGGAGGGCGCTCATCCCCGTCATCGCCTCCACCGGCATGGCCGAGATCGGCATCGCCGCCGGTCTGCTCGCCGGAACGCTGCTGGGATGAGGCTCCACGTCTTCGACGTCGCGCTGCGCGTCCCGTTCAGGGGCCTGACGCGGCGCAGCGGCGTGGTGATGGAGGGGCGCGCCGGGTGGGCCGAGTGGAGCCCGTTCCCCGAGTACGACGACGTCGAATCCTCCGCCTGGCTGCTGGCCGCGCTCGAGGCCGCCGAGGAGGGCTACCCGACGGCGGTCCGGGGCCGCGTCGAGGTCAACGGCATCGTGCCGGCCCTCAACCCCGTCGACGCGGCGGCCCGCGCAGTCGCCTCCCGGTGCCGGACGGTCAAGATCAAGGTCGCGGCCGCGGGGGAGAGGCTGGACGACGACGTGTCGAGGGTCGCGGCCGTGCGCTCGGCGCTGCCGGAGGCCCGGATCCGGGTGGACGCCAACGGGGGATGGTCCCTGACGGCGGCTCGGGAGGCGCTGCGTGAGCTGGCGCCGCTCGGGCTGGAGTACGCGGAGCAGCCGTGCGCCTCCGTCGAGGACCTGGCGGCCCTGCGCGCCATGGACCTCGGCGTGCCGATCGCCGCCGACGAGTCCATCCGGCGCGCCGCCGACCCGCTGCGGGTGCGCGACGCGGGAGCCGCGGACATCGCGGTGCTGAAGGTCCAGCCGCTGGGGGGAGTGCGGGCCTGCCTCGCCCTGGCCGAGGAGCTGGGGATGCCGGTGGTGGTCTCCAGCGCGGTGGAGACCTCGATCGGGCTGCGGGCCGGGCTCGCGCTCGCGGCGGCGCTGCCCGAGCTGCCCTACGCCTGCGGCCTCGAGACGGGGCGCCTGCTGGCGGCAGACCTGGTGTCGCGGCCACTGGTGCCGGTGGCCGGGGGGCTCGTCGTGCGCGACGTGGAGGCCGATCCGGAACTGCTGTCGCGGCACGCGGCGGGTCCCGAGCTGACGCGCTTCTGGTTGGATCGGTGGCAGCGGGTCCGAGGCATCGTGGAGGAGGGGCGTTGAGCAGCGTCGAGCTGGCATCGGTGGTGGTGGACGCCCTCCTCGGGATGGGCGTCACCGACGTGGTGCTGTCGCCCGGGTCGCGCAGCGCCGCGCTTGCCCTGGCCGCGCACCGGGCGGACGGGGCGGGCGCGCTGCGGCTCCACGTGCGCGTCGACGAGCGCGTGGCCGGGTTCACGGCCCTCGGCCTGGCGAAGGAGTCAGGGCGCGCCGTGGCCGTGGTCACCACCTCAGGCACGGCAGTGGCGAACCTCGCCCCGGCCGCGATGGAGGCCCGCGCCGCGGGGGTCCCGCTGGTGCTGGTCACCGCGGACCGGCCCGCCCACCTCGTCGGCACCGGGGCCAACCAGACCACCGACCAGGTGGGGGCGTTCGGGCCGTCCGCGCTGGGCGTGGTCCGGCTGTCGTCGGAGTCGGGCGAGGCCGACGGCTGGGCGGCGGGCGTGCACCGCGCCGTCGTGCTGGCCGAGGGCCGGCGGACCAGGCAGCCGGGGCCCGTCCAGCTCAACGTGGAGTTCGCCCCGCCGCTGGTGGGGGAGTTGCCGGGGTCGCGGCCGCGCGGGCTCGAGGTGGCGCGCTCGGGCGGGCACACCGCCGTCGAGCTCGACGGGCGCCGGACGGTGGTGCTCGTGGGCGACACGACGCCCACCGTCGGGTTGGAGGCGCGCGCGCTGGCCGAGGTGGCAGGTGCGCCGCTGCTGGCGGAGCCGTCGTCGAACGCCCGCAGCGGACCCAACGCGATCGCCGGCTACCGGAACCTGCTCGACGGCGTGGGCGCCGGCATCGAACGCGTGGTGGTGGTCGGGCACCCGACGTTGTCGCGGCCGGTGACGGCGCTGGTGTCGCGGCGGGACGTGGAGGTGGTGGTGGTGAGCCCCACGGCCTCCTGGGTGGACCCGGGGCACAGGGCCGACGTCGTCGCGGACCGGGTGCTGCTGGCGGACCAGGACCCGGCGTGGCTCGAGGCCTGGAGGGCCGCCGACACCGGTCCCGGGCCGGGCGCGGGATTCACGCGACGGCACGTGGCGGACGCGGTGCTGGCCGCGCTGGGCGCCGGCGACGACCTGGTGCTCGGCTCCAGCTCGATCATCCGGGCCGCGGACCTCTCGCCCGTCTCGTCGGCGCCTCCGCGCGTCTTCGCCAACCGTGGGCTGGCAGGGATCGACGGCACGGTGGCCACGGCCACGGGCATCGCGCTGGCCGGCGGCCGCCCCACGACGGTGCTGCTGGGCGACCTCACCCTCCAACACGACCTGGGTGCCCTCGTCCGCCCGGCGCAGGAGCCTCGCGGCCGGCTGCGGATCGTGGTGGCCGACGACGGCGGCGGCTCCATCTTCCACGGGCTCGAGCAGGGCGCGGCGGACTACGCCGAGGCCTTCGAGCGCGTCTTCGGCACCCCGCAGGGCCTGGACCTGGTGGCGGTGGGGGAGGCGTTGGGCTGGCGCGCCGTCGAGGTCGGCAGCGTGGCCGGGCTCGCCGGCGCGCTGGCGGGCGACGCCGAGCTGATCGTGGCCCGCGTGCCCCGTCCCTGAGGCCCGCCTCAGCTCCCGGGGCGGGGCCTCACTCGGTGGGAGGGTGCGCGGCGTCGACGGCGGCGCTCCCGTCCAGCCGCGTCAGCCACTCCCGCACCGCCAGGGTGGCCCGCACGTCGTCCTCGTTGTACTGCAGCACCCGCGTCCGCGCCGCCTCCCGCACCTCGGGCGTGGGGCCGCCGACCGCCTCGCTGAACCAGGACTGCGACGCCAGGCCGCCCGGCTCCTCGTCGCGCCAGGAGAAGCCGGCGCCCCGGGAGGCCACCACCTTCAGGCCCAGGCCGTCGACGCCCACGAAGTTGTCCCTGATGAAGCTGAACAGGTCCACGAAGTGGGTGCGGACCAGGCCGCACACCTCTGCGAGGACCGCGCTGCCGCTGCGCTCGGCGAGCCGCCGCAGATGGACGGTCTCGTAGTCGCTGTAGTGGTAGACCCGCAGGTCCGGGTGGCGCTCCACCATCGCGAGCAGCCACCGGCCGAACTCCTCGGCAAGCTCGAACTCCCTGGACCCGGCCTGGGCCTCGAACCGGGAGAACTCCACGTAGCGCGGGGTCTCGGACCCGTCGTCGCCGGCCACGAGGGCGCCCCACAGGTACACGGTGCCGTCGTCGGCGGTCTCGATGTCGAAGTCCACCTCGACGGGGGCGCGCGGCACCCCGATGGCGTCCACGCTCACCCGCTCCAGCTCGACCCCGTTGGCCAGCATCCGGGCACGCAGGGCCGCCTGCCGGAGGCGCTGCTCGGGCCGGTCCCGGTGCCCGGTGAGGGGAAGGTAGCGGGGGAGCAGCTCGTCGACGTCAGCCTCCGCCAGCTGCGCCACCGTGGTGATGCCGAGGCTCATGAGCGTCTGCAGCTCGCGGACGTCCAGCGGCGCCTTGGAGATGCGCAGCGAGAGGTCGTCGTCGTCGATCCGGGGGCGGCACACCGTCCACCATGAGCACCACTCGCACTCCTTGACCCGGATGGGCCGCACCACCGGCGGCGGGTCGTCGACGCCCGTGCGCTCAGCGGCGCGCTGCGCCACGTACACGCGGAACCCGTGCTCGTGGTCGTAGCGCTCGAGCGCGGAGCGGAACTTGTGGCCGGCGCTGCGCGAGTAGGTGCGGATGAACCTGGCGGTCAGGTCCACCCAGGTGAGGGTGGGCTCGGCGCCCTGGGTCCGGTCGTCCCCCACCACGGCCGCCAGCGGCTCCGCGGAGGCGAACCCGCAGGACTCCAGCAGCCGCCAGTGGTGGGCCAGCTCCAGCAGCGCGCCTTCGCGGTACACGCGGTAGCGCTGATCCGGCAGCGGTTCGCGGCTGCCCACCGAGCCGATCGCGGACCACGCCAGGGTGGTGCCGCCCACCTGCTTCTCGCGCACCCGGTACGGCTTGACCTTCATGGGCCAGTAGCCCGGCGCGCCCGAGGCGGTGTCCGCGCCGCGGATGAGGGCATCGGGCCTGCCGCTGCGGTGCCCGTCGAGGTCCAGCGGCAGGACGCCGCCCACCACCACCGACGCGCCCGCCCCCATCGCGTGGAGACAGGCCTCCTGCCGTTCCTCCCAGGAGGCGCCGTCGCTGTGGAGGGGGCGGAGGTCCACCGCCCCGTCGTTCTCCGCCACCAGCCGGTTCAGCACCGCGTCGCGGAAGTCCGAGCCGCCCTGGAAGGACTCGCGCAGGGACTCGTCCGGCGGGGCGGCGGGCTGCGCCACCGTCGGGTCGAAGGTGTGGAAGGTCTTGACCGGGCAGCTCCGCGCCGCGTAGGCGTCCAGCACGAACCCCGTCACGTCAGGCGTTCCAGCCGCGATGGAGCGCGACGATGCCCCCCGCGTGGTCCTGCCACTCGACCCCTGACCAGCCCGCCTCGGCCATCAACGACGCCAGCCCCCGCTGGTCCGGCCAGGCGAGGATGGATTCGGCCAGGTAGCCGTAGGCCACCGGGTTGCTGGAGAGCTTGGCGATGGTGGGCAGCGCGGCCACGAGGTAGTTGGTGTAGATGTGCCGGAACACGGAGTTGGTGGGGGTGGAGAACTCGGCGATGACCAGCCGGCCGCCCGGCTTCGTGACGCGGCGCATCTCGATCAGCGCGTCCAGGGTCCGCTCCACGTTGCGCAGGCCGTAGGAGATGGTGACCGCGTCGAACGTGTCGTCGGCGAAGGGGAGGGCCAGCGCGTCCCCCGCCACGAAGTCCAGGTGGGGCTGCTGCAGCCGGCCCTGGCGGAGCATCCCCAGCGAGATGTCCGACGGCACCACGTAGGCCCCCGCCTCGGCCAGCACGGCCGACGACGTGCCCGTGCCGGCGGCCAGGTCCAGGATCCGCTGCCCCGGTCGCGGGGCGATGGCCGCGACGGTGGCGCGGCGCCAGGCGTGCACCTGCCCGAGGCTGAGCACCGAGTTGAACAGGTCGTACCGCTTGGCCACTCCGTCGAACATGGCGGCCACATCGCCGCGTCGCTTGTCCATCGTGGCCCGCTGATTCTGCATTCCCGCAGCCTAGTGGTCGTGGCAACCGACAGCCTCGGGGCATGCTGGGTGCATGGCCTCGTCCGCGACACCGCAGCCCCGCGTGGTCCTCGTGCACGGGTCCATGTCCTCGTCGGCCCAGTGGGCGGACTACCCGGCGCTGCTTCCCGGCCTCGACGTGGTGGCCGTGGACCTCCCGGGGCACGGGGCGCGGCGGGCGGAGCCCTTCACCATCGACGGCGCGCTGGACACCATCGCCGTCGCCGCCTCGGTGGCCGCGCCCGTCGTTCTGGTGGGCCACAGCCTGGGCGGATATCTGTGCGGCCTCTACGCGGCGAGGCGCGGCGGCCTCGCCGGCGTTGTCATCGTCGGCGCAACCGGCAACCCGCGGGGGAGGTTCGCCGCCCCCTACAGGCTCTTCGCCTGGCTCACCGGGCGGGTGAGCCACCGTCGTCTCGCCCGACTCCGCGGCGCGGTGGCTCGCCGCCTGGGCGTGCGGGGCGGGCTCCTGGACGAGGAGGCCTCGTACGCGGAGTTGCCCGGCGTGTGGCGTGCCGTCGCCCGCGACTGCCCGCCCCGGGTGCTGGCCGACGTGCGGTGCCCGCTGGTCTTCATCAACGGGCAGTTCGACCAGATGCGCATCGACGAGCGCCGATACCTCAACCTGGTCTCCGGGTCGAGGCTCGAGACCATCCGCGGGGCGACGCACTTCGCTCCCCTGACGCACGCGCCCGATGTCGCGGCGCGCATCCGGCACTTCGTCGACGGGGCGGCGGTGCCCCGCCAGCCACGAGGCCGATGTGCCCGGGCTTCGCCGATGGGTCACAATGGCGGACGTGGCTAAGAAAGACGTCGTGCTCCAGGTCGACAACCTCAAGAAGGCCTACGGGCCCGTGACCATCATCGAGAACTTCAGCATGAAGGTGCACGCGGGGGAGGCCGTCGCGCTCACCGGGCGCAACGGCGCGGGCAAGTCCACCGTGCTGCGCTGCCTCGTCGGCGCCGACCGGCCGGACGAGGGCACCGTAACGGTCAACGGCACCAAGGTGACCGAGACCAACCCGGTGATCCGACGCACTGTCGCCACAGTCATCGACGACCTGGACTTCTTCCCGGACCTCAGCGTGGTCGAGCACCTCGACCTTCTTGCCCGGGCGCACGGACTGCACAACCCCGACGACCTCGTCGACGAGGTGCTCGAGGAGGTGCAGCTCGTGCCGCAGGCCGGGCAGCTGCCGAGCACCCTGTCGTCGGGCCAGCGCCGGCGCCTGGCCCTGGCCACGGCGTTCGTGCGCCCGCGTCAGCTGCTGGTGCTCGACGAGCCAGAGCAGCGCCTCGACGTCGAGGGCGTCGCCTGGCTGGGGGAGCGGCTGAAGGCCGAGCTCGCCGGCGGGCTCGCCATCGTGCTGGCCAGCCACGAGCCCTCCCTGCTGCAGGCGATCGGGGCGCGCGAGCTCCGCCTCACGGGCGCCCGATGATGGACCAGCGGCTCACCGAGGTGGGCGTCGTCGACGAGAAGCAGCTCAAGCTGCTCATGCGCGACTGGCGTCGGGGCAGGGCGGACCGCAGCCTCTGGCAGGCGCTGTCCGACGGCTACGTGATGGTCTTCTCCATCGTGGTCATCGGCGCCATGATGGTGTCGTCCATCCTCCAGGCGCAGGAGACGGCCTCCATCTGCGAGACGGCCGGCTGCGTGGCGGCGCGGGGGCTCCTCCCCTGGGCGTCGGTGGCCGGGGTCCTCGCCTTCACCCTCGTCGTGGCCAGGCTGTTCGGCCCGGTCGTGGCCTCCTCGGCCGAGGGGTTCTGGCTCATGGACGGCCCCACCGACCGCCGTCGGATCCTCGCCGGGCGGCTCGTCGGCGCCATCGCGGCCGCCGCCGTTCTTGGAGCCGCCGCCGGCGCGCTCATCGCCTCGCTCACCGGGTCGGGGGCGGCCGAGGTCGGCATCTGGGCCCTCGCCGGCGGCCTCGGCGCCGCAGGGCTCATCGCCTTCGCCGCGGCCGAGCAGGGCGTGGACCGGCACTGGATCGTGACCGGGGTGCAGTGGATCATCGGCGCCGCCGCCATCGCCACCATGGTGCTGCTCGTCAGCGGCGCCGCGGGGTGGATGGACCTCGGCGGGCTGACCCTGCTGGCCGTCGAGCTGGCCTACATCATCGCGGGCGTGGGCCTGCTGCTGATCGTGGTGGCCGGCATGCTCGCCTTCCACCGCCTGCGCAACATCAGGCGCCAGCGCCTGACCTCGGGCGGGTCGCTGCTCAGCGGCCTGCAGGGCGCGGCGTTCGCGCTGGAGTTCGCCCTCATCCGCGACATCCTGGTGGAGGCGAAGGCGAAGAAGCGCGGCCACGTGCGGCCCACGCGCGGCACCGGCTCCGGGCTGGGCGCGCTCGTCATGCGCGACGTGCAGCGCCTGTGGCGCCAGCCGATGCCGCTGATCACCCTGGTGGCCACGATCGTGATCCCCTACGCCGTCCAGGCGCTGGGCCTGGCCATGCTCAACCCGCCCATCTCCGCCCTCGTGCTCCTGGCCGCGCTGGTGCCGTTCATGAACTCGCTGCGCGTGCTGACCCGCACCAAGGGCCTGCAGCGGTGCCTGCCGTTCGACCCGGGCCAGATCAAGCAGGCGGCCATGATCGTGCCGGCCGTCCTCGCGCTGCTCTGGACCATCGGCGCCTTCCCGGCCTTCCTCGGCGTGGCCGGGGGAGTGGCCTCGGATCCGGTGACCGCGGCGTCCTCGGCCCTGGTGACCGGCATCGCCGGGCTGCTGGCCGCCGTCCGGTGGGTATCGGCGAAGCCTGCCGACTACTCGGGGCCGATCGTCGCCACGGGCATCGGCGCCATGCCGCCGGGCCTGATGTTCTCGCTGCTGCGCGGGGTGGACATCGTGGCGCTCGTCACCCTGCCCATCGTGTTCGGCTGGCCGGTGTGGATCTCGCTGATCATCGCCGTGATCGCCTTCATGATCCTGCGCTCGGGGCTGGACAGGGACGCGATGCTGGAGCAGCAGGCCGAACAGAAGAAGCAGCTGGAGGAGGAGAGGGCGCGCCGCAGCGGCGGTGCCGCGGCTCCGGGGAATCAGAAGATCCAGGTGCAGCGGAAGCGCTGACCCGGGATCACCCGTGCAGGGGCGGGTGCCTCAGATGAGCCCGAGGGCCTGGAGCATCGGCACGAACTTCGCGCCGGTCTCCTCCAGCTCGGCCTCGGGCGACGAGTCAGCCACGATCCCGGCGCCGGCGAACAGCTGGATCTCCTCCGGGCTGCCGGGCCGCACCTGGCCGCCGCGGAGCGCGATGGCCCACTCGCCGTCGCCCTGGGTGTCCACCCAGCCCACCGGGCCGGCGTAGCGCCCGCGGTCCAGGGACTCCAGCTCGCTGATGATGTCCATCGCAAGGTGCGTCGGCGTGCCGCACACCGCCGCGCTGGGGTGCAGCGCCGCGGCGATGGTCAGGGCGCTCGCCGCCTGGTTGACCACCCCGGTGATGTCGGTGGAGAGGTGCAGCACGTTCGGCAGCTTCAGCACCGACGGCGCCTCGGGCACGTTCATGGCGCTGCAGTAGGGCGCCAGCGCGGACGCCACGGACTCGACGGCGAACTCGTGCTCGGAGATGTCCTTCTGGGAGCGGGCCAGCTCGGCGGCCTTGGCCAGCGGGTCGACGCCCTCCGCGTCGCGCCACACCGTGCCCGCCAGCACCCGCGACGTGACCAGGCCCCCCTGCCGGCGCAGCAGCAGCTCCGGCGTGGCGCCCACCATGCCGTCGACGAGGTAGGCCCACGTCATCGGGTAGGCGGAGGTCAGCTCGGCCAGGAGGTAGCGCAGGTCCAGGGGCGCCTCGGCCCGCACGCGCAGGTCCCTGGCGAGCACCACCTTGTGCACCTCGTCCCGGCGGATGAGCTCGACCACCTCGCCGACGATCTCGGTCCAGATGCCCTCGCCCATGGACCCTCCGAGAAGCTCCAGGCCGCGTGGCGCGACGGTGGGCTCACCGAGCGGGGGGAGCGTGGTGGTGCGGCGCGAGTCTCCCAGGCGCGTCATCCACGACACGCCGCCGCGCCTGCCCACGATGATCTCGGGGACGATGAGCACCGAGCGGTCCTCGGAGCGGTCGGGGTCGAACGTGAAGGTGCCCACCGCGAGCGGGCCGATGCCGAACTCGCCGGGCATCTCCGAGTCGTGGTCGATCTGGTTGGAGATCTCGTCCCACCACACGTCGGCCGCCTCGAGGGTGTCGGTCTCGAACCGGGCCACCTCGCCCAGCGCGACGAACCCCTCGCCCCGGCGCACGAAGGCGCAGCCGGGGGCCGACTCAGGCAGAAAGCGCTCGAGCGGCCCGGGGTCCGGGATGGCGACGGTGGTCGCCCTCATCCGTGCACTGCCGAAGTCCAGAATCACCTTCGCGAGCATAGCGGCTCACCCCTTCCCGGTGTGGTGGGGGCGCGCGGGCGGGCCACCCGCGGCGCCCGCCCGGAGCCCGGCAAGGGCCGACGGATTACGCAACGTAGTAGGTGCGTAATTCTCGGCGCAGGTGCTTGTCATGGGCGCTTCCGGGCTTGGGGGCCGGGTTTGGCCGAAATCTCGGGGCACCCCCTAGACTGACCCCGAGATCCGCCGCCGGTGACAGGAGTCATGCATGTCGTTCGCCAAGCCTGATGGCGCGGCACCCGCCGATACCCCCACGGAGTCCGACGTCATCGTCGTCGGGGCCGGGCCTGGAGGGTCGTCGACGGCCGCGTACCTGGCACGGCACGGCCTGAACGTGACGCTCCTCGAGAAGTCGCACTTCCCCAGGGAGAAGGTCTGCGGAGACGGCCTCACCCCCCGCGCCACCCGCGCGCTGACCCGCATCGGCATCGACACCTCCGAGGCCAACGGCTGGCTGCACAACAAGGGCCTGCGCGTCTACGGCGGCCGCACGGAGCCCTTCGAGCTGCCCTGGCCGGACCTCACGGACTTCCCGCCCTACGGCCTGGTGCGGCCCCGCTCGGACTTCGACGACATGCTGGCGCGCCACGCCGTCGCGCAGGGTGCCACCCTGGTGGAGGGCGCCAACGTACACGGCGCCGTCCTCGACGACCGCACCGGGCGCATCACCGGCGTCACCACCAAGGACGGCCGCTCCTTCAGCGCCCCCTACGTGGTGGCCGCAGACGGCAACTCGTCGCGCCTCGCGGTGTCCATGGGCGTAACCAAGCGTGACGACCGCCCCATGGGCGTGGCCGTGCGCACCTACTACACGTCGCCGCGCACCAACGACGACTACCTCGAGTCCTGGCTGGAGCTGTGGGACGGCAAGCCCCACGAGTCCACCCTCATGCCCGGCTACGGCTGGATCTTCGGCATGGGCGACGGCACCTCCAACGTCGGCCTCGGCGTGCTCAACACCTCCAAGGGCTTCGGCAAGACCGACTACCGGGCGCTCCTCAAGCGCTGGCTCGAGAACACCCCCGAGGAGTGGGGCTTCCGTGACCAGAACATGGTGGGCACCGTGCAGGGCGCGGCGCTCCCCATGGCCTTCAACCGGCAGCCGCACTACGGCCGCGGCCTCATCCTGGTGGGCGACGCGGGCGGCATGGTCAACCCCTTCAACGGCGAGGGCATCGCCTACGCGATGGAATCGGCGGAGATGGCCGCCTCGGCCCTGGCCGAGGCGTTTTCGCGCGGGGTCGGCACCAGATCCGCCGAGAAGGCCATGCAGGCCTACCCCGAACAACTCAAGGCAAGCCTGGGTGGCTACTATCGCCTCGGCACCATCTTCGTGCAGCTCATCGGGGACCCGCGGATCATGCACCTGTGCACCAAGTACGGGCTGCCCCGCAAGACCCTGATGCGCTTCGTGTTGAAGCTGCTGGCCAACCTCACCGACTCACATGGCGGTGATGCCATGGACCGCATCATCAACACACTGTGCAAGGCTGCGCCCTCGGCCTGACCGGAAGGAAACCAGGACATGAATCCTTACATCCCGATCGTGGGCATGGTGGTTCTCGCCACCGTCTTCGTCGTGATCTCGATGTCGCTGAGCCTCGTCGTCGGTCCGCGCCGCTACAACCGGGCCAAGTACGACAGCTACGAGTGCGGCATCCAGCCCACGCCGCAGCCCGTCGGCGGCGGCCGGTTCCCGGTCAAGTACTACATCACGGCGATGCTGTTCATCATCTTCGACATCGAGGTGGTGTTCCTGTTCCCGTGGGCCGTGGCCTACCGGCAGCTCGGCACGTTCGCCGTGGTGGAGATGATCATCTTCATCGTCACCGTGTTCATCGCATACTTCTACGTCCTGCGCCGCAACGGCCTCGACTGGGACTGAGGGGAAATCCGGATATGGGTATCGAAGACAAGCTCCCCAGCGGCATCCTCCTGACCACGGTCGAGGGTGTCTTCGGCTGGCTGCGCAAGGCCTCCTTCTGGCCCGCGACGATGGGTCTGGCCTGCTGCGCCATCGAGATGATGGCCTACGGCACGCCGCGCTACGACGCCGGCCGCTGGGGCCAGGAGGTGTTCCGCGCCTCCCCGCGCCAGGCGGACCTCATGATCGTCTCCGGCCGCGTGTCGCAGAAGATGGCGCCCGTCGTGCGCCAGGTCTACGACCAGATGCCCAACCCCAAGTGGGTCATCTCCATGGGCGCCTGCGCCTCCTCCGGCGGCATGTTCAACAACTACGCCATCGTGCAGGGCTGCGACCACTTCCTCCCCGTGGACATGTACATCCCCGGCTGCCCGCCGCGGCCGGACATGCTGATCGAGGCCATGTTCAAGCTGCGCGAGAAGGTGCAGCAGCGCCCCATCGGCGTCAACGAGGTGGCCGCCATCGAGGAGGCCGAGCGCGCCGCACTCATCGCCCCGGCCAAGGTCGAGATGAAGGGACTCATGCGATGAGCGAGACCCAGCCCGAGCAGAACCTGCCGGCACAGGCGGCGGCCCCCGCCTCCCAGCCCGTCTTCGCGCGCACCGAGGGCATGTGGTCGCGCGGTTCCGGCGACACCTCCGGCTACGGTGGCCTCACCCGCGAGCTCGTGATGCCCGGCCGCTCCGAGGGCCCCTTCGGCGAGCCGTTCGACGGCATCTACGCCCGCGCGCTCGAGGTGATCCCGGAGCTGGCCGACGCCCGGATCCTGTTCGACCGCGGCGAGCTGACCATCTACGTGCCCCGCGAGCAGCTCCTGGACGTCGTGCGCCAGTTCCGCGACGACGCCCACCTGCGCTTCGAGGTCTGCGTCTCGGTCTCCGGCGTGCACTACCCGCAGGAGAGGGGCGCCGAGCTGCACGTGGTCTACCACCTGCTCAGCTATACCCACAACCGCCGCGTGCGGCTCGAGGTCTCGTGCCCCGAGGAGGATCCCCACATCCCGTCCGTGGTGGCCACCTACCCGATGGTGGACTACCACGAGCGTGAGGCCTGGGACATGTTCGGCATCGTCTTCGACGGCCACCCGTCGCTGACCCGCATCCTCATGCCCGACGACTGGAAGGGCCACCCGCAGCGCAAGGACTACCCGCTCGGCGGCGTCGACGTCGAGTACAAGGGCGCCAAGGTTCCCGCTCCCGACAACCGGAGGGACTACTCCTGATGAGCACGCACGCAGCGACCGAAGACGTCTTCGCGGGGTCGGAGGACGACAAGGCTGACCGCGTCTACCTGGCGCAGGGCGGCGACTGGTCCGACATCGCCTCGGAGCAGGCCGAACGCGGCGACGAGACCATCGTGGTCAACATGGGCCCGCAGCATCCCTCGACGCACGGCGTGCTCCGCCTGCTCCTGGAGATGGACGGCGAGACCGTCACCTCGATCCGTCCGGGCATCGGCTTCCTGCACACCGGCATCGAGAAGAACATGGAGTACAAGACGTGGACCCAGGGGGTCACCTACGTGACCCGCATGGACTACGTGGCCCCGCTGTTCAACGAGGCGGTCTACTGCCTCGCCGTCGAGAAGCTGCTGGGCATCACCGACGACATCCCCGAGCGGGCCAGCATCATCCGCGTGCTGGTGATGGAGCTCAACCGCATCGCCTCGCACCTGGTGGCCATGGGCACCGGCGGCATGGAGATCGGCGCCCTCACCGTCATGACGGTGGCGTTCCGTGAGCGCGAGATGATCCTCGACTTCCTCGAGGGCCTCTCCGGCCTCCGGATGAACCACGCCTACATCCGCCCCGGCGGCGTCGCCAACGACCTGCCGGAGGACGGCCTCAGCCACCTCCGCACGGTCATCGACTGGCTGAAGAAGCACCTGCCCGAGTACGCCACCTTCTGCAACGAGAACCCCATCTTCATCGGGCGCCTCTCGAACGTCGGCGTGATGGACCTCACCGCGGCCACGATGATGGGCATGTCCGGGCCGCCGCTGCGCGCCACCGGCTACGACTGGGACCTGCGCAAGACGCAGCCCTACTGCGGCTACGAGACCTACGACTTCGAGACCGTCACCTGGGACTCCAACGACTCCTACGGCCGATTCCGGATCCGTCTCCAGGAGTGCTGGGAGTCGCTGAGGATCGTCGAGCAGTGCTTCGAGCGCCTCGAGCGCACGCAGGGTCAGCCCGTGATGGTGGCCGACACCAAGATCGCGTGGCCAGCTCAGCTGTCCGTCGGCGCGGACGGCCAGGGCAACTCGAACGAGCACATCAAGCACATCATGGGCGAGTCCATGGAGGCGCTGATCCACCACTTCAAGATCGTCACCGAGGGCTTCAAGGTGCCGGTCGGGCAGGTCTACCAGGCCATCGAGTCGCCCAAGGGCGAGCTGGCCTGCCACGTCGTCTCCGACGGGGGCACGCGCCCCTACCGGGTCCACTTCCGGGACCCCGGATTCAACCACCTGCAGTCCATCCCGGCGATGTGCGAGGGCGGCATGATGTCAGACGTCGTCGTCGCGATCGCCAGCCTCGACCCCGTCCTTGGAGGTGTGGACCGATGAGCGGCCACTTTGCCAGCAACTTCCCCGAGTCCGGCTCGGTGGACTACTCGGATCAGTCGACCAACATCGACGACACCACGATCGACGAGCTCCGCCAACTGGCCGCCCGGTACCCGCAGCCCCGTTCGGCGCTGCTGCCGATGCTGCACCTGGTGCAGTCGGTCGACGGCCGCGTCAGCCCCCGCGGCATCGAGGTGTGCGCCGACGTCCTCGGCATCACCACCGCGCAGGTCTCCGGCGTGGCCACCTTCTACACCATGTACAAGAGGCGCCCCGCCGGCAAGCACCACGTCGGCGTCTGCACCACCGCGCTGTGTGCGGTGATGGGTGGCGACATCCTGCTGGACCGGGCCAAGAAGCGTCTCGGCATCGACGAGAACCAGACCACGCCGGACGGCCAGGTGTCCCTGGAGCGGCTGGAGTGCAACGCGGCCTGCGACTTCGCGCCCGTCGCGATGGTCAACTGGGAGTTCTTCGACAACATGGACCCCGCGAAGCTCGACGAGCTGCTCGACGCGCTGCTCGCCGACGACGAGGTGGTCTCGCCCCGCGGCGCGACCCTCACATCATGGCGGGAGGCGGAGCGCGTGCTGGCAGGGTTCCCGGACGGCCGCGCCGACGAGGGCCCCTCGGCCGGCCCCGCGTCGCTGCTGGGCCGCGAGATCGCCCGTGAGAACAACTGGTCCGCTCCGGCGGCAGCCAAGCCGGCGGCAGCCAGGCCGGTGGCCGCCAAGGCAGCTCAGAACCCGGAGGCCACCAAGTGACCGATCTGCTGACCCCGGTCCTGTCCGCCCAGTGGGGCGAGGACAACTCGTGGAAGCTGTCGCGCTACGAGGCCACCGGAGGCTACCGAGCCCTGCGCAAGGCGCTTGCCATGCAGCCCGTCGAGGTGGTCAACCTCGTCAAGGAGGCCAACCTCCGCGGTCGCGGAGGCGCTGGCTTCCCGACGGGCATGAAGTGGTCCTTCGTGCCGCAGGACAACCCCAATCCGAAGTATCTCGTGGTCAACGCCGACGAGTCGGAGCCCGGCACCTGCAAGGACATGCCGCTCATGCTCGCCACGCCCCACACCCTGGTGGAGGGCGTCATCATCTCGTCCTACGCCATCAACGGGCACACCGCGTTCATCTACTGTCGCGGCGAGGTGCTCCACGTCATCCGACGGCTGCAGCAGGCCGTGCGCGAGGCCTACGCCGCCGGCTACCTCGGCAAGAACATCCTGGGCACCGGCTACGACCTGGACATCATCGTCCACGCCGGTGCGGGCGCCTACATCTGCGGCGAGGAGACGGCGCTGCTCGACTCCCTCGAGGGCCGACGGGGTCAGCCACGCCTGCGCCCGCCGTTCCCCGCCGTCGCGGGCCTCTACGCCTCGCCCACGGTGATCAACAACGTCGAGTCCATCGCGTCGGTCCCGGCGATCCTGGCCAACGGCTCGGACTGGTTCAAGTCCATGGGCTCGGAGAAGTCGAGCGGCTTCACGCTCTACTCGCTCTCCGGCCACGTGGCCCGGCCCGGCCAGTTCGAGGCCCCGATGGGCATCACCATGCGGCAGCTGCTGGAGCTCTCCGGCGGCATCCGCGGCGGGCGTGAGCTCAAGTTCTTCACCCCCGGTGGCTCATCGACGCCCATCCTCACCGCCGAGCACCTCGACCTCCCCCTCGACTACGAGGGCATGGCGGGGGCCGGCAGCATGCTGGGCACCAAGGCGCTGCAGGTCTTCGACGAGACCACCTCCATCGTGCGCACCACGCTGCGGTTCGTCGAGTTCTACAAGCACGAGTCCTGCGGTAAGTGCACCCCCTGCCGCGAGGGGTCGTGGTGGCTGGTGCAGCTGTTGATGAAGTTCGAGGCCGGCACCGCCCAGGAGGGCGACGTCGACAAGCTGCTCGACATCTGCGACAACATCGGCGGCCGCTCCTTCTGCGCGCTCGCCGACGGCGCCGTCGCCTGCGTGACGAGCGCGGTCAAGCACTTCCGCGCGGAGTTCGAGCTGGGCTACCACACGCCTGCCCGGGAGCTGTTCCCCTACGAGAAGAGCGCGCTGTTCGCCGTTGAAGGAGAGATTCGATGAGCGTCGACACCAAGACGACGATCGGCGAGGAGGTGGCGCCGAAGCCGGACCTGGTCACCCTGACCATCGACGGCACACAGGTCAGCGTCCCCAAGGGCACGCTCATCATCCGCGCCGCCGAGATGATCGGCACCGCGATCCCGCGCTTCTGCGACCACCCGCTCCTCGACCCGGTCGGCGCCTGCCGTCAGTGCATGGTGGACATCCCCGACGCCGGAAACGGCCGCGGATTCCCCAAGCCGCAGGCCTCCTGCACCATGCCCGTGGCCGAGGGGATGAAGGTCAACACCCAGGTCAGCTCGCCCGTCGCCAAGAAGGCGCAGGTCGGCATGCTGGAGTTGCTGCTGATCAACCACCCGCTCGACTGCCCCATCTGCGACAAGGGTGGCGAGTGCCCCCTGCAGAACCAGGCGCTCTCGCACGGCCCGGGCGAGAGCCGCTTCCGCGAGCTCAAGCGCACGTTCCCCAAGCCCGTCAGCATCTCCGCACAGATCCTGCTGGACCGTGAGCGCTGCGTGCTCTGCGCCCGCTGCACCCGGTTCTCCGAGCAGATCTCCGGAGATCCGTTCATCGCCCTGGTGGAGCGCGGCGCGCTCCAGCAGATCGGCACCTACGAGCAGGACCCCTACGACTCGTACTTCTCCGGCAACGTGGTGCAGATCTGCCCGGTCGGCGCGCTCACCTCGGCCGCCTACCGGTTCCAGGCCCGCCCCTTCGATCTCGTGTCGACCACCGTGACCTGCGAGCACTGCGCCTCCGGCTGCGAGTTGCGCGCCGATCAGCGTCACCACCAGGTCAAGCGCCGCCTCGCGTCGGAGAACGCGCATGTCAACGAGGAATGGAGCTGCGACAAGGGCCGCTTCGGCTTCATGTACAGCCGCGGCGAGGACCGGGTCACGCACCCGCTCGTCCGCCGCGACGGCGTCCTGCAGCCGGCGTCCTGGCCCGAGGCCATCGACGCGGCCGTCCTCGGTCTTCAGGCCGCGGGCACCTCCGTCGGCGTGCAGACCGGCGGTCGGCTGACCGTCGAGGCCGCCTACGGCTACGCGAAGTTCGCCCGCGCCGTCCTCGGCACCAACAGCGTCGACTTCCGCTCGCGCCCCGCCTCCTCGGAGGAGGCCGCCTTCCTCTCGTCCCGCGTCGCCGGGCGCACGCTCGCGCAGTCGGTGACGTACTCGGACCTCGAGGCCGCCTCCCAGGTGGTCCTCGTGAGCTTCGAGCCCGAGGACGAGTCGCCGATCGTGTTCCTCCGCCTCCGCAAGGCCGTGCGCCGCAACCGGCTCAAGGTCACCACTCTGGCCCCGTTCGCGTCGCGCGGCTCCGAGAAGCTCTCCGCCACCGTCGTGCCCGTCGCGCCGGGCGGCGAGGTCGCGGCCCTGGACGCGCTCCCCGGACTCGACGCCGGAACCGTCGTCCTGGTGGGGGAGCGGGCGGCCACGGTCCCCGGCCTGCTGAGCGCCGTCGCGGCTCTGGCGGACGCCACGGGTGCCCGGCTGGCGTGGATCCCGCGCCGCGCCGGCGACGTCGGCGCCGTCGAGGCGGGCTGCCTTCCGGGCCTCCTGCCCGGCGGGCGGCCGGTCGGCGACGCCACCGCCCGCGTGGACGTGGCCTCGCACTGGGGGCTCGCCTCGCTTCCCTCCGAGGCGGGCCTGGCTGCGGACGAGCAGTTCGCCGCAGCCGCGGCCGGGTCGCTCAAGGCGCTCGTCGTCGCCGGCGTGGACCCGGCTGACCTCGCCGATCCCGCCACCGCGCTCTCCGGCCTGGAGAAGGCTGAGTTCGTGGTCAGCATCGAACAGCGGCTCTCCCCGGTCACCGAGCGCGCGGACGTGGTCTTCCCTGCCGCCCTCCTCGAGGAGCAGTCCGGCCACTTCCTCAACTGGGAGCACCGCCACGGGCGCGTGCGGGTGGTCAACAAGAACATCACCTCGCCCATGACGGACCTGCGGATCCTGGCCGCCCTCGCCGACGCGATGGGCTCCGGCCTCGGGTTCCGCGCCTCGAAGCAGGCCTACGCGGACCTGATCGAGCTCGGCGCCTGGGAGGGTCAGCGCACCGCCACGCCCACGACGGCCTCGGCCGCGTCGGACGGCGGCATCCGCCTGGCCGGCTGGCGGGAACTGCTCGACGCCTCGCAGGGCAACGACAACGAGCTGGCGCTCCGGGCCACGGCCCGCCCCGCCGTCGCCCGGGTGTCCGCCGCCACGGCCGGCCGCCTCGGCCTCGGCGAGGTCGCCACCGTCGAGGCCGGCGGAGTGTCGGTGATCCTCCCGGTGGAGGTCACCCCCGGCATGGTCGACGACGTGGTCTGGGTTCCGCTGAACCCCAACAGCGTCGATCGCCTCCCCGCGACGCCCGGCGCGCCCGCCTCCGTGGCGGCCGTCTCTGTGGATGAAGGAGCCTGAGCATGAACATCTTCTTCCAGGACCCCTGGTGGCTGATCCTGATCAAGGTGGTGGCGCTGTTCGTCATCCTCCTGGTGTGGACCATCTTCAACGTCTGGTACGAGCGCCGCCTCGTCGGCAAGATGCAGCACCGCCTCGGCCCCATCATGAACGGGCCCCTCGGCCTGGGGCAGGCGTTGGCAGACGGCGCGAAGCTCCTCGCCAAGGAGGACTTCCGCCCCAAGAATGCGGACAAGTGGGTGTTCAACCTGGCGCCGATCCTCACCGGTGTCGCGGCGTTCACCACCTGGACGGTCATCCCGTTCGGCGGTGAGGTGGAGATCTTCGGAGTCACCACCAGGCTGCAGGTCACGGACCTGCCCGTGGCCACGCTGTTCATCCTGGCGGTGGCCTCCATCGGCATCTACGGCATCGTGCTGGCCGGCTGGGCGGGAAACTCCACCTACTCGTTCCTCGGCTCGATCCGCTCCACCGCGCAGATGATCTCCTACGAGATCGCCATGGGCCTGTCGATGGTTGCGGTGTTCCTGCAGGCGGGATCCATGTCCACCTCGCAGATCGTCGAGGCGCAGAAGCAGACCATCCTCTTCCGGGTGCCGTTCACCGAGACGACGTTCGATCCCGGGATCACCGGCTGGTACGCCATCCTGCTGTTCCCCTCCTTCGTCATCTACGCCATCGCCATGGTGGGCGAGACCAACCGTGCGCCGTTCGACCTGCCCGAGTGTGAGTCGGAGCTGGTCTCGGGGTACCTCACCGAGTACTCCGGCTTCCGCTACGCCATGTTCTTCCTGGCCGAGTACATCAACATGGCCACCGTCTCGGCCGTGGCCACCACGCTGTTCCTCGGCGGCTACCTGCCGCCGTGGCCGCTGAACCTGATCCCGTTCATGAACAACCCGTGGCTCGGCCCCGTGTTCTTCTTCCTCAAGGTCCAGCTGCTGATCTCCGTGTTCGTCTGGCTCCGCGGCACCCTGCCGCGCTTCCGGTACGACCAGTTCATGAACCTGGGCTGGAAGGGCCTCATCCCGATCTCGCTGGTGTGGATCCTGATGATCGCCGTCGCCCCCGGCTACACCATCGGCCTCGGGCTCGCCCTGATCGTGGTGGTCTACCTGATCTTCGGCGGGAAGAGCGACGTCTCCGACGAGCCCGAGCCCGCTGAGGCCGACGGCGAGCCGGAGATCTTCGACGCGTTCGCCGGCGGGTACCCGACGCCGCCGCGGGCCGGCCAGATCCTGCCCGAGTTCGCGGGTGTCGTCTCCGGGCGTGGGGACGAGGCCGAGCCGGCCGCTCCCGCCGCCACCGAAGGGAAGGAATCCTGATGGGACTGCTCGATCCGTGGGCCGGGTTCGGTGTCACGTTCAACACGATGTTCCGCAAGACCTTCACGCAGTCGTACCCGCACAAGAAGGGCGCGGAGAAGGTCACCATGCCCCGCTTCCACGGCCGGCACCAGCTCAACCGCTGGCCCGACGGCCTGGAGAAGTGCGTGGGCTGCGAGCTGTGCGCCTGGGCGTGCCCGGCTGACGCGATCTACGTCGAGGGTGCAGACAACACCGACGACGACCGCTACTCGCCCGGCGAGCGCTACGGCCGCGTCTACCAGATCAACTACCTGCGCTGCATCTTCTGCGGGCTGTGCATCGAGGCGTGCCCCACGCGCGCCCTCACCATGACCAACGAGTTCAAGATCTCCGACGACTCGCGCACCAAGCTGATCTACGAGAAGCAGGACCTGCTGGCCCCGCTGCTCAGCGGCATGGAGCAGCCCCCGCACCCGCGCCGGCTCGGACACGACGAGCAGGCCTACTTCCTCGGCCTCCCGGAGACCGGCAAGCCGGACACCCGCACCGCCGCAACCACAGGAGCAGCCCAATGATGCCCTTGATCCCGCTGGTGACCGCCAGTGAGGTGGCCTTCTGGGTCTGCGCACCCATCGCGGTCCTGTGCGCGCTCGGGCTCCTGCTCTCGCGCAAGCCCGTCCACTCGGCCATCTGGATGGCCGGCGTGATGGTGAGCCTCGCCGTGCTCTACGCCGCCAACGACGCGCCGTTCCTGTTCGTGATCCAGATCATCGTCTACACCGGCGCCATCCTCATGCTGTTCCTGTTCGTGGTCATGCTGGTCGGCGTCGACTCCACAGACTCGGTGGTCGAGACCATCAAGGGGCATCGCGTCTCCGCGATCCTCGTGGCCATCGGCCTCGGCGGGCTGCTGATCCTCGGCGTCGGGCAGTTCGCTGTCAACGGGGCCCCCGCGGGCCTCACGGAGGCCAACGCCGAGCACGGCGGCAACATCCCGTCGCTCGCGGCGCTGCTGTTCTCCCGCTACGTGTTCATCTTCGAGGCCACCGCGGCCCTGCTGATCACGGCCGCCGTCGGCGCCATGATCCTCGCGCACGGCGAGCAGCTCAAGAAGAAGGCCACGCAGGTCGAGTCCCTGCAGGAGCGCGTGCGGGCCTACGCCGAGGACGGCGTGCACCCCGGCCCGCTGCCGAGCTCCGGCGTGTTCGCCCGGCACAACGCCATCTCCACGCCCGCGCTGCTGCCCGACGGCTCGATCGCCGAGAAGTCGGTGTCGAAGACGCTCGCCATGCGCGGCGTGATCGTCGACGTGAACGAGCTCCGCGCCCCCACCACCTCCGCCTACGCGGCCATCGCCGGTAAGACCGACGAGATCGAAGGAGACGACGAATGAACCCGGAGGGCTACCTCGTTCTCTCGGCGATCCTCTTCGCGATCGGTGTCGCGGGATTCCTGCTGCGCCGCAACGCGATCATCGCCTTCATGAGCATCGAGCTCATGCTCAACGCCACGAACCTGGCGTTCGTCGCCTTCGCCAACTACCACGGCAACCTCGACGGCCTCATCGCGGCGTTCTTCGTGATGGTGGTGGCGGCGGCCGAGGTCGTGGTGGGCCTCGCGATCATCGTGGCCGTGTATCGTGCCCGCCGCTCGGCCTCGGTCGACGACGCCAACCTGATGAAGTTCTAAGGGGCTAGAAGCGTGCAACTCCTCGAATCCGTGTCCGCCCTGTCCGGGTCCGGCGCCATGGCGTGGCTGCTCATCGCCATCCCGCTCGCCAGCGCTGCCTTCCTGCTGCTCGCCGGAAGGCTGACGGACGCCTGGGGCCATCTCCTGGCCACCGTCGCCCCCATCGTCTCGTTCCTGCTCGGCCTCGTGCTGTTCGTCCAGCTGCTCGGCAGCCCGGAGGACGCCCGGCACATCGCGGTGAGCGTCTACGAATGGATCGCCACGGGCGCCTGGTCGATCGAGTTCGGCCTGCTGGTCGATCCGCTGTCGATCCTCTTCGTGCTCCTGATCTCCGGGGTGGGCTCGCTCATCCACGTGTACTCGATCGGCTACATGGCCCACGACGACCGCCGCCGCCGGTTCTTCGCGTACCTGAACCTCTTCATCGCCGCGATGCTCACCCTGGTGCTGGCCGACAACTACCTGGTGCTGTTCCTCGGGTGGGAGGGCGTGGGCCTGGCCTCGTTCCTGCTCATCTCCTTCTGGGCGCACAAGCCCTCCGCGGCCGCCGCCGGTAACAAGGCGTTCATCGTCAACCGCGTCGGCGACCTCGGCCTCAGCATGGCCATCTTCACCATGCTGGCCATGTTCGGCAGCGTGAACTTCGCCGACGTCAACGCCGGAGCGGAGTCGCTGGACCCCGTGTGGGCCACCATCATCGGCATGCTCCTGCTGCTGGGCGCCTGCGGCAAGTCCGCCCAGGTCCCGCTGCAGTCCTGGCTGCTCGACGCCATGGAGGGCCCCACCCCGGTGTCGGCCCTCATCCACGCGGCCACCATGGTCACCGCGGGCGTCTACCTGGTGGTCCGCTCCAACGCCATCTACGCGCAGACCGAGGTGGCCACCACCGCGGTGGCGATCGTCGGCACCGTGACGCTGCTCGCGGGCGCCTGGATCGGTTCGTCGAAGGACGACATCAAGAAGGTGCTGGCGGGCTCGACGATGTCGCAGATCGGCTACATGATGCTGGCCGCGGGCCTCGGCGAGGCGGGCGCGTCCTTCGCGATCTTCCACCTGCTCACGCACGGCTTCTTCAAGGCCAACATGTTCCTCGGCGCCGGTTCGGTCATGCACGGCATGAACGACGACGTGAACATGCGCCACTACGGGGCGCTCGCCAAGAGCATGCGCATCACCTTCTTCACGTTCGCGATGGGCTACCTGGCCATCATCGGTTTCCCGTTCACCTCGGGCTTCTACTCGAAGGACCACATCATCGAGGCCGCGTTCCACGAGAACACGATCATCGGGGTCCTGGCGCTGCTGGGCGCCGGCGTGACGGCCTACTACATGACCCGCCTCATGATGATGACCTTCTTCGGGGCGAAGCGCTGGGAGAAGGACGTGCACCCGCACGAGTCGCCGCTGGTGATGACGGTGCCGCTCATCGTGCTGGCCGTCCTGTCGATCGTCGCCGGCCTGTTCATGAACGGCTGGATTCAGGGCTGGCTCGAGCACTCGACCGGCCAGCACCCGCACGAGACCGGCCTGTTCGCCGTCACCGCGGTCGGCTGGATCACGATGGCCGTGGTGGCCGTCGGTGTCACCATCGGCTGGCTGCTCCACCGCCGCGACATCCCCGTCGACGCGCCGGCCACCGCCAACCCGCTGGTCCTCGCGGGCCGCAACGACCTGTACGGCGACGCGCTCAACGAGTACGCCGTCGTCCGCCCCGCCAAGGGTCTGTCCGCCGGCCTGGCCTGGCTGGACCGGGGCACCGTCGACGGCGCCGCCATGGGTAGCGCGAGCCTCGCCAGCGGGCTGGGTTCCTGGCTGCGGAAGGGCCAGAACGGCTATGTGCGCAGCTACGGCCTCATCCTCGGCGTCGGCGTCATCGTGCTCGCCGGCGTCGTGATCATCGGTCAGCTGGGCTAAGGGAGAATCGGAAAAGACATGCCATTGCCACTACTGACCATCCTCGCCCTGGTGCCGCTCCTGGGTGCCCTCGCGCTGTTCGTCGTCAAGGGCCCTGCCGGACGGCTGATCGGCTACGGCGTCGCCCTCACCACCGCCGTGCTCGGTGTCCTCGCCGTCGTGCTGCAGGCCCAGGGGGTGCCGCTGGCCGAGGAGATCGCCTGGATCCCGCAGATCGGCGCGCACTACGCGCTGGACCTCGACGGCATGGGCGCCATCCTCGTGCTGATGACCGTCATCCTCGTGCCGGTGGTGCTGCTCGCCGAGTGGCGCGTGGGCGAGGCGCCCGAGGCGCGCTGGGGCACGTCCACGTTCTTCGCGCTCGCGCTCATGATGCAGTCGTTCGCGCTGTTCGTGTTCATGTCCTCGGACATCCTGCTGTTCTACGTGGCCTTCGAGGCCACGCTCATCCCCACCTACTTCCTGATCGGCGGCTTCGGCGGCCCGAAGCGGGGCGCGGCGGCGATGAAGTTCCTGCTGTACTCCCTGGCCGGCGGCCTGGTCATGCTGGTCGCGGTGGCCGGTGTCTACGCCGTCACGGCGGGCTCCGGCAACCCCAGCTTCCTCATCAACGACCTCGTCGGGGCCGAGATGAGCACCGACATGGGCAGATGGCTGTTCCTCGGCTTCTTCATCGCGTTCGCGGTGAAGGCCCCGATGGCGGGTCTGCACACCTGGCTGCCGGACACGGCCGAGCAGGCCACCCCGGGCACCTCCACGCTGCTCGTCGGCGTTCTGGACAAGATCGGCACCTTCGGCATGCTGAAGATCTGCCTGACCGCCTTCCCCGAGGCCACGCAGTGGGCCACGCCGGTGATCCTTGTGTGGGCCATCGTCTCGGTGCTCTACGGCGCGTTCATGGCGTTCGGCGCCACGGATCTCCTCAGGCTGGTGTCCTACACCTCCATCAGCCACTTCGGCTTCATGGTGTTCGGCATCTTCGCCCTCACCACCCCGTCGATCAGCGGCTCGATCTTCTACATGCTCAACCACGGCCTCTCGACGGCGGCGCTGTTCCTCGTCGTCGGGTTCATGATCCGTCGCCGCGGCTCCCAGCACATCGACGCCTTCGGCGGCGTGCAGAAGGTGGCTCCGGTCCTGGCCGGCGTGCTCCTGATGTCAGGCCTGTCCGCGCTGGCGTTGCCGGGCATGGGCAGCTTCGTCTCGGAGTTCCTCGTCATGGCCGGCGGCTGGCAGCGCTACCCGGTCCACACCGCCGTCATCACGCTCGGCATGGTGCTGGCCGCGGTCTACGTGCTGCGCATGTACAAGACCACCATGACCGGGCCGGTGACGGACCAGGTCGCCACGCATGTCACCCACGACCTCAGCACCCGCGAGAAGGCCGTCGTGGCGCCGCTCCTCATCCTCCTCATCGTGTTCGGCTTCGTGCCGAAGCCGGTGCTGGCGATGGCTGACGAGACGGCCACGCAGACGATGGCCGTCGTCGGAGTCGAGGATCCCGCCCCGCAGGTCAAGGAAGGCAACCGATGATCAACCTCCTGGAGATCGCTGCTCCCACCTTGGAGTGGATGCTGCTGTCGCCCCTTCTGGTGATCCTGGGCGCCGCCTGCCTCGGCGTGCTCGTCGAGGCCCTGGCGCCGCGCGAGCTGCGCTACGTCATCCAGACCGCGCTCGCATCCCTCGCTGTGGTCGTGGCCCTCGGCCTGACCATCCTCAACTGGGTGCAGGCCACCCCGCAGATCGCGGCGATGGGCGTGCTCGCCATCGACGGGCCCTCGTTCTTCTTCTGGAGCCTCCTGCTGGTCTTCGGCCTCGGGGGAGTGGCCCTGTTCGCGGAGCGCGGGCTCGGCAACGGGCAGTCGGCCTTCGCGTCGTCGGCCGCGACGGTGCCCGGATCCCCGCTCGAGCGCGAGGCGGACAAGCTGCGCCGCGAGCACACCGAGATCTTCCCGCTGCTGCTGTTCTCGCTGTTCGGCATGATGATCTTCGCCTCGGCCAACGACCTGTTGACGCTCTTTGTGGCCGTGGAGATCTTCTCCCTGCCGCTGTACCTGCTCACCGGCATGGCACGCAGGCGGCGCCTCCTCAGCCAGGAGGCCGCCCTGAAGTACTTCCTCCTGGGCTCGCTGGCCTCGGCGATCATGCTCTACGGCATCGCGATGCTGTACGGCTACGCCGGCGCCTTCCAGCTGGCGGACATCGACGCGGCCATCGCGGCCGGCACCGGCAGCCACCCGCTGCTGCTCACCGGCATGCTGCTGACCTCCGTCGGCCTCCTGTTCAAGATCGGCGCCGTGCCGTTCCACGCGTGGACCCCCGACGTCTACATGGGCGCCCCGACGCCGGTGACCGGCTTCATGGCCGTGGCCACCAAGACGGCCGCCGTCGCGGCGCTGCTGCGCATCTTCTACGTCGCCCTCGGCGGGCTGCGCTGGGACTGGCAGCTGCTCTTCGCGGTGGTGGCCATCCTCACCATGCTGCTCGGCGCCACCGTGGCCCTCGCGCAGAACGACATCAAGCGCCTGCTGGCATACTCGTCCATCGCGCACGCCGGGTTCATCCTCGTCGGCGTCGTGGGCGCGGTCCAGGCAGGCGACGACGTCAGCATCTCCAGCGTCGGGGCCATCGGCTTCTACCTGCTCACCTACGGCGTGGCCACCCTGGGCGGCTTCGCGATCATCACCATGGTGCGCCGCTCCGGCGGAGAGGCCAACAGCCTCGATGCCTGGAAGGGGCTGGGGCGTCGCAACCCCGTCATCGCGGCGCTGATGACGCTGTTCCTGCTCAGCTTCGCGGGCATCCCGCTCACCGCCGGGTTCGTCGGCAAGCTGGCCGTGTTCGCGGCCGCGTGGGCCGGGGGCTACGGCTGGCTGGTGCTCGTCGCCGTGATCATGAGCGTCATCGCCGCGTTCTTCTACCTCAAGGTCGTGGTGGCCATGTGGTTCCAGGACGCCGACGAGCAGCACGTGGGCACGGTGGAGACCCCGTCGCTCTGGACGTGGTCCGTGCTTGTTGTGGCCGGAGTGGTTACCCTTGTCCTCGGTCTGCTTCCCGGTGGCGTGCTCGCGCTCATCGCGGACGCGGCCCAGTTCATTCGCTGACCCTGACAAGGAGACCCCGTGGCGGACGCCCCGCTGGATGAGCACCTGTCCGCGCTCCTCGACCAGTTCGAGGAGCGGCTGGTGGACGTGGCCGTGGCCAGTTCGCCGTTCGTGACGGAGGCCTCCCGGCACATCATCTCGGCGGGCGGCAAGCGGTTCCGGCCCCTGCTGGTGTTCCTCGCCTCGCGGTTCGGCGGCCAGGTCGACGACGAGGACCTCATGCGGGCAGCGCTCGTCATGGAGCTCACGCACGTGGCCAGCCTCTACCACGACGACGTCATGGACGTCGCGGACCTGCGCCGCGGCGCCCCGTCCGCGAACCGGCTGTGGGGCAACTCGGTGGCCATCCTGGTGGGCGACTTCCTGTTCGCCCGGGCCTCCACCACCGTCGCCGAGCTGGGCGTGGAGTACGTGATGCTGCAGGCGGAGACGTTCGCCCGCCTGGTGCAGGGGCAGATCGCCGAGACCAAGGGCCCCGCCGACGGCGAGGATCCCCTGGCGCACTACATCCAGGTGATCGCCGACAAGACGGGGTCCCTCATCGCGGCCTCCGCGCTGTTCGGTGGCATGGTGGCCGGCGCGGACCGGAGCGTCCTGGACGCCCTGGCCGCGTTCGGAGAGGAGGTTGGGCTGGTGTTCCAGCTCTCCGACGACCTCATCGACATCAACTCCACCGAGACCGGGAAGACGCCCGGCACGGACCTGCGGGAGGGCGTGCCGACGCTGCCGGTGCTGATGCTGCGCGCGTCCAAGGACCCGGCCGACGCCGAGCTCCTGGCGATGATCGACGGCGACCTCAGCAGCGACCGCTCCCTCGCGCAGCTCCTGGCTGCGCTGCGGTCCCACCCCGTCATGGACCGGGCGAAGGCGGAGGTGGAGCGCCGCGCTGACATCGCCCGCGCGCACCTCGCCCCCCTGCCCGACGGCCCCGCCAAGGACGCCCTGCTCAAGGTCTGCTCCGACCTGGTGGACCGCACCGCCTGAGCCGCCTCGCCCCATGCTGTGATGCCGGGCAGTGAACCCTCCCGCTGGCTGAGGTGCCGCGGAGCGGGCGCTCCTCGCGCCTCAGCCAGCGGGTTGGGTATCGATCACCAGATGGTGACCCGGTCCTTCTCTGGGAGCCAGAGGGCGTCGTCGGGCGTCACTCCGAAGGCCTCGTAGAACGCGTCGAGGTTGCGCACGATCTGGTTGCAGCGGAACTCGTTGGGGGAGTGGGGATCGGTGGCGAGCAGCACCTTCATCGCCTCCGGGCGGCGCTTCCCGCGCCACGCCTGCGCCCAGCCGACGAAGAAGCGCTGCGCCGGGGAGAGGCCGTCCACCGGCTCCCCGTCGGGGTCGCCGCCCGCCAGCAGCCACGCGCGGTAGGCGATGCCCAGCCCCCCGAGGTCGCCGATGTTCTCGCCGACGGTGAGCTCGCCGTTGACCGAGCCGCTGTCCACGCCCTCGGGCACCAGGCCGTGGTACTGGGCGATCAGGCGGCCGGCGAGCGCCTCGAACGCCTCCCGGTCCGCGGGCTGCCACCAGTCGCGGAGGCGGCCGTCGCCGTCGCACGTGGAGCCCTTGTCGTCGAAGCCGTGCCCGATCTCGTGGCCGATCACGGCACCGATGGCGCCGTAGTTGACCGCGTCGTCGGCGTCGGCGTTGAAGAACGGCGGCTGCAGGATGGCGGCCGGGAAGACGATCTCGTTGCGCAGCGGATGGTAGTAGGCGTTGACGGTCTGGGGGAACATCTGCCACTCGTCCCGGTCCACCGGGGCACCGATGCGGCTCAGCGTGTAGTCGAGCTCGAACGAGTTGGCCGCCAGCACCGAGGCCACCAGGTCGTCCGGAGTGACCTCCAGGGAGGAGTAGTCGCGCCACTTCACGGGATAGCCCACCTTCGGGGTGAACTGGCCCAGCTTCCGCAGCGCCTCCTCGCGGGTCTCATCGGTCATCCACGCGAGCTTCTCGATCGACTCGCGGTAGGCGGCCAGCAGGTTGGCCACGAGGACGTCCATGGCCTGCTTCGCCTCGGCCCGGAAGTGCCGCTCGACGTAGGCGCGGCCGACCGCCTCCCCCACGACCCCCTCCACGAAGGCGATGCCGCGCTTCCATCGGGGCCGCTGCTCCTCGTTGCCGTTGAGGGTGCGCTCGTAGAAGCCGAAGCGCGCCTCGACGAACTCCGACGACAGGTAGGGTGACAGGCCGTTGACGGCCTTCCACCGCGCCCAGCTGCGCCACGACTCGAGAGGCAGGGTCTCCAGCAGCGGGGCGACGCCCTCCAGGAACGACGGCTGGGAGACGATCACCTCGGCCAGCTTGCCGGCCGGGATGCCGGCCCCGTCGAGGAACGACGCCCAGTCGAACCCGGGCGAGGCCGCGACGACGTCGTCGTACGACGTGGGGTTGTACATCGCGCGCAGGTCGCGGCAGCGGACCCGGTCCCAGTGGTGCGCGGCGATCGCGGTCTCCAGGTCCATGACGGCCCGCGCCTGGCCGGCCGGGTCGGGGAGCCCGGCGAGACCCAGCACCCGAGCCACGTGGGCGAGGTACTTGGCCCGGATCTCCTCGTGCGCCTCCTCCCGGTAGTACGCCTCGTCCGGCAGGCCGAGGCCGCCCTGGGAGGAGAACACGGCGTAGCGGGCCGGGTCACCCGGGTCCGACTCCTCGTAGAGATGCACCAGGGGGCTCAGCCCGTGCCTGAGCGACCAGCCGAGGTGGCGGGCCAGGGCGCTGGGGGAGTCGACGGCGTCGATCGCGGCCAGGATGGGCCGCAGGGGCGAGCCGCCCAGGGCCTCGATGCGGTCGGTGTCCATGAACGCGGCGTACAGGCCGGCGATCCTCCCGTCGTCGGTGGACGCATCGCCTGCGGGGAGCCCGCTGACCAGCGCCAGCACGTCCTTCTCGGCCTGTTCCACCAGATCGACGAACCCGCCCGCGGAGGCGCGGTCCGGGGCGATCGGCGCGGTGCGCAGCCACGTGCCGTTGACGTGGCGGAAGAGGTCGTCCTGGGGGCGGAGGGCGCGGTCGAAGTGCTCGAACGTGATGGAAGCTGTCATGCCCGCCAGCCTAGCCAGCCCTGCGAAGGGCCGGCCTCAGAGCTCGTCGGCCTCCCACGTGTCCTGGCCGGCGATCACGGCGGCCAGCGCGGCCCCGGTGTCCTCGGCGCGGACCGCCGCGATCTGGTCGCGGAGCAGGTCGTCGTAGCTGGGCCGCGGCACCCGCCGGAAGATGCCGATGGGGGCCTGGCGCAGCACGCCGGACTCCGTGAGGCGCGACAGCGCGAACGCCTGCGACGGGTCTGCCCGGGTCTCGTCGTGCACGACGATTCGGGACCGGTCGGCGGTGGCCGTCTCGGCGATGTGGATGTCGCCGTCGAGGCCGCGCACGACGCACAGCTCACCGCCGCCGAAGATGATCGGCTCCCCGTGCTTGAGGGAGATCAGGGCGCCCTCGGGGCCCTTGAGGGTGGCGAAGGCGTCGTCGTTGAAGATGGGGCAGTTCTGGTAGATCTCCACCAGCGAGGCGCCCCGGTGCTGCGTGGCGGCGGTCAGGACCTCCGTCAGGTGGGCCCGGTCCGAGTCGATGGTGCGGGCCACGAACGAGGCCTCCGCGCCCAGCGCCAGCGACACCGGGTTGAAGGGGGTGTCGAGGGAGCCGTAGGGCGTGGACTTGGTCACCTTGCCCAGCTCCGAGGTGGGCGAGTACTGGCCCTTGGTGAGTCCGTAGATGCGGTTGTTGAACAGCATGATGGTGATGTTCACGTTGCGGCGCAGCGCGTGGATGAGGTGGTTGCCGCCGATCGACAGCGCGTCCCCGTCGCCGGTGACCACCCACACGTTGAGGTCCGGGCGGGTCACCGCCACACCGGTGGCGATGGCGGGGGCGCGGCCGTGGATGGAGTGCATGCCGTAGGTGTCGACGTAGTACGGGAAGCGCGACGAGCAGCCGATGCCCGAGACGATGACGGTGTTCTCGCGCTTGATGCCGAAGGTGGCCATCATGGACTGGAACGTGGACAGGACGGCGTAGTCCCCGCACCCGGGGCACCAGCGCACCTCCTGGTCGCTGGTGTAGTCCTTCTTGGTCTGAGGCTCGAGGCTCAGCGGGACTCCGACGAGGCCGGTGGACATCAGTTCTCCTCCTGGAATGCGTCGATCTCGGCGATGAGGTCCACCTCGAGCTCGCTGAGCGAGATCGGGAGGCCGCGCACGCGCGAATAGCTGGAGATCTCGACGAGGTAGCGGGCCTGCAGCACGGAGGCCAGCTGGCCGAGGTTCATCTCCGGCACCACCACCTTGTCGTAGGCGCGCAGCACCTCGCCGAGGTTGGCGGGCATGGGGTTCAGGTGGCGCAGGTGCGCCAGGGCCACGTCGCGGCCGCTGAGCCTGACGCGGCGCGCGGACGCGGTGATGGGGCCGTAGGTGGACCCCCAGCCGAGCACCAGCACGCGGGCCTTGCCGCTGGGGTCGTCCACGACCACGTCCGGGATGTCCGCGACGATGCCGTCGATCTTCGCCTGGCGGGTGCGCGTCATGAGCTCGTGGTTGTCCGGGTCGTAGGACACGTTTCCGGTGCGCGCCGCCTTCTCGATGCCGCCGATGCGGTGCTCGAGGCCCGGCGTGCCGGGGACCGCCCAGGCGCGGGCCAGGGTCTCCGGGTCCCGCTCGTACGGGAAGTAGGTGTCCTTGCCTGACGCGTCGGTGCCGTTGGGGGCGACGGCGAACCCGGGCTCGATCGGGGGGATGGCGTCCAGGTCCGGCAGCTTCCACGGCTCGGCGCCGTTGGCGAGGTAGCCGTCGGAGAGCATGATCACCGGCGTGCGGTACTTCACCGCGATCCGGCAGGCCTCGACGGCCGTGTCGAAGCAGTCCGTCGACGACTTGGCGGCGATCACCGGGACCGGGGCCTCGCCGTTGCGGCCGTACAGGGCCTGCATGAGGTCCGCCTGCTCGGTCTTGGTGGGCATGCCGGTGGAGGGGCCCGACCGCTGCACGTTGACCACCACGAGCGGCAGCTCGGTCATCACGGCCAGGCCGATCGCCTCGCCCTTGAGGGCCATGCCGGGCCCCGACGTGGTGGTCACGCCGAGGGCGCCCGCGAAGGAGGCGCCGATGGCGGAGCCGACGCCCGCGATCTCGTCCTCCGCCTGGAACGTCATCACGCCCAGGTCCTTGCGCCGCGACAACTCGTGGAGGATGTCGGAGGCCGGGGTGATCGGGTACGAGCCCAGGAAGAGCTGGAGACCCGCCTTGTGGGCGCCGGTGATGAGGCCGTAGGCGGTGGCGAGGTTGCCCGAGATCTGCCGGTAGCGGCCCTTGGCCATCGGGGCGGGGGCCACGTGGTACCGGACCTCGAAGGCCTCCGTGGTCTCGCCGTAGGCGTGGCCGGCGTTGAACGCCGCGATGTTGGCGTCCCGGATGAGGGGCTTCTTCGCGAACTTCTCGGTGAGGAACTTCACCGTGCCCTCCGTGGGGCGCGAGTACAGCCAGCTCAGCATGCCGAGCGCGAACATGTTCTTCGTCCGGGAGGCGTCCTTGCGGCTCAGGTCGAACTCCGCGACGGCGCCGGTGGCGAGGCCCGTGAGGTCCATCGCGTGCACGGAGTAGTTGGCGAGGGTGCCGTCCTCCAGCGGGTTGCTGGCCCAGCCGATCTTGGCGAGGTTGCGCTTGGTGAACTCGGCCGTGTCCACGATGATCACCCCGCCGCGCGGGAGGTCCCGGAGGTTGGCCTTCAGGGCGGCCGGGTTCATCGCGACGAGCACGTCGGGCACGTCTCCCGGGGTGACGATGTCGAAGTTGGCGAAGTGCAGCTGGAAGCTGGAGACACCCGGCAGCGTGCCCTGTGGCGCCCGGATCTCCGCGGGGAAGTTGGGCAGCGTGGCGATGTCATTGCCGAAGCTCGCCGTCTCCGCGGTGAAGCGGTCGCCGGTCAGCTGCATGCCGTCACCGGAATCTCCGGCGAAGCGAATGACAACTCGGTCGAGTGGAAGCTGGTCAGCCACGTGCTATCTACCTCAGGGATCTAGCGAAAAGACGTCTTGGCCATTGTAGGGTTCAGGCCTCAAACCCCCGCCTCGATCGTTGCGCTGACAGTGAACTGGCGCCAGTAGACTCCCTGCATGCTGCCTGCCCGCGACTGGTTCGACGACGCCTCGGTGTTCGTCGTCGACGTGCCGCTGGCCTGCTGCGCGCTCGAGACCCAGGCCGCGGCGGGCGCCCGGCCGATGGTGGACGCGGCGGCCATCCCGCCCGGTGCGAGGCTGATCGTGACGCTGTCGGGCACCATCACGGCGCCCCTGGTGCCGGCCATCCTGGACACGCTGGACCGGCTCCCGCCGGAGCGGACCGTGGTGGCGTTCGGGGCCTGCGCCTGCGTCGGCGGCCCCTACTGGGACTCGTACTCGGTGGTGAAGGGCGCGGAGTCCCTGGTGGCGGTGGACCACTTCATCGCCGGCTGCCCGCCTCCTCCCGAGGCGCTGCAGTCCTACCTCGAGGAGGTCCGCAGTGGCGCCGCCTGACCACCCATCGGCGACGGAACGGGTCGAGGCGGCCCGCTGGCACGCCCGCGCAGCCGAGGCCCGCGAGGCCGGCTTCACCTTCCTGGCCAACCTGACCGCCGTCGACGAGGTGGGCCTGACCGACCACATCAGGGTCCTGCTGTCGCTCGAGCACCCCGGAGACTGGAGACAGCTGCGGCTGGAGACCCTCACCCCCCGCGACGACGCCCACCTCCCGGACCTCACGGACCTGTTCCCCGGCTGCGCGTGGCTGCAGCGCCAGGTCCACGACTTCTTCGGCGTCACCTTCGACGGCGCGGACAACCGCCCGCTGATCCACCACGGCGGAGGGGCGCCCCTGCGCAAGGACGTGCTGCTGGAGCCGCGCCAGACCCAGCACTGGCCCGGCGCGCTGGAGCCGGGGGAGTCGGAGCAGTCGCCGTCGCGCCGGAAGCTGGTCCCGCCCGGAGTGCCGGACCCCGCCGTCGTGGCGGACCCAGGCGCGACGCCCGCCGACATCGCGCTGTCGGCCACCGGGGCCCGCGTCCGGAGGCTCCGATGAACCAGGCCCACAGCTCGATCGCCCTCGTCGAGGACCGCTGCACCTCCTGCATGATCTGCGCCCGGGAGTGCCCCACCTGGTGCATCACCCTGACCTCCCACCTCGAGCAGACGGTGCCGGCGCCCGGCGCCCGCCCGCGCACCCACAACGTGCTCGACACCTTCACCATCGACTGGGCGCTGTGCATGTACTGCGGCGTATGCATCGAGCAGTGCCCCACCGACGCGCTCGAGTGGAGCGGGTCCAGGGTGCCGTCGGCCGACCGCCTCGTGGACCTCGTCCACGATCGGGGGCTCCTCGCCCCTCGGCGGGAGACGGGTGAATAGCCGCCTCCGACGGGCCGGCCGCGACCTCCGGCAGGCGGCCTCGACCCGCGCCGTGTGGTTCGGCTTCCTCGGCTCGCTGGGCATCCTCGCCGGCTCGCTGAGCCCGGCCTACCTGCCGCAGGCCTCCCCGATGTGGGACGTGCTGCGCGCCCTGGGGATCGCGGGGGACACCACCAAGATCGTCGGCACCGTCACCACCCTCGTCGGCCTCGTGCTGCTGCTGGAGGCGTGGTTCCGGCTGCGCCCGGCCCGCCGCCGCGCGATGGGGCAGCCGCAGCTGCGGCACTGGGCCGTGCTGACGATCGTCGCGCTGCCGCTCGCGGTGGGGCCGCCCATCTTCTCCCATGACGCGTACTCCTACGCCGCCCACGGCTGGCTGATCCACAACAACCTCAGCCCCTACCAGGTGGGCCCCGGGATCCTCCCGGGCTACTACGCGGACCAGGTGGCGTGGGTGTGGCGGGAGACCACGGCCCCCTACGGCCCCCTGTCGCTGTGGATGAGCCATGGGCTGGTGATCCTCGCCGGCTTCGAGCCGTTCGCCTCGGCCGTCCTCATGCGCATCCCGGCGCTGGTCGGGGTGCTGCTCATCGGCTCGCTGGTCCCGCGGATCGCGCGGCGGGTGGGCGTGGATCCGGCTGCCGCCAGCTGGTTCGCGGTCCTGAACCCCATCCTGATCATCGACTTCGTGGGCGGCGCCCACAACGACGCGCTCATGGTGGGCCTCATGCTCCTGGGCATCTGGGTGACGATGCGCTACCGGCACTGGTGGGCGGGGGCGCTGATCGTGGGGGCCGCGGCGGCCGTCAAGCAGCCGGCCTTCCTGGCCGCCGTCGCGCTGCCGTTCCTGGTCACCCCCTGGACGTCGTGGCGCCCCCGGGCGGTCGCGTGGGCCGCGGGGAAGGCGCTGGCCTCGCTGGCGCTGTCGGTGGGCGTGTTCGCCCTGATCTCGGTGGTCTCCGGCATGGGATTCGGGTGGATCAACGCCATCAACGTGCCCGGCATGGCCGAGACGATCTCGCCGTTCACCGTGGTCGGGCACCTGCTGCAGTTCCCCGCCACCTACTTCGGCTGGGACCCCAGCGGGGTGGCCGTGGTGACGGTGGTGCGCGCCATCGGCGCCGTCGTCTCCGTGGTGGGCATCGCGGTGTTCGCCTACCTGCACCTGGGCAGGCGGCCGCTGACGTTCCTGGCCTACTCGTTCCTCTGGTTCGCGCTGTGCGCCCCCGCGCTCCACTCGTGGTACCTGCTGTGGGGGGCGGTCCTGCTCCCGATGGCGCACCCGTCGACGAAGCTGCTCCGCGCGGCGATCGTGGTCACGGTGGTCCTGCTCGGCTTCGCGGCCATGACGTTCGGGCTGCGCAACGGCCCGTGGATGCTGGTGCTCATCCTGTTCGGCGCCGTCTACTGGATCATGCACACCCACGAGCTGAGCCAGCCCATGGACGAGCCGGAGCCGGTCAGGGCGTGAGCGGGCCCGCCGGGACGCGGTAGTCGACCAGCACGGGGGAGTGGTCGCTGATGCGCTCCTCGTAGCTGGCCTCGCGGCCCACCCAGGCCGCCGTCGCGCCCCGGGCCAGGCCGGGGGAGGCCAGGTGGTAGTCGATCCGCCAGCCCGCGTCGTTGGCCCAGGCCTGCCCGCGCCAGGACCACCAGCTGTAGGGCCCGTCCGCGTCCGGGTGGACCCGGCGCACCACGTCGACGAGGCTGCGCGGAGAGAGGATCGAGGCGAACCAGTCACGCTCCTCCGGCAGGAACCCCTCCGACTTCTGGTTGGTCCGCCAGTTGCGGAGGTCCTGGCGGGTGTGGGCGATGTTGAAGTCGCCCATCACCAGGAACTCTCTGCCCTCGGCGGCGGCCTCGCGGCGCGACGCGGTCAGCTGGCGAGCGAAGCCGCGCATGAACCGCATCTTGCGCTGGTACTTCTCCTCGCTGCCCTCCTCGTGCGGCCAGGCGGCGCCCTTGGGGAGGTACAGGGACGCGACGCGCAGCGGCGCGTCCGCCAGGTCCACCTCGAGGTAGCGGCCCTCCGTCGCGAAGCGGGCGAGGTCGCGGTTGACGATCCGCTCGGCGGGCACCGCCTCCGGCTGCAGGTCCGGCCCGAACTGGTAGGCGGTGCCGTCGAGCGCGCGGACGCGGGCGGGCTTGACGCGGGTCATCACCGCCACGCCGTTGCGGCCGGCCGTCAGCCCCGTGTCGAGGGTGACGTGGTAGCCGTGGAACGCCTCGAGCGGGAGGTCGTCGACCCGGCAGCGCACCTCCTGGAGCGCGATCACGTCCGCCCCGGCGGCGTCCCAGAAGCCGCGGAAGCCGCGGCGGAGGGCGGCCCTGATGCCGTTGACGTTGTGGGTGCCGATGCGGAAGGGGGAGCCCACGTCAGCGGTAGTTGACGTACTGGACCGCGAAGTCGTAGTCCTGCTCCTTGATCATCGCCTGGACCGCCTGGAGGTCGTCGCGGCTCTTCGACGAGACGCGCAGTTCCTCGCCCTGGATCTGGGTCTTGACGCCCTTGGGGCCCTCGTCGCGGATCAGCTTGGTGATCTTCTTCGCGTTCTCGGTGCTGATGCCCTGTTTCGTGGTGGCGGTGATCTTCCACAGCTTGCCCGAGACCCTCGGCTCTCCGGCCTCCAGCGCCTTGAGGCTGACGCCGCGGCGCACGAGCTTGGACTGGAACACGTCGAGGATCGCCTTGACCCGCTCCTCCGAGACGGCCTCCATCTCGATGTTCTCACCGGACCAGGCGATCTTCGCGTCGGTGTTCTTGAAGTCGAACCGCTGGCCGACCTCCTTGACGGCCTGGTTGAGGGCGTTGTCGACCTCCTGCCGGTCCACCTTGCTCACGACGTCGAACGAGCTCTCTGCAGCCATGGTTGCCTCCCCTGTCCTGTTCTCCGGCCCTTGCCTTGGGGCCTCCGTGGCCCACCGCGCCGAGCGGCCGAGGCGCTCGGTGGCGGCTGGCCCATTCTGCCAGCACTGCCGGGACCCGGGTGCTTTGCCGATGCGGCGAACGCACTGCTATGCTCGTGCGTCGCCGGGATACCCGGCATGGCAGGTTGCCCGAGTGGCCAAAGGGAGCGGTCTGTAAAACCGTCGGCGTAGCCTACGTTGGTTCAAATCCAACACCTGCCACTAGGCCTCGGACCGGATTGGTGCGGGGCCTAGTTTCGTTTCATCGGCAGAGAGGGGCCGACGATGGCCACCCCACACATCGCCTGCGAGCCCGGCGACATCGCACCACTCGTGATCATGCCCGGAGACCCGAAGCGGGCAGAGCGCATCGCCAGGACCCGGATGCAGGACGTGCGCCTGGTCTCGGACGTGCGGGGCATCGCGGCCTGGACCGGCACCGTCGACGGCGTCCCGATGACGGCGATGGCCTCGGGGATGGGCGTCCCGACGTTGTCCATCTACGCCACCGAGCTGTTCTCGCAGTTCGGCGTCAAGCGGATCTGCAGGGTGGGCACCTGCGGCGGCATCTCGTCGAAGGTCGCGGTGAGGGACGTCATCGTCGCCTCCTCCGCCCACACCAACTCGTCGGTGGCCACCATCGACATCCCCGGCGTGTCTCTGTCGCTCGCCGCGTCCTACGACATGCTGCGGGCCGCCGTCGAGTCCGCCCGGGACGCCGGCCGCACCGTGCACGTGGGCGCGGTGTTCACCAGCGACTTCTTCTACTCCTCGCGCACCGACATCATCCCCGGGCTGGACCGGCTGGGCACCCTCGGCGTGGAGATGGAGGCGGCCGGCCTCTACGCCTGCGCGCTCGCCCACAACGCGGAGGCGCTCGCCGTGCTCACGGTCTCGGACCACCTCAAGGACGGCTCGTCGGACCTCACCGCAGACGAGCGCGAGACCCTGTTCCAGGGTGCGCTCGAGGTCGCCGTCGCCGCGCTGAAGGCCTGACCGGACCCCCGATCGGGCGCCGGGATCCCCGATTTGTGGTGATCGTCGCGGCGCATGTATGGTTGGTCGTCGGCTGGCCCCTATAGCTCAGTAGGCAGAGCGTCTCCATGGTAAGGAGAAGGTCTGCGGTTCGATTCCGCATGGGGGCTCGGTTCCCTCCCGCACCACCGGGGGGGAACTCTGACGGGGTAGCTCAGTCGGTAGAGCAAGCGGCTCATAATCGCTGTGTCGCGGGTTCGAATCCCGCCCTCGTCACCACCACCGCGAGAACAGCGCCCCGCGCGAAGCTAAATTGAAGGAATTTCGACCATGGCCAAGAAGTCACAGGACGTCCGTCCGAAGATCACGCTCGCATGCACCGAATGCAAGGAGCGCAACTACATCACCAAGAAGAACCGTCGAAACGATCCCGATCGTCTCGAGATCAAGAAGTTCTGCCCGCGCTGCCGCACCCACCGGGCGCACCGCGAGACCCGCTGAGGTCTCCCGAGCTCAACCGCCGAGACCGGCCACCGCACGGTGGCCGGTCTCGTTGCGTCTCCGGACCCCATCCGGGCCGGTAGCCTTGCCCCCATGCCAATCACCGCCGAGCACGTCGGGCGCCGCTACCCGGCAGCCCCTCCGTACGTGGTCAGCCGGGCCAAGATCGTCGAGTTCGCCGAGGCGGTCCGCGACGACAACCCGGCCTACCGAGGAGACCACCCCGTCGCCCCGCCCACCTTCGCCGCCGTCATCGCGGCCCAGGCCTGGGGGGCCCTGTTCGGCGACGAGGAGTTGGGCCTGGCCCTCAACCGCACCATGCACACGGACCAGACGTTCACCTTCCGCCGCCCTCTGCGCGACGGCGACGCGGTGGTGGCGGAGCTGAGCATCGAGAAGGTGCGTAACCGTGGGGCGCTGGACATGATCACGGTCCTGGTGGACCTCACCGTCGACGGCGAGCCGGTCTGCGAGGCCCGCTCCACGCTCATGCACACCCGGGAGGACGACGATGCCTGAACCGACAGTGGGACAGGTTCTGCCGGAGCTGCGCGTGCAGGTGACCCGCTCCACCGTGGTGCGCTACTCGGGGGCCTCCACGGACTTCAACGAGATCCACTTCTCGGACCGGCACGCCCGGGCCATCGGCCTGCCTGGCGTGGTGGCCCACGGCATGTGGACCATGGGGGCCGGGCTGAAGGTGGTCACCGACTGGATCGGGGACCCGGGGCGAGTGCTGAGCTACTTCGTCCGGTTCACCCGGCCGGTCGTGGTCCCGGACACCGACGAGGGCACCGAGGTGCGCTACACCGGCACCGTCACCGCGGTCGCCGACGGGGTGGCCACCGTCTCGATCACGGCCACCTGCGGCGACGAGGCCGTCCTCGGCGCGGCGAAGGCCGAGGTCCGCGTTGACTGAATGCCGGATCGACCGGCTGTCCGCGGCCACCGCGGAGCCCGCCGTCGCCGCCTCCACCCGGCTCGCGGACCACACCACCCTGCGGGTGGGCGGCGAGGCCCGCCGGTTCGAGGTGGCGCGCACGGAGCGTGACCTGATCGACGTGGTGACCGACTGCGACGAGAGGGGCGAGCCGCTGCTCGTCCTGGGGGGCGGGTCGAACCTGCTGGTCGCGGACGAGGGCTTCCCCGGGACGGTGGTGCGGGTGGCGCTCACGGGCCTGGACGCCGACGTGTCCACCTGCGGGGGAGCGGCCGTGAGGGTCGCGGCGGGGGAGAACTGGGACGACGTGGTGGCCTACGCCGTCGAGCAGGAGTGGAGCGGGCTCGAGACCCTGTCCGGGATCCCCGGAAGCGTCGGCGCCACCCCCATCCAGAACGTCGGCGCCTACGGCTCCGACGTGTCGCGCACGATCACCTCGGTGCGCACCTGGGACCGGGTCGAGCGCACGCAGCGCACGTTCCCGGTCTCGGACTGCGGCTTCGCGTACCGGTCCTCGCGGTTCAAGCGGGAGCCGGGCCGCTACGTCGTGCTGGAGGTCGGCTTCCAGCTGCCCCTCGGCTCGCTCGGGGCGCCCATCGCCTACCCGGAGCTGGCCGCCCGCCTCGGCTCGCGGCAGGGCGGGCGGGTGCCGGCGAGGCTCGTCCGCGACACCGTCCTGGCCATCCGGCGCGGCAAGGGCATGGTGCTGGATGCCACGGATCACGACACCTGGAGCGCCGGGTCCTTCTTCACCAACCCCCTCCTCACCGAGGAGGAGGCCGCCAGGCTCCCCGCCGACGCGCCCCGGTTCCCGGCCGAGGAAGGCCGCGTGAAGACCAGCGCCGCCTGGCTGATCCAGCACGCCGGCTTCGCCAAGGGACATGTCCGCGGACCGGCCGCGCTCTCCACCAAGCACGTCCTGGCGCTGACCAACCGCGGCGACGCGACGGCCGCGGACCTGGTCGCGCTCGCCCGCGAGGTGCGCGACGGCGTCGAGAAGCGGTTCGGGGTGTCTCTGGTGCCCGAGGTCAACCTCGTCGGCGTCAGCCTCTGAGGCGCTCGCACGTCAGTCGCGGCGCTCGAGCACGGCCTGGGCAGCCGCCACGTAGCCGGCGGCCAGCGTGTGGGCGGCCAGCCGCAGGGCGTCGCGGCCCGGGAGGAACGCCCCGTGATGCAGGCCCACGCCGTCGACGCGCCCCGTGCCCACGAAGCACATCACCGACGCGGTGGCCAGACCGTACTCGCCGAAGTCGTCCGAGCCGCAGGAGCGGAACGGCGTCTCTGCCACCGTCACCCCCACCGACTTCAGCAGCGGGTCCAGGCGCCGTACCAGCCCCGGGTCGTTGACCAGCGCCGGGCCGCCGTGGATGAAGCGGGTCGCGGCCGCCGCCCCCCGCGCCAGCGCCACCGCGTCCGCGGTGCGGGCGATGGCCTCATGCAGCAGCGCGCGGTCCTCGTCGGAGTAGGTGCGGATGGTGCCCCGGCAGCGGGCCTCGTCGGCGATGATGTTGGGGGCCGTCCCGCCCGAGATCTGCCCGATGGACACGACGGTGGGGTGCGTGGGGTCGATGATCCGCGTCGGCAGGCCGGAGACGGCGGTCACGATGCTGGCGAGCGTGGTGATGGGGTCGATCGCCACATGGGGGTAGGCCCCGTGCCCTGGGCGGCCGCGCACCACGATCTCGAACTCGTCGTAGGCCGCGTTCACCGCACCCACCCCGGTGGACACGACGCCCCGCTCCACCTCGGGCTGCACGTGGACGCCCACCATGGCCTCGATCTCCTGGTCGTCCAGCAGACCCGAGGCCACCACGTCGCTGGCCCCCGCCGGGTTGACCTCCTCCCGGGGCTGCAGGATCGGCACCATCGCGACGGGGAGCTCCAGCCCGCGGGCCGCCGAGATCAGCGCCCACAGCGCGCCCAGGTGCACGTCGTGGCCGCAGGCGTGCATCACGCCCGGCCTCCTCGACTCCCACTCGATCCCCGTCGCCTCGTTCACCGGCAGCGCGTCGAGCTCGGCACGGACGCCGACGGCGGGACCCTCGGGCCCGATCCGCGCCCAGGCGCCGGTGTGCGCCACGTGGGTCCAGTGCGTCCACTCGGCCGCCCGGGTGAAGGTGTCGCGGGTGGGCTCCTCCTCGCCGCTGAGGTGTGGCTCCGCGTGGATCGCGCGGCGGAGCGCGGCCGCGTCGGGCAGCACCCGGTCGATGCCCTCGATCAGGGCGCTGAGCAGGGCCGACGTCATAGCCACACAGTCTAGTGTCCTGCGCGGCCCTGGACCGTGACCAGGCACGGGGTAGCCTGACCGGGTGCCCCAGCCCACCCCCACCCTTCGCCCCGCCGCGCCCCGGCGGCCCAGCCTGGTGCGGCTGCTGCCCTACCTCCGCCCGTTCCGGCGGCAGTTCGCGCTCGCCCTCGCCATGGCCCCGCTCGGGGTGGCGATGGCGGTCCTCATCCCGCTGCTGCTCGGCAGCATCGTCGACGGCCCCATCGCGGGGCGCGACGGCTGGGGGGTCGCGCTCTACGCGCTGCTGATCCTGGCAGCCGGGGCGGTCGACGCGGCGATCAGCCTGGTGCGGCGCTGGATGATGACGCGGGCCACCTCGGCCCTCGAGGCCAACATCCGGCTGGACCTGTTCGACAAGCTGCAGGCCCTTCAACTGGGCTTCCACAAGCGGTGGGAGTCCGGGCAGCTGCTGTCGCGGATCATGAGCGACCTCGGCCTGCTGCGCCGGTTCATGTCATTCGGGATCCTCATGCTGATCATGAACACGATCCAGATCGTCGTGGTGGTCTCCATCATGCTGGCCATGCACTGGCCGCTCGGGGTCGCGGTGCTCGTCTCGGTGCTGCCCGTGGTGGCCGTCACCACCTACCTGGTGCACCGCTTCGGGAAGGTGTCGCGGCAGGTGCAGGACCGCACCGGAGACGTGGCCTCCACGGCGGAGGAGTCCCTGCACGGCGTCCGGGTGATCCGCTCGTTCGGCCGCGTGCCGTTCGCGTTCCTCGGCTTCGACGAGCGCGCCGTGCTGCTGCGCGACTCCGGCGTCCACCGGATGCGCATCGCGTCGGTGCTGTGGACCCTGCTGGAGGTGTTCCCCTCCGTGCTCCTGGTGATGGTGCTCGGCGGCGCGGCCGTCGCCGCCGCGGAGGGCCTGCTCACGCTCGGGGAGGTGGTCTCCTTCGTCACCCTGCTGCTGTCGCTGGCGTGGCCGGTGGGCTCCCTGGGCTTCCTGCTGTCGTTCATGCGGGAGGCCGCGACAGCCGCGGACCGCGTGTGCGAGGTCTTCGACGCCCCGGTCACCATCGTCTCCGGCACGCGCCGGATCCGGGAGCCCCGCGGGGCGCTCAGCCTGCGCGACGTCAGCTTCCGCTTCGACGACGCCGACCGGCCCACCCTCGACGGCCTGACCCTCGACATCGCCCCCGGCGAGACGGTGGCGCTCGTCGGCGGCACGGGCTCGGGCAAGTCCACCATCGTCTCGCTGATCCCGCGCCTGCAGGACGTGACCGGGGGAGAGATCCTCCTCGACGGCGTCGACGTCCGCGACCTCGAGCTCACGCAGCTGCGTTCCCTGGTGGCCACGGCGTTCGAGGATCCCATTCTGTTCTCGATGTCGGCCCGGGAGAACCTCACCCTGGGCCGGCCGGACGCGAGCGACGAGGACCTCGCCGAGGCGATCCGGATCGCCTCCGCCGAGTTCGTCCACGACCTGCCCTGGGGCCTCGACACCAGGCTCGGGGAGCAGGGCCTCAGCCTGTCCGGCGGGCAGCGGCAGCGCCTGGCCCTGGCCCGCGCCATCCTGGTGCGGCCCAAGGTCCTCGTGCTCGACGACACCCTCAGCGCCCTCGACATCCACACCGAGGCCGAGGTGGAGGCCGCGCTGAAGGCCACCCTCTCCGGGGTCACCGGGCTCGTGGTGGCGCACCGCGCCTCCACCGTGCTGCTGGCGGACCGGGTCGCGATGCTCGTGGAGGGCCGGATCGCTCACGTGGGCACCCATCAGGAGCTGCTGGCCACGGTTCCCGAGTACCGGGAGCTGCTCTCTGCCGATTACAGCATCGAACCCGAGCTGGCCGAGGAGGGGATCCGGTGAGCGACACCCGGGACACCGCGCTGGAGGACTGGCGCGGGGTGAAGCAGGAGATCACGGAGGAGACCGATTCGACGGTGGCGCTCCGCCCCGCCAGCCGTCGGCTCCTCGGCGAGCTGGTGCGCCCCTACCGCCGCTGGGGCGCCGTGCTGGTCGTCGTGGTGGTGCTGGAGTCGCTCGCGCGGCTGATCATCCCCGTGATCGTCCAGCGCGTCCTCGACGACGGCATCCCGGCGCTGCAGGGCGGGCAGGCGTCGCCGCTGGTCACCCTGCTGGGCGTCATGGTGGGCGCCATCGTCGTGCAGGTCACCTGCCGCGCGTTCTTCCTGCGCCGCTCCGGGGTGATCGGCAACGAGCTGCTCCTCACCCTGCGCCGCCGCCTCTACCGGCAGTTCCAGCGGCTCAGCGTCGGCTTCCACGACAGGTACACCTCCGGGCGCGCGGTGTCGCGGATGACGAGCGACGTCGAGGCCGTCCAGGAGCTGGTGCTGCAGGGCATCGACGTGGTCATCGCGGCTCTGCTCACCATCGTGGGCTCGACGGTGATCCTGCTGTTCCTCGACTGGCGCCTCGCCCTCGTGGCATTCGCCACCTACCCCCTGCTGTGGCTGCTCATGCGCTGGTTCGCCAAGGCCTCCACCCGGGCCTTCCGGCACGTGCGCACGCTGTCGGCCATCGTGATCGTGCAGTTCATCGAGACCATGACCGGCATCAAGGCGGTGCAGGCCTTCCGCCGCGAGACCCGGTCCCGTGAGATCTTCGAGGCCGTCGCGCTGCAGTACCGCGACGCCAACACCACCGCGCTGCGCGTCTTCGCCCGCGCGATGCCCGGGATCCAGTTCGTCGGGCACGTGGGCATCGTCGTGGTGGTGACCGTCGGCGGGTACATGGCGCTGGCCGACCAGCTGTCGGTGGGCACGCTGGCCGCGTTCGTGCTGTACGTGCGGATGTTCTTCGACCCCATGCAGGACCTCGGCCAGTTCATCTCCTCGCTGCAGTCCGCGCTGACGGCGCTGGAAAAGGTCGCGGCGGTGATGGCGGAGGAGCCGGACGTCCGCGACCCCGCCGACCCGGTGGCCCTGCCCGCCGCCCGCGGCGAGCTGGCCCTCGACGGCGTGGAGTTCTCCTACGTCGAGGGCGCGACGGTGCTGCCGGACCTCACGCTCTCCATCCCCGCCGGCCAGACGGTGGCGCTCGTCGGCACCACCGGAGCGGGGAAGACCACCATCGCCAAGCTCATCGCCCGGTTCTACGACCCCCAGAGGGGGTCAGTGCTGCTCGACGGCGTGGACCTCCGCCGCCTCGACGACGAGACCCTGCGCCGGCACGTCACGCTGCTGACGCAGGAGAACTTCATCTTCGCCGGCTCGGTGGCCGACAACATCGCCTTCGGTCGCCCGGACGCCACCCGCGCCGAGGTGGTGGCCGCGGCCCGTGCGGTGGGCGCGCACACGTTCATCGAGGCCATGCCCGGCGGGTACGACACCGACACCGCGAAGCGGGGGTCGCGGCTCTCGGCCGGCCAACGGCAGCTGGTGGCCTTCGCGAGGGTGGTGCTCGCGGATCCGAGGGTGCTGATCCTGGACGAGGCCACCTCGTCGCTGGACGTGCCCACAGAGCGGCTCGTCCAGCGCGCGCTCGGCACGATCCTGGCCGATCGCACCGCCGTCATCATCGCCCACCGGCTGTCGACGGTGGAGATCGCGGACCGGGTGCTGGTTCTCCAGCACGGCAGGGTGGTCGAGGACGGGCCGCCCGCGGCCCTGGTTGCGGGCGAGGGCCGATACGCCGACCTGCACCGCGCGTGGCTGGCGTCGTTGGCGTGAGGCTGGTTCGCATCTCGAAGCCGGAGCGCATATAGTAGGGAAAACCGGTCAAGTCGCCATTGTCCAAGCGCGCTCAAAATGCGCTCGGGCCACGGGGGATGCGGCCGTAAAGGGTAGTAGCTCAATTGGCAGAGCAGCGGTCTCCAAAACCGCAGGTTGGGGGTTCGAGTCCCTCCTGCCCTGCTAGGCGGCCGTCGAATTCCGGTTGCCTCGCCCGCCTGCCGACACTCGTGTCGGTGAGGCATTTTGTTTGTTTCTGGGAAGGGAAGGTCGGCGTGAGCGACAAGTCGCACGACGAGCCGGACAACGAGGAGATCGTGTCCGACGAGCCCGCAACGACCGACGCCGACGAGATCGTCTCCGACGAGGAGGCCCTGGCCGAGGCCGAGGCGGAAGCCATGGCGGCCGACGAGGACGTGACGCTCGAGCCTGCGCCCTCGGACGACGACGTCATCTCCGAGCACGAACGCGAGTTCACCGAGGACGAGCTGACCGCCGCCGCCACCCCGGCGATCCAGCGCCGCACCGCCAAGGCGCCCGTCCGCAAGGCGGCACCCACGCGCAAGCGCAACGCCTCGGTGACCGAGGCCGAGGACCCCTACAGGGCCGGCAACCCGGCCGAGTTCGTCCGGCAGTCCGCCGGCGAACTCAAGAAGGTGGTGTGGCCCACCTGGCCGCAACTGGTGACCATGTTCGGCGCGGTGCTCGTCTTCGTGCTCATCATGATTTTCATCGTGGGAGTGTTGGACCTGGCCTTCGGCTGGTTCCTCCTGCAGATCTTTGGGAGCAACACATGACCGACTCTGACCGCAACGACATCGACTTCGAGATCGACCTCGGCGCCATCGAGGAGTCCGCTCCGGACGAGGTGGAGATCGACCTCGGCGCCTTCGGCGACGACGAACCCGAGGAGGCGCCCGTCCTCCTCGCCGACGAGGAGCCGGACGCCGCAGAGGCCGAGGAGGCCGCGGACAAGGACGACGCCCTGGCCGCCGCCCTCGAGGAGCTGCGCACGGAGCTCGAGTCGAAGTACGGCGAGTGGTACGTCATCCACACCTACTCGGGCATGGAGAACCGCGTCAAGCAGAACGTGGACTCGCGCGCCCAGACCCTCAACATGGAGGACTACATCTTCGAGACGGTCGTGCCGACCGAAGAGGTCGTCGAGATCCGCAACAACGCGCGCAAGACCGTCACGCGTTGCGTGCTGCCCGGCTACGTCCTCATCCGGATGGAGCTGACCGACGACTCCTGGAGCGTCGTGCGGCAGACCCCCTCGGTCACGGGCTTCGTCGGGCACGGGCAGCAGCCGGTGGCGCTGTCGATCGACGAGGTCCTCAACATGCTGACTCCTTCCGTGATCGCCAAGGTCAACGCCGCCCAGGCCGGTGCCGCGGTTGCGCGGAAGAAGAAGGTCGAAGTCATCGACTTTGCCGTCGGAGACTCCGTCATGGTGGTCGACGGACCCTTCACCGGGGTCCACGCCACGATCACCGAACTCAACCCGAACAATCAGCGGCTCATCGCGCTCGTCGAGATCCTCGGCCGGGAGACCCCCGTCGACCTCGAGTTCAAGCAGGTCGAGAAAGTCGTCTAAGATTGTGCGTTGCGCCCGCTAGCGGGCACTTCCATCCACACAGGTAAAGGACCCCCATGCCTCCCAAGAAGAAGGTAGCGGCCCTCGTCAAGGTCGCCCTCAACGCCGGCTCCGCCACCCCGGCGCCGCCGGTCGGTACCGCCCTCGGTCCGCACGGCGTCAACATCATGGAGTTCGTGAAGGCGTACAACGCCGCCACGGAGTCCCAGCGCGGCAACGTCATCCCCGTCGAGATCACGATCTACGAGGACCGCACGTTCACCTTCATCACGAAGACGCCGCCCGCGGCCGAGCTGATCAAGAAGGCCGCCGGCATCAAGAGCGGTTCCGCGAACCCGCTGACCACCAAGGTGGCGAAGCTCACCAAGGACCAGGTCCGCGAGATCGCCACCACCAAGCTGCCGGACCTCAACGCCAACGACGTCGAGGCCGCCATGAAGATCGTGGAAGGCACCGCCCGCTCCATGGGCGTCACCGTCGACTGATCCACCCCCCAATCACCCTGGCAGGGGAGTGCTCCCCACACCAGAACTGGTCGACCGGACCCACGAGGCCGGCGGAATCAAAGGAACCAGCATGAAGCACAGCAAGGCTTACCGCGGCGCCGCGGAGAAGCGCGACGAGTCGCAGGCATACAGCCCCGAGGAGGCCCTCCGCCTCATCAAGGAGATGGCGTCGGCCAAGTTCGACGAGACCATCGACGTCGCCGTCCGCCTGGGCGTCGACCCCCGTAAGGCAGACCAGATGGTCCGCGGCACGGTCAACCTTCCGCACGGTACTGGCAAGACGGCCCGGGTCCTCGTCTTCGCCGCCGGTGACAAGGCTGACGCCGCGCGCGCCGCTGGTGCCGACGAGGTCGGCACCGACGAGCTGATCGAGAAGGTGGCCGGCGGCTACCTGGACTTCGACGCCGTCGTCGCCACCCCTGACCTGATGGGGAAGGTCGGCCGGCTCGGCCGCGTCCTCGGCCCCCGCGGCCTGATGCCGAACCCGAAGACCGGCACCGTCACCATGGACGTGGCCAAGGCCGTCTCCGACATCAAGGGCGGCAAGATCGAGTTCCGCGTGGACCGTCACGCCAACCTGCAGTTCCTGATCGGCAAGAAGTCCTTCACCGATCAGCAGCTCATCGAGAACTACTTCGCCGTGCTGGACGAGGTCCTCCGCCTCAAGCCCTCCGCGTCGAAGGGCCGCTACCTGCGCAAGGTCGCCGTCTCGGCCACCATGAGCCCCAGCGTCCTCGTCGACATCACCGCGACGAAGCCCGCCGAGGCCTGAGCCTCGCCAGCACCCCACATCGGGGCGGACACCTCCGGGTGCCCGCCCCGATGCGCATTCCGCGGTGACAGGATGGGCCCATGGCCACCGTCGACCTCCACCGCCAGGGCAGCATCGCCGTCATCACCCTGAACAACACCGGGAAGCGCAACGCGATGACCGACGGCATGTGGCGCCGGATACCGACGCTCATGCGGGAGCTGGACGCGGACCCCGAGGTGACGGCCGTCGTCCTGACGGGGGCGGGGGCCACATTCTGCGCCGGGTCGGACATCGGGGGCCTGGACGAGCTGCATCACGCCGAGGGTCCCGTCAACGCCGAGCTGGCCCTCGCGAGGAGCCCGAAGCCGGTCATCGCGGCGATCGAGGGGGCCTGCTACGGCGGGGGGCTCGAGCTCGCCGTGGGGTGTGACCTCAGGGTCGCGGGGGACACCGCCACGTTCTCGGTGCCGCCGGCGACCCTTGGGATCGTCTACCCCGTCTCCGCGACGCAGCGGATGATCAACCTCATGGGTCCCGCCGTCACCAAGGAGATGCTGTTCACCGCCGCCCGCCTGGATGCCCGCCGCGCGCTCGGCGTGGGCCTCGTCAACGATGTGGTGGAGGCCGGCCGGGCCCTCCAGACGGCCATCGCCATGGGCGAGGTCATGGCTGGGCTCTCACAGCTGACCCTGCGGGCCTCCAAGGAGATCGTCGACGCTCTGGTCGGACGCGACCTCGACGCCGAGACCGCGATCTCGTGGGTGCAGCGCGCCAACTCCGGCCCCGACCTCCCCGAAGGGATGGCGGCCTTCCGAGAGCGCCGGCCGCCCAGGTTCACCTGGCGCCCCGAGTGAGTCACCCCTGCCGGCCGACCCCCCTCGCGGGTGACCGCGTTGACCAGCACGTCCCCGGACCCCGCCGTAGGGTGGAGTTCCACGGATGAAGGGAGCGCCATGTCGACGGTCGCCACTGAGGGGACACCGGCCGGACCCGCGGAGATCGTGCTGGTCAGGCACGGGCAGAGCCTCGGCAACGTGGCTGACCACGCGGCGATGGCTGCGAAGGCCCACCGGCTGGACCTCCCCACCACCGACGAGCTGATCGACCTGTCCGACGAGGGACGCCGCCAGGCCGGGGCGCTGGGGCAGCACCTCGCCGCGACACCGTCAGCCGAGCGGCCCACCGTCGTCATCAGCTCGCCGTACCGGCGGGCAGTGGCCACGGCGGAGATCGCCCTGGCCCACCTCGGCGTGGAGGTGCTCCTCGACGAGCGCCTACGCGAGCGCGAGCTGGGCATCTTCGACGGCGTCACCTGGTACGGCATCCAGGCCGACCATCCGGAGGAGTCGGAGCGGCGGGCGAGGGTGGGCAAGTTCTACTACCGCCCGCCCGGCGGGGAGTCCTGGGCGGACGTCATCCTCCGGATCCGGAGCCTGCTGGTGGAGCTCCAGGCCCGCTTCCCGGGGGAGCGGGTGTGGATGTTCAGCCACGAGGCCGTGATCCTGGCCTTCCGCTACGTCCTCGAGGGGCTGGACGCGGCCCGCGTCGTCGCGCTGCAGAAGGAGGAGCCGGTCGCGAACTGCTCCATGACCAGGTACCGCGCCCACGACGGCGCCCTCACGCTGGTGGCCCGCGACGACGTCAGCGCGCTCCTGGGCAGCGGCGGCGCCCACGTCACCCGGGAGCCGGGCCACGCCCGCGACCGCGCCGACGAGGACCCGACTCCAGGGCGGCGGGCATGAGCGCCCGCGGCGCAGAGGTCGTCGTGACCGCCGCCGTGCTGCGCGACTGGCCGCTGCCGACCTCGGCGGGCGACAAGGACTCGCGCGGCCGCGCGCTGATCGTGGGAGGCAGCGTGCCCAACCCCGGCGGGGTGCTGCTGTCGGCCAGGGCCGCCATGCGCGCCGGGGCGGGAAAGACCCAGCTGGTGGTGCCGGAGGCGGTGGCCGTCGCGCTCGCGGTGGCCATGCCCGAGTCGCTGGTGCGCGGCGCGCGGTCCACCCGCGAGGGTGACCTCACGGCGGACGCGGCGGCCGCCGTCGACGACTACGCCGACGGCGCAGACGCCACGCTCCTCGGCCCCGGGATGCTGGACGTGGCCTCCGCCGTCGAGGTGGTGGGCGCGGTCGCGCCGCTGCTGAGCGGGCCGGTGGTGCTGGACGCGCTCGCGCTCGCGTGGCTGACAGAGGACCTGACGCGCGGGCACCGGTTCGACTCGTTGGTCCTGTCGCCGAACCTGAGCGAGCTCGCGCTCACCCTCGGCGAGGACGAGGAGGAGGTGGCCGGAGACCCGGCGTCGGCGGTGCTGAGGCTGGCGCGGGCCACCGGGGCGGTGGTCAGCTCGGGCTCCACCAGCACGTTCATCAGCACGCCCGACGGGCGGCTGTGGCGCTCGGACGAGGGCAACGCCGGCCTCGGCGTGGCGGGGTCGGGGGACGTCAAGGCGGGCATCACCGTCGGCCTGTGCGCCAGGGGCGCGGAGCCCGCCCAGGCCGCCGTGTGGGCCGCGCACCTGCACGGCGCCATCGGCGGGCGCCTGGCATCCCGCTTCGGCCCCACCGGCTACCTTGCCGGGGAGCTGCCCGCGGAGATCCCCCAGGCGCTGCTCGAGATCGGCTGAGGGCCGGTCAGAGGACCTTGGCGAAGAAGTCCCTGGTGCGCGGCTGCTGGGCGTTGTCGATGACCTCTTCAGGGGTGCCGCGTTCAACGATCACGCCCTCGTCCATGAAGACCACCTGGTCTGCCACCTCGCGGGCGAACCCCACCTCGTGCGTGACCACGATCATGGTCATGCCGCTGGCCGCCAGGGACTTCATGACGGCCAGCACCTCGCCGACCAGCTCGGGGTCGAGCGCGGAGGTGGGTTCGTCGAAGAGCATGAGCTCGGGCTCCATGGCCAGCGCCCGGGCGATGGCGACCCGCTGCTGCTGCCCGCCGGAGAGCTGCGCCGGGTAGTGGTCCGCCCGGTCCGACAGGCCCACCCGCTCGAGCTGCTGGCGGGCGAGGCGCTCCGCCTCCGCGCGCGGCACCCGGCGCACCTGGCGCGGGGCCTCCATCACGTTCTCGAGGGCGGTCATGTGCGGGAACAGGTTGAAGCGCTGGAAGACCATGCCGACGCGGGCCCGCTGCGCGGCGATCTCCTTGTCGCTCAGCCGGTGGAGCCGGCCGCCGACCTCGCGCAGGCCCATCAGCTCGCCGTCGACGTACATCCGGCCGGCGCTGATCTGCTCCAGTTCGTTGATGCAGCGGATCAGCGTGGACTTGCCCGAGCCCGAGGGCCCGAGGATCACGCACACCTCGCCGCGCGCGACGGTGAGGTCCACGCCCTTGAGCACGTGCAGTTCGCCGAAGAGCTTGTGGACCGCCTGCGCGTCGACCATCGCCGTCACGGGGTCACCTCCAGGTTGGGGTCGGCGTGGACGGTGCCGGAGGCGAGGATGGCCTGCTGGCGCCGGGACATGGCCTTGGCGGGCTTCGCGCGGCCGGTGGTGTCGGTGTCGAACCCGCGGCCGTAGTACGCCTCCAGGTAGGACTGGCCCACCATGAGGATCGAGGTGATCACCAGGTAGTAGATGGCGGCCACGATGAGCAGGGGCACGGGCAGGAAGTTCTGGTTGCCGATGGCGTTGGTGACGAAGGTCAGCTCGAGGCTGAACGGGACGGCCAGCACCAGCGACGTGGTCTTGAGCATCGAGATGGTCTCGTTGCCGGTGGGCGGCACGATGACGCGCATCGCCTGGGGGATGATGATCCGGCGCAGCGTGGTCGAGCGCTTCATGCCCAGGGCGGTCGAGGCCTCCCACTGGCCCTTGTCGACGGAGTTCAGGCCCGAGCGGACGATCTCCGAGAGGTAGGCACCCTCGTTCAGGCCGAGGCCGAGCACGGCGGCCACGCCGGCGTTGATGACGTCCTGCGTCGTGAACTGGAAGAACTCCGGCCCGAACGGAATGCCCAGGCTGAGCCTGGGGTAGAGGACGGGGAGCAGCCCCCAGAAGACGAGCTGGGTGTAGACGGGGGTGCCGCGGAAGAACCAGATGTAGGCCCACGCCACCCCGCGCAGGATGGGATTGGTGCCCATCCGCATGATGGCCGTGGTGACGGCCAGCGTGATGCCCAGCGCCATGGCGCCGACGGTGAGCAGCAGGGTCCAGCCCAGGCCGGAGACGATCCTCGGGTCCAGCAGGTGCTGACCGACCACGTCCCAGCGGTAGTTGGGGTTGGTCAGCAGGCCATGCACCAGCATGGCCACGAGCAGCAGGACCACGCCCGACCAGATCCACAGGCTGGGCCTGCGGACCGGGCGGGCGTGGATCAGCTCCGGCGTGGGCTGCCGCATGTCAGGCCTGCGGGTGGATCTCGGCGGTGTCGAGCGCGGCGTCGGTGACGCCCCAGCTGTCCAGGATGGCCGGCCACGTGCCGTCGTCCATGAGATGCTGCACGGCCTGCTGGATGGCCGCGGCAAGCTCGGTGTCGTCCTGCGCCACGACGATGCCCTGCGGGGCCGCGTCGCGGACCCCGCCCACCACCTCGAGCTGATCGCCGGTCAGCGCCACGGCGTAGGAGGCCACAGTGGAGTCGGCGTAGAACGCCGCGACCTTGCCGCCCACGAGGTTGGTGGTCACGTCGGACTGCTTGGCGTAGGGGAGGATCTCGATCGGCTCCTGCCCGTCGGCCTCGCAGGCCTCGGTGAAGGTGGCGAGCTCCTCCTCCTGCCAGGTGCCCGTCTGGACGCCGATGGTCTTGCCGCACAGCGCCTCGGGGTCGAACCCGTCGGGGTTGCCGGCCTTGACCGCGAAGCTGGAGCCCACGGTGATGTAGGAGATCATCGTGAAGTTGGCCGTGCGCTCGTCGGTGATGGTGAACGACGAGATACCGATGTCGTACTTGGTGCCGATGCCCGGCAGCAGCGACGCGAACTCGCCGTCGACCACCTCGGTCTCGACGCCCAGCACCTTGCCGATGGCCTTGCCGAGGTCGACGTCGTAGCCGATGGCGGTGGTGAGGTCCTCGGCGCGGAACTCGGCCGGAGCGTAGTCGATGGCGGCGCCGATGGTCAGCGTCCCCTTGTCCGCGATGGCCTGGGGGAGCAGGGCGGCGATGTCGTCCACCTTGGCCACGCCGGAGACGTCGAAGCTGCGGTCCGAGCCGGCCGCCTCTCCGGATGCGGACGGGGTGGTGGCCGAGGCGCTGCAGGCGCTGACGGCGAGGGTGGCCAGCAGGCCGGCGGCGAGGATGCGACGCATGAGGGTCCTCTCGAGAATGCGTGTCTTCAAGGAGCACAGGTTAATGCACCCGCCACGGCGGCCCGCGATCGCCCTGCCTCCGGGACCGCCGATTTGGGGTCCGGTTCCGGGGTGGGTATAGTCAGCCGAGCCGAAGACCGCAGGTGGCACCAGCCATAAACGCCGCAAGGCACCCGCGCAGGTGAACGTGATCAGCCTCCCATGTCCCATGGGTCGCCCCGCGCCGCCGGCGTCGGGGCGTTTTTTGCGTCAGCGAGATTCGGTCCTCTCCCGTCCACCCGGGCGGCGCGAGGATGTTAGACCGGAAGGAGACCACATGGCGAAGCCGGACAAGGCTGCCAAGGTCGCAGAGCTCGCTGACCAGTTCAGCAACTCCGCGGCGGCAGTGCTGACCGAGTACCGCGGTCTCACCGTCAAGGATCTGAAGACCCTTCGTCGATCCCTCGGTGAGAACGCCAGCTACGCCGTTGCGAAGAACACCCTTGCGGCGATCGCGGCCAAGGAAGCCGGCATCGAGGGGATCGAAGATACCCTCACCGGACCCACGGCCATCGCGTTCGTCACAGGTGATGTCGCTGCCGCCACCAAGGGGCTGCGTGACTTCGCAAAGGCGCATCCGTCTCTGGCAATCAAGGGTGGTGTGCTCGAGGGCAAGTTCCTCGACGCCCAGGCCGTGCTGAAGCTCGCGGACCTCGAGTCCCGCGAGGTCCTGCTGGCCAAGATGGCCGGCGCTCTGCAGGCCAACCTGGCCAAGGCCGCATACATGCTGGCCGCCCCGCTGTCGCAGGGTGCCCGCGTGTTCGGCGCTCTGCAGACCGCTGCCGAGGCCAACCCCTCCCTGATCGGTGGCGCCGGCTCCGCGCCTGCCGCCGAAGCCACGGACGAGACCCCCGCCGCTGAGGCGGCACCCGAAGCAGCAGACGCTGCGGAGTGATCCGTTGCAGCGCCCGCTGCGATCACAAGTCTTTCTACGAAAGGAACGCCCACCATGGCGAAGCTCACCACTGACGAGCTCCTTGACGCCTTCAAGGAGATGACCCTCATCGAGCTCTCTGAGTTCGTGAAGCTGTTCGAGGACACCTTCGGTGTCACCGCTGCGGCTCCCGTTGCGGTTGCCGCCGCTGCTCCCGCTGCCGCGGGCGGCGACGACGCCGGCGCCGACGAGGAGGTCTCCGACAAGGTCGACGTCATCCTGACCTCCGGCGGCGACAAGAAGATCGCCGTCATCAAGGAGGTGCGCGCGCTGACCTCGCTCGGCCTCAAGGAGGCCAAGGACCTCGTCGAGGGCGCCCCCAAGGCCGTCCTGGAGCAGGTCGACAAGGACACCGCGGCCAAGGCCAAGGAGGCCCTCGAGGCCGCCGGCGGCACCGTCGAGTTCAAGTGATCTGACGCGGCTCACGCCACCGCGAACGGCCCGTCCCCGGAAGGGGGCGGGCCGTTCCGCATGCCCGGCCGATCCGTCCCGGGGCCGCCGCTTGCACCGCCGCCCCCGGGCGCTATCATCGTTGGCGAAGCGGTCAGCGTGGATCGCCGTCGAACCGCAGGGCCCGAGTTGAGGCCTGCGGTGGTTGCCGTCCTGTGCCTATTGGTCTATAGTGGTTGTTTGCCCAGCTATGCGTTGCGCCCGTGACTTGACACGGGTCCTTCGTGGTGCACGAAAACACTTGCTTCAAGCGTTCTTGGAAGGACCGAATCTTGGCCGCCTCGCGCTCTGCGTTGAAGAACACCAATGTCGTATCATCCACCGGCCGAATCTCGTTCGCGAAGATTCATGAGCCACTGGAGGTTCCAAACCTCCTGGATCTGCAGATCGATGCCTACAACTGGCTGATCGGAAACGAGACCTGGCAGGCCAAGGTGGCCGAGCAACTGGCCGCCGGACGCACCGATGTCAACACCCGGTCCGGGCTGGAGGAGATCTTCGCGGAGATCTCGCCCATCGAGGACTTCAACGAGACGATGTCGCTGTCGTTCCGTGACCACCGCTTCGAGAGCCCCAAGTGGACCATCGAGGAGTGCAAGGACCGCGACGTCACGTACGCCGCGCCCCTCTTCGTGACCGCCGAGTTCGTCAACAACGACACCGGTGAGATCAAGAGCCAGACCGTCTTCATCGGTGACTTCCCGCTCATGACGGACCGTGGCACCTTCATCATCAACGGCACCGAGCGCGTCGTCGTCTCGCAGCTCGTGCGCTCTCCCGGCGTCTACTTCGAGCAGACCCCGGACAAGACCTCCGACAAGGACATCTTCTCCTGCAAGGTCATCCCGTCGCGCGGCGCGTGGCTGGAGTTCGAGATCGACAAGCGCGACATGGTCTTCGTCCGCCTGGACCGCAAGCGCAAGCAGAACGTCACCGTCCTGCTGAAGGCCCTCGGCTGGTCCGAGGACCGGATCCTCGAGGAGTTCGGCGAGTACGAGTCCATGCGCCTGACGCTGGAGAAGGACTCGGTCAAGACCCAGGACGAGGCTCTGCTGGACATCTACCGCAAGCTGCGCCCGGGCGAACCGCCGGCGCGCGATGCGGCGCAGGCGCTGTTGGACAACTACTACTTCAACCCCAAGCGCTACGACACGGCCAAGGTCGGCCGGTACAAGATCAACAAGAAGCTCGGCCTCGACCTGCCGTTCGACCAGCAGGTCCTCACGATCGACGACATCGCCTCCGCGATCCGCTACATCGTGGCGCTGCACGAGCACCGCGAGATGCTGGGCGACCTCCCCGTCGAGGCCGACGACATCGACCACTTCGGCAACCGTCGCCTCCGCACGGTCGGCGAGCTGATCCAGAACCAGCTCCGCACCGGCCTCGGCCGCATGGAGCGCGTCGTGCGTGACCGCATGACCACGCAGGACATCGAGGCCATCACGCCGCAGACCCTGATCAACATCCGTCCCGTGACGGCTGCGCTCAAGGAGTTCTTCGGCACCTCGCAGCTGTCGCAGTTCATGGACCAGAACAACCCGCTGGCCGGCCTGACGCACAAGCGTCGCCTGTCGGCGCTGGGCCCCGGCGGTCTGTCGCGTGACCGCGCCGGCATGGAGGTCCGTGACGTCCACCCGTCGCACTACGGCCGCATGTGCCCCATCGAGACCCCTGAAGGCCCCAACATCGGCCTCATCGGCTCGCTGGCCTCGTTCGCCCGCGTCAACGCCTTCGGCTTCATCGAGACCCCGTACCGCAAGGTCGTCGATGGTGTCGTCACCGATCAGGTGGACTACCTCACCGCCGACGAGGAGGACCGCTACTCCATCGCGCAGGCCAACGCCGGCGTGGACCAGGGCGGCCGCCTCACCGAGGAGCGCGTCCTCGTGCGCCTCAAGCACGGTGACGTGGACCAGATCCCCGCCACGGACGTCGAGTACATGGACGTGTCGCCCAGGCAGATGGTCTCCATCGCCACGGCACTCATCCCGTTCCTCGAGCACGACGACGCGTCGCGTGCCCTCATGGGCGCCAACATGCAGCGCCAGGCCGTCCCGCTCGTCCGCAACGAGGCACCCATCGTCGGCACCGGCATGGAGTACCGCGCGGCGGTCGACGTCGGCGACGTCACCCTCGCCCGGAAGCCGGGCGTGGTCACCTCGGTGTCGGCGGACATCCTCGAGATCTCCAACGACGACGGCACCTACCAGTCCTACAAGCTGGACAAGTTCGTGCGCTCCAACGCCGGCACCTGCATCAACCAGCGCCCGCTGGTGAAGCCGGGGGAGCGCGTCGAGGTGGGCACCCCGCTCGCCGACGGTCCCTGCACGGACCAGGGCGAGCTGGCCCTCGGCAAGAACCTCCTCGTGGCGTTCATGCCGTGGGAGGGCCTCAACTACGAGGACGCCATCATCCTCTCGCAGCGCATCGTCCAGGACGACGTGCTGACCTCGATCCACATCGAGGAGCACGAGGTGGACGCCCGCGATACGAAGCTGGGCGCCGAGGAGATCACCCGCGAGATCCCCAACGTCTCAGACGAGATGCTGGCGGACCTGGACGAGCGGGGCATCGTGCGCATCGGCGCCGAGGTCTCCGCCGGTGACATCCTCGTGGGCAAGGTCACGCCCAAGGGCGAGACCGAGCTCACGCCCGAGGAGCGCCTCCTGCGCGCCATCTTCGGCGAGAAGGCCCGCGAGGTCCGCGACACGTCCCTCAAGGTGCCCCACGGCGAGTCGGGCACGGTCATCGCCGTGCGCGTCTTCAACCGCGAGGACGACGACGAGCTTCCCCCCGGCGTCAACCAGCTGGTCCGCGTCCACGTGGCGCAGAAGCGCAAGATCTCCGACGGCGACAAGCTCGCCGGCCGCCATGGCAACAAGGGCGTCATCTCGAAGATCCTGCCCGTGGAGGACATGCCGTTCCTCGAGGACGGCACCCCTGTGGACATCGTGCTCAACCCGCTCGGCGTGCCCTCGCGCATGAACGTCGGCCAGGTGCTCGAGAACCACCTCGGCTGGATCGCCAAGACCGGCTGGGACATCTCGGACGTCCAGGAGGGCTGGGCCGAGCGCCTGCGCGAGGTCGGTCTGGGACGCATGGAGGGCAACGCGAAGGTCGCCACCCCCGTCTTCGACGGCGCCAACGAGGCCGAGATCGCCGGGCTGCTGGCCAACTCGCTCACCACACGCGACGGCGACAGGCTCGTCGACGAGGGCGGCAAGGCGTGGCTGTTCGACGGCCGTTCCGGCGAGCCGTACCCGGAGAAGATCGGCGTGGGCTACATGTACATGCTGAAGCTCCACCACCTCGTCGACGACAAGATCCACGCCCGCTCCACCGGCCCGTACTCGATGATCACGCAGCAGCCGCTGGGTGGTAAGGCGCAGTTCGGTGGCCAGCGCTTCGGCGAGATGGAGGTGTGGGCCCTCGAGGCCTACGGCGCCGCCTGGGCACTCCAGGAGCTCCTCACCATCAAGTCCGACGACGTGCCGGGCCGCGTGAAGGTCTACGAGGCCATCGTCAAGGGCGAGAACATCCCCGAGCCGGGCATCCCCGAGTCCTTCAAGGTCCTCGTCAAGGAGATGAAGTCCCTCTGCCTGAACGTGGAGGTGCTCTCCGACGACGGCCGGGTCATCGACCTGCGTGAGTCCGAGGACGACATCCGGTCGGCGGAGGACTTCGGCATCGATCTCGGTCGCCGCCCCGGCAGCGACAACTTCATGGATGTCGGTGAAGTCTGAGCTGTTGCGCTCAGTCACCCCCCGGGCCTGACCGGCCCGGGCCAACAACTCAGACTTTTCATCGAAACAGCGCCTACGCGAGACGCGTAGGGGAAAGAGAAGCAACGTGCTGGACGTGAACTTCTACGACGAGCTGCGGATCGGTCTCGCGAGCGCCGACCAGATCCGCGAGTGGTCGCACGGCGAGGTCAAGAAGCCGGAGACCATCAACTACCGCACGCTCAAGCCCGAGCGCGACGGCCTCTTCTGCGAGAAGATCTTCGGTCCCACCCGGGACTGGGAGTGCTACTGCGGCAAGTACAAGCGGGTGCGCTTCAAGGGCATCATCTGCGAGCGCTGCGGCGTCGAGGTGACCCGCTCCAACGTGCGCCGCGAGCGCATGGGCCACATCGAGCTGGCCGCGCCCGTGACCCACATCTGGTACTTCAAGGGCGTCCCCAGCCGGCTCGGCTACCTCCTCGACATCGCCCCGAAGGACCTCGAGAAGGTCATCTACTTTGCCGCGCACATGATCACCGCCGTCGACGAGGAGGCCCGCCACCGGGACCTCTCCTCGCTGCAGGCCAAGGTGGAGGTGGAGACCAAGCAGGTCGCCACCCGCCGCGACGCCGACATCGAGGCGCGCATGCGCAAGCTCGAGGAGGACCTCGCCAAGCTCGAGGAGGAGGGCGCGAAGGCCGACATCAAGCGCAAGGTCCGCGAGGCGGCCGAGCGTGAGGCCGGCCAGATCCGCACCCGTGCCCAGCGCAACCTGGACCGCATCGACGAGGTGTGGCAGAGGTTCAAGACCCTCAAGGTCCAGGACCTCGAGGGCGACGAGATGCTCTACCGCGAGATGAAGAAGCGCTTCTCGAAGTACTTCGAGGGCTCCATGGGCGCGGAGGCCATCCAGAAGCGCCTGCAGTCCTTCGACCTCAAGGCCGAGTCGGTCAACCTGCGCGAGATCATCGCCACCGGCAAGGGCCAGCGCAAGACGCGCGCGCTCAAGCGGCTCAAGGTGGTCGCGGCGTTCCTGTCCGGCCAGAACCACCCGTCGGCCATGGTGCTCGACGCCGTCCCGGTCATCCCCCCGGACCTGCGCCCCATGGTGCAGCTCGACGGTGGCCGCTTCGCCACGTCGGACCTCAACGACCTGTACCGCCGCGTGATCAACCGCAACAACCGCCTCAAGCGACTGCTTGACCTCGGCGCCCCCGAGATCATCGTCAACAACGAGAAGCGGATGCTGCAGGAGGCCGTGGACTCCCTGTTCGACAACGGCCGCCGCGGCCGCCCCGTCACCGGCCCGGGCAACCGGCCGCTGAAGTCCATCTCGGACATGCTCAAGGGCAAGCAGGGCCGGTTCCGCCAGAATCTGCTCGGCAAGCGCGTCGACTACTCCGGCCGCTCGGTCATCGTGGTGGGCCCGCAGCTGAAGCTGCACCAGTGCGGCCTGCCGAAGGCCATGGCGCTGGAGCTGTTCAAGCCCTTCGTCATGAAGCGCCTCGACGACCTCAACCACGCGCAGAACATCAAGGCGGCCAAGCGGATGGTGGAGCGCCAGCGCCCCGTCGTCTGGGACGTCCTCGAAGAGGTCATCGCCGAGCACCCCGTGCTGCTGAACCGTGCACCCACCCTGCACCGCCTCGGCATTCAGGCCTTCGAGCCGCAGCTGATCGAGGGCAAGGCCATCCAGATCCACCCGCTCGTGTGCACCGCGTTCAACGCGGACTTCGACGGTGACCAGATGGCCGTGCACCTCCCGCTGTCCGCGGAGGCGCAGGCCGAGGCCCGCATCCTGATGCTGTCGACCAACAACATCCTCAAGCCCGCCGACGGCCGCCCGGTGACCATGCCCACGCAGGACATGATCATCGGCCACTACTTCCTGACGCTGCAGCGCCCGGGAGCCGGCGAGGGTAGGAGCTTCTCGTCGCTCGCCGAGGCCATCATGGCGTTCGACCGGGGGGATCTCTCCATCGGCTCGAACATCCGGATCCGGCTCACCGACGTCGTCATCGACGGCCTCGAGCCGCGGGCCGACGGCTCGTTCCTGGTCGAGACCACGCTCGGGCGCGCCCTGTTCAACGAGGCGCTGCCGGAGGACTTCGGCTTCGTCAACACGGTGGTGGGCAAGAAGGTCCTCGGCCAGATCGTCAACGACCTGGCGGAGCGCTACCCGAAGGTCGTGGTCGCCGCGGCGCTGGACAACCTCAAGGACATGGGCTTCAAGTGGGCCTCGCGCTCCGGCGTGACCGTGTCCATCTCGGACGTCCAGACCCCGCCGCAGAAGGCCCAGATCCTCGAGGGTTACGAGGCGCGCGCGTCGAAGATCGACAAGCTCTACGAGCGCGGCACCGTGACCGAGGACGAGCGTCGCCAGGAGCTCATCGCCATCTGGACCGACGCCACGGCCGAACTGACCGAGGCCATGAAGGCGAACTTCACCAAGGACAACCCCATCTTCATGATGGTGGACTCCGGGGCCCGAGGAAACATGACGCAGATGCGTCAGATCGCCGCCATGCGTGGCCTCGTGGCCAACCCGAAGGGCGACATCATCGCCCGGCCCATCAAGTCCAACTTCCGTGAGGGGCTGTCGGTCCTCGAGTACTTCATCTCGACGCACGGTGGCCGAAAGGGCCAGGCGGACACCGCCCTGCGCACGGCGGACTCGGGCTACCTGACCCGTCGTCTCGTGGACGTGTCGCAGGACGTCATCATCCGCGAGGAGGACTGCGGCACCGAGCGCGGCCTGCTCAAGGTGATCGCCACCTGGACGAAGCCCGGCGCCGACGAGACGGGTAAGCCCGTCCGGGTGGCCACGGAGCCGTTCGCCGAGGGCGCCACCGTCGAGATGTCGAACGAGGTGGAGACGGCCGTCTACGCCCGATCCCTCGCGGTCGACGCGGTCGACGCCTCGGGCGCGGTGCTCGTCCAGGCCGGCACCGACCTCGGCGACGCCGAGATCCGCCTGCTCATCGAGGCGGGCGTGACCGAGGTCAAGGTCCGCTCCGTCCTCACCTGTGAGTCGTCGGTGGGCACCTGCGCCATGTGCTACGGCCGCTCGCTGGCCTCCGGCAAGACGGTGGACGTCGGCGAGGCCATCGGCATCGTCGCGGCCCAGTCCATCGGCGAGCCCGGCACGCAGCTGACGATGCGTACCTTCCACACCGGTGGTGTGGCCGGCGACGACATCACCCAGGGTCTGCCGCGAGTCACGGAACTGTTCGAGGCTCGTCAGCCCAAGGGCAAGGCCCCGATCACCGAGGCCGACGGCGTCGTGCGCATCGAGGACGGGGACCGCAGCCGCAAGATCGTGATCGTGCGTGACGACGGCGGCGAGGACCTCGAGTACCCGGTGGCGCGTCGCGCCCGCCTGGAGTTCGAGGACCACCACGGCCACCGCATCCACATCGAGGACGGCGTCCGGGTCACGATCGGTCAGCAGCTGACCGCCGGCCAGGTGGACCCGCAGGACGTCCTGCGTGTCCGCGGCCTCCGCAAGGTGCAGGAGCACCTCGTGGAGGAGGTCCAGCGGGTGTACCGCACCCAGGGCGCGCCGATCCACGACAAGCACATCGAGATCATCATCCGGCAGATGCTCCGTCGCGTGACGGTCATCGACTCGGGTGACACCACGATGATGCCGGGCGAGCTCGTGGACCGCGCGTCCTACGAGACCGCCAACCGGAAGGCGCTCACCGAGGGCGGCAAGCCCGCGGAGGGTCGCCCCGTCCTCATGGGCATCACGAAGGCCTCCCTGGCCACTGAGTCCTGGCTGTCGGCGGCCTCCTTCCAGGAGACCACCAAGGTCCTCACGGACGCGGCGATCCAGGGCAAGAGCGACACGCTCAAGGGCCTGAAGGAGAACGTCATCCTGGGCAAGCTGATCCCGGCGGGCACCGGTCTCGACCGGTACCGCAACATCCGGGTGGAGCCCACCGAGGAGGCGCGCGCCAGCGCATACACCATGAGCTACGACCCGTACGACTACTCGTTCGGTTCCGATGTGGTCGGCCCCGCCGTCCCGCTCGACGAGATGGACTTCGGCGAGATCCGCTGACACATCCCCGCATGAGGAGGACCCGGGTTCAGCCCGGGTCCTCCTCCTGCATTTTGACCCTGATGGGGCGCTGGAGTAACCTTGGCAGGCGTGCCCGGTTGCTCGGGCCCATTTGTGCGTGCCCTGGCATGATCCTGGCGCTCTTATTCGTTGCGAAGAGACCAGACCTGTGCGGAGTTCGCACGGCAGCTCTATGCGCCGCGAAGCGGGAACGGTGACCCCAACTCGCGTCGACAAGGGTTGCGCCAGGGAAATCTCAACGTCCGCCCAGACAACGAAAGTGATACCAACAGGTGCCAACTATTCAGCAGCTGGTCCGTAAGGGCCGCACCGACAAAGTCTCGAAGAACAAGACGCCCGCGCTCAAGGGTTCGCCCCAGCGCCGCGGCGTGTGCACCCGCGTGTACACCACCACCCCCAAGAAGCCGAACTCCGCGCTGCGCAAGGTCGCTCGTGTGCGCCTGAGCTCCGGCATCGAAGTCACCGCCTACATCCCGGGCGTCGGCCACAACCTGCAGGAGCACTCGATGGTGCTCGTCCGCGGCGGTCGTGTGAAGGACCTGCCCGGCGTTCGTTACAAGATCATCCGCGGCTCGCTCGACACCCAGGGTGTCAAGGGCCGCAAGCAGGCCCGCAGCCGCTACGGCGCGAAGAAGGAGAAGTAATGCCTCGCAAGGGTCCCGCCCCGAAGCGCCCCGTCATCATCGATCCGGTGTACGGCTCCCCGCTCGTCTCGCAGCTGGTCAGCAAGATCCTGCTCGACGGCAAGAAGACCGTCGCCCAGTCGATCGTCTACGACGCCCTCGAGGGCACCCGCACCAAGACCGGCACCGATCCCGTGCAGACGCTCAAGCGCGCGCTGGACAACGTCAAGCCGTCGGTGGAGGTCAAGTCCCGCCGCGTCGGCGGCGCCACCTACCAGGTGCCGATCGAGGTCAAGCCGGCCCGTCAGAACACGCTGGCCATGCGCTGGCTGGTCAGCTTCTCCCGCGCCCGTCGCGAGAAGACGATGACCGAGCGCCTGATGAACGAGATCCTCGACGCCTCCAACGGCCTCGGTGCTTCGGTGAAGCGCCGCGAGGACACGCACAAGATGGCTGAGGCCAACCGCGCCTTCGCGCACTACCGCTGGTGATCGCCTGCCCCCGGGTCGTGAGGCCCGGGGGCATCACCTGTTTCACACCACGTTCTACTTCCGAAGGGCTGCATAGTGTCCGACCTGTCCAAGGTTCGCAACATTGGCATCATGGCGCACATCGACGCCGGCAAGACCACCACCACCGAGCGCATCCTGTTCTACACCGGCAAGACCTACAAGATCGGTGAGGTCCACGAGGGCGCCGCCACGATGGACTGGATGGAGCAGGAGCAGGAGCGCGGCATCACCATCACGTCGGCCGCGACGACCTGCTTCTGGAAGGACCACCAGATCAACATCATCGACACGCCCGGGCACGTCGACTTCACCGTCGAGGTGGAGCGCTCGCTGCGCGTCCTCGACGGCGCCGTCGCGGTGTTCGACGGTGTCGCGGGCGTCGAGCCGCAGTCGATGACGGTGTGGCGTCAGGCCACGAAGTACAACGTGCCGCGCATCTGCTACATCAACAAGCTGGACCGCACGGGCGCCTCGTTCGACCACTGCGTCAAGACCATCCGCGAGCGGCTCAACACCGACCCGGTGCTGCTGCAGCTGCCGATCGGTGCAGAGGGCGGCTTCCTGGGGGTCGTCGACCTGGTCGAGATGCGCGCGCTGACCTGGCGCGGCGAGACCGTGATGGGCGAGGACTACACCATCGAGGAGATCCCCGCTGAGCTGCAGGAGGCCGCCGAGGCCGCCCACGCCACGTTGATCGAGCGCCTCGCGGACGTCGACGACGACATCATGGAGCTCTACATGGAGGGTGAGGAGCCGACGGTCGCGCAGGTCAAGGCCGCCATCCGCAAGGGCGTCATCACCAACACCTTCACGGCCGTGGTCTGTGGCACCTCGTTCAAGAACAAGGGCGTCCAGCCGCTGCTCGACGCGGTCGTCGCCTACCTGCCCTCGCCGATGGACGTTCCCGCCATCAACGGCTTCAAGCCCGGCGACGAGTCGGTGGAGCTCGAGCGGCACCCCACCGACGACGAGCCGCTGGCCGCGCTGGCGTTCAAGATCGCGGCGGACCCGCACCTGGGCAAGCTCATCTTCGTGCGTGTTTACTCGGGCGTCCTGCACTCCGGCTCGCAGGTCCTCAACGCGACCAAGGGCAAGAAGGAGCGCATCGGCAAGATCTACCAGATGCACGCCAACAAGCGCGAGGAGATCCCGCAGATCGGCGCGGGCATGATCTGCGCCGTCATGGGCCTCAAGGACACGGGCACCGGCGAGACGCTCTGCGACACCGGCCACCCGATCGTGCTGGAGTCGATGACCTTCCCCAACCCCGTCATCGAGCAGGCCATCGAGCCGAAGACGAAGTCGGACCAGGAGAAGCTGTCCCACGCCATCCAGCGGCTCGCCGAGGAGGATCCCACCTTCCGCGTCCACACCGACGAGGAGACCGGGCAGACCATCATCGCCGGCATGGGCGAGCTCCACCTCGACGTGCTCATCGACCGCATGCGTCGCGAGTTCAAGGTCGAGGCCAACATCGGCAAGCCGCAGGTGGCCTACCGCGAGACGCTGCGCCGCAAGGTGGAGAAGATCGAGTACACCCACAAGAAGCAGACCGGTGGTTCGGGCCAGTTCGCGCGCGTCATCATCGACCTGGAGCCGACGGAGCCGGGCTCGGGCTACGAGTTCGTCAACGCCGTCACCGGCGGCCGCATCCCCCGCGAGTACATCCCCGCGGTGGACGCGGGCGTGAAGGAGGCGCTGCAGTTCGGCGTCCTCGCCGGCTACCCCGTCGACAACATCAAGGTGACGCTGACCGACGGCGCCTACCATGACGTCGACTCCTCCGAGCTGGCGTTCAAGCTGGCCGGCGCGCAGGCGTTCAAGGAGGCCGCCCGCAAGGCGGATCCGGCCATCCTCGAGCCGGTCATGGCCGTCGAGGTGACCACGCCCGAGGACTACATGGGCACCGTCATCGGTGACCTGAACGCGCGTCGCGGGCACATCCAGTCCATGGACGAGCAGCACGGCAACCGCGTGGTGCGCGCGCTGGTGCCGCTGTCGGAGATGTTCGGCTACGTCGGGGACCTGCGGTCGAAGACCTCGGGCCAGGCCTCGTACTCCATGGAGTTCGACTCCTACGCCGAGACGCCCCGGATGATCTCCGAGGAGATCGTCGCGAAGGCGCGCGGCGGGGAGTGAACCCGCCACACTGACGAAGGCGGCCGGCCGGGGAGAACTCCCCGGCCGGCCGCTTTTCACGTGGATACTCCCGTCCGGTTTGACTGACGTGGAGCCTCCGTTAGGATTGGTCAGGTATGCGTTTGGGCGCTAAGCTCAGATGCTGACCTCTACTGAGGAATGACAAGCGACGCCCCGCAATCCCGCGAGGCGACATCCCCAAGAAGGAGCCCTCGTGGCAAAGGCCAAGTTTGAGCGGACTAAGCCGCACTGCAACATCGGCACCATCGGACACGTCGACCACGGCAAGACCACTCTCACCGCGGCGATCACGAAGGTGCTCCACGACAAGTACCCCCAGTGGAATGCCGTCTCGGCGTTCGACCAGATCGACAAGGCGCCCGAAGAGCGTCAGCGCGGCATCACCATCTCCATCGCGCACGTCGAGTACCAGACCGAGAAGCGCCACTACGCGCACGTCGACTGCCCCGGCCACGCCGACTACGTGAAGAACATGATCACCGGCGCTGCCCAGATGGACGGCGCGATCCTCGTCGTGGCGGCCACCGACGGCCCGATGGCGCAGACCCACGAGCACATCCTCCTGGCCCGCCAGGTGGGCGTGCCGGCCATCGTCGTCGCCCTGAACAAGTGCGACATGATCGACGATGCCGATGCCGACCTGATCGAGCTCGTCGAGATGGAGCTCCGCGAGATCCTGTCGGCTCAGGAGTTCGACGGCGACAACCTGCCGATCGTCCGCGTCGCCGCCTTCCCGGCGCTGAACGGCGACCCGAAGTGGACCGAGTCCATCCTCGAGCTCATGGACGCCGTGGACGAGCACATCCCGCAGCCCGCGCGTGACACCGAGAAGCCCTTCCTCATGCCCGTTGAGGACGTCTTCACGATCACCGGTCGTGGCACCGTCATCACCGGCCGCATCGAGCGTGGCATCGTCAAGACCGGCGAGACCGTCGACATCATCGGCATCCGTGACACCAAGCAGTCCTCGACCGTCACCGGCGTCGAGATGTTCCGCAAGATCCTCGACGAGGGTCGCGCGGGCGAGAACGTCGGCCTGCTGCTCCGCGGCACCAAGAAGGAAGACGTCGAGCGCGGCATGGTTGTCATCAAGCCGGGTTCCACCACCCCGCACACGGACTTCGAGGCCAACGTCTACGTCCTGGCCAAGGAGGAGGGTGGCCGTCACAAGCCGTTCTTCTCGAACTACTCGCCCCAGTTCTACTTCCGTACCACGGACGTGACCGGCGTGGTTCAGCTCCCCGCGGGCACCGAGATGGTCATGCCTGGTGACAACACCGAGATGACCGTCCACCTGAACAAGCCCATCGCCATGGAGGAGAACCTCAAGTTCGCCATCCGTGAGGGCGGCCGCACCGTCGGCGCCGGCAACGTGACCAAGATCCTCAAGTGATCCTGGCCTGAGAGCCTGACGAGGGCCGTGCAGCGTGAAGCTGCACGGCCCTCGTCGCGTCTCCGGGGTTCAGCCGCGCTTCTGGATGGCCGCCCACTCGTCGCGCAGGCCCACGGTGCGGTGGAACAGCATCGGCTGGTCGAGGTCTGCGGCGAAGTAGCCCAGGCGCTCGAACTGCACCACCTCGCCGGGAAGGGCGTCGCGGAGCGCGGCCTCCACGCGGCAGCCGTGCAGGAGCTCGCGCGAGGCGGGGTTGAGGTCGTCGAGGGCCTCCCCGGTGGCCTCGCCCGGTGCCTCGGCCAGGAACAGCCTGTTGTACAGCGCCACCGTCGCCTCCTCCGCGTGGGGCGCCGAGACCCAGTGCATCGTCGACTTCACCTTGCGGCCGTCCGGCGAGTTGCCGCCCTTCGAGGCGGGATCGTAGGTGGCCAGCACCTCGGTCACGGTGCCGTCCTCGTCCTTGACCACGTCCGTGGCAGTGACGAAGTAGGCGCCCCGCAGCCGGACCTCACGGCCGGGGGAGAGGCGGAAGTACTTCGGCGGGGGGACCTCCTGGAAGTCCTCGCGCTCGATCCACAGCTCGCCGCTGAACGCGACGCTCCGCGTGCCGTCCTCGGCGCGCTCCGGGTTGTTCGCGAGCTCGAAGTGCTCCACGACCGGGTTACCCTCGGCGTCGACGGGCCAGTTGGTGATCCGCAGCTTGAGTGGGTGGAGCACCGCCATCCGGCGCTGCGCGGTGAGGTTGAGGTCGCGGCGGACGTAGCTCTCCAAAGCCTCGATCGACTGGCGGGAGTTCGTGCGCGTGGTGCCCACCTCGCGGCAGAACGCGCGGATGGCGGTGGACGGGTAGCCGCGGCGCCTGAGCCCGCGGAGGGTGGGCATGCGGGGGTCGTCCCAGCCGTCGACGACGCCGTCGAGCACCAGCTTGGCGAGGCGGCGCTTCGAGGTGACGGTGTGGGTGAGCTCGAGGCGCGCGAACTCGTACTGTCGCGGCGGTTCCTCGACCCCGAGCCGGTCGAGGAACCAGTCGTAGAGCGGCCGGTGGGACTCGAACTCAAGCGTGCAGATCGAGTGCGTCACGCCCTCGATGGCGTCCGACTGCCCGTGGGCCCAGTCGTAGGTGGGGTAGATCGACCACTCGTCGCCGGTGCGGTGGTGATCGACGCGGCGGATGCGGTACATGATCGGGTCGCGCATCTGCATGTTCTCGTGGCTCATGTCGATCCTGGCGCGCAGCACCCGGGAGCCGTCGGCGAACTCCCCGGCGCGCATCCGGCGGAAGAGCTCAAGGTTGGCCTCGACGGGGCGGTCGCGGAACGGGGAGTCCACGCCGGGCCTGCCGAACCCGCCGCGGCCTGCCGAGATGGCCTCGCTGTCCTGGTCGTCGACGTAGGCGAGGCCGGCGGTGATCAGCTGCTCCGCCCACTCGTAGAGCTGCTCGAAGTAGTCCGATGCGAACCGCACGTCGGCGGGCTCGTATCCCAGCCACTCGATGTCGTCGACGATGCCCTCGACGAAGCTGGTGTCCTCGGTCTCCGGGTTCGTGTCGTCGAGCCGCAGGATGCAGATCCCCCCGAAGTCCGCGGCGACCCCGAAGTCCACGACGATGGCCTTGGCGTGCCCGATGTGCAGGTAGCCGTTGGGCTCCGGTGGGAACCGCGTCTGGACCCGTCCCCCGCGCTTCCCGCCGGCCACGTCCGCGTTGACAGCGTCGTAGATGAAGTTCGACGGCGTGGAGGAGGGCTCAGTCATGCGGGTAAATTAGCACGCTCCCAGCGGTGCGGACCGTCAGCCGGTGGTGGCGATGAGGTGGTTGATCCCCGCGATCACCAGCACCGGAATGGCGACCATCAGCGCCACCATCGTGACCACGAGAGCCGCCACGCCGATCCAGTACCTGATCGATGCCTTCCGGACCAGCTCGCGGTTCTCGATCGTGCGGTTGAGCAGCTTGAGATTCATCTTGTTGGCGCGGAACGCCACATCGAAGAAGGCACCCACGAAGGGGATCATCCCGAGCGCCCAGTCCAGCAGCGAGTTGGCGCCCATCCGGAGCAGGACGGGCAGCGGTGCCCGGAGCCTGATGGCGTCCGCCATGACCACGCTGCCGAACGCCGCGCCCATGGCGGTTCCCGCCCACGGGATGAAGGAAAGGAACGGGTCCACCCCGATGCGGACCTTCGTGCCGGGCACCTGCACCAGGTCGTCGAGGATGTAGCTGAAGGTGCGGGTCATCTGGGCGGGCTTGGGCGGGGGAGAAGCGGCCAGGTCGGCCCGAATCTGCGCGCGCGCAGCCGGATCCGGGCCGGGCTGTGCGTGGTGCAGCGCCCTGGCCGGCGTGAGGCCGGGTTCCGTGGTCATGCAGTCCAGAATGCCCGATAGGGTGAAACCACTATGAGCATTGATGCGATTCCCGCGCGCACCCGGGTTGCCCCGTCGCCCACCGGAGACCCCCACGTGGGCACGGCCTTCATGGCATTGTTCGACCTGGCCTGGGCCCGGAAGACCGGGGGCGCGTTCGTCCTGCGCATCGAGGACACGGACCAGGCCAGGCTGGTGGAGGGCAGCGAGCAGCAGATCTACGACTCCCTCGAGTGGCTGGGCCTGCAGGCCGACGAGGGCCCGCACACGGGCGGTGACTTCGGCCCCTACCGGCAATCCGAGCGGCTGGACACCTACCGTCCGTTCGTCGAGCAGCTGATCGCCGACGGGCACGCCTACCACTGCTGGTGCTCCTCGGAGCGGCTGGTCGAACTGCGCAGGGAGCAGGAGGCGCAGAAGCTCTCAGTGACGGGCTACGACCGCCTCTGCCTGGGCAAGACCCGCGAGGAGCGGGCGGCGCTACCCGGGTTCTCGGAGACGCCCGTGGTGCGGATGCTCATCCCCGACGATGTGCCGCTGGAGTTCGAGGACATCGTGCGCGGCACGGTGAAGGCGCCAAGGCCCGACGACCAGGTGATCCTCAAGGCGGACGGGTTTCCGACCTACCACCTCGCGGTGGTGGTCGACGACCACCTGATGGGCATCAACACCGTCGTGCGCGGCGAGGAGTGGATCTCCTCGACGCCCAAGCACGTCCTCCTCTACGACTGGCTCGGCTGGAAGCGGCCCGCGTTCGCCCACATGCCGCTGCTGCGCAACACGGACAAGTCGAAGATCTCCAAGCGCAAGAACCCGGCCGCCAGGCTGATGTGGTTCAAGGAGCAGGGCTACCTGCCCGAGGCGGTGCGCAACTTCCTCCAGTTGCTGGGCTACGCCGGCGACGAGGACCACGAGGTGTCGACGTTCGACGAGTTCGTCGCGGCCTTCTCGTGGTCCAAGGTCAACACCGTCGGGCCGATCTTCGACCTGAAGAAGCTGGACTGGCTCAACGGCCACTACATCCGCACGCTCACCGCGCACGAGTTGGCCGACCGGATCCTCGAGTTCGAGGCGGGCTGGGACCCCAGCCCCGCCGAGGTGGAGATCCTGCGCAGCGCCGTGCCGATCATCCAGGAGCGGCTGGTGCTCCTCAAGGACGCCCGGCCGCAGCTCGACTACCTCTTCGCGGCCGACGACGCTCTGGTGATCGACGATGACGCCCGCGCAGGGCTGGCCGAGAACGCGGCCGACGTGCTGGACGCGGCGATCGCCGTCGCGGAGACGGTCCCCTTCAGCACCGACGCCATCCAGGCCGGCCTGCGTGAGCGCATCGTCGAGGGGATGGGCATCAAGCCGAAGTTCGCGTTCGCGCCGATCCGCGTGGCGATATCCGGCCGCAAGGTGTCGCCGCCGCTGTTCGAGTCGATGGAGATCCTGGGCCGCGAGCCCTCGCTGGTCCGACTCCGCGCGCTGCGAGCCTCGCTCTAGTCGGCGCGGAGTCCCTCGAGGGCGGGGCGGGTGCCGCCGACCATCAACGGCGCCTCGGAGGCCGACGGCAGGTAATGCAGCCGGAGCCCTCCGAGGAGACGCGCTAGCTGGATCCTTGCCGCCGCCCGTTCCCCCTCCGACACTGCCTCGTTGGCGAGCCGTGCCGCCTTCACGGCCCGCCTGGCCGGGCGTCGGGCAGTCAGCGGCAGATGGCCGAGGCCCAGCCGTTCGGCGTTGGCGCGTGCTGCGTCAAAGGCAATGCTGAGTCGGCGGGACAGCGCATCGAGGGCAGGGCGATCGATCCGGCCCTGCTCGTCGTCCCACTGCATAAGCAGGAGGCTGAACTCCCTCGTGAGAGGGACGCCGTCGTCGAAGAGCGCCGAGTTCTCGATCCGGTAGACGACGTCGGTGAGCAGCTCCCCGTAGTCGGCCTTGATCCCCTCGACCCGCTCGCGCGCGGCCTCTGGGTCGGCCGGTTCTGTGAGCGTGCCCAGGACGTAGGTCACGGCCGACGACTGGCGGGGCAACTCACGCAGGCCAGGGTAGAGGTCGTCGAAGGTGAGACCCTCGGGCAAGCGGATCGAAGCTTGGCCGAACGGGCGTTCCCAGTCCAGGGTGGCGCGGACGGCGGTCTCAGCGGCGGTGGGCCACCGAACCCCTCTGACGACGGTGATGCGGCCGACGATGGCGATGTTGCAGTACTGGCGGACGAAGTCCTCGAGTCGCCGGCGACGGGGGACCGTCACGGTGTGCGCCGTGACGTCGCCGCGGATGGATGAGTACTTCACCGTGACGCGGGGGCCGGCGAGCCGGGCTTGGAGGACGAACGGGGTGACCGGCCCGACCAGGAATGCGGACGAGACGACGAGAGTGAGGCCCGCGAGGTCTTCGAGGCGACTCAGCGGGCGGACGCTGGGACTCACGACGCCGCGTCCAACTGGGCCCGCTGGGACGCGAGCATGCGTGGGAGATCGTGCGCGCTCGGTAGGTAGTGCAGCGCGAGGTCGTCCAACAGCCCGCCCAGTTGCGCCAGTGCGGCCTCCCGCTCGCCGGCGGTGGCAGGGTGCGCGGCCAGCGCGGCGACCTTCAGCGCCCGGCTCCCTGCCGGTTGGGCCTGCGTGGGGAGGTGGGCCAGTCCGACCCGTTCGGCGTAGTCGCGTGCGGTCCGGAACGACAAGAGGACCTCATAGGACAGGCGGCCCCGGTCGTCGCGGTCCAGGTGATCGGCGTCGTCGTCCCACTTCAGCAGGTCCAGGAGGAAGCGATGCGTCGTGGGCACCGAGGAATCAAAGAGCGCGGAGTTCTCGATCCGGTAGACGATGTCTCCTCGGAGTCGCCCGTAGTGGTCCTTGACCCCGTTGACCCGCGCGAACGCCTCATCCGTCGGCGTCGGCTCCCCGGCGGGTGGACCCGGGGGAGCGAGACGCGCGTGGATCTCCGACTCGGTGAAGGTCCTGGTGCCCTGAGGTTCTCTGGCCACACGTATGGCGGTGCGGGTCCTCCGATGTGTCGCCGTGGTGACCAGCGCGAGGAGCGGGCCGAGCGCCAGCGGGAGCACCCACCAGACTCCGATGGCGACGGCGATGGCTGAGCTCAGGGCCAGGGCTACCGCAGCCAGGGTCAGGAGCCATGCACGGGACACGCGAGGTGTCACGTGACCCCGTTCGCTCCACATGACGCCAGGTACGACGATGGCCCGGTCCACCTGCGAACCCAACTGTTCGTCGACGAAGTCGTCCAACCGCCGCCACGATGGAACCTTCACCCGGCCCGGCGGGTCCGTGTCTCCGATGGGACCGTACGTGACGGTGACCGTGTCCTTGACGACGTTGCTCTTCGGCGTGTGGCGCTTCACCTGGATCATCTGCGGGGTGTCTCGGACATCGGCGACCACGGCGACCGAATGGCCCGCCAGCGCGCCGAGTGGGATGCCGGGCGACAGCAGTGACCAGTGGGGCAACGGCGTCGTCATGGCGTCATCGTAGGCCCCGCCGAACTTGCGAACAGAGTTGAGCGGAGTACACTCAACTCATACGAGTCCGGCACTCACGACACAGAAAGGACCTGACATGCCTGGCTTTGATCCCTTCCGCGACATCGACCGCCTCCTCGGCGACGTGACCCGCACCCCGGCCTCAGTGGCGATGCCGATGGACCTCTACCGAACCGGTGACGAGTTCGTCGCGCACATCGACCTGCCGGGCGTCGATCCCGCCAGCATCGACATCGACATGGACGGTGCCACCGTCACCGTCCGCGCGGAGCGCAAGAACCCCGTCGCAGACGACGGCGCCCAGTGGCTGACGCGCGAGCGCGCCGTCGGCACCTTCGCCCGTCAGCTGACGCTCGGCCGCGGGCTCGCCACGGAGAAGATCAGCGCCTCGTACTCCGACGGGGTCCTGACGCTCACGATCCCCGTCGCCCAGGCCGCGAAGCCCCGCAAGATCGAGGTGCAGCACACTGCGAAGGCGAACCAGATCGAGGGCAGCGTCGAGTCCGAGTAGCCGCAGCCCGAGGGCCGATCGGCCCTCGCCGCCCGCGACGGCGGGGCGCCCTGCAGCGGCGCCCCGCCGTCGCCTGTCTCGGGTCGGATCGGAGGCCCGACGATGCCGACCTTGGGGTTGTCGAGACTTCTTTCAGATTTCTTCTCCAGGGATTCGGTTCTGGGCCGAAAACTGTCAGCGGGGTCCGCAAGAATAGTACACATGAGCGACACCGTGGTGGACCTGGCGCAGCGGTATATCGCTGCGCTGTGGGAGGCTGCCGGTTCTCTTGGTGCTGATGATGTGGCGGTTGAGCGGCTGGCTGGTTTGCTCGCGGACGTGACGGAGGCCGAGGCCCAGCTCGCGGGGGTGCGCCTCCATCTGTTGAACGAGGCCCGCCTGTCCGCTGCCGATGCGGTGGTCGAGGGGGTGCGGCAGTCGGTGCGCACCGCGGCGCAGGCGACGGCCGCGCTGCGACTGTCGCAGGATTGCCGCACTGGTCCTGCGGGACCAGGGCTGCGTGTTCCCCGGCTGCACCGCACCGCCCGCCGCCTGTGAAGCCCACCACATCGTCCCCAGGCGCGACGGCGGACCATCGTGCCTAGCCAACGGCGTATTGCTCTGCCCACACCATCGTCGGCTCGTCGAACCCGACCCCCTCCATTCGGAGAAGTCGCAGTGGCAGGTGCACCTCGCCGCGGCCACAGGGCTGCCGCGGTTCACCCCGCCGCTTCACACCGACCCGCATCGTCGGTCCCGGCAACACCAGCGACACCGGCTCCAACAGGTCTGGCCCCGCGCCGAGGCGCCACCATGCCCACACCCCGCCGCCGACCCGCCTGACCCTGATCCGTGGGCCCCAGGAGCGCTGCTGCGCTCCCGCGCCCACCTCGATGCGCTCATCCAGCCCAGCCCAGCCTGGCCCCCGGCCGACTGACCACAGAGGCCTGGCGCCGCGAAGTCAGCGGCAGAAGCGTGCAGCCGTCGGTCCCGAGCAGGGCATTCTTGACTCGTGCGCAACTCAAAGTGGCTCCGCCCGGTGGCCTGGCTCACGGACCTCTTCCATGATCCGTGCGCACATGCTCCAGTGGCCATGAGTGGGGTCCGTGAGGAGGCGCGGCGCCTGCTCGCAGGAGACCTCACGGAACGGGAGTTCGTCTGCGTCCGGCTGCCTCAGCCATACCTACTCTCGGAGCCAGACATGTCCGGTGCGGCAAGATAGGACGTTGTGTGCCCATGCTGTGAGGGGCCGCCGCGGCCGCGCGGCGTCCATGTTGTTCAGTTCGTTTCGTTGCGCCGTCAGGTGAACAAGGTGGGTGCAGGGTAGGCCTTGTTTAGTCCATTTTCGCCACCGGTAAGGGTGAGGGTGGTCGTGCTCGGGGACACCGGGGCCGAAGGCTACCCTCGCACACCGCGGCAGATGAGTTGGTCAGCTGTAGTGGAAGCGTGCCTGCAGGATGATCAGGTCGTCGCCGTCGACCAGGTACACCAGGCGGTGCTCCTCGGTGATCCGTCGGGACCACGCACCCGCCAGCACATGTCGCAGTGGTTCGGGCTTACCGATTCCGCTGACGGGGTCGCGCATCGCGTCGTCGATGAGGCGGTTGAGTCGTTTGAGTGTCTGCCGGTCGGCTGCCAACCAGTACGTGTAGTCCGACCAGCCGTTCGGTGTGACGACCAGCCTCATCGAATGAGGTCGTGCTCGTCGCGCTGCCCCGCATGCGCCTGGGCAAGGCTTTCGAGCAGGTGTCGTGCGTTGGCGGGCACCCGCAGGAGGTGAGCAGTCTCCTCGAGCGCGTCGTAGTCAGCTCGGGACATGAGCACTGCATCGCCCCGCCGGGAAGTGATCTCGACCGGCGTGCGGTCATCGTTGACCTGCTCGATCAGCGGGAACAGGTTCTTGCGAGCTTCACTTGCGGTGATAGCCATGGCTACCCCTCCTCCATTGGTACTACTTCTTGTACCAGTATGGCATCGAGGTCAACGATAGCCAACCACCGACCATCGGCTGACCGTGTGGTCGCTCAAGGGCATGTGTGGAAGGGGCGGCGCCGGTAGGCGGATGACTCAGAGGGCGCCCCGCCCGTGCGGGGTGTGCCATCCGCTGAGGTCCGGGCCCTTGGGCACGATGCTCAGCGGGTTGAGGTCCGTGTGCACCACGTAGTAGTGGCGCTTGATCTGCTCGAAGTCCACGTTGCTGCCGAAGCCCGGCGTCTGGAACAGGTCGCGGGCGTAGCCCCAGAGATTCGGCAGCTCGATGAGCTTGTTGCGGTTGCACTTGAAGTGCCCGTGGTACACGGCGTCGAAGCGCACCAAGGTGGTGAACAGGCGCACGTCGGCCTCGGTGATCGACGCGCCCATGAGGTAGCGCCGCGTCGCGAGACGCTCCTCCAGCCAGTCGAGGGCCGCCCAGAGTCGGTCGTAGGCGGCGTCGTAGGCCTCCTGTGAGCCTGCGAACCCGCAGCGGTAGACGCCGTTGTTGACCTCGGTATAGACCCGCCGCATGACCTCCTCCATCTCGTCGCGCAGGTCCGCGGGCCACAGGTCCGGGGCGTCCGCCCGGTGGTAGGCCTTCCACTGGAAGAAGAGGTCCTCGGTGATCTGGGGGAAGTCGTTGGTCACCACCATCCCGGTGGGCTCGTCGACGATGGCCGGCACCGTGATGCCGCGCGGGTACCCGGGGAAGCGCTTCTCGTAGGCGTCCTTCAGCCTGGAGATGCCGAGCACCGGGTCGACACCGCCGGGGTCCAGATCGAACGTCCATGAGTCGGCGTCGTGCGTGGGGCCGGGGTTGCCCATCGAGATCGCGTCCTGCAGCCCGAGGAGGTCCCGGACGATGATGGCGCGGTTGGCCCAGGGGCACGCGTAGGCGGCGATCAGGCGGTAGCGGCCCGGCTCCACCGGATAGTCGTCGGTGCCCGGCCTGGGGTCGGCCATGATGCGGGTGCCGATGTAGCGGGTGTCGCGCCTGAACTCCCTGCCCTTCGAGGAGTAGACGCCGCCCGTGGAGTGCTCTTCATGTTCGCCCATGGCCCCAGCCTAGTTGATGCTTCAACTTATTTCCAGGGGTGTGTGAGTTCTCAGCCCTTGAGCCACGTCCGGATGGCCTTGACCCGCTGCTCGACCTCGGACTGGGAGGCCTGCGCGAGCGCCGGCCCGCCGCACTCGCGGCGGAGGTCCGCGTGCACGTGGCTGTGCGGCACGCCCTTGAGGCGGGCGTACTGGGCCACCAGCGAGTTCAGCTCCTTGCGCTTCGAGGCCAGCGCCCGGTGCAGGGCCACCTCCGGCTCCGCCTTCCGGTCGTCGCGCTCCCGGCGCTTCAGCTGGCGCCTCTGCCGGTCCGCGAGGAGGGCGCTGACCTGGCTGGGCTCGAGCAGGCCGGGCAGGCCCAGGTAGTCCTGCTCGTCGATCGACGTCGGCTCGGCGTGCATGCCGAACGCCTGCGCGTCGAACAGCACATGGTCGAAGGTGGCGGTGGACTCCAGCGCCTCGAACTGGCCGAGGAGGTCGTCGGCGGCCGACTCGCTCTGGTTCGCCCGCTCGATGAGGGCCTCCGTCTCGGCCCAGATGTCCGTCTCGTCGGACTTGGGCCTGCCCAGCACGTGGTCGCGTTGCTTCTCGATGGTCGCGGCGTGGGCCAGCAGGACCGGCACGGTGGGGAGGAAGACGGTGGCCACCTCCCCGCGACGCCGGCTGCGCACGAACCGCCCGACGGCCTGGGCGAAGAACAGCGGGGTGGAGGTGGCGGTGGCGTACACGCCGACGGCGAGGCGCGGCACGTCGACCCCCTCGGAGACCATCCGCACCGCGACCATCCACCGCTCGTCCGAGGTGGAGAACGTGTCGATGCGCCCAGAGGCCGACGAGTCGTCGGACAGGACGACGCAGGGCTTGACGCCGGTCAGCTCGTGGAGCTGCCGCGCGTAGGCGCGTGCGGTGGTCTGGTTGGTCGCGATGACCAGCCCCGCGGCGTCGGGGACGTGGCGGCGGACCTCGGTGAGGCGCCTGTCGGCGGCGGCCAGCACCGCCGGGATCCACTCACCGGTGGGCGCCAGGGCGGTGCGCCAGGCGTGGGCGGTCAGGTCCTTGGTCATCGGCACGCCGAGGTCCGCAGCAAGCTCGTCGCCCGCCTTCGTCCTCCATCGCATCTGGCCGCCGTAGTTCATGAACAGCACCGGCCGCACCACGTGGTCCGCCAGGGCCTCGGTGTAGCCGTAGGTGTAGTCCGCCCGCGACTGCATCACGCCCGGGGCCAGCTCGTCGTAGGCGACGAAGGGGATGGGGTGCTCGTCGGAGCGGAACGGGGTGCCGGTGAGCGCGACCCGCCGGGTGGCGTGGGTGAAGGCGAAGGTGACGGCCTCCCCCCAGCTCTTGGAGTCGCCGGCGTGGTGGATCTCGTCGAAGATGACCAGCGTCTCCTTCGAGTGGCACAACGCCTCGTACACGTAGGAGCGGGCCGCGACACCCGCGTAGGTCACCGCGGAGCCGTGGTACTCCTTGGCGCGCCCGCGCCTCGACGACCCGCCCAATCCGGGGTCGAGCTGGATGCCGACGCGGGCCGCGGCGTCGGCCCACTGCACCTTGAGGTGCTCGGTGGGGGTCACCACGACGATGCGCCGGACGGTGCGCGACGCCATCAGGGTGAGCGCGATGCGCAGCGCGAACGTGGTCTTGCCGGCGCCGGGGGTGGCCACGCAGAGGAAGTCGCGCGGCTGGTCCCGCTCGTACTGCTCCAGCGCCGACGCCTGCCACGTGCGCAGCGACGACGCGGTGCCCCACGCCGCGCGTTGCGGGAAGGCGGGAGACAGGTGGTCCAGCGCGGAGGAAGACATACGGTCGGTGACTCTAGCCAACAGGGGGCCGCCCACCCAAGCCCCGACACGCCGGTCGGAGCCGTCAGCCGGCGCGCAGGCCCTCGTAGGCGGCCAGGGCCCGGCTGCGTCCGTCGGCGAGCGCGACGACCGGCTCGGGCCGGTGGCCGAGGTCCACCCGCCAGGAGAGGGGGGCGGCGGCGGCGAACTCCCGCGCACCCTCGTCGTGCGGCGCGAGCCAGTGCGAGCGGTACAGCGCGCGCGGGTCGAACTTGGTGGCCTGCGTGTCGGGGTTGAAGATCCGGAAGTAGGGGGAGGCGTCCGGGCCGCAGCCGGCCACCCACTGCCAGTTCATCGCGTTCGACGCCGGGTCCCAGTCGGTCAGCGTCTGCCCGAACCAGGCCAGGCCCACCCGCCAGTCGGTGAGGAGGTGCTTGGTGAGATAGCTGGCCGCGATCATCCGCACGCGGTTGTGCATCCGGCCGGTGGCGAACAGTTCGCGCATGCCGGCGTCGACCATCTCCACGCTCGTCAGGCCGCGACGCCACAGCTCCGCGGCCTCGCCGTCGCCCTCCCAGGGGAAGGCCTCCCACTCGGGGCGCCAGCAGCGCTCGCCGAGGTCCGGCGACTCGTGGAACAGCTCGCGGGCGAACTCCCGCCATGCCAGCTCGGAGAGAAAGGACTCCACGCCCGGGGCACCCGCACGCCAGGCGGGCAAGCAGTGGTGCCAGATGCGCCGGGCGCTGATCTCGCCCACGGCCAGGGCGTCGGAGAGCCCGGAGGTGGCGGGGCGCCACGGCTCGTCCCGGTGTCGCGGGTAGTCCGCGACCGCGTCGTCGAGGAAGGCGGCGAGGCGTCGGTGGGCGGAGTCCTCGCCCGCCTCGACGTGGCCGGCGACGACGTCCCAGCCCCGGTTCATCGAGGTGCGGGCCTCGGGCCAGTCGAGGGCCTCCGACCGCGGCCACGCCTCGGGCGCGCGGAGCTCCGGGGCCTCCAGGGGTGCCTGGATCGGGACCTGCTTCAGCGCCTTGAAGAAGGGCGAGTAGACCCGGAACACGCCGCCGGAGCCGGTGCGCACCGAGCCACGGGGGACCAGGTCTGCCAGGGGGTGCAGGTGGAGCGGCACGCCCGCCGTCGCGAGGCCCTCGTCGTCGGCGAACGGGAAGCCGACGGTGGTGTGCACGGCCGTGGCGGACGCCTCCCGAAGGACCTCGGACAGCACGTCGGCGGGTCGTCCGCGGCGGACGATCAGGCGGCTGCCGCGACGCCTCAGCTCGGCGTCGAGCCCGGGCAGGCTCATGGCCTGCCGCTGCGCCGAGGCCGGATGCGCGGCGGCCTCGTCCGGATCCAGGATCACGAGCGGCACGACGGCGCCCTCGGCCGCGGCGGCCACGAGGGCCGGGTGGTCGTCGAGACGCAGCACGCGCCTGAACCAGCAGATCGTGGTCATCGGGGGAATCAAGCTCCTGTGCTCGGTGGGCCCGGAGGCGTGGGGTGTGGGGCGAGTCTAGGCGTCCATATCCAGATGGCGGTGGTGCCAACTCTCCCGAACCGGTGCGCCGCGGCGAGGGCTGACCGATCAGAGATAAGGCTCAGGACAGCCGGAGGAGCTGGCCCAGGTCCTTGACGCCCAGCTCCTGAGCGAGGGCGAGGTAGAGCTCGCCGCAGGCAAGGGCGTCGACGACGGCGTCGTGGCCGCGATAGTGGGGCAGGCCCGCCCGGGCACGCAGCTTCCAGAGGCGCAGCGCGTCTCGCGGGTGGTCCTCGTCGAAGCCCAGCGCGCGATGCCCCAGCCCCATGGTGTCGATGGCGGGCACGTCGATGCCCACCCCATACAGCCGCCGTACCGCAGCCGCGAGGAAGCCCACCTCGATGGCGGCGTGGTGCGCCAGCAGGACGCGCCCGGTGAGGCGCTCGAACACCCGGTCCACCGCCTCGGCGCTGGGGATGGCGCCGGCGAGCTCGTCGTCGGTGATCTGGTGGATGACCGCCGACTGGCCCACGTCGCGGCCGGGATTGACGAAGAAGTTGGTGGCGGTGCCCAGCGGGATGGCCAGCCCGTCGACGTCGATCATCCCGACCGACAGGACGTGGTCGGTCCCCGGCGTCAGACCGGTGGTCTCGAAGTCGATCGCGAGGAGCGCCACCTCGCTCAGCGGTGTGGACCGGGGCTGCGGCTCGGCGAGGAGGTAGCGGCGCAGCGGGCCGTCGGGCACCTTCGCGGCGGCGCCGGCGTTGGTGCGCCGGAAGGGCCAGATCATGAGATGAACTGGGTCTGGAACGTCACGGTGAGCGCGGACTGGGCCTTGCCGACGATCGTGAAGGCGTCGCGGAGGTGGCGGCGCTCGAAGTCGGACAGGTCTCCCGGGTCGATGTGGTTGTCCGGCTCCAGACCCGCCGCCACCTGCCTGCCCTGGTGCTGCAGCCGGGTGTAGCCGAGGAACTCGTAGGCGTCGAGGAGGTTGTCCACCTCCGCACCGTGCTCGGCGGCCGCGAGCAGCCTGCCCCGGGTGGAGACCTGGGGGAGCCCCTTGTGCAGCGCGTGGATGCGGGCCACGTCGACGATCGGGTTGATCCCGCCCAGCTTGATGTCCAGCCGGTCCCGGTGCTGCCCCTTCTTCTCGACGACCAGGCCCCTCAGGAATCCGATGGGCACCTCGGCGTCGTTGGCGTGCTTGGCGAGGTGCCCCAGGAACCGCGACGACGACGGCGCTGTGCGCAACACCCGCTGCTGCAGCGCCACGTAGAGGGTCTGGTCGCCGTGGATGGGGCGCATGTCGAAGAAGATCGACGAGTTGAGCACCGCCTCCGAGGTGGGCGCGGCCAGCCAGGCGCCGAACTCGCGGCTCCAGGCGGCCAGGGGCTTGCGCCACTGTGGGTTGGTGGCCATGGCCTCGCCCTTGCAGCGGGGAAAGCCGCACTCCACCAGTCCGGCGGTCACGAACTCGGCCAGCTGGGCGAAGTAGGCGTCGTGCTCGTCGCGGTAGTCGTCGCTGAGGATGAGGGCGTGGTCCTGGTCGGAGGCGAGGGCCTGCTCGCCGCGCGCCAGCGAGCCGAGGGCCACCCAGCAGTACGGCACCGGGGGCGGGCCGAGGCGCTCCTCCGCCAGGTCGAGCAGCCGCTGCCACAGCGCCTCGGTGGTGCGGCTGACGATGCGGGTGATGTCCTCCGCGGTGGCGTCCTGACGCAGGAGGCGGCCCACCAGTCTCGGGACCCGCCCCATGACCCTCGCCAGGGAGGCCGGGTCGTGCTGCCTGGCCAGGTCACCCACCACGTAGAGCGGGCTGGACCGCTCGAGGCGCATGAGGTCGCCGGAGGTGACCATGCCGAGGATCCGGTCGCCGTCCATCACCGGGAGGTGGTGGATCTTGTGCTCCACAAGGTGGAGCAGCACGTCGAGGGCAAGCGCGTCGTGGGCGATGGTGTGTGGAGCGCTCGACATGGACTCGGCCAGCGGCGACGACGGGGGCACGGCCCGCGCCACCACGCGGCGGAGGTCGCGGTCGGTGAGGATGCCGGCGAGGCGGTCGCCGTCGGTGACGAGGATGGCGGAGACCCGGGCCTGGTCCATCGCCTGGGCGGCCTCCCCGACGGTGGCGCCGACGTGGATGGTGATCGGGGAGCGGGTGAGCATCTCCGAGACCGGCACCTGGAGGACGGGCCCGCCCTCGGGCACCTGGCGGGTGACGTCGCTCAGCCGCGACTCGGTGAAGTAGCGCCGCACCTCCGGCACGGCCAGGAGTTCGCGCACCACGTCGGGTGCGAAGCCCCACAGCAGTGTGTCCTCCAGGGCGGTGAACGTGAAGCGCGAGGGCCGCTCCTCGATGATGGACAGCTGCCCGAAGCAGGCGCCCTGCTCGTCGTGATCGACCAGCGCGCCGTCGGCGTCGACGATCTCCACGGCCCCGGAGCGGACCAGGAACATCGCGGTGGGGGCGGCCCCGGCCGCCAGGATCACCGTCCCGCGACGCACGTAGCGGCCCACCGCCCGCTTCGCGAAGGCGGCGATGCGGCCCGGCGGCAGCAGGGACCACGGCTCGCGGGCCGCGAGGAACTGGGTGATGTCGGCGAGCTCGGACACGGCGGATCCCCTTCGATCAGTCGGTGGCCGCAGCCTATCCCTCCCGGCCATGCGTGGCACGACACGCCGGCTGAGTTGGTGCCCGGGTGCCGGGAGGGAGCCGGGGTGGGGGCGCGTCGGCGTGTCGTGCACAGGGAGTGGGCGCTGGATAGGCTGGGGAGGAGTCTCAGCGAGCCATGGAGGGCAGAGCAGTGTCGGAGATCGAGTCGTTCGCGCCGGGGTCCGGGCGACGGGTGCGGCCGAGGTCGCGGGTGGCGTCGGACGCCGCCGAGATCGACCTGAGCGGCACGTGGCGGTTCAGGTTCTCCGCGCGCCCGGACCTCGCGCCGGAGGGCGCCGCCGCGCCGGACCTCGACGACTCGGCGTGGGACGAGATCCGGGTGCCCAGCCACTGGGTGCTGCAGGGCCGCGACGACTGGGGCAGGCCCGCCTACACCAACGTCAACTTCCCCTTCCCGGTTGAGCCGCCCTTCGTGCCCGACGACAACCCGACGGGGGATTACCGCGTCGCGTTCGACCTGCCCGAGGACTTCGGCCACCGGGTCCACCTGCGCTTCGACGGCGTGGAGTCGCTGGCCATCGTCTCCCTCAACGGCTCACAGGTGGGCGTGGTGCGGGGCAGCCGGCTGGCCCAGGAGCTCGACGTCACGGCTGAGGCGCGCCCCGGCCGCAACGTGCTCCACGTGCGCGTGCACCAGTGGTCCGCGGCGAGCTACGTCGAGGACCAGGACCAGTGGTGGCTCCCGGGCATCTTCCGCCCCGTGACCGTGCTGGCGCGCCCCGCGGCCGGCATCGACGACGTGTGGCTGCGGGCCGACTTCGACCCCGAGACCGGCGAGGGCACCCTGCTGCCCGAGGTCAGGGCCGGCGACGACGCCTACCCCGTCACGGTGACCATCGACGAGCTCGGCCTCGCCGCGACATTCGAGGCCCCCGGCGACGTCGCCCCGATCCCGGTGGGCCCCGTCGCCCCCTGGAGCGCGGACCGCCCACGCCTCTACGACGCGCGCGTCGGCAACGCCGTCGAGACCCGGACGCTGCGGGTGGGGTTCCGCCGCATCGAGATCGTCGGCCACGAGTGGCGCGTCAACGGCCGCAAGCTGCGCATCCGCGGCGTCAACCGGCACGAGTACGACCCCGACCACGGACGGGTGTTCAACACTGAGAAGGTGCGGGCCCAGCTCCACCTGATGAAGCGGCACAACATCAACGCGGTGCGCACCTCGCACTACCCGCCCCACCCGGACTTCTTCACGCTCACCGACGAGATCGGCCTGTGGGTGATCGATGAGTGCGACCTCGAGACCCACGGTTTCGAGCGCGGCGGCTGGGTGGACAACCCCACCGACGATCCCCGCTGGCGAGAGGCGCTGGTGGATCGCGCCGAGCGCATGTTCGAGCGGGACAAGAACCACCCGTCGATCGTCGCGTGGTCGCTCGGCAACGAGGCGGGCACCGGCGCGAACGCGGCGGCCATGGCCGCCTGGCTGCACCGCCGCGACCCCGAACGCCCCGTGCACTACGAGCCCGACTTCGAGGGCCGCTACACCGACATGGTCTCGCGCATGTACGCCACGGTGGAGGAGATGGAGGACCTGTCTGCGGGCACCGGACACAACCTCCGGGGCTCCGCCGGGCGCAGCGCGGTGCTCGCCGGCCGCCCCATGATCCTGTGCGAGTACCTGCACGCCATGGGCAACGGCGCCGGGGCCGTGACCGACTACGAGGAGCGCTTCGACACCCTGCCGCAATGGCACGGCGGCTTCGTGTGGGAGTGGCGCGACCACGGCATCCGCACCACCACAGCCGACGGCGTCGAGTACTTCGGCTACGGCGGCGACTTCGGCGAGCAGCTGCATGACGGCTCGTTCGTCTGTGACGGCATGGTCCTGTCGGACGGCACGCCCACCACGATGCTGGCCGAGTACGCGGCGGTCGTGACCCCCATCAAGCTCACCGTCACCGACGAGGAGCTCGGCGTGGAGAACCGCCGCCACGACGGCGACACGGGCGACCTGCGCATCCTGTGGCGCGACGAGCTCAACGGCCGCGAGATCGCCTCGGGCGAGGTGGACATCCGCCCCGTCGCCCCCGGCGAGCTGGTGTGCGTCGAGCTGCCTGTGTTCCATGCCGCGGAGGCGGGCGAGCTGTGGCGAACCGTCGAGGCCGTGACGACATCCGACGCACCGTGGGCCCAGGCCGGGCACGTGGTCAGCCGCGTTCAGTCGCTGCTGTCGGACCCGCCGGCCACCCCCCGCCGCCCGGTGGCCGGGGCCACCCCCACCGTCGCCGACGGCCGCTACGCGCTCGGACCGGCGCGATTCGACGCCCGCACGGGCGATCTGCTCGAGTTGGCCGGCCGGGACATCGCCGGGCCCCGGCTCGAGCTCTGGCGGGCGCCCACCGAGAACGACTCGCTGGCGGGCTTCAACTCCTACGTCGAGGTGGAGCCCACCGCCTCGCGTGGGGTCGGCGCGCCCGCGCCGTCGTCGCTCGAGCAGTGGCGGGAGGCGGGCCTGGACCGCCTGCACCGTCGGGTCCTGTCGGTGACCGCGGGGCCGGGGCGCCTCACCGTGCTGCACCGGTACGCGCCGGCCGCCACCCGCGAGGCCGTCACCGTCCAGCTCGACTGGACCCTCGACGGGGACGAGCTCCGGCTGGACGCCTCGGCCGAGCCGACGAAGGGCTGGACCGGCACCTGGCCGCGCCTCGGGCTCCACCTCGAGCTTCCGGTCGGCCTCAGCAGGACCTCCTGGTTCGGCACCGGTCCCCACGAGAGCTACGTCGACTCGGCGACGGCCGCCTTCGTGGGCCGGTTCGAGTCCGCGATCGCCGACCTCGTCGTCGACTACGCCGTCCCGCAGGAGAGCGGACACCGGCTGGACCTGCGCGAGCTGGAGCTGCCCGAGCTGGGCCTGACCGTCTCCGCCGAGCGGGTGGGCGGCGAGCTGCCCGGCTTCACGCTCCGGGCCCACGACGCGCACCAGATCACCGGCGCCCGGCATCCCCACGAGCTGCCTGAGCCGACGGCCACGCATCTGTACCTGGACGCGCAGCAGCATGGGCTGGGATCGCGTTCGTGCGGGCCCGATGTGCGCCCCGAGTACATGCTGCGGCCGCGGGCCGCCGCGTGGGCGCTGAGGTTCTCCGCGGGGTAGTTGTTCCCAGCGTGGGACAGGTGGGGGGCCGGTTTCCGGAGGGTTCCTACGAGGAGTAGTATTTATCTCAATCGTTGGCGACACCGCGGTGGCCGGCTCCTGGACGGATCCGCCCCGGTTGTCGGTCGGCGGCGCTGCCAGTGCACTCGAACCCAAGCGTTCATCTCACAGGGAGCAGCATGACGGCCTCGGCCACACTTCACGACAGCACCTCCGCCGCCGACCCGTGGCACGGATTCACCCCGGGGGAGTGGCAGCGCAGCGTGGACGTCCGCGGCTTCATCCTCGCCAACTTCACGCCCTACCTGGGTGACGCGGCGTTCCTGGCCGGTCCCACCGCCAAGACGCTGCGCGTGTGGGACACGCTTCAGCGCGAGTACCTGAGCGTGGAGCGCGCCCGGCGCGTCTACGACGTCGAGACCCACATCCCGGCCGACGTCGACGCGTTCCCGGCCGGCTACATCTGCGCCGACGACGACGTCGTGGTGGGACTCCAGACCGACGTGCCGCTCAAGCGCCCCATGATGCCGCAGGGCGGCTGGCGCATGGTGGAGACCGCCATCCGCGAGGCCGGCCTCGAGCCCGACGAGCAGGTCAAGGAGATCTTCACCCGCTACCGCAAGACGCACAACGAGGCCGTCTTCGACATCTACACCCCCCGCATCCGCAAGGCGCGTAGCGCCCACCTGATCACCGGCCTGCCGGACGCCTACGGCCGCGGCCGGATCATCGGCGACTACCGCCGCGTGGCGCTCTACGGCGTCGACCGCCTCATCGAGGCCAAGCGCGTGGACCTCGACTCCGTCGCGGGCCAGCCCTTCTCCGAGAACTGGGCCCGATACCGCGAAGAGCACGCCGAGCAGATCAAGGCGCTGCAGAAGCTGAAGAACCTCGGCGCGAGCTACGGCTTCGACCTCGCCCGCCCCGCCGGCACCTTCATCGAAGCCGTCCAGTGGACCTACCTCGCCTACCTGGCCTCCGTGAAGAGCCAGGACGGCGCCGCCATGAGCATCGGCCGCCTCTCCGGTTTCTTCGACGTCTACGCCGAGCGCGACATCGCCGCCGGCACCCTCAGCGAGGAGGGCGCCCAGGAGGTCATCGACGCCCTCGTCACCAAGCTGCGGATCGTGCGCTTCCTGCGCACCAAGGACTACGACCAGATCTTCTCCGGCGACCCCTACTGGGCCACCTGGTCCGACGGCGGATTCGCCGACGACGGCCGCACGCTGGTGACGAAGACCTCCTTCCGGCTGCTGCAGACGCTGCGCAACCTCGGCCCGGCGCCCGAGCCCAACATCACCATTTACTGGGATCCGGCCCTCCCGGCCGGCTACAAGGACTTCTGCGCCGCGATCTCCATCGAGACCTCCGCGCTCCAGTACGAGTCCGACAGCCAGATCCGCTGCCACTGGGGCGACGACACCGCCATCGCGTGCTGCGTCTCACCCATGGCCATCGGCAAGCAGATGCAGTTCTTCGGCGCGCGCCTCAACACCGCCAAGGCGTTCCTCTACGCCGTCAACGGAGGCCGCGATGAGATGAGCGGCAAGCAGGTGGTCGAGGGCTTCGCGCCCATCACCGGCGACGAGCCGCTGGACTTCGACACGGTGTGGGCCAGGTACGACGAGATGCTGACCTGGGCCGTCGAGACGTACGTCGAGGCGCTCAACATCATCCACTACTCCCACGACCGCTACGCCTACGAGGCCATGGAGATGGCGCTCCACGACGACGAGATCGTGCGCACCCTCGGCTGCGGCATCGCCGGGCTGTCGATCGTCGCGGACTCGCTGGCGGCCATCCGGTACGCCACCGTCACCCCGGTGCGCGACGAGACCGGCCTCGTGGTCGACTACATCACCGAGGGCGACTTCCCCCGCTACGGCAACGACGACGACCGCGCCGACGAGCTGGCGCAGCTCGTCGTCGCGACCGTGATGGACAAGATCCGCGGCATCAAGCTGTACCGCGACGCGGTGCCCACCCAGTCCGTGCTGACCATCACGTCCAACGTGGTCTACGGCAAGGCCACCGGCGCCTTCCCCTGCGGGCACGCCGCCGGCACCCCGTTCGCGCCCGGCGCCAACCCTGAGAACGGGGCGGACACGCACGGGATGCTCGCCTCCATGATGAGCGTGGGCAAGCTCTCCTACGACGACGCGCTCGACGGCATCTCGCTGACCAACACCATCACGCCCCAGGCGCTCGGCCGCACGGGTGAGGAGCGCGTCGCCAACCTGGTCGGGATCCTGGACGCCGGCATGGGTGAGGGCCTCTACCACGCCAACATCAACGTGCTCAACCGCGAGACGCTCCTCGACGCCATGGAGAACCCCGAGAACTACCCGCAGCTCACCATCCGCGTGTCGGGATACGCCGTCAACTTCGTCAAGCTGACGCGGGAACAGCAGCTGGACGTGCTGTCGCGGACCTTCCACGAGGCCCTGTAGCCGTGACGGCGACCCTCGCGCGGCCCTCCTCGATGCTGGGCGGGCTGCCGGTGGCCGACCACCTCGACCGGGGCGAACTCCTCGCGGCGCAACGGGCGGGGGAGGTTGGTTCGGTCCATTCCTGGGAGCTGGTCACCGCCGTCGACGGGCCGGGAACGCGCATGACCACGTTCCTGGCCGGGTGCCCGCTGCGCTGTCTCTACTGCCACAACCCGGACACCATGGCCGCCTCCCGCGGCCTCCCGATCCTCGCCGAGGACCTGTTGGCCCGGATTCGGCGCTACCGCGGCGTCTTCCGAGCCACCGGGGGCGGCATCACGCTCTCCGGCGGCGAGGTGCTCCAGCAGCCCGCCTTCGCCGCGAGGATCCTGCGCGGGGCGAAGGAGATGGGCATCCACACGGCCTTGGACACCTCCGGCTTCCTGGGGCGCAACGCCACCGACCAGCTGCTGGCCGACGTGGACCTCGTCCTGCTCGACGTGAAGGCGGGCGACGAGGCGACGCACTCGCTCGTGACGGGCCGCCCGCTGGCGCCCACGCTGGAGTTCGGCCGCCGGCTCGGCGACCTCGGGATCGAGACGTGGATCCGGTTCGTCCTCGTGCCCGGTCTCACCGACGATCCCGCCTGCATCGACGGCGTCGCCGAGTACGCCGCCTCACTCCCCGCGGTCGGGCGTGTCGAGGTGCTCCCGTTCCACCAGATGGGGCGCGACAAGTGGGCCCAGCTCGGGCTCGACTATGCCTTGACCCACACTCAGCCCCCGTCCCAGGAGGGTCTTGAGGAGGCGCGCCGCGCATTCCGGGACCGCGGGCTGCGCGTCTACTGAGCATCGGCATCCGCACCGCCGTCGATTTGGCGGGCCGGGCAGACCGTGCCAGAATGGTCCGGTTGCTCCGCGAGGGGTTGGCGTCCTGTGACGCCGTGCCCCAGCGAGGTCGAGCAGACGCCCAAGCGCGAGATGTGGCCTTCCCGCCCGGAAGGTTCGCCCTCACTTGCGGCAACGAGCGCGACACTCCCGACCTCGGGGGTTGGAGTGACAAGGGGTAATACCCCGAAGGAACTTGAAATTTCCAAAGGGCTAGAGAAGAAGGAACGACGTGGCTGGACAAAAGATCCGCATCAGGCTGCGGGCGTATGACCATGAGGTCATCGACAGCTCGGCGCGCAAGATCGTCGACACCGTGACCCGCACGGGCGCGAAGGTGGCCGGCCCGGTGCCGCTGCCGACGGAGAAGAACGTGTACTGCGTCATCCGTTCGCCCCACAAGTACAAGGACAGCCGCGAGCACTTCGAGATGCGTACGCACAAGCGTCTGATCGACATCCTCGATCCGACCCCGAAGACGGTCGATTCGCTGATGCGTCTCGACCTGCCTGCCGGTGTTGACATCGAGATCAAGCTTCCGTGAGGTCTGAAGAGATGAGTGAACGAATCGTGAAGGGCATCCTGGGCACCAAGCTCGGCATGACCCAGTTGTGGGACGAGAACAACAAGGTCGTCCCCGTGACCGTGATCCAGGCCGGCCCCTGCGTCGTCACCCAGGTCCGCACCCCTGAGACCGACGGCTACTCCGCCGTCCAGCTCGGCTACGGCGCGATCAAGGCCAAGAAGGTCACCAAGCCGGCCGCCGGGCACTTCGCCAAGGCGGACGTCACCCCCCGCAAGAACCTCGTCGAGCTCCGCACCGCGGATGCCTCCGAGTTCACCCTGGGCCAGGAGCTGACCGCCGAGGTCTTCGCCGACGGCGAGATCGTCGACGTGACCGGCACCACCAAGGGCAAGGGCACCGCGGGCGTCATGAAGCGCCACGGCTTCCACGGCCTCAAGGCCTCGCACGGTGTGCACCGCAAGCACCGCTCACCGGGCTCCATCGGCGGCTGCTCCACCCCCGGCAAGGTCTTCAAGGGCCTCAAGATGGCCGGCCGGATGGGCAACGCCAAGGTCACCATCCAGAACCTCAAGGTCCACGCCGTCGACGCTGAGCGTGGACTGCTGCTGGTCCGCGGCGCCATTCCCGGCAACAACGGGTCGCTCGTCGTCGTCCGCAGCGCAGCCAAGAAGGGTGTCGTCTCATGAGCGACCTGACCGTTGACGTCGTCGACGCCAAGGGCAAGAAGGCCGGCAAGGCCGATCTCCCCGCGGCGCTGTTCGATACGCCCACCAACATCCCGCTGATCCACCAGGTCGTCGTGGCCCAGCTGGCCGCGGCCCGCCAGGGCACGCACTCCACCAAGACCCGCGGCGAGGTCCGCGGCGGTGGCATCAAGCCGTGGCGCCAGAAGGGCACCGGCCGCGCCCGTCAGGGTTCGCGCCGCGCCCCGCAGTGGGCCGGTGGCGGTGTCGTGCACGGCCCGCAGCCGCGCGACTACTCGCAGCGCACCCCCAAGAAGATGATCGCGGCGGCCCTCCGTGGCGCCCTGTCGGACCGCGCCCGCGAGGGTGGCGTCTTCGTCATCTCCGAGATCGTCGCGGGGGACAAGCCCTCCACGAAGGCGGCCATCGAGGCCCTGACCGGCGTCGCGGGTGACCTGAGCAAGGTGCTCGTCGTGCTGGACCGCTTCGAGGATGTCGCCTGGCTGAGCCTTCGCAACGTTCCGACGGTGCACGCGCTCGCCGTCGACCAGCTCAACACCTACGACGTGCTGGTCAACGACAAGGTGGTCTTCACCTCCGCAGCGCTGGCCGCGTTCTCGGCCGGTCCCGCCGGAGGGAAGTCGGCGAAGGCCGTCGCCACCGAGTCCGAGGCCGTCGCCGAGGACACCACGACCGAGACGGTCGAGATCGCCGACGAGGCCCCGGCCGCCGAGGCGCCGAAGGCCAAGGCCAAGGCCAAGAAGACTGAGGAGAAGGACAAGTGACGACAGCGCTGAAGATCCGCGATCACCGCGACGTCATCCTGCGTCCCGTGGTGAGCGAGAAGAGCTACAACCTGCTCGATGACGGCAAGTACACCTTCATCGTCTCGCCCGACGCCAACAAGACCGAGATCAAGATCGCCATCGAGGCCATCTTCGACGTCAAGGTCACCTCAGTGAACACCCTCAACCGCACCGGCAAGCGTCGCCGCACCAAGTACGGGTACGGCAAGAAGGTCGACACCAAGCGTGCGATCGTCACCGTCGCTGAGGGCCAGAGCATCGACATCTTCGGAGGCCCGGTCAACTGACCGGCGAGCCGCTGAGAGAAGGAACGAACACTCATGGGTATCCGTAAGTACAAGCCGACTACGCCGGGCCGCCGTGGCTCCAGCGTGTCCGACTTCGTTGAACTCACGCGCTCGACGCCGGAGAAGTCTCTGCTCGCGCCGAAGCCGAAGACCGGCGGCCGCAACAACACCGGGCGCATCACCACGCGCCACATCGGTGGCGGCCACAAGCAGGCCTACCGCATCATCGACTTCAAGCGCTACGACAAGGACGGCGTGCCGGCCAAGGTCGCTCACATCGAGTACGACCCCAACCGCACCGCCCGCATCGCGCTGCTGCACTACGCCGACGGCGAGAAGCGCTACATCATCGCGCCGAACGGCCTGGCGCAGGGCACGATTATCACCGCAGGTGAGGGCTCGGACATCAAGCCGGGCAACAACCTGGAGCTGCGTCAGATCCCCGTCGGCACCACGGTGCACGCCGTGGAGATGCGTCCGGGCGGCGGCGCCAAGCTCGGCCGCTCGGCCGGTGCCGCCATCCAGCTGGTGGCCCGCGAGGGCAAGTACGCCACGCTGCGCATGCCCTCGGGCGAAATGCGCATGGTCGACGTCCGCTGCCGCGCCTCGATCGGGACGGTCGGCAACGCCGAGCAGTCCAACATCAACTGGGGCAAGGCCGGCCGCAGCCGCTGGAAGGGCGTCCGCCCGACCGTCCGCGGTGTCGTCATGAACCCCGTCGACCACCCGCATGGTGGTGGCGAGGGCCGCACGTCGGGTGGCCGCCACCCCGTGTCGCCGTGGGGCAAGCCCGAGGGCCGCACCCGCGACAAGAACAAGGCGAGCAGTCGCCTGATCGTCCGCCGTCGCAAGACCGGCAAGAAGCGCTGATAGGGAGCCTGAGGAACTATGCCACGCAGCCTGAAGAAGGGCCCCTTCGTCGACGACCACCTGCAGAAGAAGGTGGACGTGCAGAACGAGAAGGGCACCAAGACCGTGATCAAGACCTGGTCGCGCCGTTCGATGATCATCCCCGACATGCTGGGTCACACCATCGCCGTGCACGACGGGCGCAAGCACATCCCGGTGTTCGTCACCGAGTCGATGATCGGTCACAAGTTGGGCGAGTTCGCTCCCACGCGCACCTTCAAGGGGCACGTGAAGGACGACAAGAAGGCCCGTCGCCGCTAAGGCGCGAGAAAAGGAACTGATTCAACTATGAGCAACGAGAACGGCAACAGCCGTCGTCGCGAGAACCTGCTCGGTGATCGTCCTGGCTCGTACGCCATTGCGCGCCACGTCCGGATGAGCCCCACGAAGGTCCGCCGCGTCGTCGACCTGGTCCGCGGCATGGACGTCAAGGACGCCCTGGTCGCACTGAAGTTCGCTCCGCAGGCCGCCTCTGAACCGGTCTTCAAGGTCGTGGCCTCGGCCGTGGCCAACGCGGAGAGCGCTGAGGCACTGCGGTCCGACGACCTCTACATCTCCAAGGCGTTCGTCGACGAGGGCGTGACGCTGCGTCGAATCCGCCCGCGTGCGAAGGGTTCGGCCAGCCGCATCCTCAAGCGCGGTGCGCACATCACCGTGGTCGTCGAACCCCGCGAGACGAAGGGAGCCTGATTATGGGCCAAAAGATCAACCCGATTGGCTTCCGCCTCGGCATCACCACCGACCACAACTCGCGTTGGTACAGCGACAAGCAGTACTCCGAGTTCGTCGGCGAGGACGTCAAGATCCGGGAGTACCTCACCAAGACCCTCGAGCGCGCCGGCATCTCGTCGATCGAAATCGAGCGCCGCTCGGAACGGGTCACCATCTTCCTGCACGCCGCCCGCCCGGGCATCGTCATCGGCCGTAACGGTGCCGAGGCCGAGCGCGTCCGCGCTGAGCTGGAGAAGCTCACCGGCAAGCAGGTGCAGCTGAACATCCTCGAGGTCAAGAACCCCGAGATCGATGCGCAGCTGGTGGCCCAGGGTGTCGCCGAGCAGCTCGGTGCCCGTGTCGCCTTCCGTCGCGCCATGCGCAAGGCCCAGCAGACCGCCATGCGTGCGGGCGCCAAGGGCATCCGCATCAAGTGCTCCGGCCGTCTCGGCGGCGCCGAGATGTCGCGCTCCGAGGGTTACCGCGACGGCCAGGTGCCGCTGCACACCCTCCGCGCCGACATCGACTACGGCTTCTACGAGGCCCGCACCACGTTCGGCCGCATCGGCGTGAAGGTGTGGATCTACAAGGGCGACGTCACCGGCACCCGCGCCGAGCGCGCGGCCCAGAAGGCCGCCCGCAACGCCGCCCCCGGTGGCCGTCAGCAGCGTCCGGGCCGTCGTCCGGCACGCGGCGAGGCTCGTGGGGATCGTCCCGAGCGTGGCGGTCGCCGTCGCGCCGACGCAGCCCAGGGCGACGCGCCCGCTGCGGCAGCAACTGAGAACGCAGGAGCCTGATCATGCTGATTCCTCGTCGAGTCAAGTTCCGTAAGCAGCACCACCCCACGCGTGACGGTGCGGCCAAGGGCGGCACCAAGCTCGCCTTCGGTGAGTACGGGATTCAGGCGCTCGAGTCGTCCTACCTGACCAACCGTCAGATCGAGGCCGCTCGTATCGCCATGACCCGCCACATCAAGCGTGGCGGCAAGGTCTGGATCAACGTGTACCCGGACCGCCCCCTGACCAAGAAGCCGGCCGAGACCCGCATGGGCTCCGGCAAGGGTTCCCCCGAGTGGTGGATCGCCAACATCAAGCCGGGCCGCGTGCTCTTCGAGCTCTCCGGAGTTCCTGAGGACGTCGCCCGCGAGGCCATGCGCCTGGCCATCCACAAGCTGCCCTTCAAGGCACGCTTCATCAAGCGCGAAGCAGGTGACATCTGATGAGTAATTCTCTCGCCGCACACGACCTGCGTGGTCTGTCGCGTGATCAGCTCAACGCCAAGGTCGTTGAGCTGAAGGAGGAGCTGTTCGGCCTCCGGTTCCAGGCTGCCACCGGCCAGCTGGAGTCGAGCAGCCGGATGCGCAACGTCCGCAAGGACATCGCACGCATCTACACCGTGCTGCAGGAGCGCAACCTCGGCATCGTCGACGAGCCGGTTGTTGAGGAGAAGTGAACATGAGTGAAGAGACCACCACTGAGCAGCGCGGCGCCCGCAAGGTGCTGCAGGGCATCGTCGTGTCGGACAAGATGGACAAGACGATCGTCGTCCTCGTCGAGGATCGGGTGAAGCACCCGCTCTACGGCAAGGTCATGACCAAGTCGTCGCGCCTGAAGGCGCACGACGAGGAGAACTCGGCCGGCATCGGCGACCGCGTTCGCGTCATGGAGACCCGTCCGCTGTCGGCGCAGAAGCGCTGGCGCCTGGTCGAGATCGTCGAGCGCGCCAAGTAGGCTCGCACCCGCACATCAGCACCGCGGCCCGTCCCTTCCGAGGGGACGGGCCGCGGTGCTGTGTGTGCTCGTCCGGTTGAGTTCAGTCCCCGGTGGAGGGAAGGCCCGGGCGTGCGTGGACGGGTGGGACCGTCACGATCACCGCGGGCGGGGGAGTGGGCCGCGGCTCAGGGGCGGGGGTCGCGCTCGGCCTCGCGGTGGGCTCAGGGCTCGGCACAGGGGCCTCGCCGATGAGGACGCTCTGGGCGGGATGCCCGACCGCATGCTCCACGACGATGGGCTCCCTGCTGTCGTGCGTGAGGGTGACCCTGGCCTCCGCGGAGTAGCAGCCCGGCTCGCTCAACCGTGCCGAGGCGAGCCCCGCGAGGTGAAGGCCGCCGGGACCTGGGGGAAGATCGAGATCCTCGTATCGCGCCACCACCGGCGCGCCGGCCCAGTCGACGCCCTCACAGGTGGGATCGGCGTCCGTCCCTCGGGGCGGCACCGGCCCGACGAGGCGCCCGGAGACGCGCACCCTCAGCTGGGACCCATCGGGCACGGCCAGGGCGGGCACGCCGGCCAGGCGGACCGTGTCCGAGGCCTCGACGCCGGAGACCGAGAGGCCATGGGGGGTCAACTCGGTGTCCACCTCAGGCGCGACCACCAGGCTCGTCTCGGGGAGCTGGGGCCAGGCGGGGGGCGCGGGAGGGGTGACGAACTCGGCCGGCTCCAAGGCCTCGACCCAGGTGTAGTAGCCCGCGCCCGGGAACGTGAGCTCCCCGCTGTGGACCTCGGCGCCGCCGTCGTCGTCGTAGCGGCCGCCGAACGGGGCGGTGCCGACGCGGGGGGCGTCGCCCGGGTCGGCGGCGGCGAGCTCGTCGAGTGAGGCGAACGGCCCGAAGAGCGTGGTCGAGCCCGCGAACTGCGCGCCGGGCCGACCGCCCGACACGGTCACGATGTCGATGGCCGGTTCTCCCGCCACGGCCACCACGTCGCGGGTCTTCGTGGTGACCCTGGGCATGAAGCGGGGCTCGAGGGTCGCCGTTGCCGCCGCCGAGACCGTCCGGGTGGCGGGGGCCGCCAGGAGGCGCTGCACCGTGCGCTCGGCCGGCACGAAGACGCGGGGGGCCGGGCCGGCCAGTCCGGCGAAGGAGACCTCGACTCCCCCCGCGCTGGGGTCGACCCCGGGGAGCTGGAGTGCCAGGTCGATGGCGACCACGTCGCTCCCGGTGCGGGCAGGAGCGGAGATTACTGTCATCGAGCCCGTGACCCGAACGGCGAGGGCGACTCCGGGGACGGCGTTGCCGGACCGCGACAGCACAGAGGCGAGCAGCCGCCCCGTGGGGTCCTCGAGGGTGGGGCGCCTGTCCCACTCCAGCCTGGCGGTATACGGTCCGGCGAAGAGCGCCGCCCCTCGGGTCAGAGTGTCGAACTCCGCCCGGGCCGACGGATGCGCGGCCACGACCGCTGCCCAGCGGGTGTCCTCGCGTGCAGTCTGCTCGGCTCCGCTGACGGTCCGGACGCGGACGAAGTGCTCGACGGCCGAACCGGTGTCGGGGGAGGGCGCCTGGCCGGTGTGCGTGAGCACCCAGGCGAGGTCTGCCAGCTCGTCCGCGGTGGTGGCGACGCTGCCGTTGCCATGGGGCAGCACCGATCCGCCGGCCGGTCCCGCCTGCTTGATGAGTGGAGACCGGACGGCGGCCTCGGTCCACGCCGTCGCCCGGCGCGGGGGAGCGGACATCAGGTCGGCGCAGTAGGCGGTCGTGGGTCCCATCCGGTAGGCGCCGTACCAGTCCCGGCCGGTGCGCGGCATCGTCACGGTGTGGCCGGAGCCCTCTCGTGGCCCGTCCTGCGGGCCGGCGAGGGCGAGGTCCGGCCGGATGAGCGTCATGAGCAGCAGGGAGATGAGGAGGACGGGGGCGAGGTACCGGCGCATGTCGTGGGCTTCCTGGGAGTCTGGGGATGTCGGCCCCACTGTGGTCACCGGCCGACGCGATTTCCCGTGCGGCAGGCAACCTGTGGACAACCACCCAAGGCGTTACAGATGCCGTCCTGATAAGGGACGATGCTGGCACACCCCCCGTGAGACCGGTGCTCGCCGCCGGCGCGATGCGGGCATCGCGCCGAGCCTGGGGTAGACTGCTCCCCAGCACTCGGATCGTTCTGCTTCGAGTCCCCGAGCTTCATTTTCCTGATGCCATCGCGCTGCGGACCTTTCCGCGCCGGGCAGAACCGCTGCATCGCCCCCACATGGGAGTACCTTTCATGACCACCCTGTCCTTCGGCGCGCTCGGCGTGCCCTCCTCTCTCAGCGCAGTCCTCGAGGGCCGCGACATCACCACCCCCACGCCGATCCAGGCCGCGACCCTGCCGGATTCGCTCAGCGGCCGCGACGTCCTCGGCCGCGGACGCACCGGCTCCGGCAAGACCTACGCGTTCCTGCTGCCCCTGGTGGCACGCCTCGCCGCGTCGTCGACCCGTCGCGCGCCCAAGCGTCCCCGGGCCATGATCCTGGCGCCCACCCGCGAGCTCGCGATCCAGATCGACGAGGCCCTCGCGCCGCTCGCCCTGACCGCCGGCCTCACCTCGCGCACCATCTTCGGCGGCGTGAACCAGAAGCCGCAGGCGGCGGCGCTCACCAGGGGCGTCGACGTCATCGTGGCCTGCCCCGGTCGACTCGAGGACCTGATCAAGCAGGGCGTCGCCTCGCTCGGCGGCGTCGAGATCACCATCATCGACGAGGCCGACCACATGGCCGATCTCGGGTTCCTCCCGTCGGTCCGGCGCCTGCTCTCGCAGACCCCCAAGACCGGTCAGCGGATGCTCTTCTCCGCCACGCTGGACAAGGCGGTGGGCACGCTGGTGGACCAGTTCATGCACGACCCTGTCGTCCACGAGGCGGACTCCGCTGAGTCGCCGGTCGCGACGATGACCCACCATGTCCTGCACGTGGCGGACGCCCAGCACCTCCCCGTGCTGATCGACCTCGCGGCCGCCCCGGGACGTTCGGTGGTGTTCACGCGCACCAAGCACCGCGCCAAGAAGATCGCCCGGCAGCTCAACGCGGCGGGGATCCCCGCCGTCGAGCTGCAGGGCAACATGAGCCAGAACGCGCGCGAACGCTCGATGGCGGCCTTCCACGCGGGCACCGCGCAGACCCTGGTGGCCACAGACGTCGCCGCCCGCGGCATCCACGTCGACGACGTGGGCCTCGTCATCCATGCGGACCCGCCGGTCGAGCACAAGGCCTATACGCACCGCTCGGGCCGCACCGCCCGCGCCGGTGCGGAGGGCACCGTCGTCACCCTCATGCTCGACGAGCAGCGCTCCGACGTCCGCGCCCTCACCCGCAAGGCAGGCGTGAACCCCACGGTCACCCGCGCCGATGAGCGGCACCCGGTGCTTCAGGAGATCGCGCCCGGCGAGCGGGCGTTCCCCGGGGGCATCCTGAAGCCGGAGGTCCCGCAGCAGCAGGGCGGCGGGGGGCGTCGCGGTGGGGCGGCTCCGCGCCCGCGCGCCGGCTCCGACCGCCCCCAGGCGGGTCGCGGCCAGCGCCCCCAGGGCCAGCGCGGCGAGCGTCCCGCCGAGGGCCGGTCCCGACGCCCCGCGGCGGCGGCCACCGCCTCGTCGGGTGGAGTCGCCCGGTTCTCGGCCGAGAGCGGTCGTCGCCGGAGCCGATAGTCCTCGGTTGCCACAAGGCGCCCGGTCCACCTCACATGGGCCGGGCGCTTCGCATTCCCCGAAAGCCGGCTCTGGTTCGTCGGATGCAGTGACGTATCCTGGAAGGCTCACGGCCCACCCCGCGGCATCTTGTCACCGAGGACCCATGCTCCAGCTTGAGAACGTCCGCAAGTCGTACACCACAGGCGACTTCACCCAGGTCGCCCTGGACGACGTCTCCATCGCCTTCCGCGACAACGAGTTCGTCGCGATCCTCGGCCCCTCCGGCTCCGGCAAGACCACGCTGCTCAACGTCGTCGGTGGCCTCGACCACTACGACTCGGGCAACCTCGCCATCGACGGCATCCCCACCGACGAGTACAGCGACCGCGACTGGGACACCTACCGCAACAACCGCATCGGGTTCGTCTTCCAGGCCTACAACCTCATCCCGCACCAGAGCGTCCTCTCCAACGTCGAGCTGGCCCTGACGCTGGCGGGCGTCGCGCCGTCGGAGAGGAGGCGGCGCGCCATGGCCGCGCTGTCGGAGGTGGGGCTGGAAGACCACGTGCACAAGCGCCCCAACCAGCTCTCCGGCGGCCAGATGCAGCGCGTGGCCATCGCCCGCGCGCTCATCAACGACCCGGAGATCCTGCTCGCCGACGAGCCCACCGGCGCCCTCGACTCGGCCACCAGCGTGCAGATCATGGCCCTTCTGACGGCCATCGCCCGCGACCGCCTGGTCATCATGGTGACCCACAACCCAGACCTGGCCGAGGAGCACGCCACCCGCATCGTCCAGCTCCGCGACGGCGTCGTCTTCTCCGACACCGACCCCTTCGAGCCCGGGCAGCAGGAGGAGGGTGCACGCCCGGCGCGGCGCACGGCCATGAGCTTCCTCACCGCCATTGCGTTGTCGTTCAACAACCTGATGACGAAGAAGGGCCGCACCCTCATGACGTCGTTCGCGGGGAGCATCGGCATCATCGGCATCGCCGCGATCCTCGCGCTCGCCAACGGTGTCGGCCTCTACATCAAGGGCGTCGAGGAGGACACCCTCTCGATGTACCCGCTGTCCATCGAGCGGCAGGGCTTCGACCTCACCTCCCTGCTGACGGGGTCGGCGGGCAACGACGACGACGCCCCGGCGCCCGCCGAGGGCGAGGTCGAGGAGGCTCAGCGGGTCTCGCGGATGCTCAGCGGGGTGGGCACCAACGACCTCGCCTCCTTCAAGCGCTACCTCGACGACGGCGACAGCGGCATCGACGCCTATGTCAACTCCATCGAGTACAGCTACGACGTCACCCCACGGATCTACTCGGAGGCCGGCGGGACGCCTCGCCAGGTCAACCCGGACACCACCTTCAACTCCGTCGGGCTCGACCCCACCTCGACCGTGAACTCACTCCTCGGCCCCGGCGGGGGGTCAGGGGTGTTCAGCGAACTGGTCGAGGACCTGTCGCTGGTGAAGACCCATTACGACGTGGTCGCGGGACGTTGGCCCGACGACGCCCTCGAGACCGTCGTGGTGCTGAGCCCCAGCGGCAGGGTCAGCGACCTCACGCTCTACGCCATGGGGTTGCGGGACCCGGCCGAGCTCGACGCGATGGTCACCCAGCTCGCGAACGAGGAGCCCATCACCGGGCCCGGTGCGCCGATCACCGTCACCTACGACGACCTCCTGGCCGCGACGTTCAGGCTCGTCAATGTGGCGGACCTCTACAGCTACGACGCCGAGTTCGGCCTGTGGACCGACCGCAGCTCCGACGAGCGACACGTGGCGAACGTCGTCGACGCGGGCGAGACGCTGGAGGTGGTCGGCGTCGTCCGGGCGGTCGAGGACAGCACGATCCTTCAGTCCGGCATCTACTACACCCCCGCCCTGACCAGGCACGTCATCGAGCAGGCGGCCACTACCGAGATCGTCGCCGACCAGCTCGCCCGCAGCGACATCAACGTACTCACCGGCCGCAGTTTCGCCGACGACCAGGCGGCTGCGGAGGAGATGGACCTCTCTCAGCTCATCAGCGTCGACCAGGAGGCGATCACCCGGGCCTTCACCTTCGACGCCGACGCCCTCGAGATCGACACCTCCGCGCTGGAGAACCTCAGCCTGCCGGAGTTCAGCTTCGACCCGTCGACGCTGCCGGGGCTTGACCTGGCCTCGTTGCTGGGGGAGCTCGACCTCGCCTCCGTCGTGTCCGCGCCCGACATGGGTGCCGAGACCGGTCAGGTGGTGAGCTGGACCACCACGCTGGCCACGTCCTTCGCGGTGTTCGTCGCGGAGAATCAGCTCGATGCTGCCGACACGGAGGCCAACTTCCGGCTCTTCCTGGAGTCCCCGGCCGGGCGGGACCTGCTCGTCGGCACCGTGCCGCAACCCGAACCCCTTGACGCAGAGACACTCGCGACCCTGCTGGAGGCGCTTCTCGGCTTCACCGCGACCCCCACCCCGGCGCCGGCCGAGGCCTCCGACCAGCCTGCCCCCGCGCCGAGCGCGACGTCTCCCAGCGCTCAGGCGAGGGTCGAGGCGTTCCTGAGTTCGGAGCGAGGCCAGGCGGCCCTGGCTGCCACCGGCGGGCTCGTCGACGCGGCGGGGCTGCTCGCCGCCGCGGAGGCCTATGACGCCTTCGCAGGGCAGGCCGAGCCGGCCGTCGACCAGCCCGAGGGTGAGGAGCCCGATGTCGCGGCGCTGGTGCGGACATTCCTGGCCTCGCCGCAGGGGCTGGAACTGCTGGCGGGCCTGGGGGTGGCGCCGGGCGGGCAGGCGCCCGCTGCTCAGGCGCCGGGGGAGGAGGCCGGGTTGCTGACGCAGATGGTGCGCGGATACCTCGCCTACACCGTCGCCAACGACCTGCCTGTCGACGACGTGGAGTCCAATCTTGACGGATTCCTCGCCTCGCCCCAGGGCGCGGACCTCATCGCCGCGGCCAGCGGCCTGATCGACACCGACGTCCTCACCGCGCAGCTGGAGGGAGCCATGGGCTCCTACGTCGAGGGCGTGATGGGCGCGGTCATGGGAACCGTGTCCACGCAGTTGGCCGACGCGCTCGGCTCCCAGATCTCGGCCGCCATCGAGGGCTCCATGGGCCGGCTCAGCGAAAACATGGCCGACGCCATGGGCATCGACGAGACGGCCTTCGCCGAGGCGTTCCAGCTCAACCGCAACCAGGACGAGCTGACGCAGCTGCTGATGGCGATGACCGCACGGCAGCTGAGCTCCTTCGAGGGCAACCTGCGCACGCTCGGCTACGCTGACCTCGCCGATCCGTCCACCATCCAGATCTTCCCCAAGGACTTCGAGTCCAAGGAGCGGGTGCTGGACATCCTGGACGCCTACAACGCCAGCGCCAGGGCGGTCGGCGACGAGGACCGGGTCATCACCTTCACCGACATCGTCGGGGCGCTCATGGGCTCCGTCACCGACATCATCAACACCATCAGCTACGTGTTGGTGGCCTTCGTGGCGATCTCGCTGGTGGTCAGCTCCATCATGATCGGCGTCATCACCTACATCTCGGTGCTGGAGCGCAAGAAGGAGATCGGCATCCTGCGTTCCATCGGGGCGAGCAAGCGGGACATCAGGCGCGTGTTCAACGCCGAGACCCTCATCGTCGGATTCGTGGCGGGCGTGCTGGGCGTGGCGGTCACGTTCCTGCTGACCATCCCCGCCAACGCCATCGTGGAGGCGAACTTCGACGTGCCGAACGTGGCGCAGCTGCCGTGGCAGGCGGCCGTCATCCTCGTGCTGGTCAGCATGGGGCTGACGGCGCTGGCCGGCCTGATCCCGGCGTCGGCCGCCTCGCGCAGGGACCCCGTCGAGGCGCTGCGCAGCGAGTGACCGCCAGGCCCCGCCGGCCGGGCTCCCCGGGCGCCCCCTCTGCTCCGCGGAACCGGGTCGAGGGCGCCGTCGGGGCCGATTTCGTCCTTGAGGCGGCGCGGGCTAGACTGTGCCAGTTGCCTTGGGTCTGTGCCCTTTCGAGGGGACCTTTCCCGGGTTCGCACATGGCTCCCTCTCTCTCGAGTTGGGGGTGCCTCCTGGCAAAATCCAGGGGGTTTCGTTTCTAGTTCCGCCAGGCCTCATGCATGGGAACCGGTGGAGCAAGGAGAAGTAATGATCCAGCAGGAGTCGCGACTGAAGGTCGCCGACAACACTGGTGCCAAGGAGATCTTGTGCATCCGTGTGCTCGGTGGCTCGAAGCGCCGCTACGCCTACCTCGGCGACACCATCGTCGCCACCGTCAAGGACGCGATCCCTGGCGGTAACGTCAAGAAGGGCGACGTGGTCAAGGCCGTCGTCGTCCGTACCGTCAAGGAGCGTCGCCGCGCCGACGGCTCCTACATCAAGTTCGACGAGAACGCCGCCGTCATCCTGAAGAACGACGGGGAGCCCCGCGGCACCCGCATCTTCGGCCCGGTGGCCCGTGAGCTGCGTGAGAAGAAGTTCATGCGCATCGTCTCGCTCGCACCGGAGGTGATCTGACATGGCATCGCTCCACGTCAAGAAGGGTGACCGCGTCAAGGTCATTTCGGGCAAGGACAAGGGCGTCATCGCCGAAGTCATCGCCGTGGACCCGGCGGCCGAGCGCGTCACCGTGCAGGGCGTCAACCTGGTGAAGAAGCACCGTCGCGAGTCGCAGACCGCGGCCGGCCGCAAGGTCGAGGGTGGCATCATCACCGTCGAGGCTCCCATCCACGTGTCCAACGTTCAGCTCGTGGTCAAGGTGGACGGCAAGGAGGTCGTCACGCGCGTGGGTTACAAGCGCGTCGACGTCACCAAGCGCCGCCCCGACGGCACCGAGTACACCGCCCAGCGCTCCGTGCGGGTCGCCCGCAAGACCGGTGAGGAGATCTGATGACCGCCACCGCAGCCCCCGCCGCGATGCCGCGCCTGAAGGCCAAGTACCGCGAGACCATCGTTCCCGCCCTGCAGGACGAGTTCAGCTACGCCAACGTCATGCAGATCCCCGGTCTGGTCAAGATCGTGGTCAACATGGGCGTGGGTGAGGCCGCGCGCGACTCGAAGATCATCGAGGGCGCCATCAAGGACCTCACCGCCATCACCGGCCAGAAGCCGTCGGTGACGAAGGCCCGCAAGTCCATCGCCCAGTTCAAGCTGCGCGAGGGTCAGCCCATCGGCTGCCACGTCACGCTGCGTGGGGACCGGATGTGGGAGTTCGCCGACCGTCTTCTGACGCTCGCGCTCCCGCGCATCCGTGACTTCCGCGGCCTCAACGGCAGCCAGTTCGACGGCAACGGCAACTACACCTTCGGCCTCTCGGAGCAGGTCATGTTCCTGGAGATCGACCAGGACCGGATCGACCGCGTCCGCGGCATGGACATCACGTTCGTGACCTCCGCGGACAACGACGCCGAGGGTCGTGCGCTCCTCAAGCACCTCGGCTTCCCGTTCAAGGCCGTCGACGACGCCAAGAAGCAGAAGATCAAGCGCGGCCCCGCGTTCTACGCCAAGAAGAAGAAGTGAGCTGAGCCATGGCAAAGACAGCACTCAAGGTCAAGCAGGCCCGGAAGCCCAAGTTCGGTGTGCGCGCCTACACCCGCTGCCAGAAGTGCGGGAGGCCCCACTCGGTCTACCGCAAGTTCGGCCTCTGCCGCATCTGCCTGCGCGACATGGCGCACGCGGGCGAACTGCCCGGCGTTACCAAGTCGTCCTGGTGATCCCGGACCCACTCTTCCTTCTGAATTTCAAGTTGCGACAGGTCCCTGACGGGAAACCGGCGCGAGAAAGAGGCAACAAGTCATGACAATGACTGATCCAATTGCAGACATGCTGACGCGTGTGCGCAACGCCAACCAGGCGTTCCAGGATTCGACGTCCATGCCCTCGTCGAAGATCAAGGTGCGTATCGCCGAGATCCTCAAGACCAACGGCTACATCTCGGACTTCGAGCTGACCCAGGTCGAGGGCCAGGTGGGCGACGTGCTCAAGGTCACCCTCAAGTACGGCGAATCCCGTGAGCGCTCCATTGTGGGTCTCCGTCGAATCAGCAAGCCCGGGCTGCGCGTCTACGCGAAGTCCACCGAGTTGCCGAAGGTGCTGGGTGGTCTCGGTATCGCCATCATCTCGACCTCTCAGGGCCTGCTGACCGACCGCGACGCAAAAGCCAAGTCCGTGGGCGGCGAAGTACTCGCCTACGTCTGGTGACCGGGCGATAGGTAAGGAGAAACAGATATGTCACGTATTGGCAGGCTCCCCATCGCCATCCCGACCGGCGTCGATGTGAAGCTCGACGGCCGTCAGGTCGACGTCAAGGGCCCGAAGGGCTCGCTGACGCTCACCGTCGCGGAACCGATCACCATCGAGAAGCAGGAAGACGGCCAGCTCGCCGTCGCCCGTCCCAACGACGAGCGGCTCAGCCGGTCCCTTCATGGCCTCACCCGCACCCTGGTCAGCAACATGATCCAGGGCGTCACCGAGGGCTATGAGAAGAAGCTGGAGATCGTTGGTGTGGGTTACCGCGTGATCTTCAAGAGCCCGCAGCAGCTCGAGTTCGCGCTCGGCTTCTCGCACCCCGTGATCGTGAACGCCCCCGAGGGCATCACCTTCGCCGTCGAGGCCCCGACCCGGTTCAGTGTCCAGGGCATCGACAAGCAGCTTGTTGGCGAGACCGCGGCCAACATCCGCAAGCTCCGCAAGCCCGAGCCGTACAAGGGCAAGGGCGTCCGCTACGCGGGCGAGCACGTCCGCCGCAAGGCTGGAAAGGCTGGTAAGTGATGGCCATCTCGCTCAGCAACCGCAAGTCGCTGGCTCCCAAGACGGCGTCCCGCGCCCGACGGCAGCTGCGTGCGCGCAAGAAGATCAACGGCTCGGCCGAGCGTCCCCGTCTCGTCGTCACCCGGTCGTCGCGTCACCTGTTCGTTCAGGTCATCGACGACGTCCAGGGCCAGACGTTGGCGTCCGCGTCCACCATGGAGGCCGACGTGCGCGGCGCCGAGGCGGACAAGTCGGAGAAGGCGCGCAAGGTCGGCGCCCTGATCGCCGAGCGTGCCAAGGCAGCCGGCATCGAGCAGGTCGTCTTCGACCGTGCGGGCAACAAGTACCACGGGCGCATCGCGGCTCTCGCCGACGCGGCCCGCGAGGCCGGGCTCGGCTTCTAACGACGAAAGGAAAGGTTTTTCACGATGAGTGAGACCCAGCAGCGCCGCGGTGGCGGCGCGACCGGTGAGCGTCGTGGCCGTGACGATCGTCGTGGCCAGGCTCCCAAGGAAGAAAGCAAGTACCTCGAGCGGGTGGTGACCATCAACCGCGTCGCCAAGGTCGTCCAGGGTGGTCGTCGCTTCAGCTTCACCGCACTGGTGGTCGTCGGAGACGGCGAGGGCATGGTGGGCGTCGGATACGGCAAGGCGAAGGAGGTGCCGGCCGCCATCGCCAAGGGTGTGGAGGAGGCCAAGAAGCACTTCTTCCGCGTGCCGCTGATCCAGCGCACCATCCCGCACCCGGTGCAGGGCGAGAAGGCGGCCGGCGTGGTCATGCTGCGCCCGGCCTCCCCGGGTACCGGCGTCATCGCCGGCGGCTCGGCCCGCGCGGTCCTCGAGTGCGCCGGCGTGCACGACGTGCTCGCCAAGTCGCTCGGCTCCTCCAACGCCATCAACGTGGTGCATGCCACCGTCGAGGCGCTCCAGCAGCTCGAAGAGCCGGAGGCCGTGGCCAGGCGCCGCGGGCTGCCGGTCGAGGACGTCGCTCCGGCGGCACTCCTCCGCGCTGCCAAGGAAGAGGTGACCCACTGATGGCGGAGCTGAAGATCACCCAGGCAAAGTCTGGGGTGGGTGGAAAGCAGTACCAGCGTGACACGCTGCGTACGCTCGGTCTGGGCAAGATCGGCGCCTCGGTGGTCCGTGAGGACCGCCCCGAGGTGCTCGGCATGATCCGCACCGTCGCCCATCTCGTTACCGTGGAAGAGGTGAAGTGAGATGACGCTCAAGCTGCATCATCTGCGTCCCGCCCCCGGCGCCAAGACGGCTAAGACCCGTGTCGGCCGTGGTGAGGGATCGAAGGGCAAGACCGCCGGTCGCGGCACGAAGGGCACGGGGGCCCGCAAGAACGTCCCCCAGAACTTCGAGGGCGGCCAGATGCCGTTGCACATGCGCCTGCCGAAGCTCAAGGGCTTCAAGAACCCGTTCCGGGTGGAGTTCCAGGTGGTCAACGTCGGCCGTATCGCCGAGTTGTTCCCCGAGGGTGGCACCGTCGAGGTCGCAGACCTCGTCGAGGCCGGCGCCGTGCGCTCCGGCAACCTGGTCAAGGTGCTCGGCACCGGCGACGTGGCGGTGGCGCTCAACGTGTCCGCCCACGCGTTCTCCGGCTCCGCCAAGGCGAAGCTCGAGGCTGCCGGCGGCTCGGTGACCGAGCTCTGAGTTCGGTCCTCACACCAGCAACACCACCGACGGGGTGGGCCCGGAGTCACTCCGGGCCCACCCCGTCGGTCATTCCACGCCGCGGACCGTCGGCCGGGGACGTTTTGGTGCCCGTGCGGCGCTTGATAGGCTTCCCTGGTTGCCGTGCCGAGAGTGCACAGTGCCGTGTAGTTTCCGAAATCGAAAGTAGGGTCGGATGATCTCCGCCTTGGCCAACGCGTTGAAGACACCGGACCTTCGCAAGAAGATCTTCTTCACGCTGGGCATCATCGCCGTGTTCCGTCTCGGATCGACGATCCCGTCGCCCAACGTGAGCATCTCCCGGATCGACCAGTGCCTCGCGCTCGCCTCGCAGGGCGACTCTGCGGGCATCTACTCGATGATCAACCTGTTCTCGGGTGGGGCGCTGCTGCAGCTGACGATCTTCGCGCTCGGCATCATGCCCTACATCACCGCCTCGATCATCCTCCAGCTTCTCACCGTGGTGATCCCGAAGCTGGAGGCTCTGAAGAAGGAGGGCGGCACCGGGCAGCAGAAGATCACCGAGTACACGCGCTACCTCACCCTGGTGCTGGCCGTCCTGAACGCCACCGCGTTCGTCACTCTGGCGCGCACGGGTCAGCTGTTCCAGGGCTGCGACGGGATCCTCTACAGCGACGAGTTGCTTCCGCTGGTCACCATGGTGATGATCATGACCGCCGGCACCGCCGTCATCATGTGGATGGGTGAGCTCATCACCGAGCGCGGCATCGGCAACGGCATGTCCATCATGATCTTCACGCAGATCGCGGCCAGCTTCCCCGCCGGACTCTGGTCCATCAAGCAGAGCCACGAGGGCGTCACCGGGTGGTTCCTCTTCTTCCTCGTCATCGGCATCGGGCTCCTCGTGATGCTGGGCATCATCTGGGTCGAGCAGGGCCAGCGCCGGATCCCGGTTCAGTACGCCAAGCGCATGGTGGGGCGCCGCCTCGTGGGCGGGTCCACCACCTACATCCCTCTGAAGGTCAACCAGTCCGGCGTCATCCCGGTGATCTTCGCCTCGTCGATGCTGTACCTGCCCGTGCTGTTCGCGACGTTCCGCCCCGAGGGAGCGGTGTCGGAATGGATCCAGGCCAACTTCACCGGACAGGGCGGGCAGTCCTGGATCTACAACCTGGTGCAGTTCTTCCTGATCATCGCGTTCTGCTACTTCTACGTCTCGATCACCTTCAACCCGGAGGAGGTCTCGGACAACATGAAGAAGTACGGCGGCTTCATTCCCGGCATCCGGGCGGGCAAGCCCACCGAGCGCTACCTCGCCTACGTGCTGTCGCGGCTGACGGCCCCCGGGTCCCTCTACCTGGCCACGATCGCCCTGATCCCCACCATCGCCTTCATGGCCGTGGGCGCCCAGCAGAACTTCCCGTTCGGCGGTACCTCCATCCTCATCATCGTCGGCGTGGCGCTGGACACGGTGAAGAAGATCGAGAGCCAGCTCCAGCAGCGCAACTATGAGGGCTTCCTGCGGTGAGGCTGCTGATCATGGGGGCCCCCGGGGCGGGCAAGGGGACGCAGGCCACGGCGCTGGCGGAGCGCTACGGCGTGCCTGCCATCTCCACCGGTGACATCTTCCGGCACAACATCAGGAACCAGACCCCGCTCGGGATCAAGGTCAAGGAGATCATCGACGCGGGGGAGTACGTCCCCGACGACGTGACCGAGGAGATCGTCGCCGACCGGCTGGCGGACCCGGACTGCGAGCCCGGCTTCCTCCTCGACGGGTTCCCCCGGACGATGCACCAGGTCTTCTTCCTCGACCGGTATCTCGCGGAGCGCGGTCAGCAGTTGGACGCCGTGGTCTCCCTGCACGTCGAGCCGGAGGCCCTGGTCATGCGGCTGCTGGCGCGGGCCGAGATGGAGGGCCGCGCGGACGACAACGCCGACACCATCCGCCGCCGCATGGAGGTCTACGCCGGCCAGACCGCGCCGCTGCTCTTCCACTACGAGAACAAGGGCCTGCTCGTCGACGTCGAGGGTACGGGCACCGTCGACGAGGTGCGCCAGCGCATGTTCGACATGGTCGACGCCCACGCGGGTGCCACCCGGTGATCATCGAGGTCAAGTCCACCGCCGAGCTGAGGTTGATGCGCAAGGCCGGGCTGGTCGTCGCCGAGGGCCTGGAGGCCATGTGCGGGGCCGCCGCGGCGGGGGTCACCACGGCTGAGCTGGACGCCATCGGCCGCGAGGTCCTCGCCCGCAACGGGGCCGAGTCCTCCTTCCTCGACTACGGGTCCATGTGGGGCAACGGGTTCCCCGGCGTGGCCTGCATCTCCGTCAACGACGAACTGGTGCATGGCGTGCCCGGGGAGCGGGTCCTCCGCGAGGGCGACCTGGTCTCCATCGACTTCGGGGCGATCGTGCAGGGGTGGCACGGCGACGCCGCGCGCACCATCGTCATCGGCGCCCCCAGCCCTGAGGACCTGGCGCTCATCGACGCCACCCGCGAGGCCATGTGGGCCGGTGCGAGGGCCATGCGGGCCGGCGGCCGGGTAGGTGACGTGTCCCGGGCCATCGAGGACTACGTCAAGTCCCTGCCCGTCCGGTACGCGACGCTGCGCGAGTACACCGGGCACGGCATCGGCTCCGAGATGCACATGGAGCCGGATGTGCCGAACTGGTACCGCCGTCGGCCCACCCCGAAGCTGGCCGTGGGGATGGCGCTGGCCATCGAGCCGATGCTCACCACCGGGCTGCACCAGACCGTCGAGCTCGACGACGGCTGGACCGTCGTGAGCCGCGACGCGTCCCGCGGCTCGCACTGGGAGAACACGGTGGCCGTCACCGAGCACGGACTGTGGGTCCTCACGGAGCCCGACGGTGGAGCCGAGCGACTCGGGGACCTGTTCGGCCCGCTCGCCGACTGAGCGGGTGCACGCGCGCCTCCGCCGGCGCCTCCCCTGCTTGGCGGCCCAGCCTATGATGGCGGCATGGCGCTCCCTCCGTCCTCGAAGTACCTGCAACGCGCGGCCGATCCGGTCGACGAGACGGAGCGCGAGTCCCTCACCGCCAGGCTCAACGCGGCCTACGGCGACGGACGGATCTCGCACGACGAGTACGCGCAGTCGATGGACGTGGTCTACGCGGCCCGCACCCTGGGAGACCTCGTCCCGGTCATCGAGCACCTGCCTGCGGCCGCCGTCGACGTGCCGGCCATCGTGCAGCAGGGAGGGCCGCCGGCCGGCCGGGTCACGGAGGCCCGGAACCTGATCCCGCTGGCCGTCGGCGTGGGCGTCGTGGGTGTGGCGCTCGTCGCCATCCTCATGCTGCTCCTGGTGGTCACCTTCCTCTGAGCGGGCGGGGTGACGGGAATGCGCCGGGCCGGGGGAGGCCGCTGATGGACGGGTGGCACATCGAACCGCCGGAGCCCAGGCCCTCCCGCCCCATGAAGCTCGGGATCGCCGTGCTCGCGCTGGCGGTCGTGGTGTCGCTGGTGGGCGTGACCTACACCGTCGTGACGGGCGCCGTCCCCGCCGTCGAGGCCGGCCCGGGGGCGCCCGAGGCGCCGCTGGCGGGCCCCGGCGGGTGGACCCTCCCGGACCGCCAGTGGCCACCGCTGCCCCCGCCGGACCCGGCGTCTCCGTGGGCGGCCGCCCAGCAGACCCCACTCGACGGCGTGGCCCCGGTGACCCTGCGGGGTTGCCCTCCGCCCGCGACCACCCCAACCGAGGAGGCGTGGCGCGCGGCGGTGACGGCCCAATGGGACTGCGTCCACGCGGCCTGGGAGCCGGTCCTGCTCGACCTCGGCTGGCCCACCACACGTCCCGCCGTGGAGTTCTTCACCGGCGAGGGTTCGGAGAGCGGCTGCGGGTACCTGGAGGCGCCCGCCTTCTACTGTTCATCGGGCGACGGCGTGGCGCACTTCGGCGAGGGCCACCTGCGTATGGCCCAGTCCTGGGACCTCGCGGTCAACGAGATGGTCAACCACGAGTACGGCCACCACCTCCAGCACCTCGCAGGCATCACCGACGTCAAGCTCTCCCTCCCACCCGACAGCGGCCTGGAGCGCCGCTCCGAGCTCCAGGCGATCTGCTGGTCGGCGATGATGACCGCCCACAACGACCAGGTGGGGCTCAACGAGACCACCTACGCCTCCTGGTTGTCGCGGCTGGACAGCATGCTGGTGGACGGGGTGCACGGCAGCAGGGAGTCGATCCAGCACTGGGGGCTGAGGGGGCTGTACGCGCACACGGCCGGAGACTGCAACGCCTGGGTGGCGCCGCCGGAGGCGGTGGCATGAGCACGGGCCCCGGCTGGCAGCGTCCGCGGATGGGCGGTCCTCAGCGGTGGGCACCCCCGCCCGCGCAGCGGTGGGGACCCCCGCTCCCGCAGCGGTGGGCGCCCCCGCCCCCGCCGCGGCGCTCCGGGGGTGCCGGGGTGGTCCTCCTCGTCCTCCTCCTGCTCGGAGGGGTGGGCCTCTTCGCGGCGGCGGCCTTGTTCGGGGCCGTCTCCGAGCTGGCCTCACCAGAGCCGCCGGCGGTGGTCCAGCCCGAGGCCACACCCTCCGACGAGGCGCCCCCGCCGCCCGACGAGCCCACCACCGAGCCGGGCGAGCCCACCGTCGAGCCGGCGCCCCCCTCGGAGCCGGTCGCCCCGCCGACCCCCCCGGTGGACGAGGTGGGACTCCCGGCGCGTGAATGGCCGCCCATCCCGGGGCCGACGTCGACCAACCCGGACTGGGTGACACTCCAGCAGAGCGCCCTGTATGCGCCGCCCATCCCCACGTTGGCCGGCTGCCCCGCGCCGGGCGTGGTGGTGAACATGGCGGAGCTGGAGGCTGCAGCCGGGGCGCAGGTGGCCTGCCTGCAGGCCGCGTGGAAGCCCACGCTGGCGAACCTGGGCTACAGCACGCAGGACATCCCGGTGTTCTTCTACGCGGGGGAGCGGGTGGAGACCCCGTGCGGCGAGGTCTACGCCCCGGCGCTGTACTGCTCGGCGCAGGGCGGCGCCATCTACTTCGGCGAGGCCACGCTGAACGGGGCCGCCTGGCACGCCTTCGGCGTCAAGGACATGGCCGGCCACGAGTACGGACACCACCTCCAGTCGGAGGCGGGGATGTTCATGGCCGAGTACTCGGTGGGCGGCGACAACGAATCGGCGCGGAGGCTGGAGCTCCAGGCCACCTGCTTCGGCTACGCGATGATCGCCCACGACCCGTCGTTCACGATGACCCGCGGCGTCTTCGACTCCTTCGAGCCCTACCTGAGGGCCGTCGTCGAGGACGGCATCCACGGGTCCAAGGACTCCGTGGCGACGTGGGGCCTCAGGGGCCTGTATTCGTCGTCGCTGGGCAACTGCAACACCTGGACGGCGCTGCCGGGCGACGTGGACTGAGAATCAGGGGTGGCGCCGGCCCGCGTCGGAGGCCAGCGCGAACGTGCCCTGCGCCCTGCGGACGCCCAACACGGGGTGGTCCGGGAGCAGGTCGCGCAGGAACTCGTAGTCGCGCAGCACGTAGGCGGCCCTGAGGTCGCCCCCCGCCGCGCGGGCGGAGGCGAGCCCCCACCAGTCCGCGATGTCGCCCCAGCCCGGGGCCGCGAGCGAACCGCCGAACTGGCGCACGGCCAGTGACGAGGTCAACGCGGCGAACCTCAGCCGGTGCTCCAGCGGCCACCCCGCCAGGGTGCCGAGGACGATCGACGCGGCGAAGACGTCGCCCGCCCCGGTGGGGTCGATCGCCTCCGTCGTGACTGCGGGGCAGTAGGCCTCCTCTCCGGACTCCTGATCGATCGCGAAGGAGCCGTTGACGCCGTCGGTCACCACCGCCAGCGGCACCAGCTCTGCCAGCCTGCGCACGGCGTCGGTGGGCCGGTCGGTGCGCGTGTAGCGCATGGCCTCGACGGCGTTGGGCGTGAAGGCGTGGCACTCGTCGAGGAGACGCAGCACCGACGGGTCCCACACCCCGGTCTCGTCGAACCCGACGTCGGCGAAGAGGAGCGTGCCGCGCTCCTTGAGGCGGTGCCACCACGGCGCCGCGTCCTTGAGGTCGACGGCGGCCGCCCGCGCAGCAGGGGCGGCCAGCAGGTTGGGCTCGAGCGATTCGGGCAGCGGATGCATGTGGGTGACCATGCCCCGGTCGTCGTGGAAGGCCATCGACACGGTGAGCGCGGAATGGAAGTTCTCGAATCGGCGCGAGGCGCTCAGGTCGATCTTCTCCTGCCCGCTCAACGTGTCCCACATCCAGTCGGCGTAGGTGTCGTCACCGAAGCCCGTGACCAGCCCCGTGCGCAGCCCCAGCCTGGCGGTCGCCGTGGCGAGGTTGGCGATGCCGCCAGGGCACGATCCCATCCCGGCGCTGCAGAGTTCCTCACCTGGCTCAGGCAGGCGCGGGAGACCGGTGAAGATGAGGTCGAAGAAGATCGTGCCGGTGGTGAGGACGTCCAGGGGCGGGTCCTGAGGGGTGCGCAGCGCCTCGAGGGGATCCCACGGCGAACACTCCTCGCACACGGTGGCGTCGTCGTCCCTGAGGTGGTCGTGCCCGGTCATGCCATGGTCCCTCTTCGCACGTCGATATGCTCGATCCTGCCACGCCACGGGGGACCGGATCGCCCGCACCGGAATCCACCCGCCCCCGTGAGCGGCAAGAAAGGGTCGCCGCCACATGAAACTCGTGATCCTCGGCGGGGGCGGCTTCCGCGTCCCCCTCGTCTACGACGCCGTGGCCACCAACGCGCTCGCCGCCGCCGGGCGCGCCGCCGTCGACATCACCGAGGTGGTGCTGCACGACTCGTCGGCCCCCCGGCTCGAGGCCATCAGCCGGGTCGTCGCGGAGCGCGCGAGGCAACTGACCGGTCCGCCGCGGCTGCGCGTCACCACCGACCTGCGCGACGCGCTGGCCGGCGCGCACTTCGTCTTCGCCGCGATCCGGGTCGGCGGCGCGGAGGGGCGCATCGTCGACGAGCGGGTCGCCCTCGAGCTGGGCCTGCTGGGCCAGGAGACGGTCGGGCCCGGAGGCCTGGCCTACGCGCTGCGGACCGTGCCCGTGATGCGTCACGTGGCCGAGGTCATCGCCGAGGTGGCCCCCCAGGCGTGGACGATCAACTTCACCAACCCGGCGGGCATCGTCACGCAGGCGATGCGCGCGGTGCTGGGGGAGCGGGTCGTGGGGATCTGTGACACCCCGATCGGCCTCGTGCGTCGGGTGTCGCGGCTGCTGGGCGTCTCCCTCGAGCACGACCGGCACCGCGTCGAGTACGACTACGTGGGCCTCAACCACCTGGGCTGGCTGCGCTCGGTGAGCGTCGACGGCGTGGACCGGCTCCCCGGGCTCCTCGCCTCGGACGACTCGCTGGAGCACATCGAGGAGGCGCGGCTCCTGGGCAAGGACTGGGTTCGGGCGATGGGAGCGTTGCCCAACGAGTACCTCTACTACTACTGGAAGACCGACGAGGCCGTCCGCTCCGTCCGCGCGGCCGGAGAGACCCGGGGCCAGTACCTCAACCGCCAGCAGGGGCGCTTCTACGAGGACGTGGCCTGCTGCGATTCGCCCCTGGCCCTCTGGCAGGAGGCCCTCCACGAGCGGGAGGCCACCTACATGGCGGAGGCCCGCGAGGGCGACGAGGCCAGGCACGACGAGGACGTGGCCGGCGGCGGCTACCAGGAGGTGGCCCTCCGCCTCATGACCGCCCTGGCCACCGGTGAGCCGGAGCGGATGATCCTGGACGTCGCCAACGGCACCGGCACGCGCCGCATCATCCCGGAGCTGCCGGACGACGTGGTGGTGGAGGTCGGCTGCGTCGCCGACGGACAGGGCGTCCACCCCCTCCCGGTCGCCCCGCTCACCCTCCAGCAGCTGGGTCAGATGAGCAGCCTCCGCGCCTCGGAGCAGGCCATCGCGGAGGCGGCCCTGACGGGGAGCCGGGAGAAGGCCTGGGAGGGATTCTCCATCCATCCGCTGGTGGGGTCACCACGGCTCGGGAAGGCCCTCCTCGACGGCTACGCTGCGGCCCACCCGTCGATATCGGCGCTCGTCGGGGGGTAGCAGGGGATCAGGCCAGCGAACCCAGGACCGGGTTCCACTCCTCGATGGAGCGCTCGGCGATCAGCTCGGCCGTCCAGAAGGGATCCTCGTCCAGAAGCTCCTCGATCTCGGTGACCGAGTCCCCGTTGAAGATGAGCAGGGCGCCGGGGAGATCGCTGCCGACGTACGGACCGCTGGCCACCAGCGCAGAGTCGAGCAGCGACGAGAGGTAGGCCCGATGCGCCGGCCGCTCCGCGTCCAGGGCCCGGGGGTCGTCGGTGTAGGTGTACTGGACCACGAAGTAGCTCATGGTCACAGGGTAGCGATCGGCCGCCGCCCGCGACGTTTGGCCTTGCCGGGCGCGCGGCGTAGAATAGCCGATTGGTACTAACCGGCGCGCATGGGGCGGGCCGGCGCAACGAGAGAGAGTACATGGCGAAGAAAGAAGGAGCCCTCGAGCTCGAGGGCACCGTGGTCGAGGCCCTGCCCAACGCGATGTTCCGCGTGGAGTTGGCCAACGGCCACAAGGTCCTCACGACCATCAGCGGCAAGATGCGCCAGCACTACATCCGCATCCTGCCCGCGGACCGCGTCGTGGTCGAGCTGTCCCCCTACGACCTGACGCGCGGACGCATCGTCTACCGTCACAAGTGAGCGGTGCGGCACGACGCACCCCCAGGAGAAGGGCATCGCCGGAACCCGGCGGCGCCCTTTTTTCGTGCCCGCAGCCGACGCCCCATGCCTTGTCGGCCCGGCACTTGCGGCGGGCGTCCCCGTTTTGGTATCCCGCCCACTCGTCGCGTAGAGTGGTGCGTCGGTCGTCTGTGCCCGGACATGTCCGCATGTCCAGCATCTCCGACCAAGCTCATCCACCACAAGATTGGGCGCGTCCGCGCTCCCAGTCGCTGATTGAAAAGGTTGCTCGATGAAGGTTCAGCCGAGCGTCAAGAAGATCTGCGACAAGTGCAAGGTCATCCGCCGGCACGGTCGTGTGATGGTGATCTGCGAGAACCCTCGCCACAAGCAGCGCCAGGGCTGACCAGGGGCCTCCGGGCCACTGGTACGCAGAACACCGCGGGACGGGTCGATCGCCCACTCCGCCGACAACTTCAAACAACGTGAACGCAAGGACCCTCCCGGGTCCCCAACCCCTGGGCGAAGGCCAGGGCCCCGTCGGTGCAGCACAGCACCACAGGCGACGGGGACGCGTCACGCCACACACCTTCGCGGTCCTCGACCGGGCTCACCAGTGGGCCAGGACCGGAAACTTAAGAAAGGTAACCGCCTGATGGCACGCCTCGTTGGTGTTGACCTCCCGCGCGAAAAGCGCCTGGAAGTCGCACTCACCTACATCTTCGGCGTCGGGAAGACCCGCGCCGCCGAGACCCTCGCCGCCACTGGCATCAGTGGCGACATCCGAGTCCACCAGCTCACGGAGGACCAGCTCGTCGCCCTGCGCGACCACATCGAAGGCCAGTACGAGATCGAGGGTGACCTCCGTCGTACCGTCGCCGCCGACATCCGCCGCAAGGTCGAGATCGGCAACTACCAGGGCCGTCGCCACCGCAGTGGTCTGCCGGTCCGTGGTCAGCGCACGCGCACCAACGCGCGCACTCGCAAGGGCAAGAAGAAGGCCGTCGCTGGCAAGAAGAAGGCGCGCTAACCCGCGCCCCTCTGCAGGACTTAGGAGAAAGACTCAATGGCTACTGCAAGCCGCAAGGCGGCCGCCGCCAAGACCAAGGTGCGCCGCAAGGAAAAGAAGAATGTGCTCGCCGGCCAGGCGCATATCAAGAGCACCTTCAACAACACCATCATCTCGATCACCGATCCCACGGGTGCTGTGATCGCCTGGGCCTCCGCCGGCACCGTCGGCTTCAAGGGCTCCCGCAAGTCGACCCCGTTCGCCGCGCAGATGGCCGCCGAGGCCGCCGGCCGCCGTGCCATGGAGCACGGCATGAAGCGCGTCGACGTGTTCGTCAAGGGTCCCGGCTCCGGCCGTGAGACCGCGATCCGCTCGCTCGGGGCCGTCGGCCTCGAGGTGGGTGCCATCTCCGACGTGACCCCGACGCCGCACAACGGCTGCCGTCCGCCCAAGCGCCGTCGCGTCTGATCGCCTGAGAGAGAAGAAGGACTAGCAAGATTATGGCTCGTTACACCGGCCCTTTGACCAAGAAGTCTCGTCGCCTCGGGACCGACCTGGTTGGCAACGACAAGGCCTTCGAGCGCCGTCCGTACCCCCCGGGTGTGCACGGCCGCGGCCGCACGAAGGATTCCGAGTACTCGCTGCAGCTCAAGGAGAAGCAGAAGGCCCGCTTCGCCTACGGCGTGCTGGAGAAGCAGTTCCGCCGCTACTACGAGGAGGCCGACCGTCACCCCGGCAAGACCGGTGACCGTCTGCTCCAGATCCTCGAGTCGCGTCTCGACAACGTCGTGTACCGCTCCGGCTTCGCGTCGACCCGCCGTCAGGCCCGCCAGCTCGTGGTCCACGGCCACTTCCTGGTCAACGGCCAGCGCGTGAACATCCCGTCGTACCGCGTCCGCGCGCACGACATCATCGACGTGGCCGAGAAGTCGCTGACCATGACCCCGTTCGTCATCGCCCGTGAGACCCACGGCGACCGCACGGTCCCCGCATGGCTGGAGGCCCGCCCCAACCGGATGCGCATCCTCGTGCATCAGCTCCCCGTCCGCGAGCAGATCGTGGTGGACGTCCAGGAGCAGATGATCGTCGAGCTCTACTCGAAGTAAAACCCAGGGCCGGAGATCGGCCGGAGCGATCCGGCCGGTCTCCGGCGCCACCCGGCCCTGCGGCCACATTCGCACCATCAGATAGCGGTTGGTGCGGGAAGGATCACCGAAAATGCTCATTGCACAGCGCCCCACCCTCGCCGAGGACGTCGTCTCCGAGTTCCGTTCGCGGTTCGTCATCGAGCCGTTGGAGCCCGGCTTCGGCTACACCCTCGGCAACTCGCTGCGTCGCACCCTCCTGTCGTCCATCCCGGGCGCCTCCGTGACCAGCATCAAGGTCGAGGGCAACCAGCACGAGTTCTCCACCCTCACCGGCGTCGTCGAGGACGTCACCGAGATCATCCTCAACCTCAAGGGCCTCGTGCTCTCGTCGGAGGAGGACGAGCCGGTGGTCATGTACCTCCGCAAGGCCGGCGCCGGCACCGTCACCGCGGGCGACATCCAGCCCCCGGCCGGTGTGGAGATCCACAACCCGGAGCTGCACATCGCCACGCTCAACGAGAACGGCAAGCTCGAAATGGAGCTCGTCGTCGAGCGCGGACGCGGCTACGTGTCCAGCGTGCAGAACAAGAACCCTGACGCCGAGATCAGCCGCATCCCCGTGGACTCGATCTACTCCCCGGTGCTCAAGGTCACCTACAAGGTCGAGGCCACCCGTGTCGCGCAGCGCACCGACTTCGATCGCCTGATCATCGATGTGGAGACCAAGCCGTCGATCGCCCCGCGCGACGCGATGGCCTCCGCCGGCCGCACGCTGGTCGAGCTCTTCGGCCTGGCCCGCGAGCTCAACGTCGACGCCGAGGGCATCGAGATCGGCCCGTCGCCCGTCGACGAGCAGATCGCCGAGTCCCTCAACCTCCCCGTCGAGGATCTCGAGCTGTCGGTCCGGTCCTACAACTGCCTCAAGCGCGAGGGCATCCACACCGTGGGCGAGCTCGTGGCCCGCAGCGAGGAAGACCTGCTCGACATCCGCAACTTCGGCTCCAAGTCGATCGACGAGGTCAAGGAGACGCTGGCCGGCCTCGGCCTCGCGCTCCGCGACTCGAACCCCGGCTTCGATCCGATGCAGGCCATCGAGCGCTACGACGAGGACAACGACGAAGACGCTGACTTCGCCGAGACCGAGCAGTACTGACCGCCCACCGCACTATCTCTGGAGACTCTTAACTCATGCCCAAGCCAACCAAGGGCGCTCGTCTGGGCGGCAGCCCGACCCACGAGCGCATCATCCTGCGCAACCTTGCCACCCAGCTGTTCGACCACGGCCGGATCACCACCACGGAGACCCGCGCCCGCCGCGTGCAGCCGCTGGCGGAGAAGCTGCTGACGAAGGCCAAGCGGGGAGACCTGCACGCCCGTCGTCTCGTGCTCGCCTCCGTCACGGACAAGGACGTCGTCCGTCGCCTGTTCGACGAGATCGCGCCGTCGCTCGAGGGTCGTGAGGGTGGCTACACCCGCATCACCAAGATCGGCAACCGCAAGGGCGACAACGCCCCCCTCGCCGTGATCGAGATCATCACCGAGCCCGTCGTGGCCAGGCCCAAGGCCAAGAAGGCCGCGGAGCAGCCCGTGGCGAAGGCCGAGGAGACCCCGGCCGCTGCCGAGGAGGCCCCGGCCGACGAGGTTGAGGTCGAGGAGACCGAGGTCGCGGAGGAGGCTCCCGCGGACGAGGCAGCCGCGGACGAGGCAGCCGTCGAGGAGACCGACGCCAAGTAAGGCGCACACCGGAAAGGGCCCCCGCAGCGGGGCCCTTTCCGCATTCCCGGGGCCTGTGCCCGACGCCCCGGTTGCGGCCCGTCGGAGCGGCGCCGATAAGGTGGGGCGACATCGAAGGAGGAGACGCGATGGTGCGGAAAGCAGTTGTGGGCGCGGCCCTGGCCCTGAGCCTGCTGGTGGGCGGGTGCGCGACCGGGACCTCGAGCGTGCCGGCGACGGACAGCGGAGCGCCCGGGAGCGAGGCGTCGAAGCCGAGCGTCTCCATCGGCGCGGTGACGATCGTCTCCCACCCCTCGCTCGACCAGGTCTACGAGGGCATCCGGGAGGGACTGGCAGAGGCGGGCTACGTGGAGGGTGAGAACCTCACGCTGGACTTCCAGAATCCGCAGGGGGACCAGGCCACGCTGGCCAACATCGCCAACACCTTCGCGGCATCCGACAAGGACCTCTTCGTGGCTCTCGCCACCCCACCGGCCCAGGCCCTCGCCCAGGTGATCCAGGACCGCCCCATCGTGTTCGCCTCGGTGACCGATCCCGTCGCGGCGGGGCTCGTGGAGTCGATGGACAACCCTGGGGGCAACGTGACCGGCACGAGCGACCAGCTGCCCACCGACGAGCAGCTCGCGGTGATCCAGCGGATCATGCCCGACGTGAAGACCGTCGGCATCGTCTACTCTTCGGCCGAGGTCAACGCTCAGGTCCAGGCCGAGGCCGCCGTCGAGGCCGGGGCAGATCTCGGCATCGAGGTGAAGACGGCCACCATCACCAACTCGTCCGAGGTGCAGCAGGCCGCCGAGTCGCTCGACGTCGACGCCTACTTCGTCCTGGTCGACAACACCGTGGTCTCCGCGATGGAGTCCATGATCCAGGTGGCCGAGCAGCGGCAGCGGCTCCTCGTCACCTCGGACCCGGACTCGGTCCAGCGCGGCGCCGCGGCCGCGCTCGCCACCGACTACAAGGCCCAAGGGCTGCAGACGGCCGGCATCATCGCCCGCATCATCGAGGGCGCGGACCCGGCCGGCACGCCAGTGGAGCTGCAGGAGAGCCTGCAGCTGGTGGTCAACCCCGCGGCGGCCGAGCGCATGGGCCACACCATCCCCGACGACGTGCTGGCCGAGGCCGACATCACCTACTGACGTGGACCGCGCGCCGGCGGCCGGCGCGCCGTCACTAGGCTTAGCCACCTGCGAACCAGTTTCCAAGGAGAATCATGAAGCTCAAGGCACTCGCGATCGGCGCCGTCGGCGCCCTCGCCCTCACCGCCTGCGCCGGCACGACCCCGTCGACGTCGGCCTCCGCTGACGCCACGGCCGCGTCCAGCTCGGCCTCCGGCCCGGCCGCGCCCGAGTCGATCAAGGTGGGTGTGGCCACCATCGTGTCGCACCCGGCGCTCGACGCCGCGCAGCAGGGATTCATCGACGCGCTGGCCGAGGCGGGCTACGTCGAGGGGGAGAACGTGGAGTTCGACCTTCAGAACGCGCAGGGCGACCAGTCGACGCTGACCAACATCGCCAACACCTTCGCATCCTCGGACTACGACGGCTTCCTCGCCATCGCCACGCCCACCGCCCAGTCGCTGGCCAACGTGATCACCGATCGCCCGATCGTGTTCGCCGCCGTGACGGACCCGGTCGCCGCCGGCCTCGTCGCCTCCTGGGATGCCCCCGACGCCAACATCACCGGCGTCTCGGACCTCAACCCGATGAAGGAGCAGCTCGAGCTGATCAAGGAGGCGCTTCCCGAGGTGGCCTCCGTCGGCATCGTCTACTCCTCCGGCGAGGTCAACTCCGAGGTCCAGGTGGCCGAGGCCGAGAAGGCCGCCGCCGACATGGGCATGGAGATCAAGAAGGCGACAGTCACCAACTCCTCCGAGGTGCAGCAGGCGGCCGAGTCGCTCGACGTCGACGCCTACCTCATCCCCACCGACAACACCGTCGTCTCTGCGGCCGAGTCGCTGATCCAGGTGGCCGAGCAGAAGCAGACGCCCGTCTTCGCCTCCGACGAGTCGACGATGGAGCGCGGCGCCGCCGCCGGCCTGTCGGTCAACTACACCCAGCAGGGCAAGGACGCAGCGGCCGTCTTCCTCAAGCTCCTCGAGGGCACGCCCGCCTCCGAGATCCCGGTGGAGACGCAGACCGAGTTCGACCTGTTCGTCAACCCTGCCGCCGCGGAGAAGCAGGGCCTGACCCTGCCCGAGAGCATCGTCTCGCGCGCCACCAAGCAGTTCTGACCGACGAGGCCTGAGCCCATGATCATCGCGTTCGAGATCGGACTCCTCTACGCCGTCATGGCGTTGGGGGTGTACCTCACCTACCGGGTTCTGGACTTCCCGGACCTCACGGTGGACGGCTCGTTCACGACGGGGGCGGCCACCTGCGCCATCCTCATCGTGAGCGGTGCCCCGATCGCGCTCGCGATGGCGGCGGGGGTGGTGGCCGGCATGATCGCCGGCGCCGTCACCGGGCTGCTGCACGTGTGGGGGAAGATCAACCCGCTGCTGGCGGGCATCCTCACCCAGATCGCGCTGTACTCGATCAACCTGCGCATCATGGGCAACAAGGCCAATGTGCCGCTCCTGCGGCAGGACACGCTGTTCTCCGGCCTCCGCGCCGAGGGGGTGCTGGGCACGTGGGCGTCGGTGGCGATCTTCGCCGTCGTCGTCTTCGTCATCGGCGCACTCGTCTACTGGTTCCTGGGAACCAGCTACGGCGTGGGCATGCGGGCCACGGGCGACAACGAGCTGATGGCCCAGTCCCAGGGCATCAACACCGGGACCACGAAGATCGTGGGGCTGATGCTGTCCAACGGTCTCGTGGCGCTCTGCGGCACGCTGGTGGCGCAGTACCAGGGCTTCTCCGACATCTCGATGGGCATCGGCCTCATCGTCGCCGGCCTGGCCTCGGTCATCGTCGGCCAGGCGATCTTCGGGCTCACCGCGGTGTGGCAGGCCGTCATGGCCGCGGCGCTCGGCTCGGTGCTCTACCGGGGCGTCATCCAGATCGCGCTCAACAATGGATTCAACCCCAACGACATGAAGCTCGTCTCGGCGGTGCTCGTGGTGCTCGCCCTGGTGCTTCCGGCCTGGGGGCCGCTGCGCCGGCTGCGGTCGCAGCGCAGGCGCGCCAAGGCCCTCACAGAAGGGGCGGCCGCCTGATGCTCAAGCTCGCAGGAGTCACCAAGCGCTTCTTCCCCGGCACCGTCAACGAGCGGGTCGCGCTCGACAACCTGACGCTCACGCTCCACGAGGGCGACTTCGTCACGGTCATCGGCTCCAACGGGGCGGGCAAGTCCACCATGCTCAACGTGGTCGCGGGCAGGTACCTGCCCGAGAGCGGCCGGGTACTCATCGACGACCGCGAGGTCACGAAGATGCCCGAGCACCGGCGGGCCAGGTGGGTGGCCCGCGTGTTCCAGGACCCCATGGCCGGGACGTCGCCCCACCTCACCATCGAGGAGAACCTCTCCATCGCCTTCGAGCGCGGAAAGCGTCGCGGCCTCGGGATGGCGGTGACCAAGCCGAAGCGGGCGCTGTACCGTGAGGCGCTGACCACCCTGGAGCTCGGGCTGGAGGACCGGCTGCAGATGCGCGTCGGCATGCTCTCGGGCGGTCAGCGACAGGCGCTGAGCCTGCTCATGGCCACCTACGCGCAGCCGTCGATCCTGCTGCTCGACGAGCACACCGCCGCCCTCGACCCGTCCCGGGCGGAGCTGATCACCCGCCTGACGGGGGAGGCGGTGGCCAGGCACCGGCTCACCACGCTCATGGTGACCCACAACATGCACCAGGCCATCGAGCTGGGCAACCGGCTGATCATGATGCACGAGGGCAGGGTGGTCCTCGAGGTCGACGAGGCCGCGAAGAAGTCCATCACCGCCGAGCACCTGCTCGAGGAGTTCTCCAAGATCAAGGGCGCGGCCCTCTCGGACCGCACGCTGCTGGACTGAGCCCGACACGCGCCAAGGGGCCCCGGGGACGAATCCCCGGGGCCCCTTCGCGTGCGGCCGAGCGTCAGGCCAGCGCGGCCGAGGCCGCCTTCGTCTTGGCGAAGCGCTCGGTGACATCGGCCCAGTTGACCACGTTCCACCAGGCGTTGACGTAGTCGCCCTTGACGTTCTTGTACTGCAGGTAGAAGGCGTGCTCCCACATGTCGAGCTGCAGCAGCGGGATCTGCCCGGCGGGCAGGTTGCCCTGCTGGTCGAACAGCTGGTTGATGTTCATCCGCCGGCCGAGGGTGTCCCACACCAGCATCGACCAACCGGAGCCCTGGATGCCGTTGGCCACCGCGTTGAAGTGCTTCTGGAACCCCTCGAACCCGCCGAAGAACTCGTCGATCGCCGCGGCGAGCTCGCCGTCGGGGCGGTCCCCGCCCTCGGGCGACATGTTCTTCCAGAACACCGAGTGGTTGATGTGGCCGCCGAGGTGGAAGGCGGCGTCCTTGCTCAGCTTGTTGACCGCGCCCAGGTCACCCTTCTCGCGGGCGGCGGCGAGCTGCTCGAGGGCGTCGTTGATGCCCTTGACGTAGGCGGCATGGTGCTTGCTGTGGTGCAGCTCCATGATTTCGGGGGCGATGTGCGGCGCGAGAGCGCTGTAGTCGTAGTCGAGATCGGGGAGGGTGTAGGTCATAGCTCACTCCTTCAGCTGAACGGTTCGCGCCTGGGGCGCGCTGACAGTGTCATCCTATGCCGGAACGATAGTTTGTGCTTCAACTATGCCGGGGAGTCCGGGGATCGCCCCGGTCATCACGTCAGGTCGGCGGCGCCTGGGCCCCTACCGTCATGCGTGGGCGTGGGTCAGTCGAGGCAGAACTCGTTGCCCTCGGGGTCGCGCATGACGATGAAGCCGTGGCTCATGGGCGGGTCCGGCTCGAACCTCTCGACGCGCGTCGCGCCCAGGGCGACGAGGCGTGCCGCCTCCACCTCGAGGGCCGCCATCCGCTCCTCGCCGCGGAGGCCGGGCGCGGCTCGCACGTCGATGTGGAGCCGGTTCTTCGCGGTCTTGGGCTCCGGCACCTTCTGGATGTAGATGCGGGGGCGCACGCCGTCGGGATCGACGATCACGAAGGCGTCGTCCCAGCGCTCCTCGGGGAGGCCGGTGGCGGCGAGGAACTCGAGCCAGGCGGCGACCGTGTCCTCCGTCGATCCCATGCTCCCCCCTGGGGGCGGATCGACGGCGTAGCCGAGCACCTCGATCCAGAACAGGCCGAGCGTCCGGGGGGACGCGGCGTCGAACGTCAGCTGCAGGGCGGGCTTGTGCATGCTGCTCCCTTCCACGGGCTCAGCCTGCCACGCCGCGCGGGCGTCGGGGAGGTTTCAGGAGGCCGAAGGGGCGGTTCCCGAGCGCCCTGGGGAGACCTCGAGGATGCGGAAGCCCTTGGCGGAGGCCACCCTCTCCGTGGGGTAGCCCTGGTCGATGAGCCAGCTCTGCAGCGAGTCTCCGCCCAGGTTCTTGCTCACCACCATCCGGGCCACGCCGTCGGGCGCGAGCCGCGGCAGCCAGGTGAGGAGGAGGGCGTGGAGGGCGTCCTTGCCGATGCGGATGGGGGGATTGGACCAGATCTGGGCGTAGGCGGTGTCCGGGGGCACGGCCTCGGGCGCGGTGGCCCGGACGCGGTCCGCGACGCCCGCCTCGGCGGCGTTGACCGCGGTGAGCTCCACGGCGAGCGCGTTGACGTCGACGGCGTCGACGGTGACCGCGGGCCCGGCCACGGCCAGGCCCACCGCGATGGGGCCGAAGCCGCATCCGAGGTCGAGGAGATGCCCGTGCTGGGGAGGCTCGAAGGTGCGCAGCAGGATGGCGGTCCCGGGGTCCAGCCGCGACCCCGAGAACACCCCTCCCGCCGTGGTGAAGGTGAGGTCGTGGCCGAAGATGGTCGCGGTGATCCGGCGCGTGTTGACCGGACCCTCCGGGGTGTGGAAGTAGTAGCTCACGCGTCCTCCAGGGTGCGCACGGCCCGGGAGGCGACGGCGCGGGCGGCGAGGTCCTCGTCGGCGGGGTAGCCGACCTCCTCCAGGGTCAGGCCGCGGGCCGGCATCACCAGCACCTCGCCGTGCCGCGCGCGCGAGGATGCGACCTGCCCCAGCCAGGCGAGGTCGCGCCGGCCCGCCGCGACGGCCGACAGCGCCCCGACGAGGGAGCGGACCATCGAGTGGCAGAAGGCGTCGGCGAGGAGATGGATCTCGATCGTGCCGTCGTCCAGCCTGGTGGCGCTGAGCTCCCGGAGATCGCGGATAGTGGTGGCCCCGTCGCGTGGCTTGCAGAAGGGCGCGAAGTCCCGCAGGCCCAGGAGTGTCGCGGCGGCCCCGTTGAACGCCTCCAGGTCCAGGCCGTGGCGCAGCGGCACGACGTGGCGGCGCATGAGCGGGTCCGGGGGGGTCTCGGCCGCGATCACGCGGTAGCAGTAGCGGCGCCAGAGCGCGGAGAAGCGGGCGTCGAACCCCTCGGGGGCGCGGCGGACGGACTTGACCGTCACATCCCTGGGGAGTGCCCGGCGGAGCCGGCGGTAGAGCTCGGCGACGACGGCCGCGTCCTCCGGGAGGGGGACGTCGACGTGGCAGACCTGGCCGCGGGCGTGCACGCCCGCGTCGGTGCGGCCGGCGACCACCAGCGTGGGCTGCCCGGGAAGGCGGAGGAGCTGGCCGATCCTCTCCTCGAGGACCTCCTGCACGGTCCGCAGCCCCGGCTGGGTGGCCCAGCCGTGGAACTCGGTGCCGTCGTAGGCGAGGTCAATCCTGAGCCGCATCAACCCTCCGGTAGGTCAGGTCGAAGACGTGACGCCCGGCCGCCAGCCCTCTCGACTCGTACTTGGTCAGCGGGCGCTCCGCCAGGCGGGGCGCCCAGCCGTCGTGCTCGTTGACGAGCCCCGGGGCGTCGTCGAGATGCTCCCGCATCCACAGCGCGTAGTCCTCCCAGTCCGTCGCGAGCCGCCACAGGCCGCCCGGTTCGAGCTTGGCCGTGACCACGTCTGCGAAGTCCGGGCCCACGAGGCGCCGCTTGTGGTGGCGCTTCTTGTGCCACGGGTCGGCGAAGAAGGTCCAGAGCTCGCTGACGGAGCCGTCCTCGAAGAGCTGCTCCAGGCCCTGGGCGCCGTCGGCGACGACCATCCGCACGTTGGTCAGCCCTGCGCGGTCGATCTTCCCCAGCGTGGAGGCGACGGCGGGCTCGAACACCTCGAACGCCACCACGTTGGCCCCGGGGCGGCCCGCGGCCATGGGGACGAGCGAGTCGCCGGCGCCGGAGCCGATCTCCACGATGATCGGGGCCCGGCGCCCGAACTCGTCCGCCCAGTCGACGGTGGCGCCCTCGGCGATGGAGGTGGAGAGCTCGCCGCGGGGCACCTCGACGACGTAGGCGCCCCGGTGCCGCTCCCAGGACCTGGCCTGGGACTCGTTCATGCGGGCGCTCCGACGCACGAAGCTCACCACGTCGCGGTGCAGGCGGGGAGGCAACGGATCCACCGGACCACTCTAGTGGCCTCGGGCCGCCCGCCCCACGGGCCCTGGCCCAGGCGCATACGCTTGTCAGTGTCGGCCGCGCTACAAGGAGAAACATGCGCACACTGCTCAACATCATCTGGGTCGTCTTCGGCGGGTTCTGGCTCGCCCTCGGCTACTTCGTCGCCGGCGTGATCGCCTGCATCTTCATCATCACCATCCCGGCCGGCGTCGCGTCCTTCAGGATGGCCAACTACGTGCTGTGGCCGTTCGGCCGCAGCGTCACGAGGCGGCCGGAGGCCGGCGCCGGCTCGGCGATCATGAACGTGCTGTGGTTCGTCATCGCCGGATGGTGGCTCGCCCTGGCGCACGTGGCCGCCGCCCTGGCGCAGACCCTCACCATCGTCGGCATCGCCAACGCCTACGTGAGCCTCAAGATGATCCCCGTCACGTGCTTCCCGTTCGGCAAGCAGATTGTGGACAACGGCACCATCTTCTGACACCCGCCCTCACAGGTCGGGGTGGTTCCACCGCCCCGGCCTGGCGAGGGTGCCGGTGGTCACGGCCACCCCGGACGGGTCCAGGGAGGCGACGGCGACGAGCAGGCTGAGGGTGGGGTAGCCGTGCGGGCGGTTGTCGCGGATGATCGCGCGGTCGTCGGTGGCCTCCAGCCCGGCCGACTCCGCCAGGACCCCCAGCCACGCCTCCCACCAGGGGCTGGACGCCCCGTCATCTGTGGGGGTGGCGGCGAACTCCGGGAGCCACGACGCGATCCTCGGCGTCGCCGGGTCGTCGACGTCGTCGTGGGCCACCATGTGCGTGCCCGGGCTGAGGTCCGCGATCCTGGGCTCCCCGCCCTCCCATGACGTGACCCGCGCGCCGGCAGCATGGGCCTCCACGAGGTTGAACCCGAGCGTGGTCAGGGGACTGGGCAGGGGGAGCCCGGCCAGCGAGTCCAGCACGAGCGACCCCCGCGAGGTGGGCACCGGCACGTCCGCGCCGCCGGCCCTGTTGAGGAGCACCGACAGGCGCGCGTCGTCGGCGGCCAGCCAGGCGCCGCCGGCCAGCTCGTCGAGCACCCCGCGGACGCGGGGGAGGCGGGGCCACCACGCGCCCAACGGGCGCCAGGGGCGTGCCGGGTCCTCGTCGCGGACCGCCAGCACGCGGACAGGGCCTGCCCCCGGCTCGGGCACCCGGATCACCACTGTGCACATGCCTGGAACAGTACCCGCGGCGCGAACCCCGATCGGCTGTGCCGCGGGCCCCCTGCCTGGGAGAATCGGGCGCATGGTCATCGTCGTGGGAGTCACGGGCGGCATCGCCGCCTACAAGGCAGTTCAGCTCGTCCGCCTCTTCGTGCTCGACGGGCACGAGGTGCACGTCGTCCCCACCGACGACGCACTCCGGTTCGTCGGGCGGCCCACCTGGGAGGCCATCTCGCGCAACCGGGTGACCACGTCCGTGCACGACGACGTGCCCGAGGTCCGCCACGTGGCGCTCGGCCGGCGCGCGGACCTGGTGGTGGTCGCGCCCGCCACCGCCAACACGATCGCCGCCATGGCGGCCGGGCTCGCCTCAGACCTGCTCGGCACCACGCTGCTCGCCACCGGCGCGCCGGTGCTCATCGCGCCCGCCATGCACACCGAGATGTGGTTGCACCCGGCGACGGCGGCCAACGTGGCCACCCTCGCCGCGCGGGGCGTACACATCGTCGGGCCCGCCGACGGCCCCCTCACCGGCGGCGACTCCGGGCCTGGCCGCATGAGCGAGCCGGAGGACATCCATGCGGCCGCCGTGCGGCTCCTGACCCCCGCGCCGGCAGATCTCGACGGCGTGACGGTGGCCGTCTCGGCGGGCGGTACCCGGGAGCCGATCGACCCGGTGCGCTACCTGGGCAACCGCTCCAGCGGCCGCCAGGGGGTGGCGCTCGCCGTCGCCGCGGCCGACCGTGGGGCGCGCGTGCTGCTCGCCGCCTGCAACATCGACGGCGAGGTCCTCCGGGACGCGCGACGGCCTGGGGTGGAGATCGTGGAGGCGGGCTCGGCCGCGGAACTGTCCGCGGTGATGCGCGAGCTCGCCGAGGCGGCCGACCTGGTGATCATGGCCGCAGCCGTGGCCGACTACCGCGTGGCCGAGGTCTCCGAAGGCAAGCTCACCAAGGAGGCGGGCGCCCCGCCGGTGCTGACGCTCGTGGAGAACGAGGACATCGTCGCGGGGCTGGCGGCCCGGCGGCGCCCCGGGCAGCTGGTCGTGGCGTTCGCGGCCGAGACGGCCACCGGCGAGGAGCTGCTGCGGCGGGCGGTCAGGAAGCGCAGGCGCAAGGACGTGGACCTGCTCGCCGTCAACGAGGTGGGCTGGGACAAGGGCTTCGAGGTGGCGGAGAACCGGCTGCTGTTCCTCGACGCCCGCGACGAGGTGATCGCGGAGGCCTCCGGCAGCAAGCGGGACGTGGCCGACGCGCTGCTCGACGCGGCCCGTGGACTCCTCGGACGCGGACCGGCCGCGCGCCCCTGAGCGGGACGCGCGGCCGGCACGGCGCCTGGTGCTACTGCTTCGGCCAGAGCTCCTGAGGCATCAGCTCGTAGCCGTGGAACTCGCGGGTGAAGCTGCCCGTGCCCTGCGCGACGCCGCGCAGGTCGATGGGGTAGCTGACCAGCTCGCTCTGGGGGACGAGGGCCTCGATGGTGGCGTGGCCGTGGCCGTCGAGGTCGCTGCCCTGCACCTGGGCCCGCCTGCCGGCGAGATCGGTCAGGACGGCGCCCATGAACGAGTCGCCGGCCGTGACCCTGACCCGGTCGATGGGCTCCAGCAGCCCCACCTTCCCGGGGCCGGCGGCGTCGCGGAGGGCGAGCTGGCCGGCCACCTGGAACGCCATGTCGGAGGAGTCCACGGAGTGCGACTTGCCGTCGTACAGGGTGACCCGCACGTCCACCATGGGCATCCCGAACGTGGTGCCGTGCGCGAGCTGCTGCTCGAGGCCCTTCTCCACGGAGCCGATGTAGGCGCGCGGGACCGAGCCGCCCACCACCTTGTCCACGAACTCGAAGCCGCCGCCGCGGGGGAGAGGCTCCACCTCGATGTCGCACACGGCGAACTGGCCGTGCCCGCCGGACTGCTTGACGTGGCGGCCCTTCCCCTTCGACGGCGACACGAACGTCTCCCGCAGCGCCACCCGCACCGGCTCCTCCTGGAAGCCCACCTGGTAGCGCTCGCGGAGCCGCGACAGCAGCAGGTCCTTGTGGGCCTGCCCCATGACCCAGAGCAGCTGCTGCTCGGTGTCGGCGTTGCGCTCGAGGTGCACCGTCGGGTCCTCCAGCGCGAGGCGGTGCAGCGCCGAGGCGAGCTTGTCCTCGTCGCCGCGGCTGGCGGCGTGGATGGCCACCGGCAGCTGCGGCGAGGGCAGCGCCCACGGCGGCAGCAGCGCCGGCCGGGCCGGATCGGAGAGGGTGTCCCCGGTCTCGGCCTTCGAGAGCCGGGTGACCGCGACGATCTCACCCGCGATCGCCACGGGCTTCGCGACGATCTCGCCGCCGAGCGTGACGCTCATCGGCCCGATGCGCTCGTCGTCGTCGTGATCGGGGTGCATGGGATCGGCCTCGCCGCCGAACAGCTCACGGTGGCCGGAGACGTGGACCACGTCGTCGACCTTGAGCGAGCCGCTGAAGATGCGCACCAGGCTGGTGCGGCCGGCGAAGTTGTCCGACGTGGTGCGGATCACCTGCGCCACGAGCGGGCCGTCCGGGTCGCACGACGGCGCCGGGAGCGTGGCGCCGTTGGGGGTGGTGATCGGCGGGATGTGGTGCGACGCGGGGGCGGGGAACCCGCGCTCGATCCAGCGCAGCAGCTCCTCCGTGCCCTTGTCCGACGTGGTGTGGGCCGGGAGCACGGGGAAGAACCTGCCCGACTCGACGGCGGCCAGCAGCGCCGCGTGCACCTCCTCGGCCGCGAGCTCCTCGCCCTCGAGGTAGCGCTCCATCAGGTCCTCGTCCTGCACCTCGGTGATGATCGCCTCGAGGAGCGGCGCCCGGCGGTCGTCGATCAGCGCCAGCTCCTCCTCGGTGGCGTCCCGCGACACCCGGCTTCCCGATGAGTAGTCGTGGGCGCGCTTGTTGAGCAGCGACAGGTTGCCGACGTTCTCCCCTCCGATGTCGAGGGGGATGAGCGCCGGGATGATGTTCTCGCCGAACGTGTCCTGGACCACGGAGACCATGAGGTCGAAGTCTGCGCGGCCCTGGTCCAGCTTGGTGATGGCGATGATGCGGGGCATCTCGACGTCCGCGCACTCGTGCCAGAGGGCGATGGTGCCGGCGTCGATGTCCTCGCCGGCCGCGACGACGAAGATCGCCGCGTCGGCGGCCCGGAGGCCCGCCCGCAGCTCGCCGACGTACTCCGCGTGCCCGGGGGCGTCGAGGAGGTTGATCTGCACGTCGTTGGTCGGGATCGAGGCCAGCGTCAGCGATGCCCCCCTCTCGGGGGTGTCTTTCTCGCCGCGGTAGCCCTCGATGCGGGCGCGCAGAAGATGTTCGAACAGGGTTGTCTTTCCCGAGCCGCTGGACCCCACGAGGACGACGTTGCGGACGTCACTGGGTGCCGAGACGGCGATCTGGGGACTCGTCTTTGAGGCCATGGCCTTACGTTAGACCCCTCGTGAGCGCAGAATGGGCGGACCCCCGCAAATCGCCCTCGTGGCGCGGGGCGCCGGCACCGGAGCTGATTTGCCCGCCCACGCCGCCTCGACGTAAGCTAGGCAGCTGTTGCGCGCGTTCTGCGACCCTGCCCTGGCACGGTCGGCGGGCAACCCCCATCAGTTAGCAAACCGAATGGAAGTGGGATTGTGTCAACGTACACCCCAAAGCCGGGCGAGATCGTCCGGGACTGGCATGTCATCGATGCCGACAACGTGATCCTTGGGCGCCTCGCCGTCCAGATCGCCAACCTCCTGCGTGGCAAGCACAAGCCGCAGTTCGCGCCGCACGTGGACACCGGTGACTTCGTCGTCGTCGTCAACGCGTCCAAGATCGCTCTCTCCGGCAGCAAGCGCACCGATTCCATGCGTTACACGCACTCCGGCCGCCCGGGCGGGCTTCGCACCGTCCCCATCGGCGACATGCTGGAGAAGGATCCCCGTCGCGCCGTCGAGCGCGCTGTGTGGGGGATGCTCCCGAAGAACAAGCTCAGCCGTCAGATGATGAGCAAGCTCAAGGTCTACTCGGGCCCCGAGCACCCCCACGCCGCCCAGCGGCCGCAGCCGTACGCGATCACCCAGATCGCCCAGTGAGCGAGAGCGAGACGCACATGACCACCACTGACATCGACGAGACCACCGCCGACGAGATCACCCCCTTCGTCGACGACGAGAACCGCGAGATCGCGTACCGCTCCGACGCCAACCCGGCCGCCGCCGCCGGCTCCGACGTGCGCCCCGCCGTCGTCGCCCCCGGTGCCGCCACCGGCCGTCGCAAGGAGGCCATCGCCCGCGTGCGCATCGTCCCCGGCACCGGCACGTGGACGATCAACGGCCGCACCCTCGAGGACTACTTCCCCAACAAGGTGCACCAGCAGCTGGTGAGCGACCCGTTCGTCGTCGCCGGCGTCAACGGCTCCTACGACGTGATCGCCCGCATCCACGGCGGCGGCATCACCGGTCAGGCCGGCGCGCTGCGCCTCGGCGTGGCCCGCTGCCTCAACGGGATCGACACCGAGGCCTCGCGCCCGGGCCTCAAGAAGGCCGGCATGCTGACCCGCGACGCCCGCATCAAGGAGCGCAAGAAGGCTGGTCTCAAGAAGGCCCGCAAGGCTCCTCAGTACAGCAAGCGCTGACCCCAGCCGCTTCGGAAACGCCCATCCCCTCGACGGGGGTGGGCGTTTTCCGCTTCCCGGGGCGATTCGTCGGGCCGGTTTGGCCGACTGTATTGTCTCGTGCGTGGCACGACTCTTTGGTACCGACGGCGTCCGTGGCGTCGCGAACAGCGAACTGACCGCCGAGCTGGCGCTCGACCTCTCCGTCGCGGCGGCGCACATCCTGGGTGAGGCCGGCGCCTTCGCCGGGCACCGCCCCGTGGCCCTCGTCGGCCGCGACCCTCGCGCGAGCGGCGAGTTCCTCGAGGCGGCCGTCATCGCGGGCCTTGCCTCGGCCGGCGTCGACGTGGTGCGCCTCGGCGTGCTGCCCACCCCCGGGGTGGCCCATCTGGTCAACGCGTTCGACGCGGACCTGGGCGTGATGATCTCCGCGTCCCACAACCCCATGCCCGACAACGGCATCAAGTTCTTCTCCAGGGGCGGGGTGAAGCTCGACGACTACCTCGAGGACGCCATCGAGGCCCGGATGGGCGAGGACTGGGACCGCCCCGTCGGCGGCGACGTGGGCCGCATCCGCAGCGACATGGGCGCCGTCGAGGGGTACGTGGCGCACCTGGTGGGCTCGCTGGGGGAGGACGCCTCGCTCGAGGGGCTCACCGTGGTGGTGGACTGCGCCAACGGCGCGGCCGCGGCCACCGCGCCCGAGGCGTTCGCCGCCCAGGGCGCGCGCGTCATCGCCATCCACGCCGAGCCGGACGGCCTCAACATCAACCGCGACTGCGGCTCGACGCACCTGGAGGACCTCATCGCGCGCGTCCGGGCGGAGGGGGCGGACCTCGGTATCGCCCTCGACGGGGACGCCGACCGCTGCCTGGCGGTGGACCACGAGGGCAACGTCGTGACGGGGACCACATCCTGGCCATCCTCGCGATCGCCATGAAGGAGGAGCACCGCCTCCACTCGGACACGCTGGTGGCCACCGTCATGAGCAACCTGGGCCTCATCAACGCGATGCGCGCGCACGGCATCCGGGTGGACCAGACGAAGGTGGGGGACCGCTACGTCCTGGAGTCGATGAACGCCAACGGGTTCGCGCTCGGCGGGGAGCAGTCCGGGCACGTGATCATCAACGAGTTCGCCAACACCGGCGACGGCACCCTCACGGGCCTGCACCTGGCGGCCCGGATGGTCAAGACCGGCCGCACGCTGAAGGACCTGGCCTCAGTGATGACCGTGCTCCCGCAGGTCATCATCAACGTGCGCGGCGTGGACAAGCTGCGCGCCGGCATCGACACCGGGGTGCAGCAGGCCGTCGCCGCCGCGTCGCGGGAGCTGGGCGACACCGGCCGCGTGCTGCTGCGGCCCTCCGGCACCGAGCCCGTGGTCCGCGTCATGGTCGAGGCGCCCTCGGACGACCAGGCGCGCCGCATCGCCGACACGCTGGCGGAGAAGGTCAAGACGCGTCTCGCGCTCTGAGTCCCGAGGCATCACCAGCCGGTATCCTGGGCGGCACCCAACTGGATAAGGACCGTCCGATGCTCGCTGACCCTGTCGATCAACGCACGCTGCTCACGCTCGCGGATCTCGATGCCGAGGTGGCAAGGGTCCAGCACACGGCCAGGTCGCTGCCGCAGCACAAGGCCATCGCCGAGCTGATGGCCTCCCGGCAGCAGGCCACCGACGAGCTCATCTTCGCGGTGACCGAGGTGGACGACCTGCAGGTGGCGGTGGCCAAGGCCGAGGCGGACCTTGCGCCGGTGCGCGCCCGCCTCGAGCGCGACGAGAGGCGCATCGTCGACGGCTCGGTCACGGACGGCAAGATCCTGCGCTCGCTGCATGACGAGGTGGAGCACCTCAAGCGCCGGATCTCCGACCTCGAGGACGACGAGCTGGAGTGCATGGCCCGCCTGGAGGACGCGGCGGCCCGCCGCGACCGCATCGCGGCCCGCAAGACGGAGATCGAGACGCGCCTGCGCAGCGAGGTGGCCCTCCGCGACGAGCAGGTGGCCCGCCTCAGCCAGGAGGCCAAGGACCTGAGCGTGACCCGCGCGCCCATCGCGGCCTTGGTGCCCGCCCCGCTGCTGGCGGTCTACGAGAAGTACCGGGCGTCCTCCGGCCTGGGCGCCGCGGCGCTGAAGGCGGGACGCTGCAGCGGCTGCCAGCTCCAGCTGAACGTCTCCGACCTCGACACCTACCGCCGGGCGCCGGCGAACATGGTGCTGCGCTGCGCCGAGTGCGACCGGATACTGGTGCGCACCGAGGAGTCCGGTCTCTGATGCCCTCGACGCACCTTGACATCCGCGATATCCCGGCCGAGGTGCGCGAGGCGCTGATCACGCTGCAGAAGCGGCTGGACCTGCCCCGGTCCTTCCCCCACGAGGTGCTCGCCGAGGCCGAGGTGACCGCCCAGCTTCCGCCCTCGGCACACGTCGACCGCACCGACATCGAGTTCGTCACCATCGACCCGGCCAGCTCGACCGACCTGGACCAGGCCCTCCAGATCGAGCGCGACGGCGACGGATACCTCGTGCGCTATGCCATCTCCGACGTGGCCCACTTCGTGCGCCCGGGCACCGCGCTGGAGGCCGAGACGCACCGGCGCGGGCAGACGCTCTACGCCCCCAGCGCCCGCGTGCCGCTGCACCCGGCGGTGCTGGCCGAGGGCGCGGCGTCGCTCCTGGCCGACGGCGCCCCACGCCCCGCGATGCTCTGGGAGCACCGCCTCGACGCGTCCGGGCAGCTCATCGACGTCTCCCTCACCAGGGCCATGGTGCTGAGCCGGGCCAAGCTCAACTACGACGGCGTGCAGCGCGACCTGGACCGCGGCGAGCCGCATCCCAGCGTCGCGCTGCTGCCCGAGGTGGGGGAGCTCCGCCGTCGCCTCGAGATCGAACGCGGCGGCGTCTCGCTCAACCTGCCCGAGCAGGAGATCGTGGAGCACGACGGCTCATGGGAGCTGGAGTTCCGGCACATGGTCCCGGTGGAGGACCACAATGCCCAGATCTCCCTGCTGACCGGCTTCGCCGCGGCCCGCATCATGCTCGACGGCGGGATCGGCATCCTGCGGACCCTGCCCCCCGCCGAGGACTGGTCGCTGGAGAAGCTCCGCCGCGCGGCGGGAACCCTGGGCGTGCCCTGGCCCCAGTCGATGAGCTACCCCGAGTTCGTGCGGTCGCTCTCCCCGGACAACCCGCGCGAGCTGGCCGTGCTCACCCGGTGCACCATGCTGTTCCGCGGCGCCGGCTACCTCGCCTTCGACGGCGAGGTCCCGGACGCCCACCTCGAGCACTCGGCGCTCGCCGCCCCGTACGCGCACACCACGGCGCCGCTGCGCCGCCTCGTCGACCGCTACGTCCTCGAGGTGTGCCACAGCCTCCTCAACGGGCTCGAGGTGCCGGGATGGGCCCGCGACGGCCTGCACGCGCTGCCGGCCGAGATGGCCGAGTCCGGGCGGGTGGCGCGGGCCTACGAGAACGGCGTGCTGGACCTCGCCGAGGCGCTGGTGCTGCGCGCCGACGTGGGCCGGATCCTGGTGGGCGTGGTCACCGACGTCCACCCCAAGACGGGCATGGGCACGGTGCAGGTGCCGGACCCCGCCGTCGAGCTGCGGGTCAAGGCGTCCCAGAAGGAGGTGGGCTCCGAGATCCGGGTCCGCGTCGACAAAGTGGACGTGAGGTCCGGCAAGGTGGTGCTGTCGCGGCCGAACTGATCCCCGCGCTAGGATGGTGGGCGGACGAGTCGGCCAGATGATCGCGGCCACTTCGGTGGCTGAGGAAAGTCCGGACTCCACAGAGCAGAGTGGTGGGTAACGCCCACCCGGGGTGACCCGCGGGACAGTGCCACAGAAAACAGACCGCCTGGAGACAGGTAAGGGTGAAACGGTGGTGTAAGAGACCACCAGCGCTCCGGGTGACCGGAGCGGCTCGGTAAACCCCACTCGGAGCAAGACCAAGAAGGCCGGCCCAGGCCGGCCGCGGACGCCACTTGAGCGCTGCTCGCGCGAGGCGCCCGGGTAGGTCGCACGAGCCCACCGGCGACGGTGGGCCTAGATAGATGATCATCCGTCGACAGAATCCGGCTTACCGGCCGACTCGTCCGCCACCACCGCAGGTTCCCGCCCCGCCCGGCAGCCACTAGGGTTGCCGTGTGACAGCGGAGGCAGCACCCACCACCGAGCTGGCGGACTACCGCCGTCGGGCGGCGGGCGGCTGGGACGAGCTGACCTCCGGGGCCCGGCCGGACCAGCTGCTGCTGCACGGCGCGATCGAGTCGCTCGGCCTGCCTGGGCTGCAGGCCGCGGGCCGCGAGATCCAGCGCCTCGTCGAGGACGAGGGCATCCTCTACGGCGGCGAGTCGCGGCGGAGCTGGGTGGTCGACCCCCTCCCTCTGATCCTCGGCGCCGACGAATGGGACGCCCTCGAAGCCGGACTGAAGCAGCGCACCCGCCTCCTTGGGCTGGTGCTGCGCGACCTCTACGGCGAACAACGCCTGCTGTCCTCCGGCGCACTGCCCGCGGAGATCGTCTGGGGCCACCAGGGGTTCCTGCACCAGGCCAGCGGCATCCACATGCCCGGGCACGCCTGGCTGCCGCTGGCCGCCGTCGACCTCGGCCGCGACAGCACCGGAGCCTGGACCGTCCTGGCAGACCGCACCGACGCTCCGTCGGGCATGGGCTACGTCATGGCCAACCGGCGGCTGACGTCGCGGGTGATGGCGGACCTCCACCACGACGCCCGGCCCGCGCGGCTGCGCAGCTACTTCTCCGCGATGCGCGCCGGCCTCCAGCAGCTGGCCCCGCGGGCCGGACACACCCCCAAGGGCGTGCTCCTGTGGGCCGGCGCGGGCGGCGAGACCGCCTACGAGCAGGGCTTCCTCGCCACCCTCCTCGGCTACGCGCTGGTGGAGGCCGAAGACCTCGTGCTCCGCGACGGGCAGGTGTGGGTCAACTCGCCCGAGGGCAGGGCGCTGGTCGACGTCATCCTCCGCCGCGTCGACTCGAACCTGTGCGACCCCCTGGAGTTCCGCAGCGACTCCCAGCTCGGTGTGGCGGGCCTGCTGGAGGCCACCAGGCTGGGCAACGTCGCCAGCCTCAACCCGCTCGGCAGCGGCGTGCTGGAGAACCCGGCGCTCCTCGGCCTCCTGCCCGCGCTCGCGCCGCAGCTGCTGGGGGAGGAGCTGCTCCTGCCCTCGGCACAGACGTGGTGGTGCGGAGACGACGCGCAGCGCAGCCACGTCCTGGCCAACCTTGACACCATGCTGCTCAAGCCCCTGAGCCGCGGCCTCGGCGCCGCGACCCTCGCGGGGTGGGAGCTGGCGGCGGCGCAGAAGGACCAGCTCGCCGCCCGCATCGCGGCGGAGCCCTGGGCCTGGTGCGGCCAGGACCCGCTGGACCTCTCCACCACGCCGGTGGTCACCGACGACGCCCTCGAGCCCCGGCGCGTGGTGCTGCGCTGCTTCGCGGCCCAGGTGGACCACTCCCACGAGATCCTCGCCGGCGGGCTCGCCCGCGTGGCCCGCGACGACCGGTTCCGGATCACTACCATGAGCGGGGCCCTCACCAAGGACGTCTGGGTGCTGGACCCGGAGGACGTGCAGGAGACCTGGACCCCCACGTTCGACGGCGGCCCCATCGCCATCCAGCGCGTCGCCACCCTGGCCCCGCGTGTCGCGGACAACCTCTACTGGTTCGGGCGCTACACCGAGCGCGCCGACGGCACCGTGCGGCTGCTTCGCCTCGCCGTCGACCTCGCGCACGACCACGGCCGCAGCCCCGCCTCGCGCGGCGGTCAGGTCCTCGCCGCCGTGCTGGCGGCGGGGGAGGGGATCACCGACCTGGACCTGTCCAGCCGCGACGTGGGCGGTGCGCTGAAGCGGTTGCGCCCCGCCGTGGTCGACGGCTCCGCCCGCGGATCCGTCGCGCACGCCGTCCGCCGCCTGACCGAGGCCGCCCAGGAGGTGCCAGACATCATGTCCGGCGACCTCTGGCACGTGCTCAGCCAGCTCAGCAGGCTCCTCGGCGAGGCAGGCAGGCGCCGCGACCTCGCCGGCGTGCTCGACGACCTGGTGGCCGGCACCCTGGCAATCGCCGGCATCAACAACGAGAGCCTCACCCGCGACGTGACCTGGGCCTTCGTCGACGCCGGCGTCAGGATCGAGCGGGCCCAGCGGATGCTGGCCGTCGTCGAGCACACCCTCGGCGCGGACCGGGCCGCCGTCGTGGAAAACCAGCTCGCCGACGCCGTCCTCGAGATGGGCGAATCCCTCATCACGCAGCGCCGCAGGTCCGCCTCGGGCGAGGGCCCGCGCAGGCCCGCCCTAGCCGCCACCCAGCTGCTCATCTGCGACCGCTCCAACCCCCGCTCGGTGGCCTACCAGCTCGACCGGCTCGTCGAGGACCTGCGGCTGATCGGCGACGAGGAGCTGGCCGCCCGCGCCGCGGACCTTGTCGCGGTGTTCGTCAGCGCGGACGTCGTGGGGCTGTTCGCCGGCCCCCGGGCCCTGGTGGCGGGCTTCGCCCGGACCGAGCTGTCGGAGCTGCGGGCCGTCTCCGACGAGCTCACGCGGAGGCACCTCACCCGGTCCGCCCCGCGGCGCGCCACGCTCAGCGAGTGGAGCGCGGGGACGATGCTGGGGGAGGACGCATGAGGCAACTCCCGGAGAACCTGGCGCCCCGTCGCTACTTCGTCAAGCACCGCACCAGCTACGAGTACCCCGAGGCCGTGACGCTGTGCTACGAGCGGGGGTTCCTCACCCCGCGCGACACCGCCTCGCAGCGGGTCCGCGCCCACGGCACCCAGGTGCTGCCCCATCCCCTGCTCCAGACCGAGCACGTGGACCGGTTCGGCAACACCAGCCACTACCTGGAGATCCACTACCCCCACACGCACCTCGACGTGGTCAAGGAGGCCATCGTCGACGTGGCCTGGCCCGAGGTGGACGTGGAGTCGCTCAACCAGTGGACGCTCGCCTCGGCGCAGCGCGCCACGGTGGGCAACGCCGCGTTCCGGCTCGACCGGGCGATGTTCGCCCTGCCGTCGAAGCACGTGGCCGTGGCGTCGCGGGAGAAGCTGGCCTCCTACGCCGAGACGATCCTCGCGCCCGGCCTGGGCTTCGGGGAGGCGCTCGTGGAGCTGACGATGGGCATCCGCCGCGACTTCGCCTACCGGCCGGGCGTCACGTCCGTGCGCACCACCGTCGACGAGCTGCTCAAGCTGCGGGCCGGCGTGTGCCAGGACTTCGCCCACCTGGGGATCGCCATCCTGCGGTCCCTGGGGGTGCCCGCCCGCTACGTCTCGGGCTACATCGAGACGGTGTCGGCGCCCGGTCAGGCCAAGCTGGAGGGGGCGGACGCGTCCCACGCCTGGATCTCCGTGCTGGCGCCCAACGGCACCTGGGTGGACGTGGACCCCACGAACGGGCAGTTCGCGGACTCCCGCTACATCGTCACCGCGTGGGGCCGCGACTTCGCCGACGTCAGCCCGCTCCGCGGCGTGATCGTGACCGAGGCCGCCACGTCGAGGCTGTCGGTGGGCGTGGACGTGCTACCCATGGACGGCGACGAGGCCCCTCAGGTGAGCGTCCTGAAGCTGAAGTTGTCGTCGTAGGGCAGGTCCCCGTCCACCGTCGCGTCCACCGTGAGGCGGCTGAGCGTGGTGCGGCCCGCCAGCGTGGTCATGAACGCGGTGTCCGCGGCGTCGCGGCCGGTGCAGATGCGCACCATCGACGTGCGGGGCGCGAGCCCGGTGGCGTCCAGCAGGTACCAGGTGCCGTTCCAGTAGGCCTCGACGACGGCGTGGAAGTCCATCGGCACCAGGCCGGGCGCGTAGACCGACACCAGGCGCGCGGGCATGTTCACGCCCCGGAGGAAGGCGACCACCAGGTGGGCGGAGTCGCGGCAGACGCCGGCCCGGCTGAGGTATGTCTCGAGGGCGCCGTCGACGACGCGGCTGGAGCCCGGACGGTAGATCACCTTGGTGCGCACCCACTGCGTGACCGCGCTCATCAGCTCGAACCCGGTCAGGCCCGCGAAGTGCGTGTGGCTGAGGTTGGCCAGCCTGTCCGAGTCGCAGTACCGCGAGGGCCGGGTGTAGAGGATCTCGTCGATGCCCTGCATGGGCGACTCGGGCGCCGGCGCGAGGACGTCTGCCGTGTAGTCCACCGTCAGGGGGCCGACGGGGACACCGCGCAGGCGGTGCAGGCGGCTCCCGGAGGGGGCGATCAGTTCCTCGGCCTCCACCTCGTCGTCGCCGGCGCGGAACGTGAGCGTCTCCTCGACCTCCGGATAGTCGGTGCTGACGGCGACGGAGAACACCAGGTCCGCCGGCGCGCCGACGGCGACCTCCAGACGGCTGGAGACGTGGCGCACGCTCATGCGGCCCAACCCGGGAGGGTCAGGACCTCGGCGCCGGTCTCGGTGACCACCAGGCTGTGCTCCCACTGCGCCACGCGCGACCTGTCCGTGGTGACCACGGTCCAGTCGTCGTCCCACTGGTCGGTCTCGTGCGTGCCCAGGGTGAGCATGGGCTCGATGGTGAAGGTCATGCCGGGCTGCATGACGGTGTCCATCCGCGGCTCGTCGTAGTGCAGGATCACCAGGCCCGAATGGAACGTGGTGTGCACCCCGTGGCCGGTGTAGTCCCGCACCACCCCGTAGCCGAACCGCTTGGCGTAGGACTCGATCACGCGCCCGATGACGGAGATCGGGCGCCCCGGGCGGACCGCCTTGATGGCGCGGTTGAGCGCCTCCTGCGTGCGCTCGGTGAGGAGCCGGGACTCCTCGTCGACGTCGCCGCAGAAGAAGGTGCCGCAGTTGTCCCCGTGCACGCCGTCCTTGAAGGCGGTCACGTCGATCTTGACCAGGTCCCCGTCCTCCAACGGGCGCAGGTCCGGGATGCCGTGGCAGACCACCTCGTTGACGGAGGTGCAGATGGACTTCGGGAAGCCGCGGTAGCCGAGCGCCGACGGGTAGGCGCCGTGGTCCAGCATGTACTCGTGCGCGACGGCGTCGAGCGCGTCGGTGGTGACCCCGGGGGCGATGGCCTTGGCGGCCTCGTACATGGCCTCCGCCGCGATCCGGCCCGCCACCCGCATCTTCTCGATCACCTCGGGCGGCTGCACGTGTGAGCCCGTGTAGCGCTTCGGCGCGGGCCGGCCCACGTACTCGGGGCGGGGGATGCTGCGCGGCACGTCGCGCTGGGGGGTGATGTCGTGCGGGGTCACTGGGTTCACAGTGGTCAAGTCTACGTAAGGCCCGGCTACCCGTCGAAGCGCAGGGAGTTGAGCGACACGTCCACCTCGGCCCGGTTCTCGTCGTGGCCGATGGTCACGCACGAGACGTAGACGGCGAAGCGGTCCTTGTCGTCTGTGGGCACCAGGATGATGTCCACCACGTCGCCCTCGATGTCCTGGTCCGCCATGTTGCCGACGAAGATGTTGGACGTCAGCCGCCATCCGATCCGGTCCGAGACCACGTAGTCCTCGTTGATGAGCAGCTCGCGCCGCTCGAAGCCCAGGAACATGCCGGAGGAGGCCATGCAGGTGACGAACTGCTCGGCGGCGGTGCTCATCACCGGCGAGAACCCGTCGGAGACCTTGATGTAGCCGACGTTGACGTTGCTCATCCACCCGAGGGCGATGTCTCGGGTCATGCCGTTGGACTCGTAGAGCCAGTCGATCCACGCGGAGTTCTGTTCCCAGCGCGAGCCTGACGGCGGCTCGATCGACAGCCCTCCGCCGTGCAGCCGCCCGTCGCGGATCTCGCTGCGCGGGTAGTCGTCTGCGGTGGGGCACTCGATGGGCTGCCCGAAGCCGGTCTCGATGGGCGTGGGGCTGGGCGTCTCGGTGGGCACCAGCTCGTTCCACTGGGTGCCGGTGGGGCGGGCGGAGCGGTTGTCCTCGGGGGTGGCGGCGAAGGGGTTGGACCCGGCGGGGAACATGATGATGGCCGCGATGACCCCGCCGATGACCACCAGGGCGATCAGCAGCCACAGCGCCGCGCCCGGCCCCCTGCGGGGGGAGTGCCCGGTCTCCATCCAGCGCTGCCCGTCCCAGTAGCGCCGGCCCTGCGGCGCCGTCGGGTCTGCGTACCAGCCGGGCTCTGCCATGGGCCAATAGTAGGCGCTGGTCAGGCGGTATCCACCCGCGCGCGGGCCCGGGCGGGCGGCCCCGCCCGGGCGCCGCCGCGGGAGCGGGCGCGGTGGGCTGTTTCCGCGCGGTTCGTCATGCGGCTGAAACAAAGTGCGGGCAGACTGGGCGCCATGGATAGGCAGACTGAGTTCGTCCTGCGTTCGATGGAGGAGCGGGGGATCCGGTTCGTCAGGCTCTGGTTCACCGACGTGCTGGGCTCGCTGAAGTCCGTCGCCATCGCCCCCGCCGAGGTGGAGGGCGCCATCTCCGAGGGCGTGGGCTTCGACGGCTCGGCCATCGAGGGCTTCGCGCGCGTCTTCGAGTCGGACATGGTGGCGCACCCTGACCCGTCGACGTATCAGGTGCTGCCCTGGCGGCAGGCCGGCCGGTCCACGGCCAGGATGCTGTGCGACATCAAGCTGCCCGACGGCTCCCCGAGCTTCGCCGATCCCCGCTACGTGCTCAAGCGCGCGCTGCAGAAGGCCGGGCAGATGGGCTTCACGTTCTACATCCATCCCGAGATCGAGTTCTTCCTGCTCCGCTCGCTCACCCCGCCGGTGCCCCTGGACGACGGCGGATACTTCGACCACACCACCCTGGGCGACGGCACCGACTTCCGCCGCGACGCCATCACCATGCTGGAGCAGATGGGCATCTCGGTGGAGTTCAGCCACCACGAGGCTGCGCCCGGGCAGCACGAGATCGACCTGCGCTACGCGGACGCGCTGACCATGGCGGACAACGTGATGACCTTCCGGGTGGTGATCCGCGAGGTGGCGGTCAGCCAGGGGATCCACGCGTCGTTCATGCCCAAGCCGTTCTCCGAGCACGCGGGCTCCGGCATGCACACGCACATGTCGCTCTTCGAGGGCGACACCAACGCCTTCTACGACGCCTCGGACGAGTACAACCTGTCGAAGACCGCCAAGCAGTTCATCGCGGGCCTCATGCGGCACGCGCCGGAGATCACCGCGGTCACCAACCAGTGGGTCAACTCCTACAAGCGCCTGGTGGGCGGCGGCGAGGCACCGTCGTACGCGTGCTGGGGGCGCGCCAACCGGTCGGCGCTCATCCGGATCCCGCAGTTCACCCCGGGCAAGACGTCGTCGGCGCGCATCGAGTACCGGGCCGTCGATGCGGCGGTCAACCCCTACCTCGCCTACGCCGTGCTGCTCAACGCCGGGCTCAAGGGCATCGAGGAGGAGTACGAGCTCCCGGAGGAGACCGAGGACGAGGTGTGGCGTCTCACGGACCGCGAGCGCCAGGCCATCGGGATCCAGGAGCTGCCCCGCAACCTCGACGAGGCGCTGCGCCTGATGGAGGACAGCGAGCTGGTGGCCGAGACCCTCGGCGAGCACGTCTTCGAGTACTTCCTGCGCAACAAGCATGAGGAGTTCTCCGCCTACCGCAAGCAGGTCACGCCGTGGGAGCTGGAGCGCCACATCCGCGTGATGTGACGCGGGCCGTCGGTGTCGCGGCTAGAGGGGGAAGGCGCGGGCCGCCTCGTCGGCGTGCACGCCTGAGGCGCTGAGCGGGGCCTCGTCCCACGGGATGCGCCCGACGGCGAGGCCCACGAACGTGTCGGGGGTCATCTCCACCACGTTGGGCGGGGTGCCCCGCGTGTGCCTGGGCCCGGTGTCGAAGCCGATCTGGACCGCCGCGAACGGGGGGACCCGCACCTCGATCGACGCCCCCGGATGCCGCTCGCCCAGCAGCCCGCATCCCGCCCGGCAGACCGCGGCGGTGAGGTCGCGGCCGAGGGGGGCGGGGTCTGCGGCGGCGCGCAGCAGGAGCCCGGTGAGGTCCGGCCGGCGCCTGGACAGTTCGGCGTCGAGCGAAGGATCGGGGCCGAGGCGCTCCCGCAGTGCCGCGACGACCGTCGGGGTGGGCTTGAACATGGTGGCCCCAGGATAACCAGTGCCTGGACGCGCCTCCCGCGGCGGAGGCGCCGGCCTCCGGTTCCGAGTGCGCCGAGCCGCCTGCGGGTGACGCCCGCGCGCCGGGCCGGGCGTCGATACTCTGAGCGGGTGACCAGGTACCAGTCGCAGACCGGCGAGTTCGCCCGGCGCGGATTCGACTCCGCGACGGCCAGCGCGCGTGTCTGGGAGCGGTGGCAGCAGCGGATCGACGGCGAGCCGCCGGTGGACCTCGACGTGTTCGAGCCCGTGGCGGACCGCGACCTCGCCCTCCACTCACTGGACCGCATCGCCGAGGCCGCGCCCCACCTGATCGCCCGCGTCGCCGTCGACGAGGGCTGGCTGCACCGCCTCGTCATGGTGCTGGGCGGATCGACGGCGCTCGCCCAGACCCTGGTGCGGCATCCCGAGGAGATCGAGGCCCTCCGGGAGCCGCCCCGCCGCCGGGGCCGCGCCGGCTGGCAGGAGTTCTTCGCGGCCCGAGTGGGGCTGGAGGACGGTGTGGCGCGCGGACCCGCGGACGCGCTCAGGCTGGCGAACCGGGTGGCGCTCGTCGAGATCGCCGTGCGCGACCTCACCGCGCCGGACTCCCTGGCCCTCGCCGACGAGGTGGCGGAGGAGCTCGCGCACGTGGCCGACGCGGTGCTCGAGATGTCGCTGGCGCACGCGCGCGCCGAGGTGCCGGGGTGGGAGAAGGCCCGGCTGGCCGTCCTCGCGCTCGGCAAGACCGGGGCGCAGGAGCTCAACTACATCTCCGACGTCGACGTGATCTACATCGCCGAGCCGGCCGAGGGCGTCGGCGCCGACGAGGCGTTGACCGTGGCCACCAGGCTGGCGGCCGCGCAGGCGCGGCTGTGCTCCGCGCACACCGCCGAGGGCACCATCTGGCAGGTCGACGCGGCGCTCCGGCCCGAGGGCAAGGCGGGCCCGCTGGTGCGGACGCTGGCGAGCTGCCGCACCTACTACGAGAAGTGGGCGAAGAACTGGGAGTTCCAGGCCATGCTGAAGGCCAGGCCCGCCGCCGGTGACCAGGCGCTCGGCCAGGACTTCGTCGACATGGTGTGGCCGATGGTGTGGCAGGCAGGGGAGCGGCCCGAGTTCCTCGCCGAGGTCCGCGCCATGCGCGAGCGGGTGATCTCGCTGATCCCGGCCAAGCAGGCCGACAAGGAGATCAAGCTCGGCTCGGGCGGCCTCCGCGACACCGAGTTCTCCGTGCAGCTCCTGCAGCTCGTGCACGGCAGGGCCGACGAGCGGCTCAGGGTCCGGGGCACCTTCACCGGTCTGACGGCGCTGGTGGGGAGCGGCTACATCGGGCGCGCCGACGGAGCGGAGATGGCGGCCGCCTACCGGTTCCAGCGGGTGCTGGAGCACAGGGTCCAACTGAGGCGGCTGCGGCGAACCCACCTGGTGCCCGACGACGAGCTGGCCGTGCGCCACATCGCCCGTTCCCTCGGCCTCAGCGGCGAGGAGCTGCAGGCGCGGTGGCGGGACTCCACCCGCCGCGTCCGGCGGCTGCAGCAGCGGATCTTCTTCTCGCCCCTGCTCGACGCGGTCAGCCACGTGCCCACCGACGGCCTCAAGCTCACCCCCGACGCCGCCAAGACCCGGATGCGGGCCCTCGGGTTCGCCGACCCCCAGGCTGCCCTCGGACACATCCAGGCGCTCACCCGCGGGACGGACCGCGGCGCCGAGATCCAGCGCCAGCTGCTCCCGGCGATGCTCGAGTGGTTCGCCGAGGGCCCCAACCCGGACTTCGGCCTCCTCTCCTTCCGGCAGCTCTCCGAGGCGCTGGGCAGCAGCGCCTGGTACCTGCGGGCGCTGCGCGACGAGGGCTACATGGCGCACCGGCTGGCCCGGATCGCGTCGTCGAGCCGCTACGTGGTGAACCTGCTCAAGCGGGCGCCGCACCACATCCACATGCTGGCCGGCAACGACGAGCTCCGTCCCCGCGCGGCCGAGGAGCTGACCGAGGCGATGGGCCGGGCGGCCAGCCGCCAGGACGACCTCGACAAGGCCATCGCGTCGGTGCGCGCGCTGCGGAGGGCCGAGCTCTGCCGGATCGCGCTGAGCGACGTCCTCGGCGACGCCGACCTCGCCACCGTGGAGGTGGCGCTCAGCGACCTGGCCTCGGCCACCATCGACGCCGGCCTGGTCCTCGCGCGCCGCCGGGTGGATGCCCCCGAGGTTGGCGTCATCGCCCTGGGACGGTGGGGCGGCCGCGAGATGTCGTACTCCTCGGACGCCGACTGCATGTTCGTGGTCCCCGACGGCGTCGAGGGCGAGGACCTCACGCGTGCCACGGAGCTGGTGCGGCACCTCGCCGACATCATCGGCAAGCCCGGCCCCGACCCGGCGCTGGTGGTCGACACCGACCTCCGCCCCGAGGGCAAGGGCGGGCCGCAGGTGCGCACCGTCTCCTCGTACGCCACCTACTACGCCAAGTGGGCCTCCACGTGGGAGGCGCAGATGCTGCTGCGCGCCCGGCCGGGCGCTGGGGAGCTGCGGCTGGCGGAGGAGGTGCTGGACGGCCTGACCGGCTTCCGCTACCCCGTCGGCGGGCTGAGGCCCGAGCAGGTCACCGAGATCCGCAAGCTGAAGTCGCGGATGGAGACCGAGCGGATACCCAAGGGGGTGCCCCGGGACCGGCACCTCAAGCTGGGCCCCGGCGGCCTGTCCGATGTCGAGTGGACCATCCAGCTGCTGCAGCTGCAGCACGCGCACGCGCACCCCGGGCTGCGGACCACCTCCACCCTGGGGGCCCTGCGCCTGCTGGCCCGGCTCGAGCTGCTGGAGGAGGCGCAGGCCGTCCGGCTGGAGGAGGCCTGGGTGCGGGCGAGCCGGCTGCGCGACGCGATCATGCTCGTGCGCGGCCGTGCGAGCGACGCCCTCCCGTCGGATGTCCGCGAGCTGGCCGCGACCTCGGTGCTGCTCGGCTACGGCCCCAGGGAGTCGTCGCAGCTGGTCGACGACACCCGCCGCCTGATGCGCCGCGCCTCGGACGTGGTGGGCTCCGTGTTCTGGAAGGGCTGAAAGCCGCCCGCGAGCGTGGTGCTACCATCGACGCAAACGTGTTCCGGGGTCGGTGTAAGTCCGAACCGGCGGTGATAGTCCGCGACCCCCGCGGCCCAGCTGGGCCAAAGGGTTGACTCGGTGGAACTCCGAGACCGACAGTCAGAGTCTGGATGGGAGGAACACGCGTGTGCGACGGCGCGCGCACGTCTCCGTGCGCGCATTTCATGCCGTCGTCCCTGCGCGTACCCCGGACCTGACTGAAGGACCGGGACGATGACCATCCAGGAGCGGCGGCGGGCGCGCACACTCGCGCATCTCGGCGTGTGGTCCGCCTACCCCGCCCGCACCAGGCCCACCGCTGGGCGGTGGAAGACCACGCTGGCGGCGTTCGCCGTCGTGCTGCTCCTCTGGTGGGGCGTCACCGCCACCGGCCTGATCGCCCCCCTGTACCTGCCCAACCCGGTCGACGTCGTCTCGCGCATGGTCACCCAGGCCACCACCGGCGTGGCGTGGCGCTACCTGGCGCCCACCCTGGGTGCCGCGCTGCTCGGCGCAGTCCTCGCCGTCGCCGTGGCCATCCCGCTGGGGATCGTGATCACGCACTCGCGGCTGCTGGCAGCGGTGATCGAGCCGTTCGTCGCCGTCTCGCAGACCGTCCCGCTCGTGGCCATCGCGCCGCTGCTGGTGCTGTGGATCGGCTACGGCACCGTGCCGATCGCCGTGCTGTGCGCCATCATCGCGTTCTTCCCCATGGTGACCACCACCGTCGTGGGGCTCCGGTCCCTCGACATGCGCGTGGTCGAGAACGCGCTCCTCGACGGCGCCTCGGCCCGGCAGCGGCTGTGGCACGTCGAGGGCCCCATGGCGGCGCCCGCCATCCTCGCCGGCGTGCGCGGCGGCGTGGTGCTCACCATGACCGGCGCCGTCGTCGGCGAACTCGTGATGGGCGGAGCCGGCCTCGGCACGCTCCTCACCCTCACCCGGGAGGCGGCCGACACGGCGGGGCTGTTCGCCGTCGTCGCCTGGATCAGCCTCACCTCCCTCACCCTGCACGGCCTCGTCCACGTCGCAGAACGCGCCGCGGTCGCCCGACTCCAAGGAGAATCCACATGATCACCCGACGTTCCCTCATCCTCGGCGGCCTCGCCGTCGCCGGCGCCACGGGACTCGCCGCCTGCTCGGCCGGGCCGCAGGCCACCCCCACACCCACGCCCAGCGGGAGCATGCTCGCCGACGGCGTGCTCACCGTTGGCCTCACCTACATCCCCAACGTGCAGTTCAGCGCCTTCTACCTCGGCGTGAAGGAGGGGCTGTTCGCCAAGCACGGGCTCGACGTGACGCTGCGGCACCACGGCCAGCAGGAGGACGTGTTCGGCGCCGTGCTGGCCCGCGAGGAGCACGTCGTGTTCGCCTCCGCCGACGAGGCCATGGTGGCCGCGGCCAACGGCCAGGACCTGCGCACGTTCGCCACCAGCTACCAGACCTACCCGCTCGAGGTGATGGGCGGCGCCGGACTCGGCCTCTCGGCCGAGGAGGGCCTGGCGGTGCTCGCCGGCCGGAGCCTCGGCATCCCCGGCCACTTCGGGTCCAGCTACTACGCGGCGCTGGCCGCGATGCACGAGGCGGGGCTCACCGAGGCGGACGTGAAGCTGATGGACATCGGCTACACGCAGCTTTCGGCGCTGGCCGCCCGGCAGGTGGACTTCATCATGGGCTTCCGCAACAACGAGCTGGTTCAGCTCCAGGCGCAGGGGGAGCAGGTGATCTCGATCCCCATCTCGGATCCGGCCTCGCCGCGCCTGGTGGGGCCGAGCCTCGTCACCGTCGGCACCGAGGTGTCCGACGACGTGCTGGCGGCTGTCGCGGCCGGCATGCGGGAGGCGCAGGAGGCCGTGATCGCGGATCCGGAGGCCGCGCTGGACGCCACCGCCGAGCAGGTGCCCGCGCTCGCCGACCCAGCGCAGCGGGAGTCCGCCGCGAAGGTGCTGGAGGCGACCACAGGACTCTGGACCAGGGACGGGAAGGTCGACGTGTCGCTCGACACCGCGGCGTTCGGGCGGATGGCCGACTTCCTCGTCGAGGTGGGCGTCATCGGGCAGGCCCCGGCGAACCCGTACGTGGATCTCGCCTAGGGTGGTGGCCATGCGCGGAATCGTGGTGCGGGATGACGGGGTGGCCCTCGAGGAGGGCTGCGAGGAGCTGCTGAGCGACGAGGGGGTCCTCGTCGAGGTGGTGTACTCCGACCTCAACTACAAGGACGCCCTGGCCGTGACCGGCAGGCCCGGGGTGGTGCGGCAGCGGCCGCTCATCGCGGGGATCGACCTGGTGGGCCGCGTCGTCGAGTCGCCGGACGAGCGCTGGAACCCGGGCGAATGGCTCGTCCTCAACGGCGCCGGCCTGTCCGAGAGCCGGCACGGTGGTTACGCCGACCTCGCCCGCGCAGACGCGGACCTCGCCGTCCGGATCCCCGACGGGCTCACCCCGGAGCGGGCGGCCGCCCTCGGCACCGCCGGCTACACGGCCGCGTTGGCCGTGCTGCGGCTCGTCATGGAGGGGGTCACCCCGGACGCCGGGCCGGTGCTGGTGACCGGGGCGACGGGCGGCGTGGGGTCGATCGCGACGATGCTGTTGGCGTCGGCGGGATTCGGGGTCGCGGCGGTCACCGGGCGCCCAGACGAGCTGGGCGACTACCTGCGTGAGCTGGGGGCGGACACTGTCCTGCCGCGCGAGGCCCTGGCGGACCCGGGCCGCCCCATGCAGAAGGCCGTCTACGGCGGCGTGATCGACTCGGTCGGCGGCCAGACGCTCGCCAACGCCATCGCGCAGACCCAGCCCCACGGGGTGGTCGCCGCCTGCGGGCTGGCGGGCTCCGCCGAGCTGCCGGCCAGCGTGCTGCCGTTCATCCTGCGCGGGGTCACGCTGGCGGGGATCGATTCGGTGTGGGCGGACATGGAGGACCGTGCCGACGCCTGGCGTGTGCTGTCGCGGGGAGTCGACGTGGACCTGCTGGACGCGATGACCACCCGGGTCGGCCTCGACGGCGTGATCGCCGCCGGTGAGGACCTCCTCGCCGGACAGCGCCACGGCCGCACCCTCGTCGAGCTCTGAGCTTCGGCGGCCCTTCCCGCTGGTTGAGCCGCGCCGAGCCGCCTGCGGCTCCGCGCGTGTCGACTTGGGTTGAGCCGGGCCGAGCCGCGAAGCGGCCCAGCCCGCGCCGAAACCAACCGACGTACGCCTGTCCATGGACCGGGTCGCGGTTCCCGCTCCGGGTGCCGGGAGCCCTGAGTCGAGGCCCGTGCGGCCCGTGTCCACCGCCTGCTTGTCGGCCGCGTGCTGGGCTGTGGTCGGGTAGTTGAGGCCGCCCGGGCCTCGTCTCACGTCTCCCGTCACTCGTCTGCCTATGGCGTGGTCCCCTCCGGGCGTGCGCCGGCAGGGCGGCCCTGGCTCAAGCCTGCTTCAGGCGGGTTCCTCTGGGTGCCCCTCGGGCTGGGCATCCCTGCGCCCAGCCGCCCTCCCGTCACCCACCCTCCTGCGCACCTCGCGCATCCCTGCGCGCAGCCGCCGTCATGGGTGGGAGTGGCTGGGAGAGAACCCGCCGGCGAGGGCCGAGGTTCAGTCGGCCTGAGCGCGCAGCTCCTGGTCGGCCTTGAGCTTCGCCGGCCACCACACAGCTGGGCCGATGTCGTAGGCCAGGGCCGGCACCAGCAGCGTGCGCACCAGGAAGGTGTCGATGAGTACGCCGAACGCCACGATGAAGGCCAGCTGCAGCAGGAACAGGATGGGCAGCACGGCCAGGGCCGCGAAGGTCGCGGCCAGCACCAGGCCGGCCGACGTGATCACGCCGCCGGTGACGGCCAGGCCGCGCTTGATGCCCTCGCGGGTGCCGTGGATCAGCGACTCCTCCCTGACCCGGGTCATCAGGAAGATGTTGTAGTCGATGCCCAGCGCCACCAGGAACACGAAGCCGTAGAGCGGCACCGACGGGTCGGCGCCCGGCAGGTTCAGCACGTGGTTGAACACCAGCGCGGCGGTGCCCAGGGCGGTGCCGAAGGACAGCACGGTGGTGAGGATCAACAGCACGGGCGCCAGGATGCTGCGCAGCAGGATGATGAGGATCACCAGGATCACCACGAGCACGATCGGGATGATCACGTTGCGGTCCCGGATGGACGTGTCGCGGGTGTCGACGTTGGTGGCGGTCTCGCCGCCGATCTGGGCGGCGCCGTCCAGCTCCGCGCGGAGGTCGCGCACCGTCTCGGATGCCTCGTCGCTGTCGGCGGCGTCCGTCAGGGTGGCGAGCAGCATGACCTGGCCGTCGCTGACGGTGGCGGCGGGGGCGGGCGTCCCGGGCGGGCCGAGCGGCTGGATGCCGTCGGCCGTGACGGGGGAGGTGCCGGCAGGGGAGTCGGCGGCGACGACGGAGACCGAGTCCACGCCGTCGTTGGCCAGCAGGAGGTCGGTGACCTCTTGGAGCCGGTCCTCGTCGGTCAGTACGCGGGCCGGGCTGCCGGAGCCGGCGGGGAAGTGCTCGGCGAGGGCCGCCTGGCCGTCGCGGGCCTCCGAGGCGCCGAGCACGAACTCGCTCGGCGGCACGCCGTCGGCCTTCAGCGTGGGCACGAACGCGGCGCCCGCCGCCAGGGCGATGGCGCACACGATCCACACCGTGCGGGGACGCCGCGACACCAGACCGGCCGCCTTGGCGTAGATGCCGGTGGTCATCTGGGCGTCGTCGCCGCGGTTGGGGTCGAAGCGGGGGCGGCGCGGCCAGTAGGAGGCGCGGCCCATGAGGAACAGCATGCTGGGCAGCAGCGTGAGCGCGCCGAGCATCGCGAACACGATGCCGATCGCGGCGACGGGGCCCAACGAACGGCTAGAGCCGAGGTCGCTCAGCAGCAGGCACATCAGGCCGGCGATGACGGTGCCGCCGGAGGCCAGCACCGGCTCGATCACGCCCTTGAGTGCGGCGCGCGTGGCGTCAGCCTTCGAGGCGCGCCGCTTCAGCTCCTCCGCGTACCGCGCGGTGTACAGCAGCGAGTAGTCCGTGGCCGCGCCGATGACGAGGATGAACAGGATGCCCTGCGTCTGCCCGGTCAGGGTGACGATCTCTGCCTTGGCCAGCCACCAGTTCGCCAGAAGCGCGACGGCGAGGGCCGAGACGCTGGTGAACAGGACGGCGAACGGCAGGATGAGCGAGCGGTAGACCACCAGCAGGATCACCAGCACCACGGCCAGTGTCACGGCCAACAGCAGGCCGTCGATGCCGCCGAAGGCCGCCGTGATGTCCGCGGTGAACCCGGCCGGGCCGGTGACGAAGTGGGTCAGGCCGTCGGGCAGGTCTGACTCCAGCTCGGCGCGCAGTTCCTCGACCACCTCGGCGATCGGTGAGTCGGAATCGACGCCGGCGAACGCCTGGGCGGCCTTGCCGTCCTCGGACGGGATCAGCGGCGAGACGCTCTCGATCCCTTCGATGTCGGCCAGGGAGGCGGTCTTCTCGCCGAGCGCCGTCAGGTCATCCGGGGTCAGCGCCTCGTCCGACGTGAAGATCACGATGGCCGGAATGGTCGAGGTGTCGACGAAGTCCAGGTAGCGCTCGCCCACCACGGTGGCCTCGGCGTTGGTGGGGAGGAAGGTGGCCTGGTCGTTCGTGGCCACCTCCTCGATGCGGCCGAAGTAGGGGCCGCCCACGGCAGTGCCGGTGAGCCAGATCAGGATGAGGGCGACGGGGATGAGGATGCGCGCGAGACGGGTCTTTGACACGGGGCAATCCTAGGGACGCGATTCAGGCAGTGGAGTGTCGCGGGGTCCGTCGAACGGTTGATGCCGGGGGTGCATCCAAACACGGCAGTGGCCCCCGCCCCTGCGGTGCAGGAACGGGGGCCACTGTCTCGGCTGGGCTCAGAGCGCGTAGTACAGCTCGAACTCGTGCGGGTGGGGGCGCATCGCGATGGCCTGGATCTCGGCGCGCTTGAGCTCGATCCACGTCTCGATGAGGTCCGGGGTGAACACGTCGCCGGCGAGGAGGAACTCGTGGTCCGCCTCGAGGGCGTCGAGCACCGAGCCGAGCGAGCCGGGAACGGTGGGAACCTGCGCGTGCTCGTCCGGGGGCAGCTCGTAGAGGTCCTTGTCGATCGGGGCCATGGGCTCGATGCGGTTCTGGATGCCGTCGATGCCGGCGAGCAGCATGGCCGCGAACGCCAGGTACGGGTTCGACGACGGGTCGGGGCAGCGGAACTCGATGCGCTTGGCCTTCGGGTTGGAGCCCGTGATCGGGATGCGGATGCAGGCCGAGCGGTTGCGCTGCGAGTAGACCAGGTTGACCGGGGCCTCGAAGCCGGGGACCAGGCGGTGGTAGGAGTTCACCGACGGGTTGGTGAACGCCAGCAGCGCCGGGGCGTGCTTGAGCAGGCCGCCGATGTAGTAGCGGGCCATGTCGGAGAGGCCGGCGTAGCCGTTCTCGTCGTAGAACAGCGGCACGCCCTCGTTCCAGATGGACTGGTGGCAGTGCATGCCGGAGCCGTTGTCGCCGAAGATGGGCTTCGGCATGAAGGTGGCGGTCTTGCCGGCCTGCCAGGCGGTGTTCTTGACGAGGTACTTGAACTTCATCACGTCGTCGGCGGACTTCAGCAGCGTGTCGAAGCGCCAGTTGATCTCGGCCTGGCCGGCGGTGCCCACCTCGTGGTGCGCGCGCTCGACCTCGAGGCCCGCGGCCTCCATGTGGCGCACGATGTCGTCGCGGAGGTCACCGAAGTGGTCCACGGGGGCAACCGGGAAGTAGCCGCCCTTGTAGGTGACCTTGTAGCCGCGGTTGCCGCCGTCCTCGACACGGCCCGTGTTCCAGGCGCCCGCCTCGGAGTCGATGTGGTAGTACGACGAGTTCGACGAGGTCTCGAAGCGGATGTCGTCGAACACGTAGAACTCGGCCTCGGGGGCGAAGAAGGCGGTGTCGCCGATCCCGGTGGAGGAGAGGAACGCCTGCGCCTTGCGCGCGATGTTGCGCGGGTCGCGGGAGTAGGGCTCCTTCGTCAGCGGGTCGTGCACGAAGAAGTTGACGTTGATGGTCTTCGACTTGCGGAACGGGTCCACGTAGGCCGTCGTCGGGTCGGGGAACAGCGACATGTCCGACTCGTGGATCTTCTGGAAGCCCGTGATCGACGAGCCGTCGAAGTTGAGCCCGTCCTCGAAGACCTCGCGGCCGAAGGCTGAAGCCGGAACGGTGAAGTGCTGCATGACCCCGGGCAGGTCGCAGAAGCGGACGTCGACTGTCTCGATGCCTTCTTCCTTGATGTAAGCCAGCAGGTCGTCTGCGCCTTGGAACATGGGCGTGTCATTCCTAACGTGTCGATGTGGTGAGGCACACGCTACGGGTAGATCTTTGCCCGGCAGTTGCCGGAAGGTAACAGCGCTGTTACAGCTTTTCCGGACGGGACCGGGCCGGGGGACTCAGCGGGTCTGCCGGGGCATCGACGCGGACGCCAGCACGAGCATCCCCACGACGAGCGCGGCCAGCAGGCCGATGCCCACCCAGGTCTGCGAGGACACCTCAGCGTTGGCGGTGATGTCCAGGACGGCATCCGCGGCCCACGTCATGGGCAGGATGCGGGCGAACGCCGCCAGCGCGTCGGGCATGTGGTCGACCGGGGCGAACAGCCCGCACAGGAAGATCTGCGGGCCGATGAACAGCGGCATGAACTGCACGGCCTGGAACTCTGTGCGCGCGAAGGCGCTGGCCAGCAGCCCGAAGGACACCCCCACCAGGGCGTCGAGCAGCGCGACGACGAGCAACGCCCAGATGGGACCCTCGATGTCCACGCCGTAGACACCTAGGACGAAGGTGGCCAGCAGGGAGGCCTGCGCCACCCCGAGCAGGCCGAACACCAGGCCGTAGGAGGACAGCAGGTTCCAGCGGCTGAGCGGCGTGGTGAGCAGCCGTTCCAGCGTGCCGGTGGTGCGCTCCCTCAGCATCGCGATGGACGTGACCAGGAACATCAGCATCATGGGCAGCACCGCGAGCATCGTGGGGCCGATCTGGTCGAACGCGGGGTCCTGCCCGGGCGGGGTCGGCAGATCGATCATCACGAAGTACAGCAGCGAGATGAACACCAGGGGGAGGAACATCACCAGGCCGATGGTGCGCGGGTCGGCGTGCAGCTGGGCGAGGATCCGGGCGACGGTGGCCAACGGTGCCACCCGGCCGCGGTCGACGGCGTGCCTCGGGGCGCCCGCGCCGTGCGCCGGCCTGACCGCCGCGGGGGCGACCTCGATCGGGGCGCCGGCATGCAGGGGCGCGCTCATGCCGCCGCCTCCCGTCGGACGAGCGTGAGGAACGCCGCCTCGGGCGTGGGGGCGCCGGTGGCCGCCTGCAGGTCGGCCATGGGGCCGCTGGCGAGGAAGTGGCCGTCGCGCATCAGCAGGACGGAGTCGCAGCGGCTGGCCTCGTCCATCACATGGCTCGAGACCAGCAGCGTGGTCCCGCCGCGGGCCAGCGCCCGGAAGTGCTCCCAGAGCGACTCCCGGGTCAGGGGGTCCAGCCCCACCGTCGGCTCGTCGAGGATCAGCACCTCGGGCCGGCCGACCAGGGCGCACGCCAGCGAGGCCCGGCTCGCCTCCCCGCCCGACAGCGTCTCCACGCGGCGGTTGGCCAGCGGGGACAGCTCCACGTAGGCGATGGCCTCGTCGGCGTGCGCGTCGGGCATGCCGTGCAGGCGGGCGAACAGGAGCACGTTCGCGCGGACCGAGATGTCGCGGTAGATGCTGAGTGACTGGCTGGTGTACGAGACGCGACGGCGGAGCTGCGGGTGCCCGGCGGGCAGCCCCAGCAGGGTGAGGGTGCCGGACGTGATCCGCTGCACGCCCACCATGGCGCGCATCAGGGTGGTCTTCCCGCACCCGGACGGGCCGAAGAGTCCGGTGACGGAGCCGGGGGGAAGGGTGAGGTCCACGCCGTGCAGGATCTCGTTCCTGGCCCGGTGGACGACGAGGCCGCGGGCCTCTGCGGCTGGATGCGCCATGGTCTGGAATCTACTCCCGGCCTGGTGGTCGGGGGCCCGGGGGCGGGCAGACGCGCCGACGCCCCGCGCCTCGGGGGAGGGCGGGGCGTCGGAGGGTGGGATCAGGCGCTGAACACGGGCTCGGCGTCGTAGGTGTCCTGGTCGAGGATGCCCTCGCGCTTGCCGACGATCGCGGCCACCAGCGCCTGGCCGGTGACGTTGAGCGCGGTGCGGCCCATGTCGACGATGGGCTCGACCGCCAGCAGGAGGCCCACCCCGGCCAGCGGCAGGCCGAGGGTGGACAGGGTCAGCGTGAGCATCACCGTCGCGCCGGTGGTGCCCGCGGTGGCCGACGAGCCCAGCACGGCGACGAACGCGATGAGCAGGTAGTGGGTGACGTTGAGGTCGATGCCGTAGAACTGGGCCACGAAGATCGCGGCGAGCGCCGGGAACACCGCCGCGCAGCCGTCCATCTTGGTGGTGGCGCCCAGCGGCACGGCGAAGCTCGCGTACTGGCGGGCCACGCCGAGGTTCCGCTCCACCACCTGCTCGGTCACCGGCATGGTGCCCATCGACGAGCGGGTCACGAAGCCGAGCGAGATGGCCGGCCACACGTTGCGGTAGAACTGGCGGACCCCGAGGCCGTTCAGCTTGAGGATCGCGGGGTAGACCACCAGCCAGACGATGATGAGCCCGATGTAGAGCGCCACCACGAACGCCCCGAGGGAGGCCAGGGAGCTCCACCCGTAGGTGGCCACGGCCTTGCCGATGAGGGCGGCGGTGCCGATGGGGGCGAGGCGGATGATCCACCACAGCACCTTCTGGGTGACGGCCAGGGCCGACTCCATGAAGCCCACCAGCGGCGCGGCCTTGTCGCCCACCTTGACCGCCGCGATGCCGAAGAGGATCGAGATGAGGAGGACCTGGAGCACGGAGAAGTTCGCGGCGGCGGTGAAGCCCGCCTCGGCGTCGCCGGAGACCCGCACGCCCAGTCCGAGGAAGTTCGAGGGGATCAGGCCGAGCAGGAACGCCGACCACGAGCCGACGCGGCTGGGCTCGGCGGCCGCCTCGCCGTTCACGCCGGCGGTGAGCCAGGGTGCGGAGATGAGGCCGACGGCGATACCCACGACCACGCTGGCGAACGCGGTGATCGCGAACCAGACCAGGGTCTGGACGGCGAGCCGGGCGGCGTTGGCCACCTCGCGGAGCCGGGCGATGGAGGAGATGACGGCGGTGACGACGAGCGGCACCACGAGGAGGGTGAGCAGGCTGACGTAGGCGTTGCCCACCTCGTAGAGGAGGGTGGCCAGCCAGTTGCGCTCCTCGCCGGCGGGGCCGATGGCCACGGCGATCAGCCCGAGGATCAGGCCGACGATGAGGCCGACGACGATCTGGAAGCTGAGCTGGGTGTAGAAGGGCTTGCGCGGCTGCGGCGCCGCCTCGACGGCGCGTTCGGACGTGGCTGTGGACATGGGGGTTGCGTTTCCTTTGCTGGGGGAGGGGGACCGGACGGGCGCGGTCAGCGACAGACGCCGGCCTGGACGCGGCAGAGGTCCACCCACAGGCGAACGACGAGCAAAGGCATGGCTCCACCCTGTCATGCGGCTGCGGCAACGGCCAAGACCGTTCGCCGACGGCAGACTCCCGGGCCGCTGCTAGGCTCGCGGCCGTGACCACCACCCCCGCTGAGTACCCCGGCTCCTCGATCGGCCTGCCCGTGTCCGGGGCCGGATCCCTGGCCTCCTGGCGCGCCAGGGTCGCGGCCATGATCGGCGACTGGGCCGCCAGCATGATCGTGGCCATCGCCCTGTTCGGGTTCGACGTGATGACCGGGTCCGGGTGGGAGTCGTTCATGATCCTGGCCGTCTACTTCGTCGAGGCCAGCATCCTGACCGCGCTCACCGGCGGCTCGTTCGGGCAGCTCATCGCGCGCATCGGCATCACGCGGTTGGACGGCCAGCCGCTGGGCTGGTGGCGCCCCGTCGTCCGCACCGCGCTCAAGTGCCTCGTCATCCCCGCGCTGGTGGTCGGCGCCGAGCGCCGGGCGCTGACCGACATCCTCCTCGGCACCGTCGTCGTCAACCGGCGCTGACGCTCACCGCCGGCCCCACTCCCACGGCGGCCGGCTGAGCAGCCCCTGCCCCTCGACGACCGTCTCACCCAGGTCCTTCAGCAGCTCCACCACCTCCAGATCCTCCCCGGGGACGGCGGCGGAGAGCTCCTCGACGAGGGCGAGGGAGTGCGTGACCACGACGATCTGCGTGTCCGCCGACGCGCGGGCGATCAGCCGGGCGAGCGGCGGGATGAGGCTGGGGTGCAGGCTGTTCTCCGGCTCGTTGACCGCCATCAGCGGCGGCCGGACCGGCGCCAGGAGGGCGGCCAGCCACATGAGGTAGCGCAGGGTGCCGTCGGAGAGCTCCGCGGCGCGCAGCGAGCGCAGCATCCCCGGCTGCTGGAGGGTGAGCTCGAACACCCCGTCGCGCACCTCCACCGCCATCCGGCTGCCTGGGAACGCGTCCGCGATGGACTCGGGCAGCCGCTCTTTGCCGCGCTCGATGATGGTCTGGAGCGCGGCGGCCACGTCCGAGCCGTCGGAGGCGAGCGCCCAGGTGCGGGTGCCGACGCGCGGCTGCCGGGAGGGTGCGTCGGCGTCCGTGCGGAGGGCGTCGTAGAACCGCCAGGCGGCGAGGTCGTCGCGGAGGGGGCGCAGCTCGGGCACGTCCGCCAGCATCGAGGCGTGCGGGGCGAAGGTGAACGGCAGCTCGGCCCATGGGCCGTCGTCGCGGACCAGGGCGGAGGCCCGGAGGCGCTTGGCGACCATGGTGCCCGGGCGCATCACGGGCCCGGCCCAGGCGGCCTCGCGCTTGATCTCGGGGTCCCTGTCGAAGGCCGAGTTGCCCGGTACTGGCAGCCCGAGGTCGATGAGATAGGACAACGCGTCCGAGCCGATGCCCAGCCGCAGCGACACCGGACCAGCGCGACGCGTGCCCTCCACCGGGTTCCCCCGGCGGGCGCCGGCCAGCGACTCGGGCCCGGCCCACAGCGCCGAGCTGAGGCCGCCCTCGCGGGCAAGCGAGCCGACGGCATCCCCGAGCGCGCAGCCCGCCAGCAGCCTGAGCGACCGGTACAGGCTCGACTTGCCGGACCCGTTGGACCCGGTGACGACGGTGACACGGCCGAGCCTGACGGACAGGTCGCGCAGGGAGCGGTACCCGGCGACGGCGAGGGTGCGGTACATGGCCGCCACCCTAGGGGCGCCCTCCGACAGACATCACCACAGTTGCGACCGGCCGATGTGGAGAAGTTGAGCCGATGGATGGGTTCGACGGCAGCCCCACGCGTGACCCGAGCGCAACCCGCGCCGCGAACCCATCCATCGGCTCAACGCGAGACCCGGGGCGACGGATCAGTCGGCCGTCTCGAGCCAGGCTTCCTCGAGGCGCTCGTTGCGGGTCTCGGCGTCCCTCAGCTGACGGTCCAGGTCCGCCAGGCGTGCGAAGTCCGTGGCGGCCTCGGCCATCTGGGCGTGCAGGCGCTCGATCTCGGCCGCCACCTTCTCCAGCTGGCCCTCGATCCGCGTGAGGTCCTTCTTGCGCTGCCGCTCCGCCGCCGCGTCCGGCCTCGGCGTGTCCGCGGAGCCGACGCCGGCCTGGGCGCCGCCGGAGCGCCGCGCCTGCGCCGAGGCGGCCTTCGACCTGGCCCGGCGCTCGAGGTACTCCTCGACCCCGCCCGGGAGCAGGGCGCAGGACCCGTCGCCCAGCAGCGCGTAGGTGTAGTCGGTGATGCGCTCGAGGAAGTAGCGGTCGTGGCTGACGACGATCAGGGTGCCCGGCCAGCTGTCGAGGTAGTCCTCGATGATGGTGAGGGTGTCGATGTCCAGGTCGTTGGTGGGCTCGTCGAGGATCATCACGTTGGGTTCGGTGAGCAGCAGCCGCAGGAACTGCAGCCGCCGCCGCTCGCCGCCGCTGAGGTCGCCGATGCGGGCCACCAGCTTGTCCCCGGTGAATCCGAACTCCTCCAGCAGGGACGACGCGCTGGCGTCGCGGCCGGTGGCGAGCTTCGTCTCCTCCTTGAGCCGCTTGACCGAGTCCAGGACCCGGTCCTCGTCGTCGAGCTCGCCGACGGTCTGGGACAGGTACGCCAGCCGAAGCGTCTTGCCCCGCTTGATCTTGCCGCCCTGCGGCTCCCGGTCCCCGGAGAGGAGGTCCAGCAGCGTGGTCTTGCCGGCGCCGTTGACGCCGACCAGCCCGATCCGGTCTCCAGGCCCGATGGACCACGTCAACCGGTCCAGCAGCGTCCGGTCCTCGACGGCGTAGCTCACGTTGATGAGGTCGAACACGTCCTTGCCGAGCCGGGTGACCGCGAACTGCTGGAGCGCCAGCTTGTCGCGCGGCTCCGGCTCGTCGGCGATGAGCACGTTGGCCGCGTCGATGCGGAACTTCGGCTTCGACGTGCGCGCGGGGGCGCCGCGGCGCAGCCAGGCGAGCTCCTTGCGGGCCAGGTTCTTCCGCCGAGACTCGTTGGCCGCGGCCTGCCGGTTGCGCTCCACCCGGGCCAGCACGTAGGCAGCGTAGCCGCCGTCGTAGGCGTCCACCACGCCGTCGTGCACCTCCCAGATCCGGGTGCACACCGCGTCGAGGAACCAGCGGTCGTGGCTGACCACCAGCATGGACAGCCCCGCCCGGGTGCGTGCCTGCAGGTGGGTGGCGAGGAACGCGATGGCCTCGACGTCGAGGTGGTTGGTGGGCTCGTCGAGGACGATGAGGTCGTGGTGGCCCAGCAGCACCGCCACCAGCCCGACGCGCCGCCGCTCCCCGCCTGACAGGGTGTCCAGCCGCCGGTCGAGCTCCATGTCCGCGATCAGGGCCTCGACGACGGCGCGCTTGTCCGCGTCCGCCGCCCACACGTGGTCCGGCTCGCCGTCGACGATCCAGTCCCGCACCGTCTGGGCGTCGTCGCCGACGGTGGCCTGCGTCAGCACCCCGATCGAGGCGTTGGTGGCCACCGTGACGCGGCCCGCGTCAGGCACAAGGTCCCCGGTGAGGATGCGCAGCAGGGTGGTCTTGCCGTCCCCGTTGCGGCCCACCACGCCGATCACCTCGCCGGCGCCGAGGCCCAGCGAAACCGAATCGAGCAGGATGCGCGTCCCGAAGCCGTGCGTGACGGCCTCGAGGTTGACCAGATTCGCCACCCGTCAGCGGCCGCGCATGGCGGACCGGGCGCCCTTCGTCTGGATGGGGCCCTTCGGGATGGGGGCCTTGGGGCGCATCGCGTCGAGGGCGCGGATGCGCTGGTTGACCTCGGTGATCTTGGCCGGGGTGAGCTTCTTGGGCAGCTTCTTGATGGTGGTCGCGAGCTGGTCCAGCGGCACCTGGCCGGCGTTCTTGCCCATCTGGATGACGGTGACGTCTACGCCGTAGGCCACCTGCTCGTGCTTCTTCTTCTCCGCGGCCAGCAGCGGCTTCAGCCGGCCGGGCTCGCCCTCGCCGATGAGGACCAGCCCGCCGGGGCCGAGCGTGCGGTGCACGGCGTCGAGGCTCCTGGTGGCGGTGATGACGGGGGTGGAGATCCACCCCTTGGGCAGCATCTGCAGCGCCACCTCGGCGGAGCCGGCCTGGCCCTCGAAGCGGCGGTAGACGGCCTTGCGCGCGCGCCAGGTGAACACCGACAGCGCGCCGAGCAGGCCGGCCGAGATGCCGACCATGCCCCAGATCAGCCAGGCGTTGAGCACGAAGCCCAGGATCAGCAGGGCGGCGAAGGGGACCAGGAAGCCGGTCAGCATCAGCCAGGGCAGCGCCTTGTCGTACTTCACCGTGACCTTGTAGGTCTCCCGCAGCTGCTTCCACCAGCCCCAGTCCTTGGGGTCCGTGGAGTTCTTCTTGGCCGCCTTGGCGGCCTTCAGCTCGGCCTTCTGCTTCTCAGCTAGCGCCTTGGCTCTCTCGCTGGCCATGTCTGGTTCTCCGTCTCAGCCGATAGTGATGCGGGCGTCCGCGCCGCGGGCGTCCATGGCCGTCCGGTACAGGCGGCCCGCCCGGTACGACGAGCGGACCAACGGCCCGGACAGCACGCCAGAATATCCGATCCCGCGGGCCTCCTCCGCCAGGTCCTCGAACTCCTCCGGGGTGACCCACCTGTCGATGGGGTGGAGGGTGGCGTTGGGGCGCAGGTATTGGGTGATGGTGATCAGTTCGGTGCCCGCGTCGTACAGGTCTCGCAGCGCCTGGCTGATCTCCTCGCGGGTCTCGCCCATGCCGAGGATGAGGTTGGACTTGGTGACCAGGCCCGCCTGCCGCGACATCGTCAGCACGCGCAACGAGCGGTCGTAGCGGAAGCCCGGGCGGATGCGCTTGAAGATCCGCGGCACCGTCTCGACGTTGTGCGCGAACACCTCGGGGCGGGCGTCGAACAGCTGCTGCAGCAGCTCGGCCTTGCCGGAGAAGTCCGGCGCCAGCATCTCGACGCCGACGCCCGGGTTGAGGGCGTGGATCTGGCGGATGGTCTCGGCGTAGAGCCAGGCGCCCTCGTCCGGCAGGTCGTCGCGGCAGACGCCGGTGACGGTGGCGTAGCGAAGCCCCATCTTCTTCACCGACGCGGCCACGCGCAGCGGCTCGGAAGGGTCGTAGTTGTCCGGCTTGGCGGACTCGATCTGGCAGAAGTCGCAGCGACGGGTGCACTGGTCCCCGCCGATGAGGAAGGTGGACTCCCGGTCCTCCCAGCACTCGTAGATGTTGGGGCAGCCCGCCTCCTGGCACACCGTGTGCAGGTCACCGGTCTTGACGATGTTCTGCAGGTCCGTGTAGTTGGGGCCCATCTTGGCCGTGGTGCGGATCCAACTGGGCTTGCGCTCGATCGGGGTCTCGGCGTTCTTCGCCTCCACGCGGAGGAGGCGGCGTCCATCTGGCTGCACTGCGGTCACCCGGCCCAGCCTACCCGCTGCCGCCCGGGGCGCCGTCGTCGGCGGGATAGGGTGAGCAGGTGCTCACGGCTCCCGCCCACCCGGCCGCAGGCGTCGTGGCCCTGGTGGTCGCCGGAGTGGCCTGGGGCACTTCGGGCACCCTCGGCACCCTCCTGACGGCCTCCTCGGGCCTGGGATTCCTCGCGGTCGCCGGCTACCGGATCCTCGTGGGCGGCCTGCTCCTCCTCGCCGCCGTCGTCCTGACGGGCCGCGTGCGCCGGCCGCGGTCGCGGGCCGGGTGGGGCAGGGTCGCGGCGATGGCGGCCTGCTCCGCGGTCTACCAGTTCGGGTTCTTCAGCGCGGTGGGCGTCCTCGGGGTCTCCGTGGCGACGCTGATCACCGTCGGGTCCGCGCCCGTGATGGTGCTCGTGGTGGACCTGGCGACGGGCCGGCAGCGGCTCACGCGCTCCCTGGCCGCAGCGCTGGCGTGCACCGCCGTCGGCCTGCTGCTGTTCATGGGCGCACCGCCGGCGGGCGTCTCCCCGGCCGCCGCGCTGCAGGGCGCGGGCCTGGCGCTGCTGGCGGGCGCCGCGTTCGCGGTGATCAGCCTGCTGGGTGCCCGGCCGGTGGGCGACTACCACGACGCGACCGGCTCCGCGCTCGCCTTCCTCCTCGCGGGTGCGGCCGTGCTGGCGTTCGCGCTCTGGCGCGGCGAGCCGGTGTGGTTCGAGCCGACGCCCTCCACCGTCGCGCTGGTGACCGCGCTCGGGCTCATCCCGTCCGCCGTGGCCTACCTCGCCTACCTGCGCGGGCTGCGCACGCAGAGCTCGACCATGGGGGTGATGGTGGCCCTGCTGGAGCCGGTGACCGGGGCGCTGCTGGCGTTCCTCGTGCTGGGGGAGCGCCTCGGGCCGGCCGGGCTGCTGGGCGGAGCGCTGCTGCTGGGGGCCGTGGTGCTCTCGTCGTGGCGGGCGGGTGCCCCGCAGCACGCCGTGGAGTGATCAGTCGAGGATGGGCTCCAAGGCCCGGGCGAGGTGGGGGCGCAGGTCGTCGGCGACACCCTTGACGCTCCACCGGCCGTCCAGCTCCTCGACGATGGAGGTCACGCCCGCGTCGGTGATGCCGCACGCGATGATGTTGCTGAACCTCTCCGCCGAGCTCAGCACGTTGAGCGCGAAGCCGTGCATGGTGGTGCGCTTCGCCACCCGGACGCCGATGGCGCAGATCTTCCGCTCGGGACGGCCGTCAGTGGCCGGGAGCCACACCCCGGTGCGGCCCTCCACGCGGCCGCACTCCAGGCCGTATCCGGTGAGCAGGTCGATGATCGCCGTCTCGAGCGCGCGCACGTAGTCCACGACCCCCACGCCCTCGCGCAGCCGCACGATCGGATACCCGACGAGCTGGCCCGGCCCGTGGTAGGTGATGAGCCCACCTCGGTCCACGTCGATGACCGGCGTGCCGTCCTGGGGCCGCTGCTCGGGGGTGGTGCGCCGCCCCGCGGTGTAGACGGGGGAGTGCTCCACGTAGAGGACGCACCCCGGAGCGCCGGCGGAGACCTCGTCGTGCATGCTGCGCTGGAGATCCCAGGTCTGCCGGTAGTCCGCCAGCCGCTCGCCCAGCCCGTGGTCCTCGAACGTGATCATGCCCGCGATGCTAACCCTCAGAACAGGGTGGCGGTGAGCGAGACCAGCGGCGGCGCGAGCAGCAGCGCGGGCAGCAGGTCCCCGACCGGGATCTGCTTGAGGTTGAGCAGCCGCAGGCCCAGCGCGAGCAGCACGACGCCGCCCGTGGCCGTCAACGCGTCCACCTGGGCGGTGCTCAGCACGTCTCCTGCGAAGTAGCCGACGGCGGTGAGCGAGCCCTGGATGAGCGCGACGGCGCCCGCGGAGGCGAGCACGCCCCAGCCCAGCGTGGAGGCGAAGGCCATGGCCGCGAATCCGTCGAGGACCGACTTCACCAGCAGTTGCTCCGCGCCCCGGCCCAGCCCGTCGGACAGCGAGCCCAGGATGGCCAGGGGGCCCACGCAGAACAGGAGCGTGGAGGTGACCATGCCGTCGACGAAGCGTGCCGCGTCGCCGGAGGCGGTGAAGCGGCCGCGGAGCCAGGCGGCCCCCTGCTCGAGGCGGTCCTCGACGCGCAGCCAGGACCCGAGCAGGGCACCCACCAGCAGCGAGGCCAGGACGATGAGCATCGCGGCGCCGTCGACCTCCGCCTGAAGGGCGTCCGATCCCATGGCCACCACCGACAGGCCGCCGAGCACCATGGTGACCAGGCCGAGCACGGAGGTGACGGTGTCCTTCGTCTTCTCGGGGATCCGGTTGCCGAGCGCGATGCCGACGAGGGCGCCCACCACCACCGTGATGACGTTGACGACCGTCCCGAGCCCGATGAACACGCGGCCATCCAATCAGATCGGCGCATCGTCGGCGCGGTGGGGCCCGCCCTGGCAGAGTCGGGAGAGAGCCCATCCGCGACTTGTTCAAACTTTGTCCAACCTTTAGGCTGGGGGAGGCCGGAGAAGGAGGGTGACGTGCGCCGATTCATCGACGAACCGCGTGCCTTCCTGGCCGCGGCCCTCATCAACCCCGTCGAACGCGTCCGGACCGAGACGCCCGCGATGCGCCGCCGGCGCCGGATCGTGGTGGGCGTGACGGTTGCGGTGGGCGCGGTGGCGCTCGGCCTGGCGCTCGACATCCGGCCCGGCGCCCCCGAGTTCTACGCAGCGACACTCGGCGTGGCGGGTCTGTGGATTCTCGGCGCCCTGGCGTCCGGCCCCCTCTATCTCGGTGAGGGCCGCACGCGCGACGGCGGCCGCAGTCGGGGGGTGCTGCAGGGCTTCCTGCTGGGCCTGATCCTGCTCGCGATCTTCGTGGCGGGCGCGCTGGTCGTGGTGCGCATCCCCCTGCTCGCCGCGCCGGTGGAGGACCTGCTCGACCACGCCCGGCTCGGCACGCTGTGGCTGGTGGCGCTCATCACCGCCGTCAACGGGGTGGCCGAGGAGCTGTTCTTCCGCGGCGCGGTCTATGCCTCCCTGGACCGCCGGTTCAACGCCATCGGCTCAACGGCGCTGTACGCGGCCTCCACCCTGTTCACCGGCGTGCCGCTGCTCACCTTCGCCGCCGTGTGCCTCGGCACGCTCACCGCCGCCCAGCGACGGGTCACCGGTGGGGTCCTCGGACCCATCACCTCCCACCTGACCTGGTCACTGGGCATGCTGTTCCTGTTGCCGCCGATCCTCTCCCTTGGAGGCTGACATGCCCACCCGTACCGCGCTCGTCACCGGGGCCACCGGCCACGTCGGCGCCCGACTCGTGCCCGCACTCCTCGACGCGGGGTGGACCGTGCGCGTCCTGGCCAGGCGGCCGGAGCGGCTGGACCAGTCCTGGCGCCACCGGGTGCAGGTGGTCTCCGGCGACGCCAGCCACCCCGACGACGTGCTCAGCGCACTCGACGGCGTCTCCGTGGCCTACTACCTGCTCCACTCGATGGACGGCCACGGCGACTACCGGCGGCGGGACCGCGAGCTGGCCGCGACCTTCGCCTCCGCCGCCCGGACCGCCGGCGTGGACCGGATCGTCTACCTGAGCGGCCTCCACCCCGAGGGTGAGCTGTCCGAGCACATGGCCTCGAGGGTGGAGGTGGGGGAGATCCTGCTCGGCTCCGGCGTGCCGACGGCGGTGCTCCAGGCCGGCGTGGTGCTGGGGGAGGGCTCGGCCTCGTTCGACATGCTGCGCCACCTCTCCGAGCGGCTCCCCGTCGCAGTCGGGCCGAAGTGGCTGCGCAACCGGATCCAGCCCATCGCCGTCGACGACGTGATCCACTACCTCGTCCGCGCCGCGGAGCTGCCGCCCGAGGTCAACCGTGCCATCGACGTGGGCATGGACGAGGTGCTCACCTACGTCGAGATGATGCACCGCTACGCCACCGCCACCGGGCTCCAGCCGCCGTTCGTGGTCACCCTGCCGGTGCTGACCCCGCGGCTCGCCTCCCTGTGGGTGGGGCTGGTCACTCCCGTGGATTCCGGGATTGCGCGCCCGTTGGTCGGTAGCCTCATCCATGACGCCGTCAAGCGCGACGACGACGCAACGGACCTTCTCGGGGACCCGCCAGGGGGGCGGACCGGCTTCGACGAGGCCGTCCGGAAGGCCACCGCCCAGGTGGATCCGGCGCGTCCCCGCCGCACCTACGCCCGCCTCGGCGTCGCCTTGGTGGTCCTCGCGCTCGCGTTCACCACCGTCAGGACCATGACCCGTCTCGTGAAGGGAGGCCGCCAGAATGCATGATCACTATCGCGCCGGAAGCGTGACCACGACGGAGGCGTTCGACCGCGGCGCCGGCCACTACGACCTCATGGTGGCGCTCAACCCCGGCTACCACCGGGAGCTCCGTCGGGCGGCAGGCACGCTCGTCGAGCGGGTGGGAGACGGGCGGGGACTCAGCTTCATCGACCTCGCCTGCGGCTCCGGCGCCTCGACGCGGGCGCTGGTGGGCGCTGCACCGGTGGACGCCGAGATCCTCGGCCTCGACGCCTCCTCCGGCATGCTGGCCGAGGCCCGCGGCAAGGAGTGGCCGGCGGGGGTGAGCTTCGCGCAGGCCGTGGCCGGCTCCCTGGACCTCGACGCCGTCGGCGGGGACCGCGACGGCATCCTCACCTGCTACCTGTTCCGCAACGTCCCCCCGCTGGCCCGGGACCGCGCCGTGGCGGAGGTGTTCGCCCTCCTGCGGCCGGGCGGCTGGCTGGTGGTCCAGGAGTACTCCGTGGCCGGCGACCGGCGTGCGGAGCGCGTCTGGGACGCGGTGTGCCGGGGCGTGATCATCCCGCTGGGCGCCGTCGTGGACCGCGACGTGGACCTCTACCGCTACCTCTGGCGCAGCGTGACGGCCTTCGACTCCGTGGACCGCTTCTCCAGCCGTCTCACCCGCGCAGGATTCACCGACGTGGCCCACCGCACCGCCTCCGGATGGCAGCGCGGCATCCTGCACACGTTCGTCGCCCGCAAGCCAGAGGAGCATGCATGACCCAGCGCCAGTACCCCGGCCGCGACCCTCGAGCCGTCCGGCACCCCGGGCCCGTGGGATCGGCGAAGGTGCGCGACCAGCGGACCGCCGCCGTCGTCGGAGGGGGGATCGCCGGCATCGCAGCCGCGGCCGGACTCGCCGAGCGGGGGGTCCAGGTCACCCTCGTGGAGGCCTCAGACCGGCTCGGCGGCCGGGTGGCGGCGTGGCCGCTGGGCGACGGCCGCACCATGAGCCGCGGCTTCCACGCCTTCTTCCGGCAGTACTACAACCTGCGGGGCCTCCTGCGCCGGGTGGACCCGGAGCTTCGGCACCTGGTGCCCATCGACGACTACCCGCTCCAGCGGCCCGACGGCATGCGCGACTCCTTCACGGGCCTGGCCACCACCCCGCCGTGGTCGGTGATGCAGTTCGTGATGCGCAGCCCCGCGTTCACCGCGAGGTCGCTCGCGAAGGTCAACGTCCCGGCGGCGGTGGAGCTGCTCCGGGTGAAGTTCCCCGAGACCTACTCCGCCTACGACGGCGAGTCCGCCGCCGCGTTCCTGGACCGGCTGCGCTTCCCGGAGGAGGCGCGGGCCCTGGCCCTGGAGGTGTTCGCGCGCTCGTTCTTCGCGGACCCGTCGCAGTTCGGCGCGGGCGAGCTCGTCGCCATGTTCCACACCTACTTCATGGGCTCGGCCGAGGGGCTGCTGTTCGACGTACCCGACGACGACTACGACACCGTCCTGTGGGCCCCGCTGGGCAGGTACCTCGAGGGCCTCGGCGTCCAGGTGACCACCGGCGCCCACGTCGAGGCCGTCGGGATCGGGCAGGCCGCCGCCACCGTCGTCGTCGACGGCGAGGCCACCCCCGTCGACGCCGTCGTGCTGGCCGCGGACCCCCGCACCAGCCGGCAACTCATCACCGACCTGGCCGGGCCCACGCTGGGCAACTGGCAGCGCCGCGTGGCGGGCACCGTCAACGCGCCGCCCTTCGTGGTGGTGCGGCTGTGGCTGGACCGACCGGTGGACGCGTCGCGGCCGGCGTTCGTCGGCACCTCCGGATACGGCCCGCTGGACAACGTCTCGGTGCTGGAGCGCTTCGAGCGCGGCGCGGCCGACTGGGCGCGGGAGCACGGGGGCTCCGTCGTCGAGCTGCACGCCTACGCGGCGGACCCGTCGACGGCTGTCGACGTCGCGGCGGCTGACGGTGTCGCGGCCAGGCTGGAGGAGGAGCTGCACCGCATCTTCCCCGAGACCGCCACCGCGGGCGTGCTGCACCGCGAGGTGCTGGTGCGCGACGACTGCACCCTGATCGGCCCGGATCGTTGGAACGAGCGGCCGGGCGTGCGCACCCCGTCGCCCCGGCTGGTGCTGGCGGGGGACTGGGTGCGCTGCGACTACCCGGTTGCGCTCATGGAGCGGGCCGCCACCACTGGCTTCCTCGCCGCCAACGCGCTGCTCGAGGGCTGGGGCGCCGAGGGCCACGACCTGTGGACCGTGCCGATGGAGGGCCTGCTGGGCCGCTGGCCCCGTCGCTGAGGCCTGGGGAACGTGAGCTGACAAGCTACGTTCCTAGGCTTCGAGGCTCGTCGCTTCGCTCCTCGACCCACACCCGCTGGCTGACAAGGAGCGTTGTCCACGCCGGACGGGGTCACTCAGCCCCTCAGCCCGCGGCGGGCGCGACCCGATCTGCGAAGCTGACCCTCGGCAGCGACCCCGCAAGCGCCCGCAGAGCGACGCCCAGCTTCTCCCGGCCCGGCACCCGGATCCGGCCCGAGAACACGTCGTAGTCCGCCGCCTCGATCCGGTCCAGGATCCGGCTGTACAGCACCAGCGCCGTCCCGACGCATCGCCGCGACGCCGGGGGAAGCATGTCGAGCCCACGCAGCCCCTCGGCGTACAGCTCCCGGTTCCGGGCCACCTGCTCGGCCATCATCGCGCGCCACTCGGGGGTGACCCGACGGAGCCACGGGTCCGCGCCGTGCCTGGCCAGGTCCTCCTGGGGGAGGTAGACGCGGCCCCGGTCCAGGTCCTCGTCGATGTCGCGGAGGAAGTTGGTGAGCTGGAACGCCTGCCCGAGCGCGCGCGCCGGGCCCTTCGCCTCGGGGGTGAGGGGCTCCAGCACGGGCAGCATCATCTCGCCGATCACCGCCGCCGAGCCCTCCATGTAGCCGTCGCGCAGGTCCTCCCACGTCGCCCACGTGTCGCGGGTGAAGTCCGAGGCCATGGCGTCGAAGAAGCGCTCGAAGCACTCCGGGTCCGTGCCGCGCCGGTTGATGCTCTCCACGATGGCGGCCATCACCGGCTGCTCCGCCGTCCCGCGACTCAGGGCCTCGAAGAACGAGGACCGGAAGGCGGCGAGCCGCTCATCGGGGGTCCCGTCGCGGGGGACGGAGGCGTCGTCGGCGTCCACCTTGTCGGGCTCGTCGACGATGTCGTCGGCCAGGCGGCACAGCGCATAGACGGTGTAGACGTCCTTGCGCTGGGAGCGGGGCAGCAGCAAAGCACCCCAGTAGTAGGTGGTGCCGTACTCGCGGGTGAGCTCGGCGCACCGGCGGTAGCCCGCCTCCAGCGACGCGCTCATCGGCCCATCTCCGCGACGCGGGCGGCCGCCAGCTTGCCGGACACCAGCACCATGGGGATGCCGACGCCCGGGGTGGTGCCCGACCCGGCGAACACCAGCCCCGGCACCCGCCGGTCCACGTTCTTCGGCCGGAAGGGCCCGGTCTGCGGGAACGTGTGCGCGAGCGCGAACGGCGTGCCGGCCGCCATGCCCTGGCGCTCCCAGTCCACCGGCGTGACGAGCTCCTCGGTGACGATGTCGGTGGGGTAGCCCATCTCCTCCAGCGAGCGGAGCATCCGCTCGCGCAGCCGTGGGCCCTCGACGTCCCAGTCGAGCCGCCCCACCTTGAGGTTGGGCACCGGCTCCAGGTAGTAGAGCGTGTGGCAACCCTCTGGGGCGGCGCCCGGATCGTGGATGGAGGGGACGGACAGGAAGCGGGACGGGTCCGTCATGGCCGTGCCGGCGTCGAGCAGCTCGCGGAACGACTCGTCCCACGCCTTCCCGAAGTAGATGTTGTGATGGCCCGCAGCCTCGGGAAGCTCACCGCGCACGCCCACGTGCCACACCAGCGCGCTGGGGGAGTACCGCCCCGCCCGCGCGACCCTGGGTGCGGGCACGCCGGGCAGCAGCCGCTCGTAGGCCACGGGCAGGTCCGCGGTGACCACGACGGCGTCCGCCGCGAGCACCTCGCCCCCTGCCAGGCGCACGCCGGCCGCCGAGCCGTCGGCGCGGCGCTCCACCCGCTCCACGGGGCTCGAGTAGCGGAACTCGACGCCCGCGTCGGCGGCCGCCGCAGCCATGGCCCGGGGGACGGCGTGCATGCCGCCCTCAGGGAAGAACACGCCCTCGATGGAGTCCATGTAGGTGATCACCGCGTACAGCGCCAGCGCCTTGGCGGGTGCCAGCCCCGCGTACATCGCCTGGAAGCTGAACACCCGGTGCAGGCGCTCGTCGTCGAACCGGCGGGCGACGGCGGGGCCCAGCCTCCCGAACCCGCCGAGCCGGATCAGTTCGGCCGCCGCGAGCGGCGAGCGGAACAGGCTCAGGGGGGAGTTGAAGTTGGCGTCGATGAAGTGCGGGAGCTCGACGTCGTTCAGCCGCTTGAGCCACGCCACGAACTTGTCGAACGCGGCCGCGTCCTTCGCCCCGCTCTGGGCGGCGATCTCCGCCCGCATGGCCTCATGTCCCGGCCGCACCAGCATGGTGGAACCGTCGGGGAAGTGGGCGTGGTAGGCCGGGTCGAGCAGCGTCAGGGCGACGTAGTCCTCCACGCGCTTCCCGACGGCGTCGAACGCCTCCTGCAGCAGGGAGACCATCGTGAACACGACGGGGCCGGTGTCGAAACGGAACCCGTCCTTCTCCAACGAGCCGTTGCGGCCGCCGGGGATGGCCTCGCGTTCCACCACCGTGACGCGGTGGCCCGCGCCCGCCAGGTGCATGGCGGCGGCGAGGCCGGAGAGCCCTGCGCCGACGACCACGACATGCTTCGGCGATCCGCCCACGTGGGGGGTGCGGCGCCCGCTCATGCGTCCCTCCAGGCGAGGGCAGAGGCGGCGTCGCGCAGGCCGGCCACGCCGGCCGCCGACAGTGGTGGCGCCTTGAGGCAGTCCAGGCCGGCGTCGACGGCGTCGGCGATCATCGCCTCCAACTCGGCGGCGACGCCCGAGTCCCGGATCACGGCGGCGAGGCGGTCCACGTCCGTGGGGCCCAGCTCCGGCGTGCCGAGGCGCGCGATGAGGGCGGCGTCGTCGCCGGTGAGGCGATCCTCCGCGAGTGACAGCAGCACGGTGGCCTTCGCTTCCATCAGATCGTCGCCGGCGGGCTTGCCGGTGACCTCGGGGTCTCCCCAGACGCCCAGGTACTCGTCGCGCAGCGCGAACGCGCGGCCCAGGTGGTCGCCGCAGTCCATCAGCGCGCTCACCACGGAGGGGGAGGCCCCTGCCGCCGTCGCGCCCAGCTGCAGCGGGCGCGCCACGGTGTAGCGGCCCGTCTTGGCGCGGCCGATGTGCTCGGCGTGCGCTCGGTCCCGCCGGCCGGCAGCGGCGCCGGTGAGGTCCGCCCGCTGGCCGGCGATCAACTCCACCGACAGCGCGTACCACACCTCGCGTAGCGGGGCCGGGAGTCCGTCGACCAGGCGGTCGGCGACGGTGTGCGCCAGGTCCCCCAGAAGGATCGCCATGTTGCGGCCGAAGACGTCGGCGTCGCCGTAGCCGCCGCAGTCGCGGTGCCAGCCGGCCGCGGCGACGTGCGCGGACGGGCGCCCGCGTCGGGAGTCCGACTCGTCCATCACGTCGTCGTGGATGAGCGCGAACAGGTGGAGCGTCTCCAGGGCCGCGGCGGCGCGGATGAGGTGGCGGTATCCGGTGGAGCCGTGGGTGCCGCCGGCCGCGATGAACCCCCAGTAGGCCAGCGCCACGCGCAGCCGCTTGCCGCGGCCCACGAGCAGGCCGCCCAGCCACCGCGGGAGGTCGTCCTCGAGGATGTCGAGCTTGAGGTCACCGGCGTAGCTCTGCCACTCGACCGCCAGGGTGTTGCTCTCGGCGCTCAGCAGGGCGTCCACGTCGGCGATCGCGGCGCCCACGTCGACGGTGGGAGGGGCCGGCCGCCACGCCGCGTCGGGATGCGCCGTCGCGATCTGGGGGACCTGGAGCGAGGCCCACGGGCTGTAGACGTGCGGAGTGGCGGTGATCGCGGCGGTGAGGTTCTCCCACGGCACCCACGCCCACTCGGCCACCTCGTCGGGGTTGGCCAGCGGCTGCTCGTCGGTGACGAAGGCGGCGAACACCGGGCAGATCTCGTTCTCGACGATGCCCGAGGCATCGACGGCGCGGTAGCGGAAGTCGGGGAGGAGGCTGACCAGTGGGCCCACGCTCATGCCCAGTTCCTCGCGGATTCGGCGGCGTGCCGCGTCCTCGAGCGACTCGCCGGGCTTGGGGTGGCCGCAACACGAGTTGGTCCACACGCCGGGCCACGTCTTCTTCGCGAGCGCGCGGCGGGTGACCAGCACCTCACCGCGGGCGTTGAACACGTAGGTGGAGAAGGCCAGGTGGAGAGGGGTGTCCGTGGTGTGGACCTGCACGCGGTCCGCAGTGCCGATGGGCATGCCGTCCTCGTCGAGGAGGACCACCTCGTCAGGCGGGGCGGCGCGGCCCCGCAGCCTCGGGGCGCTGTGGTCAGCGATCATGATTGTCCAATGTTTGTCTAACCTTTGCGTCGACGATAGCGGCTCAACCGCCGGGGCGCAACGTACTGCACAAGGTTTGTCCAATGTTTGCTACGGTAGCTCCAGCCCATCGCCGGGAGGATTCTCGATGTACACAGTCAAGCAGGTGGCCACGCTCACCGGGGTGGCCGAAGCCACCCTGAGGGTGTGGGAGCGCCGCTATGCGGTGGTGAGCCCCTCACGCACGCCCGGGGGCTACCGGCTGTACGACGACAACCAGGTGGAGGCGCTGCGGGAGATGGCCTCGCTCGTCGAGGCGGGGGTGCCGGCGTCCAGGGCCGCGGACACCGTGCGCGGCCTGCCGGGATCCGGGGTGGTGGGGGCACCGTCGACGCTCGCCGACGCGGACGCCGACGGCGGGTCGGTGGAGCGGCCCGCGGCCGACGAACTCGTCTCCGCCGCCGCCTCACTGGAGCCTGTCCGCCTGACGGAGGTGCTCCGCCGCGCGTTCGCGAGCGGGAGCTTCGAGGACGTGGCGGACGGGTGGCTGCTGCCGAGCCTGGTCCGCATCGGGGAGGCGTGGGAGGCCGGCGAGCTCAGCGTCGCGCAGGAGCACTTCGCCAGCGCCGGCCTGATGAGGGCCATCTCCGCGACCTTCGACGCCGCGCCCGTGGCCGCCACCGGGCCCACCGTGCTCGTTGGCCTCCCGCCGGGCGACCGGCACCAGATCGCGCTCCTCACCTTCGCCACCTGCCTGCGCCGTCGCGGGGTCAACGTGGTCTACCTGGGCTCCGACATCCCCGTCGACGAGTGGGTGCGCGCGGCGGACGGTCGTCGCGCCCGGGCCGCTGTGATCGGGGTCACGTCGGAGCGGTTCGTCGAGCGCGCCCAGGCTGTCGTGGACGGGCTGGCGCAGGTGTCGCCGCCTCTGTCGGTGTGGGTGGGTGGCTCGCACTGCGGATCGATCGCGGGCGTCCACCACCTCCCCGGCGCGGTGGCGGAGGCCGCCTCCATCCTCCACGTCAGCCTCGCCTCCGGCCGCCTCTGAGCCCCCCGCCCTCCCGTCGACGGGCCCTGGTTTGAGCCGGACACACCTTCCGACGACGTGAGTTGAGCCGGACACGGCTCTCGGTGGAGCGGTTTGAGCCTGGCGTCGGAGTCGAACCGCAAAGTCGATGATTTGATCGTTCAAGCTGGCGCGACTCCGAAGTCCGGCTCAACCACGGGTGGGGGGAGCCGGGCGCGGGGCGGTGGGAGCGCTGGCGGGGGGCGGGCGGGAACCATGCCAGGACGACGCGAGGGGCGCCAGCCCGCAGGATGGCGCCCCTCGTCGTCGATGGGTCAGGCGGCTCAGAGGCCGAACTCGCCTCCGAAGTCGCCGTCCTCCAGACGCTCCTTGACCGCCGAGAGGAACCTTGCCGCGACCGCGCCGTCGATGAGGCGGTGGTCGTAGCTGAGCGACAGGTACATCATGTGGCGCACCGCGATCGACTCGTTGCCGAAGCGGTCCTCGATCACGACGGGCCGCTTGACCAGCGCGCCGGTGCCGAGGATGGCCGCCTGCGGCTGGTTGATGATCGGCGTGTCGAACAGGGTGCCCGCCGAGCCGTAGTTGGTGATGGTGAACGTGCCACCGGACAGCTCGTCCGGCATCACCTTGCTGGCGCGCGTGCGGGCCGCGAGGTCCGCGATCTTCTTCGCGAGGCCGGTGAGGTTGAGGTCTCCGGCGTCCTTGAGGACGGGCACCAGCAGGCCCTTCTCGGTGTCCACCGCGATGCCGATGTGCTCCCCGTCGGCGTAGGTGACGGTGCCGGCCTCGGTGTCGATGGTGGCGTTGACGATCGGGAACTGCTTGAGCGCCTCGACGGCGGCCATCGTGATGAACGGCAGGTAGGACAGCGAGGCGCCCTCGCGCTTCTTGAAGTCGTCCTTCACCTGGGAGCGGATCCAGCTGACGGCCGTGACGTCCACCTCGACGGTGGCCGTGAGCTGGGCCGAGACCTGCAGCGACTCCACCATGCGCGCCGCGATGGTCTTGCGCAGCCGCGACAGCTTCTCCGTGGTCCCGCGCACCTGGGCGGCCGCGGGGGCGGCCTTCGGGGCGGCGGCCGCGGGGGCTGCCGGTGCGGTGGCCGGAGCCGGGGCAGGTGCGGCCTTCGCGGCCTCGGCGGCCTCGATCACGTCCTGCTTGCGGATGCGCCCGCCGACGCCGGTGCCCTTGACGCTGGCCAGGTCGACGCCGTGCTCCTTCGCCAGCTTCCGCACCAGCGGGGTGACGTAGGTGCCGTCCGCGGACGCCTCGGCCGCGCGTCGTGCGACGGCGGCCTCGACGGCGGCGCTGTGCTCCGGCTTGGGAGCAGGAGCGGGCTCCTCCTTCGGCGCTGCCGGGGCGGGAGCGGCCGGGGCAGGCTCGGGCTTCGGGGCGGGGGCGGGCTCCGGCTTGGGGGCGGCCTTCGGGGCGGGCTCGGGCTCGGGGGCGGCCTCCGCGGCTGAGGCCTCGCCGATGATGGCCAGGACGGCGCCCACCTCGGCCACCTCGTCCTCCTTGAATCGGATCTCGAGGAGCGTTCCGGCGGCGGGGCTGGGGATCTCGGTGTCAACCTTGTCCGTGGAGACCTCCAGGAGCGGCTCGTCGGCCTCGACCGTGTCGCCGATCTCCTTCAGCCACCGCGACACTGTCCCCTCGGTGACCGACTCACCCAGGGCGGGGAGCGTCACCTCGACGCCTGCCGACGACGCGGCCGCGGACGGCGCGCTGGGCGCGGGGGCGGCGGGAGCCTCCTCGGGCTCGGCCTCGACGGGTTCCTCCTCCGCGTTCTCCTCGGCGGGGACCGGCTCGGGCTCAGGCTCAGGCTCCTCGGCAGGGGCCTCGGCGGCTGCGCCGCCCTCGCCCGCCTCGCCGATCACGGCCAGCACGGCGCCGACCTCGGCGACGTCGTCCTCCTGGAAGCGGATCTCGAGCAGGACACCCGCGGCGGGGCTGGGGATCTCGGTGTCAACCTTGTCGGTGGAGACCTCGAGCAATGGTTCGTCGGCTTCGACGGTGTCTCCGACTGCCTTCAACCAGCGGGAAATGGTGCCTTCCGTGACGGATTCGCCCAGCGCCGGGAGAGTTACTTCGGTTGACATGTGAGATGGCTCCTTTGCAGACCGCGATTTGGCCCCAGCCTATATGCGATTCAGCCGTGCATGTGCAGTGCCCGCCCGGCCAGTGCCCAGTTCGCTTCGGCGATCGCCTCGCTCAGGGTGGGGTGGGGGTGGACGATCCCGGCGAGGTCCTCGGGCGTGGCGTGCCACCCCACCAGCAGGCCGCCCTCCGCGATCAGCTCGGCCACGTCGTCGCCCACCGCCTGGACGCCGACGATGGCGCCGCCCTGGCGCCGCACCAGCCGCACCACGCCGGTCTCGCGTTCCCCGGGGGCCCGCAGGATCTGGGCGCGGCCGTTGCCGGTGAGGTGGTAGTCGATCACTTCGGCGTCTGCGCCGGCCTGGTCCGCGGTGAGCCCCACCGAGGCCACCTGGGGGGTCGAGTACGTGATGCGCGGGATGTCGGTGTCGCGGGGGAGGGTGGGCCGCGCCGGGTGCCTGCCCTGCAGGTGCGCGATCCGTTCCGCGAGGAAGAGCCCGTGCGCGTAACCACGATGCGCCAACTGCGGCCCTTCGACCACGTCGCCGGCGGCGAACACGCCCTTGACCCGGGTCTGGAGGGAGTCATCGACGACCACATGTCCGCCCGCGGTCAGTTCGACGCCGGACTCCGCCAGTGCGAGCCCTTCCGTCGACGGCCTTCGGCCGACAGCGACGAGCAGCATGTCGGTGGCCAGGGTCTCCCCGCCGATCCTGACCGCGACCCCGTCCCCGGCGGTCTCCGCGGACTCGACGGCGGCGCCGAGCCGCACGTCGACCCCGCGGCCCTTCAGCGCCCGCGCCAGGATCCGCGAGTGCCCGGGCTCCTCGGCGGGCAGCAGCCGGTCCATGGCCTCCACCAGCGTGACCGCGACCCCCAGGTCCGCCCACATCGAGGCGAACTCCACCCCGATCACCCCTCCGCCGAGCACGACGGCGCGCCCGGGCAGCGCCTCGAGCCGGAGGGCGTGGTCGCTGGTGAGGATGCGCGTCCCGTCGACGGGGAGGCCGAGCGTCACCGGCGCCGCCCCCGTCGCCACCACGACGGCGCGGGCCCTGTGCACCACCGCGCCCGTCTCGATGCCCGGCCCCCGCTCGTCGACGGTCAGGGTGCCCCGTTCGCGGATCACCGTGATGCCGCGCTGGGCGATCAACCCCTCCAGCCCGCGGTGCAGGCCGCCGACCACGCCGTCGGCATAGCGCCTGATCCCGGTCGCGTCCGTGTCGCCGAGCGTGACCCCGATCCCGAACGACGGCGCCTTCGCCACCGTCCGCCGCACCTTCGCCGCCTGCAGCCACGCCTTCGTCGGGATGCAGCCGCGGTGAAGGCAGGTGCCGCCCATCGGGGTGTCGTCGATCAGGACGACCCGGAGGCCCAGTTGCGCGGCGCGCAGCGCGCAGGCGTAGCCGGCCGAACCGGCGCCGAGGATGGCCACATCACAGGGGTCAGTCATGCGCCCCAGTCTCCCACGGCGCGCGGGCTGTGAGGTGGCCCGCGGCTCCTCCCAGCGGGCGGCACGGCGGGCGATCGCAACTGTGCCCGGGTAGTCCGAACACCCACCCGGAGGGCGGCGTCCACCCTCCTGGCCCGGTGTTTCACGGGCGTCGGCATAATGGGCCCGTGGGTTGGTTTCGACGGAGGCAACGCGAGGCACAGGTGGCGCGGGAAGACCGCCAGGTGCCCGATGCGCTGCGCGATCACCTGACCCAGTTCGTCGCCACCCGGCGCGGGGTCGAGGCGTGGGTGGAGCAGCCCACGTCGTTCAACAAGCCGTCCCTGCTACTCGTAGCGGCCGACGGCGAGTCCACCCGCCGCGGCCTGCCGAGCGCGGCCTACGGGTACGAGTTCGCGGCCCGCTGCAACATCCCCTGCTACGACGCGGGAGTCGTGCCCTACCCCAAGCGGATGCGCGAGTACGGCCTGCGGGCCAAGCGCGCCCGCCAGTAGCCCGTCTCGGGTGGCCCCCACCACCCACCACCCTCCGCCCTGCTGACCACGTCGCGTCGCCTGCCTGATGTGCCGTCGCCTGCGCTGCCGCCTGTTGTATGTTCAGCCGCCTGCGCTGTAGCGCGGGCGCCGAGACGTAGCGCAGGCGCCAACCTGGGGGGAGCCACCGAAGGCGTGCCGACGCGGGGGTGTGTGCGAGGGTGGGGGACGGCAGGGAGCGGGTCAGCGTTCGAGCAGGCCCGCCAGCGACACCAGGGTCCGCACCCCGGCGCCCGTCCCGCCCTTGGGCACATAGCCGTAGGCCGCGTCCGGGTTCTCGGCGGGACCGGCGATGTCCAGGTGGGCCCAGGCCACGCCGTCGGGCACGAAGCGCTCGAGGAACGCCGCCGCGACCAGCGCGCCGCCCCACCGGTGCCCGGCCCCCGACTTCATGTCCGCGACGGTGGACTTCAGCTGCTCGCGCGTGTGCTCGGTGATGGGCAGCTCCCAGAAGTCCTCGGCGGCCGCCTCCGCGGCGTCGAGGAGGAGATCCGAGGTGGCCTCGCCGTTGGTGAGCAGCCCGCCGGTGCGCATCCCGAGCGCCACCATGCAGGCGCCGGTCAGGGTGGCCACATCGACGATGAGGTCGGGCTTGTCCATCCCGGCGCGCGCGATGGCATCGGCCATGACGAGGCGGCCCTCGGCGTCGGTGTTGAAGTTCTCCACCGTCTGCCCGTCGAACATGGTGAGCACGTCGCTCGAGCGGTAGGAGCTGCCCGAGGGCATGTTCTCCGCGAGGGCCGCGTAGGCCGTCACCTTCACCTTGATCCCCAGCGCCGCGATGGCCCGCACGGCGGACACGACCGCGGCCGCGCCGGACATGTCGAACTTCATGCCCGCCATCTGGCCCGCAGGCTTGATGTCGAGGCCGCCGGAGTCGAACGTGATGCCCTTGCCCACCAGCGCCAGGTGCGCCTCGGCGCCGCGGGGGTTGTAGGAGAGCCGCACCAGCCGCGGCCCGCGCGCCGAGCCGCCGCCGACGGCGAGGATGCCGCCGTAGCCGCCGCGCTCCAGCGCCTTCTCGTCGAGGATCTCCACCGCGACCCTCTCGTCCCGCACGTAGGCGCGCGCCGCCTCGGCGAAGGTCTCGGGGTAGAGGAGGTTGGGGGGTGTGTTGCCCCAGTCGCGCGCCTGGCACACGGCCTCGGCGGTGGCCTTCGCCCGCGACACCGCGTCCTTCTGATCGGTGCCCACCAGCGACGACACCAGCGCGATCGACGCCACGGCCGCGGGCTTGTCGGACGCGGTGATGGGTTCGAAGCGGTAGGCGCCCAGCAGCGCGCCCTCGCCGGCGGCCTGCAGGAGCTCGCCGTCGGTCAGCTCGAGCGACACGGCCACGGCCAGGCCCGCGACGTCCGGCAGTTCCGCGATCTTCCGCAGCGCTGCCCCCACCGCGACCCTCACGCCGTCGGGCGTGACGTCGGCGTCGCCGAGCCCCACCACCGCGATCCGGGCGCCGTCGACGGCGGGCAGGAGCGTGACCTCCTCGCGTGTGGTCGTCGCGCCGAGCGCTGCCGCGAGCTCTGACACCCCTCGGCCGTAGGTCTTCGTACATGACTTGTCGAGGTCGCCGACGAGGCCGACGAGGGCCTTGCCGGCCTCGTTGATGGTCACCAGGCCGAGGAGGACGACGTCGGTCCCCTTGGGCAGCGCCTTGGTCAGGGTCAGGTTCGGGTTGATCCGGGTCACGCCGTCAGCCTAGTGGTCGTCACCGTTGGTTCACCGGGGGTCTGGCCGGCCCAGGCACGCACAATCCTCCGTTGTCGTCTCTTCGACGATGCCCCCGCATCGCCTCACTCCTCCGCCTCGCACTGCACGCGCCTGGCCCACCCATCCCCCCGACGAGCTGACGGTGATGACCACTGGGAGCGAAGTTGGGGCCTCCGGCGCCGGCGGGTACCTTTGCCCGCATGATCAAGCGGGTGGGCCTGTGGGCGTTCATCGTGGCCGGAGTCGCCGTCGCCGCGTGGGGCGTGGTGTCGTGGGCGTCTCCGTCGACGTCCTGCCGCGGCATCGAGATGGGCCCGGGCGACACCTGCGAGTACTCCAGCCTGACCAACGAGCGCGGCGGCAAGGTGCAGCGCTACGAGGACCGGATCGCGGTGGCGCGGGAGCAGGCGCCGTTCGCCGTCGCGGCGGGGCTGGGAATGGTGGCCTTCGGGGCCGTGCTGGCGAGGCGCCCCGCGGTCACGGAGCCAGAGACATCGGGCCGTAGATGAGGCGGTCCTCCTCGTAGAGGCTCACCTCTGCAACGCCCTGCTCCAGCAACTCCCCGTAGAACAGCCCCAGCCACTCCTCGGCGGCCGACTGGTCCTCGAACCGGTGCAGCAGACCCACGGCAGTGAGCTCCCCGACGGAGAACGACCCCGTCTCCGGCTTCCAGTGATACATCAGATGGCGTCGCCGCGGCTGATCCGCGCGGCCGGCTGGCGGAACCGTCGGATCATCAGGGACCGGTTGAACATGTAGACCAGCAGGCCCCTGGTGGACGCGTCGGGGTAGCGCTCGGCCAGCAGCTTCTTGAAGCCGCGCCACATGATGCCGACGTTGATGAGGGTGAAGCCCAGGAGCACCCACAGGCTCATCGAGATCCAGCTGGAGACCACCACGTTGTTCATGGTCACCATCACGCCCGCCATCACCAGGATCATCGCCGGAAGCATGAACTCGGCGACGGTCCAGCGCGTGTCGACGTAGTCGCGCAGCAGCTGGCGCTCCGGGGACTTCTCGACCCGCTCCCAGGCCTCATTGCGCGAGCGGGACTTGGACTGCGCATCAGCCTTGCGCTGCTCCTTGGCCGTGAGGGTGGGGTGGAGCCGCTCCATGCGGGCGGCCTCGGCGGCGCGACGGGTGGGCGTGGCGCCCTCCTTCTTGCGGACCACCTGCCTGGGGGCCGTCGCGGCAGCGGTGTCGGCGGCGGGCTCGGCGGCGGCGGCCGGCTTCTCCGACGCCTTCGCCGCTGCCTTCTCGCCCTTGGGCGTCAGCGTCGAGATGTGATCGGTCGAGCTCGACTTGTCGTTGCGCTCGTAGGGCCGGAACAGTGCCACGGTGGTGTCCTTGTGCGGGGGGCGGGTACGGCTGCCCATTCTACCCGAGCCGGGTCAGGGTCAGCTCAGGGGAGCGATCGACTCCGGGTGCACCGGGGCCGCGCTAACGTGGAGGCGCACACAGCACGTTGTCGTGGAAGGACACCCCGTGGCCAGCATTTTTGAACGCATCGCACTGGTCTTCAAGTCGAAGGCCAACAAGACGCTCGACAAGTACGAAGACCCCCGCGAGACCCTCGACTACTCGTACCAGAAGCAGCTGGAGCTGCTGCAGAACGTGCGACGCGGCGTTGCGGACGTGGCCACCAGCCGCAAGCGCGTGGAGCTCCAGGCCAACAAGATGAACCAGGAGGTGCAGCGGCTGCAGTCGGCGGCGCAGCGCGCCCTCGAGTCGAACCGCGAGGACCTGGCCCGCGAGGCGCTGACCCGCAAGGCCGGCCTGCAGACCCAGCTCGACGAGCTGCAGGCGCAGCACGCCCAGCTGCAGGGCGAGGAGGAGAAGCTGGTGCGCGCCAGCTCCCGCCTGCAGGCAAAGGTGGACGCCTTCCGCACCCGCAAGGAGACCATCAAGGCCACGTACTCCGCCGCCGAGGCGCAGACCCGCATCAACGAGGCTTTCACCGGTATCTCCGAGGAGATGAGCGACGTCGGCCTCGCCATCCAGCGCGCCGAGGACAAGACGCTGCAGCTGCAGGCCCGCGCGTCCGCCGTCGACGAGCTGCTCGCCTCCGGCGCGCTCGAGGATCCCACCGGCATGGTGAAGGACGACATCACGCGCGAGCTCGACGCCCTGGCGTCGGACTCCACGGTCGAGAACGAGCTGGCCGCCATGAAGGCCCAGCTGACCGGGGCCCCCGCGCCGCGCGCCGAGATCTCCGCGCCGTCGAACGGCACCACGGAGGCACCCGCCGCCCCGGCTGGCGTGCAGCAGCCCGCCGCGCCCTCGCAGGAGTCGCAGGCATGATCGTGCGGATCATGGGCCAGGGCCAGTGGGTCCTTGAGCCCGAACACCTGATGGAGCTCAACGAGCTCGACCGGACGCTCGAGGAACGTGTCGCGGCCGGTGACGAGGCCGGCATGCGCGCCGCGCTCACGCAACTCGTCGACGGCGTGCGCGCCCGCGGCATCGAGGTCCCGGAGGACGTGCTGGCCGAGTCGGACCTGGTGCTGCCGGACTCCGACGTCACGCTCGACGAGATGCGCGGGCTGCTGGACGAGATCAGCGAGTACTACGGGCTGATCCCTGACGCCCATGACGAGCTGAACGAGGCCGACGCGGAGTCCAGCGAGCTTTGAGAGTCGTCGTCGCATCCGATGCCCTCGCCGGGCTCAGCGCGGCCGAGGCGTCGGAGACCATCGCCCGCGCCTTCGCCGAGCGCGGCGCCGAGGTGGTCGTCGTGCCGCTGGGGGTGACCGGTGCCGCCTTGAGCGGGGCTGTGGGTGTCGCGGCGGGGGCGTCCCTGGCGGCGCCGTCGGACGCGGCCGAACTGGGACCCGTGTTGGCGGAGGCAGGCGGGGACCTGGTGCTGGACCTCACCTCCTGCCAGGTCGCGGACCTGGGCAGGGAGGCGTTGGACGCGTTCGGCGCCAACCCGGTCACCGCGCTGAAGGCCGCCCGCGACACGTGGGCGGGGCGGCGGCTCGTGGCCCTCGTCCCGGAGGGCCAGCCGGAGCGGCCGCTGACCGGCCTGACCGGCCTGGCCGCGACGGAGGGGCGCGAGCGGGGCATGGACCTCGCGTCGGTGCTCAGCGCAGACTCGGCCGCGGGGCGGTGGGCCGCCCATCTCGGTCTCACGCCTGAGCCCGGTGCCGGGTCGGCCGGGGGAGCGGGGCTGCTGATCCAGGCCATGGGCGGCATCGTCACCGACCCGCTCACGTATCTGGTCGACGTCTTCGGCCTGGCCGGCACGCTCGCCCAGGCCGACGTGGTGGTCACCGGCGCCGAGTCGCTGGACTTCCACGCCGTCGGCGGGCCCGTGGTGAAGCGGGTGGTGTCGATGGCGGGGGAGGCGTTGCGGCCGGTGATCGCCGTCGTGGGCCGCAACTTCGTCTCCGCCCGGGAGCTGCGGCTGGCCGGACTGGAGGCCGCCTACCCGCTGACGCCCGGCGCCGACGGTGAGGCCACCCCCCGGCACCTGGCAGATGTCGCGGCCAGGGTGGCCACCACCTGGTCCTGGTGACAACGCCCTACGCCGTGGGCGATACGGGGATGGGGTTTCTTGAGGTAGCGGCGTAGAATCGTGGAACATCCATCCAGACAACGACTTGGAGCCAAGCGTGACCGATACCCAGATCCAGACCGGCGTCGTCCTCACCGACGTGGCCGTGCAGAAGGTCCGCGCCCTGTTGGACGCTGAGGGCCGCACCGACCTCTCCCTGCGCATCGCGGTGCAGCCCGGCGGCTGCTCCGGCCTGCGGTACCAGCTTTACTTCGACGATCGCACGCTCGACGGCGACGTGGAGACGGACTACGACGGCGTCATGGTCGTCACCGACAAGATGAGCGCCCCGTACCTCGGCGGCGCCAGCATCGACTTCGTCGACACGATCGAGAAGCAGGGCTTCACCATCGACAACCCCAATGCCCAGGGATCCTGCGCCTGTGGGGACTCGTTCCACTGAGAATGGTCTGAAACTTCCTACTGTAAGCCACCCCCGCGGAGAGCTCTCCGCGGGGGTGACTTTTTGCGTTAAGGTGGGCCCCAGCAGTGGTGTCCTGTGAAATCCAGCGCGGAGAATCGCAGGCCAGTGGTCAACGGAAGGGCAACTTGTGAGTGGCAATCCTGCGCCATCGCGTCGGCGGTTGGTTCGTGGCTCCCTCCTCGTCGGGGTCCCGCTCTCGCTGACGGGATTGACGGCGTGCTCGGAACAGGGTGCACGGTTCGGGCTTCCCGAGGCGGCAACCGAGCAGGCTCCCATCATGGGCAACGTGTGGGTGGGTGCCTGGATCGCCTCGCTCGTCATCGGCGTGCTCGTCTGGGGGCTGATCGGCTGGGCCGTCGTCCGCTACCGCCGCAAGGACGGGGATGCCCCCGCCCCCCGGCAGACCACCTACCACCTGCCCCTCGAGCTGCTCTACACGCTGGTGCCGTTCCTCATCATCGGCGTGCTGTTCTTCTACACGGTGAAGGCATCCGACGCGGTGCTGCAGAAGTCGGACGATCCGGACGTCACCATCAACGTCATCGGCCAGAAGTGGTCCTGGACCTTCAACTACATGGAGGAGGACAACCCGGACATCGGCACGAATGCCCACGAGATCGGCACGCTCGAAGTCATTCCGGACCTGTACCTCCCCGTCGATCAGACCGTGCGGTTCAACCTGCAGTCGGCCGACGTGATCCACTCGTTCTGGGTGCCGTCCTTCTATTTCAAGATGGACGTGATCCCCGGGCACCCCAACTCCTTCGAGGTGACGCCCAACAGGCTGGGCACCTACGACGGCAAGTGCGCCGAGCTCTGCGGCCAGTACCACGCGCTGATGCTGTTCAAGGTGCACGTGGTCTCGCAGGAGGAGTACGCCGCGCACGTCAAGGAACTCGCCGCCAACGGCAACGCGGGCGAGCGGGAGCTGCAGGAGGCCATTCAGGCCGTTCTGCCCACGGAAGCACCGGAGGAGCACCAGTGAGCAGCGCAACCATCACCGAGCGCACCGCACTCCAGCAGGAGACCAAGACCGAGCCGCACCGCCTCGGTGAGACGGTCATGAAGTACCTGACGACGACCGACCACAAGGTCATCGGCAACATGTACTTCGTCACCGCGTTCTTCTTCTTCGGATTCGGCGGCCTCCTGGCGCTGGCCATCCGCGCCGAGCTGGCCGCGCCGGGCATGCAGTTCGTCAACTACGAGACGTTCAACCAGTTCTTCACCATGCACGGCACCATCATGTTGCTGATGTTCGCCACGCCCATGTTCGCCGGCTTCGCCAACGCCATCCTGCCGCTGCAGCTCGGCGCCCCGGACGTCGCGTTCCCGCGCATGAACGGGTTCTCGTTCTGGCTGTACGTGTTCGGCTCCTCGATGGCCTGCGCCGGCTTCCTCAGCCCCGACGGCGCCGCCAGCTTCGGCTGGTTCGCCTACGCCCCGCTGTCGAACGCCATCCACTCTCCCGGCATCGGCCACGACCTGTGGCTCATGGGCCTCTACCTGCTGGGCCTGTCCACCATCCTGGGCTCGGTGAACTTCGTCACCACGATCATCACGATGCGCGCCCCCGGCCTCACGATGTTCCGGATGCCCATCTTCTCGTGGAACATCCTGGTCACCTCCCTCATGGTCCTCATCTGCTTCCCCGTGCTGGCCGCCGGCCTGCTCGTCCTCGAGGCGGACCGCGTGCTGGGCTCGAAGGTGTTCGACCCGGCGTCGGGCGGCCCCGTGCTGTGGCAGCACCTGTTCTGGTTCTTCGGCCACCCCGAGGTCTACGTCATCGCGCTGCCGTTCTTCGGCATCATCACCGAGGTGCTGAGCGCCTTCAGCCGCAAGCCGGTGTTCGGCTACTACGGCCTGGTGTTCGCGACGCTGTCCATCGGCGCGCTGTCCATCTCGGTGTGGGCGCACCACATGTTCGTCACCGGGGCTGTGAACCTGCCGTTCTTCTCGTTCATGACGTTCATGATCGCGGTGCCGACGGGCGTGAAGTTCTTCAACTGGATCGGCACCATCTGGCGCGGGTCGTTGACGCTCAACACGTCGATGACGTTCGCCATCGGGTTCCTCACCACCTTCCTGTTCGGCGGACTGACGGGCATCATCCTGGCGGCGCCGGCGCTGGACTTCCAGGTCTCCGACACCTACTTCGTCGTCGCGCACTTCCACTACGTGCTGTTCGGCACGGTGGTGTTCGCGATGTTCGCCGGCTTCTACTACTGGTGGCCCAAGTTCACCGGCAGGATGCTGAACGAGACGTGGGGTCAGGTGCACTTCTGGACGCTGTTCGTCGGCTTCCACACCACGTTCCTCGTGCAGCACTGGCTGGGTGTCGAGGGCATGCAGCGGCGCATCGCCGACTACGGCGCCTGGGAGGGATTCACCTTCCTCAACCAGGTCTCCACGTTCGGGGCGTTCCTGCTCGGCGTGTCGATGCTGCCGTTCCTGTGGAACGTGTGGATCACGCGGAAGTCCCCGCTGGTCGGCGTCAACGACCCGTGGGGCTGGGGCCGCTCGCTCGAGTGGGCCACGTCCTGCCCGCCGCCGCGGCACAACTTCGATTCGCTGCCGCGCATCCGCTCCATGAGCCCTGCGCTGGACCTGGCGCGTCCCGAGCTGGTCGAGAGCGCCAATCTGCACGCTGAGGACCCGGGCGAGTTGCTGGACCGGGTCAACCCGATCGTCGAGCCGGAGGGCACCAAGCAGTGAGAGCCGAAAAGTACGTCTTCTGGTTCATGTTCGTCTTCTTCCTGATCGTCACGCCCATTTACTGGTTCATGGCGCGGGAGATCGCCGGCACGTTCGTGCTGGGCTTCACCGGCCTGCTCGGGCTGATGATCGCCGGCTACCTCACCCTGACGGCGCGGAGCTTCGACCCGCGCCCTGAGGATCGCGCGGACGCCGAGGTGATCGAGGGGGCGGGCACCATCGGCTTCTTCGCGCCGAAGAGCATCTGGCCCTTCTGGGCCGCGGTGACGGTGATGATCATCTTCCTCGGACCGGCTTTGTCGCAGCCCTGGATCAGCCTCGTGGGCTTCGGCATCGGCATCTGGTCGGCCAGCGGGTGGATCCTCGAGTTCTACCGGGGCGACTACAAGCACTGAATACGCGAAAAGGAAGGGGCCCGGTCCGATGGACCGGGCCCCTTCCTGCACAACGAGACAAATGCGCCCAGACGTGCAGGAGGGGCTGACCTGATGGTCAGCCCCTCCTCGTCATTGGCTGGTCTTCAGTTCAGCCTCAGGAGGGAGTAACGCAGAAGTTGGGATCGTCGCAACCTGCAGCGCTGTTGAACTGCGGCACATCGACCTCACCGCTGAACTGCGTGATGTTGCCACCGCAGTTGATGGTGGCTTCGACCATGACATTTGCCGACATGTTGTAGGTGTTGCAGAGCACAAGCGGGGTGTTGCCATCCGCAGGGTGCGAACCGCTGAACAGGGTGCGGCCCTGACCGGTCGCCTCCCAAACTTTGGTGATCGTGCCAGAGCAGGCACCCGGGTCACAGTTGTCGCCCGCGATCTTGAAGACGATCTTGTAGGAGTTCTCGTTCGCCTTCTTGCAGGACTTGTCGCCGTCAATGACAGGCTCCGGCACGCAACGGCTGGCTGCGAATGCGGGCGCGGCGCCGGCGATGGCGACGGCGGGCACCGACCAGGCGATGCCCTTGGTCACGGTGCGGCGATTGATAGGAGCGGCTGGGTCAAAAGCCATGGTGGTTTCCCCTCTAAACCGGCACGTGTGCGCCGAGGCGTATGGTCTAGCACACCTTAACACCTGAGAAGGTCGTGAGAGAATACAGGTCCGTGTCGGACAACACCCTTTGCGCCAGTGAGGACTGGCCGATGGTGAACCGTTCCGACGAGCCCGCCCTGTGAGGCTCACCAGCTCTGATCGAGCGGGCGACCCTCCTCGTAGCCGGACCCGGACTGCACGCCGACGACGGCGCGCTCCGCGAACTCGTCGAGGCTCCGTGCGCCCGCGTAGGTGCACGACGATCGCACGCCTGAGGTGATCCAGTCGATCAGGTCCTCGACGCCCGGCCTGCGCGGATCCAGGTACATCCGAGACGAGGAGATGCCCTCTTCGAACATCGCGGCCCGGGCGCGGTCGAACGCCGACTGCTCCCGCGTCCGCTGGCGCACGGCGCGCGCGGACGCCATGCCGAACGACTCCTTGTAGGCGCGGCCCTGGTTGTCCGTGAGCTGGTCGCCAGTGGACTCATGGGTGCCCGCGAACCAGGAGCCGATCATCACCGAGCCGGCGCCGGCGGCGAGCGCGAGGGCGACGTCGCGGGGGTGGCGGACCCCGCCGTCGGCCCAGACGGACTTCCCGCGCTCCTTCGCAGCCGCCGAGCACTCCAGCACGGCCGAGAACTGCGGGCGCCCCACCCCGGTCTGCATGCGCGTGGTGCACATGGCTCCCGGCCCGACGCCTACCTTGAGGATGTCCGCGCCGGCGTCGATGAGGTCGTCGCAGCCCTCCGTCGTCACCACGTTGCCGCCGACGATGAGGACGCGGCGGCCAGTCTCGGCCTCGAACACGTCACGGACGTCGCGCGCGATGCTGAGCGCGGAGATCATCTTCTCCTGATGCCCGTGGGCGGTGTCCATGACGATGACGTCCGCGCGGCCCTCCAGGGCGGCGCGGACCTTGGCCTGGATGTCGCCGTTGATCCCCACCGCGACACCCGCGCGCAGCCGCCCCTCGTGGTCGACGGCGGGGGAGTAGATGGCAGTGCGCAGCGCGCCCTTCGGCGTCATCAGGCCGACGAGCCGCTCGTCGGCGTCGACGGCCACCGCCACCTTCTGATGCTGCTCGCTCAGCACTGCGAACACCTGCGCCGGCGTCGTGTCCGCCGACACGCGGGTGACGTCGCTGGTCATGATGTCCTTGGCCTGCGCGAACCGGTCTGAGTCCACCGCGTCCTGCGGCGTGACCAGCCCGATCACGCGCCGGTCCTTGTCCACCACCACCGCAACCCCGTGCGCCCGCTTGCCGATCAGGCTCAGCGTCTCGCCGACGGTGGTGGTGGGGGAGACGGTGACGGCCGTCTCGAAGACCGGGTGCGCGGCCTTGACCTTGTCGATCGACCGGGCCACCACGTCGCTGGGGATGTCCTGCGGGAAGATCGCCAGCCCGCCTCGGCGGGCCATGGTCTCGGCCATGCGCCGCCCGGAGACGGCCGTCATGTTCGCCGCCACGAGCGGGGTGGGGGTGGCGAGGCCGTCGGTGGACGTGAGGTCCACGTCGAGCCGGGAGCTGACCCCCGAGCGGGAGGGGACCATGAAGACGTCGCTGTAGGTCAGGTCGTAGCTGGGGTCGCCGTGAAGGAATCGCACAGCGTGTCAGTCTACCCGCCCCAGCGCGCGCCGGACCCAGCCTCGGCCCCCTCGCATTCCTGTGCACGCCTCGCGTCGGAAGTGGCGCCCGGTGCCGCATGCGGCCACGAGGGGCGGCAGGGGCGGCGTTTCGTGCACGGCCGCGACGACGGCCCCCACCGGCCCCAGGCCCTGCCGCGACACCAACGCACGTAAGTCAACTAACCTCTGGCCAGACTTCTCCCGATCCGGTCCCCTCGACGTGCCCCGACGCGTCCGCGTCCGGCAAGCTGTCCGTCGGCACGCGACGTGCCCTCTGACAGACGGAGCCCCCCACCGTGCCGGACAGCACCCTCACCGCGACACCCCTGCACCCGATCGCCCAGATGGCGCTCGGGCTCACCGTCATCATCCCCGCCTACAACGAGGAAGCATCGGTGGGTGAGACCGTCCGCAGCGTGCTCACCCAGACGTGCCCTCCGGGCCGGGTGATCGTCGTCGACGACGGCTCCACCGACCGCACCGGCGAGGTCGCTGAGGCGGCGGGCGCCGAGGTGATGCGCCCCGAACGCAACACCGGGTCGAAGGCCGGCGCACAGAACCTGGCCCTCACCTTCGTCGAGACGCGCTACACCATGGCCATCGACGCCGACACCACGCTCGCCCCCGACGCCATCGAGAAGCTGCTGGCGCCCCTCGCCGACGAGGACGTCGCGGCGGCCTGCGGCTTCGTGCTGCCGCGTCACGTCGGCACCCTCTGGGAGCGCGGCCGCTACGTGGAATACCTGATGGCGTTTACGTTCTACAAGCCCATCCAGGACTACTACGGCAAGCCGATGATCTCGTCGGGCTGCTTCTCCGCCTACGACACGGTCAAGCTCAAGGCAGCCGGTGGCTGGTCCGAGCGCACGAGGGCCGAGGACATGGACCTCACCTGGACCTTCTACACCCAGGGTCACAAGGTCCGGTTCATCCCCGAGGCGGTCTGCTACCCGATCGAGCCCCACGACTTCGGCTTCATGGGCAAGCAGCTCAAGCGTTGGTCTCACGGGTTCGTGCAGAACGTGCGGCTCCACTGGACCGACATCCTGCCGATGCCGCTGCTGCGCACCATCGTCGGCGTCTCGATGTGGGACGCGGTGATCGCCTCGATGGTGTACCTGGTGGCGCTGCCGCTGCTGGCCATCATCTTCCAGAACCCCTGGCTGCTGTTGGCTTACGTCTTCGACCTGCCTGCGCTTCTGGTGCCGGTGCTGGCGAAGGGTTGGGCGAGGGGCGAGCTCTGGCGGGCCCTGGCGTCGGTGCCCAGCTTCTTCGTGCTGCGCACGGTCAACGCGGTCTACATGCTGGAGGCGATCGTGACCGAGGTCGTGCTCCGGAAGCCCCTGCTGGTCTACGAGAAGGGTCACTGACATGAACAGCGCCGGGCTCCCGGGCACTGGCCTGGGCGGGTTCCTCTACCTCCTGCTCGCCTTCACGATGCCGTTCCACGAGCTGTACCTCACGGTCCGCGGCCGGAGCAGCTGGGCCAGGTGGAGGGTGGTCGCCAAGCAGTTCGCGATCGCCGCCGGCATCCTGGCCGGCGTCGAGGCGTCGTTCCTGCTGTTGGCGCGCGCAGGGGTGCTGCCGCAGGTGGCGACGGGCACGTTCCTGGTCACGCCGCTGCTGCTGACCCTTGGCATGCTGCTCGGGGTGCTGGGCGTGCTGTGGGTGTGGGCGCTCGCCGTCCGCCTCAGGAAGCCCCGCCTGAGCTGAGCGCCGCTTCGGGCCCCCACTCAACCCGGGCGACCCGCCTTCCTGTGCACGACACGCCGTCGCACCCGCCCCTCGGAGCCCCATAGGGCCCTGAGCACCGGGCGAGGCGGCGATTCGTGCACGGGTCACCGCGACGACACCGCCACCGCGACACCGGCGGCTACCGTTGGGCACATCCGCACGAAGGAGTGTCATGAGCAACGTCGAAGCCTCCCCGCAGTTCGTCGACTGCGAGCACCACAACCACCCGCCGACGGAGGTCCAGCACCTGGCGCCCAAGCTGGTCGCGCTCGGCGAGGGAGCCGACGCGATGACCGTCCGACGCACCCTTCCGCAGCTCGAGCGCTCCTTCGTCGGCGCCTGGTGCTTCGCCGACCACTACGGCCCCAACCTCGTCGAGGCCACCGGCGGCATGGACGTCGCCCCCCACCCGCACACCTCCCTGCAGACCGTCAGCTGGCTGTTCGACGGCGAGATCGAGCACCGCGACTCCGGCGGCGTGCACGACCTCGTCCGCCCCGGCGAGGTCAACCTCATGACGTCCGGCCACGGGATCTCCCACTCGGAGGTCACCACCAGGCAGACCGGCTACCTGCACGGCGTCCAGCTGTGGGTGGTGCTGCCCGAGCACGCCAAGGACGCCCAGCGCGGCTTCCAGCACCACCGGCCCGACGTCGTCGACATCCCCGGCGGGACGGCGAGAGTGATGGTGGGGGAACTCGCGGGGGCGTCGTCGCCGATCACCACCGAGACCGGGCTGCTGGGCGCGGAGCTCATCCTCCGGCCGGGCGCGGAGTGGGAGTTCGAGGTGGACCCCGGCTTCGAGCACGGGCTGCTGGTGGACATCGGCGCGGTCGAGATGGACGGAGTGCTGATCGAGAAGGACGCCATGGGCGTCCGCGACGCCGGTCTCGGCCACCTGCGACTCCGCAACCCCACAGACCGCGACGCCCGCCTCATGCTGCTTGGCGGCGAGCCGTTCGAGGAGGGGATCGTGATGTGGTGGAACTTCATCGGCCGCAGCCACGAGGAGATCGTCGAGCTCCGCGAGGCGTGGCAGGCCGGCGACGAACGCTTCGGCGACGTCGAAGGCTACAGGGGAGCGACGAGGCGGCTCGCCGCCCCGCCCCTGCCGACGGCGAGGCTCAAGCCCCGCTTCCGCCGGCGTCGCTGACTAGCCTGCGGCCGAGGACGGCTGGTGGACCTCTTCGCACACCGTCGCGCTCTTTGCATCCCGTATACGGGATGCAAAGCGCTCTGCGGTATGCGAAGAGACCCCAGCCGCGCGCCGCGCTGTGTCGAGCCCCGTCTGGATGAGGTGCGCCAGCCTTCCCTTCACGCGCAGGTCGTCCCAGGTCCATCGGGCGACGATGTAGCCGTGTGCGCGCAGACCGTCCTCGCGACGCTTCTCCTTCATGAGCGCAGCCGTCGGGTCTGGGCCTGACATGTCGATGCCGTACTTGACGGCGCCGTCGAACTCGCCGATGAGTCCGAACTTGGGCCACAGGTAGTCCACGCGGACGTCCTCGTCCCAGGATTTCAACTCAACCTGCAGCTCGGGACGAGGCAGGCCGCCCTCGTGGATGAGCAATCGGCTCAGCGACTCTCCGGGGCTCTCCGAACGGGCATCCAGGAAGCCTGCCGCGAATCGTGCCCTCCGGAGCCCGGGACGGTGGACAGCACGGTGCAGCTGAGTTGAGATCTGGTCTGTGAGCTCCTCCGCTGAGGCTGCCGCGCGAAGTGCCGCGTCTCCGGTGGCGATCGCCCAACCGAGCGGCTCGTGCCGTCCGAGATCGACGACGGTGCGCGCGACCGTCGTGACCGGGAGTTCGCCGACGAGCTGGACCTCGTCGGGCCTGAGCGGACAAGCGTAGACATGCACCCCGGGATCGGCTCGGCCGCCCCCTCGGCGGCTTCGCGTCACGTGAACCGAGTCCATGGCCGCCCGCCTGACCGGGAGCCCGTGCAGCCAAGCCGCAGTCGCGTGGCTCAGGACGGCCTCCGGGCTGCAGGCATCCTTGGTGGCCAGGATGACTTGGCGCGTCTTGTCGTCGGCCCCGCTGTAGTAGCCGCGACGGAGTCGATTCAGCTCTCCGGTGCGCATCGCTGTGCTGAGGTTGTGTGCTGTCCAGCCGAGCTGGTCGAGCTCGGCGCGTGTGATGAGTTCCTGCACGGGCCCATAGTCGTGAACGGGTTCGTGGTTCTCGCGGACGCGAGGGGTGGTGTGGACAGCTTCGCGCCCCTGGAGATTCTTCTGTGGATTGCGGGAAGGGCCGCTCCCACCCTGGGGCCTCGAACAACTCTGCACACTCCGTCGCAGCGGGCCGGGCTGGCCTCTTCGCATACCTGACGACGGTTGGTGGCGTACTTCGCACAGCGTTGCCGTCTTTGCATCCCGTATACGGGATGCAAAGCGGGCCGCCGTGTGCGAAGAAGTGCCAACAGGGTCGCACGGTATGCGAAGAGGCGTCGACGGGGGCGCACGGTATGCGAAGAGGCGTCGACAGGGTCGCACGGTATGCGAAGAGGCGTCGACGGGGGCGCACGGTATGCGAAGAGGTGCCGACGGCGAGACTCAAGCCCCCTTCCGCCGCCGCACAACGCACGGAGGGCGCCGTCCGCAGACGACGCCCTCCGACCCACCAATCCTTAGTGGTGCAATCCCGCCTTATCAGCCCCGGCGCCGACACCGGCCTCAGAGCCGTGACGCGGCCCGTCCAGCTCGTGGCCGTCCACGCCGTCGACGCCGTCGCCGTTGAGCGAATGCCCGTGCCCATGCGAGCCGTGGGCGCCGTGGTGCGACGCCGCCGCCAGCTCACCGGCCGTGGGCTTGGCGATGTCGTGACCGAGGTACCACCGCGACAGCCGCGCCCGCAGCTTCGACACCCCGCCCTTGCGGCGAACGCCCGCGGCGTCCGTGTCGGAGCCCACCTCCAGCGGCTTGTGCTGCAGGTGCTGGGTGAGCAGGAACTGCTCGTCGTGCGGCAGCGCGACGTGCGCCTCCGAGTAGCCGCCGGCGGGGGAGCGGACGATGACGCCGTCCTCCGAGCCGTGCAGGGCCCGCTCACGGTCCGCCCGCTGGAGGCTGAGGCAGATCCGCTTGGTGACGATGAACGCGATCACCGGCGCCACGAACACCGCGACCCTCATGACCACGGTGATGGCGTTGAGGTCCAGCGAGAAGCGGGTGGCGATGATGTCGTTGCCGCCGGCCAGCCAGAACATGGCGTAGGACGCCATCCCCGCGACACCGAGCGCCGTGCGGGTGGGCTGGTTGCGCGGACGGTCCAGCAGGTGGTGTTCGCGCTTGTCGCCGGTCAGCCACGCCTCGATGAACGGCCAGAGTCCCAGCGCGGTGAACAGCACGCCCATCAGCCCGACGCCGGGCAGGAACACGCTCCACGTCCAGGTGGTGCTGCCGAAGTGCCATTCCATGGCCGGGATGATGCGGATGGCGCCCTCGACCCAGCCCATGTACCAGTCGGGCTGCGAGCCGGCGGTGACCTTCGCCGGGTCGTACGGGCCGTAGACCCACACCGGGTTGATCTGGAACAGGCCGCCCATGAGCACCAGGAAGCCGAACACGATGAAGAAGAAGCCGCCCATGTGGGAGATGTAGACGGGGAACATCGGGTATCCGACCACGTTGTTCTCGGTGCGGCCGGGGCCGGGGAACTGGCCGTGCTTGTGGTAGACCATCAGCGCCATGTGGGCCGAGATCAGGCCGAGCAGGATGCCGGGCACGAGCAGGATGTGCACCATGTAGAGCCGCGGGATGAGGATGCTGCCCGGGAACTCGCCGCCGAAGACGAAGAACTCCGCCCAGGTGCCCACGATCGGGATGGACCGGATCAGGCCGTCGACGAACCGGAGGCCGGTGCCCGAGAGCAGGTCGTCGGGCAGGGAGTAGCCCGCGAAGCCGGCGATGAGGGACAGCGAGAGCAGGCCGACGCCGATCAGCCAGTTGACCTCACGCGGCTTGCGGAACGCGCCGGTGAAGAACACGCGCAGCATGTGCACGGTGGCTGCGGCCACGAACAGCAGCGCCGCCCAGTGGTGGATCTGGCGCACGAGCAGGCCGCCGCGCACGTCGAACGAGATGTGCAGCGTGGAGGCGAACGCCTCCGACACCGGCAGACCCTTGAGGAGCTGGTAGGAGCCGTCGTACTCGATCTCCGCCATCGACGGCACGAACCAGATGGTGAGGAACACGCCGGTCAGCAGCAGCACGATGAACGAGAACAGGGCGATCTCGCCGAGCATGAAGGACCAGTGGTCCGGGAACACCTTGCGCAGCAGGACGCCGCTGAGCTTCGACAGGCCGACGCGGTCGTCGGCCCAGCGGACGCCGCCGGGGACCGTCGGGTTGCTCGTGGGAGCGGCCTTCGCTTCGACCGCCGGCGACGACGGGGCGACAGTGGTGGGATCTGCCATTACTGGTCACCATCCTGGAAGTCGTTCCTCGAGTCACGCTCGAAGTAGCTGGGGCCGACGGGGACAGTGAAGTCCCCCTGGGCGACGAGGTAGCCGTCGGCGTTGACCTTGATGGCCAGCTGCGGCAGGGCGCGGGCCGCCGGCCCGAACACCACGACGCCGCTGTTGCCGAGGTCGAACGTGGACTGGTGGCACGGGCAGAGCAGGTGGTGCGTCTGGCGTTCCCACAGCGAGATGGGGCAGCCCACGTGGGTGCAGATCTTGGAGTAGGCGAGGATGCCTGAGACCTGCCAGTCCTTGCGCGACTCCGGGATCTTGATGGAGTTGGGGTCCATGCGCACGAGGATGAGCGACGACTTGGCCTTGGCCTGGTGCGCCTCCACCCCGTGCAGGTCCCGCAGCGTGGCGGGCTGGGCGTTGACCAGCTGGCCCACCTCGAGCATCTCGGGGCGGATCGGCAGCCAGTTCTCGTCGTTGAGGATGAGCACGTCCTCGGCCCAGATGGTCTGCTCGATGGTCTCGGCGCGCACCGCCCTGGTGGGGTGCGGGCCCATGTCGGCGAGCAGGATGATGTTGGGCACCACAGCCATGCCGACGGCGCCACCGAGGGCGCCGAGGATGAGCTTGCGACGACGGACGCCGGACTGTTCGACGCCGTCCTCCCAGCCCTGCATCATGGCCCCGATCTGCTCGGGGCTCGAGGACGCCGAGTGCCGCATCTCGACCATCTCGCGGTCGTCCATGATGAGCTTGGCCCACTGGATGACCGAGACGCCGATCAGCACGGCGGACAGGCCGCCGGTGAGGCCGAAGCCCACGTTCTGCGCGTTGGCCGTGAGGATGCCGAAGTCGATGTACATGTCGCGCGGGACGGCGAAGTAGATGACCACGAACGCGATGGCCAGCAGCGGCACCGCGCCGAGCATCATCAGGATGCCGCGGTAGGCGCGGTCACCCGCGGCCTTGTCGACGTCGACGTACCGGGGCACCTCCTCCTCGAGCCCGGGGTTGGCGACGCTGTGCCCCAGATCGGGGTCCTTCACCGGCAGATTGTCGTAACTCATCGGGCCCGGGCCCCCTTCTTCGCGATCCAGGTGGCGACGATGGCCAGGCCACCGATGCCGAGAACGAAGGCCCAGAAGCCCTCGGACACGGGGCCGGCGTCGCCCATGGTCAGTCCGCCGTAGTTGGGCTGGGAGTGCGACTCCTCCAGGAAGCCGACGATCTCACGGACGCTCTGGTCCGGCATCACGTCCTTGGAGAAGGTGGGCATCTGCTGGGGGCCGGAGCGCATGGCCTCGTAGATGTGGACCGGGGCGGTCTCCACCAGCGAGGGGGCGTACTTGCCGTTGGGCATCGCGCCGCCGCCGCCGACGATGCCGTGGCAGGCGGAGCAGTTGGCGCGGAAGAGCGCCCCGCCACGGGCGATCTCCTCCTCGGTCAGGCCCTCGGGGGAGTACTGGTCCTCGGTGGGGATGGCGGGCCCGGCGCCGAGCGTGGCCACGTAGGCCGCGACAGCCTCGATCTGCTCCTGGGTGTAGTTGACCTGGCGGGCGGGCAGCTGCGCCTCCTCGCGGGCGGCGGGCATGCGCCCGGTGCCCATCTGGAAGTCGACGGAGGCGGCGCCGACGCCGATCAGCGACGGCCCCTGCGAGGTGCCCTCGCCGCCGAGGCCGTGACAGGACGAGCAGGTGAGGTCGAACAGGGCCTTGCCCTCCTCGATCTGCTGCGTCATCTCGGTCTCCGCGGACGAACGCTGGGGGCTGACGACGCTGTAGCTGAGCCCGACGACGAGGAGGGCCAAGATCAGCAGCAAGGGACGCGCAACCGCATGCCGCCTGAGGTTGGTCAGAAACTTCACGGTGTCTCCAGGTCTATTCGGTCAGCGGAGGAAGTAGAGGACGCCGAAGAGCAGGATCCAGATGACGTCGACGAAGTGCCAGTAGTAGGACACGACGTGGGCGCCGACGGTCTGCTCGTGGGTGTGGGTCTGCGTCATGTAGGAGCGCGCCAGGACGAACCAGAAGGCGATGATGCCGCCCAGCACGTGGAGGCCGTGGAATCCGGTGGCGAGGAAGAACACGGACCAGTACTGGTTGGTGGAGATGGTGAAGCCCTCGCCGAAGAGGGTGAAGTACTCCCACACCTGGCCGGCGATGAAGACCGAGCCCATGATCGCGGTGACGATGAAGCCCTGCCGCATGCCCCACTTCAGCGGGTTCAGCCAGGAGCCGGTGACGCGGCCGGCCTCGGCGGCGTTGGCGGCGAGCTGGCAGGTGACCGACGACATCACCAGGATGGCCGTGTTGATGGCCGCGAAGGTGATGTCCAGGTGCGCGGAGTTGGTCTCCCACATCGACGGCACCCCGGCGGCGGCCGCGGCGTCGTTGGTGATGTTGCGGATCCAGAAGTAGGCGGCGAACAGGGCCGCGAAGAACATCAGCTCGCTGGCCAGCCACACGATCACCCCGACGGAGACCGTGTCCGGCCTCCCCATGGGCTTGTTGAGCCGCGCGGAGGGGATCGGATGGATCGCGCCCGTCGGCAACTGCGTCGGTGCGGTGAGGGTGTCATGATTCGTCGCCACGGGGTCATTATTGCGGTAAAACCCGTTGAGGTCACGCCGCCGACCGGAATAAGGCCACCCCCCTCGTAACCGGCGGGAGGGGCGTGCCATAATCCGCCCATGTTTCCCCGGGTTCTGGCCGCTTTTCCGATGCACGCCAAGCCCGACGACGACATCGTCCCGCTGGTCGGGATCCGCTATCTCACGGCCTGGGAGTTCCCGCCGCTGCCCGTGGTCGCGCTGTTGCTGGTGGGCGGACTCTACCTGTGGGGGGTGCGGGTGCTGCGCCGTCGGGGGGACCGGTGGCCGGTGATGCGGACGGTGTCCTTCGTCGGCCTCGGGCTCGGCACGCTGGCGGTGGCGCTGTTCAGCTTCCTCGGCGTCTACGACACGGTGCTGTTCCACGTCCACATGATCCAGCACATGCTGCTCAACATGATCGCCCCCGTGTTCCTCGTGTTCGGCGCGCCCGCCACCCTGGCGCTGCGCACGCTGCCCAAGAAGCAGCGCGGCTGGCTGCTGGCGGTACTGCACTCGCGGGTGGCCAAGGTGCTGCTCTTCCCGCCGCTCACCACTGCGCTCATGGTGGCCAGCCCCTTTGTGCTCTACATGAGCGGCTGGTACGAGATCACCCTCCAGAACGATTTCTGGCACGACTTCCTGCACGTCTATCTGGTCACCGTCGGATGCCTGTTCTTCTTCCCGCTGCTGGGCGTGGATCCGGTGCCCATCAAGATGCCCTATCCCATCCGCATCCTCCTGTTCCTGCTCACCATGCCGTTCCACGCGTTCCTCGGCGTGACGATCATGGGCTCGACGCGGCTGATCGCGGAGGAGTGGTACCTGTCGTTCGAGCGCTCGTGGGGCCTCTCGCCGATGGAGGACCAGTCCTGGGCGGGCGGGCTGATGTGGGCCACGGGCGACCTCACCATGTTCGCCGCCATGATCACGATCTTCGTCCAGTGGATCCAGGACTCCAACCGCGAGGCGAAGCGGGTGGACAGGGCGCTGGACCGCGAGGAGGCCCAGCGCGCCAGGCAGGCGGGTCTTGGCTACGATGACGGGAAAGACAACGCGAAGGAATGACCTCATGAGCGAAGCCACCGTGAAGGTGCTGGTGTTCTCCGACGACCGCACCGTCCGCCAACAGGTCCGGTTGGCGCTGGGCAGCCGCGTCGCGCGGGACCTGCCCGAGATCGAGATCCTCGAGGTGGCCACGCAGGGCGCGCTGCTGCGCACGCTCGACGCCGGCACGGACTACGCGCTGATGATCTTCGACGGCAACGCCCAGCCGTCGGGCGGCTTCGGCCTGGCGCACCAGGTGAAGGAGGAGTACGCCGACTGCCCTCCGGTGATGCTGCTCGTCTCGCGTGAGGCAGACGCCTGGCTGGCCTCCTGGTCCCGCGCCGAGGCCGTGGCGCCCTTCCCGATCGATCCGGTCACCCTGCCCGTGCAGGCCGCCAACCTCATCCGCGCCCGGCTGGCGCAGGTGGGCTGATGTCGGGCTACACCTGGCCGGACATCCTCACTGGCCTGGTGCGGCGCGAGGGCCTCGAGGCCACCGCCGCCACCTGGGCGCTCAACGAGATCTTCGCGGGCCGCGCCTCTGACGTGCAGATCGCGGCGATGCTCACCGCGCTGCGCGCCAAGGGCGAGTCCGAGGACGAGATCTCCGGGCTCGCGGACGCGATGCTCGCCAACGCGCTGCCCATCGCGCTGGACCCTGACGCGGTGGACATCGTCGGCACCGGCGGGGACCGCGCCAACACCGTCAACATCTCGACGATGGCCGCCATCGTCGCGGCCGGCGCCGGCGCCAAGGTGGTCAAGCACGGGTCGCGGGCTGCGTCGTCGATGGCCGGCACGGCGGACACTCTCGAGGCGCTGGGCGTGAAGATCGACGTGGAGCCGGCCGTCCAGGCCGCGATCCTCGACGAGGTGGGCCTGGTGTTCCTGTTCGCGCAGAAGTACCACCCGGCCATGAAGAACGTGGCGGGGGTGCGCAAGGCGCTGGGCATCCAGACCACCTTCAACTTCCTCGGCCCCCTGGCCAACCCGGCTCGCCCCCGGGCGATGGCGCTGGGCGTGGCCAACGACGACGTGGCGCCGGTCATCGCGCGCGTGCTCGCCGAGCGCGGCACCCGGGGCATGGTGTTCCGCGGGTTCGACGGCCTCGACGAGCTGACCACCACGTCGGAGTCCGACGTGTGGATGATCGCCGAGGGCCGCGTGCACCGCACCGTGCTCAACCCTGAGGACCTGGGGCTGGAGCCCGCAGCGCCTCACGACCTGCACGGCGGGGACGCGCCGCACAACGCCCAGGTGGCCCGCGACATGCTGGCCGGCACGCCCGGCCCCGTCCGCGACATCGTCGCCCTCAACGCCGCCGCCGCCCTCCTCGCCTACCGGGGGATCTCGACGGTGCTCCCGCTGGTGGACCAGATGCGCGAACCCCTGCGCGCCGCCCAGGAGGCCATCGACAGCGGCGCCGCGGCGTCGACGCTGGACCGCTGGGTCGCCGCGACGAACCGGCCGATCCCCGCCTGACGCGGCACCCCGGGGCGGCGCCTCACGCCGTCCACACCGCCGCGACCACGGGGCCCAGCCACAGCGCCGGCCCAGCCCGCTGGCTGAGGTGCGAGGAGCGAAGCGACGAGCCTCGAAGCTGTGAGTCTGGTGTCACCACCTCATTGGTGGTGTTGTTGGGATCGACGGTCGCGTCGTGACTCTCCTCGAAGCTGGCCCTCCGGGTGCCTTGGTCAGGACATGTCCGGCGTGAGCGTCGACCCCGACCCGAGCAGAAACCAGTGGCCTGATTCAGGAGCTTGACCAACCAGCGTCAGCAGCGCCGGTTGTGTCCCATCACAGTTGTGCCTAGTCCCTGCCCGGATCGGAACCCGATGGTTGACGTCCATGGAAGGGGACGCATGTCCAGTGTGAAGAATCTCCGCGAGCTTGTCGACCTCGTGATCGGGGTCGACACCCACGAGCAGTTCCACGTCGCCGCGGCCGTTGACGCGGTCACCGGCGGGGTGCTCGACACGATCAAGACCCCGGCCGACCCGGCCGGCTATCAGCAGCTCATCGACTGGGCCCACACCCGTCCCGGCCGGCGCGGGTGGGCCATCGAGGGCACCAACAGCCACGGCATCGGCCTGACCCGCGCCCTGGCCGGCGAACTGGTGGTCGAGGTCGACCGACCAGAGCGGATCAAGCGCCGCAACGGCGCAAAGTCCGACTCCATCGACGCGGTCCGGGCAGCCCGGGACGCGTTGGGCCGGGACTCCCTGTCCACCCCGCGGGCGGTCACCGGTGACCGTGCCGCGCTCCAGGTCCTTGTCACCAGCAGACACCTGACGATCACGCAGGCCACCGACACCGAACGCCAACTCCGCTCGATGGTGCTCACCGCCCCCGACGAGCTCCGGTCACGGTTCACCGGCCGCAAGACCGCCCCGATGGTCACCCAGGCCCTGAAACTACGACCCCACACCAATGACGACCCCCTGACCGGGATCCTGATGCCGGTACTGAAGGAACTCGCACAGCGGGCCCGGTCGCTGCGGCTCTACGCCAAGGCCCTGCAACGGCAGATCCTCGACATCGTCAGGAAGTGGCGCCCTGACCTGCTCGACCTCAACGGCGTCGGACCGATCGTCGCGGCGAGCCTGCTGCTGGTGTGGTCCCATCCCGGACGCGTCCACTCCGAGGCCGCATTCGCGATGCTCTCCGGAACCGCCCCCATCCCGGCCACCAGCGGCACACAACAGACCAGACACCGCCTTAACCGCTCCGGCGACCGCCACCTCAACCAGGCCATCCACACCATCATCCTCTGCAGACAACGCAACGACCCAGCCACCAAGGCCTACATCGAACGCCGCACCGCTGAAGGCCGAACCAAGCGAGAGATCCGCCGCTGCCTCAAACGATACGTCGCCCGCCAGACCTTCAGAATCCTCGAAAAAGGGGTTGACAAAACATAGGAGCGTCCTCAGAAACGTTCCTTGTCAGAGTTCGTTCGGGAGCGTCGGCGCTCACGCCATCCAGGCCGTCCACGCCGCCGCGACCACGGGGCCCAGCCACAGCGCCGGGCCGTACGGGAAGTACGAAGGCCGCCCGGGGTCACGCCGCGCCCACAGCGCGTGGCCGACGGCGTGCACCGCGCCCAGCGCCGTCCCCAGGAACAGCGACAGCCCCCACATCGACGCCCCCGCCTGCCCCGCGACACCACCGATCAGCACGGCCAGCCGCACATCGCCGAAGCCGAGCCCGGGGGAGAGGCGCCACGCCAGGTACAGCAGCGCGAACGCGCCCGCCGCCCCGGCGACGGCGCCCAGCGCGGCCCACCCGTCGATCACCGCCAGCACGACGAGCCCGGCCCCCATCGCCGCGACACCCACGTAGTTGAGCATCCGCGGCAGGAACGTGGTCCTCAGGTCGACGTAGGCCATCGCCCCTCCGATGGCCAGGTAGGGCACCCACAGCCACCAGTGCCGCTCCGGCACCAGCCACAGCACCTGAGCGGCGACGAACGCCGCCAGCCCCACCCCCGCCACCGTCCGCCGCGACACCAGCGTCCGGAAGTCCGGGGCCTCGGGGTCGTCGTCGATCCGCACCCGAGGCACCAGCAGGCCCATGACGACGGCGGCCGTCACCGCCACCCCCAGCGCCGCGATCCACACCATGCCTGGACCCTAGTGGGCGCCCCGTCCCCCGCACGCCACGAATGTGCGCCCAGGATGTTTGGGAAGGCCCCGTCCCGGGTACATCACTCGTAGCTACCTACCCAACAGGAGGAATCATGGGAGCCGACGACAAGTTCAGCAACGCTGCTCAGGAAGCGGCCGGCAAGGTCAAGGAAGGCCTCGGCAAGGTGACCGACAACGAGCGCCTCGAGGCCGAGGGCAAGGCCGACCAGGTGGAGGCCGACGTCAAGCAGGCCGGCGAGAAGATCAAGGACGTCTTCAAGTAGTCCACCCCTGCACCACGACGGCGGCGGCCGGTCACTGAGTTGGCCGGCCGTCGCCGCGTCCCCAGCCCACAACCCCGCCAGATCCGCACCCAGGAAGGACCCGCCATGCCCACATCCGAGGGTTCCGAGCCCGAATCGGTCGAGCAGACCCGCGACAAGGCCGCCACCGCGCCCCACCCGGAGGATCCACGGAAGCCAGACTCGCCGTCGGACCTGCGCCGGCCGTCCTGGACGTACGCCATGAAGCGGGCCTTCTCCGAGTTCTCCAAGGACCACGTGACGGACCTGGCGGCGAGCCTCACCTATTTCGCGGTGTTGTCGCTGTTCCCGATGCTGCTGGCGCTCGTGTCGCTGCTGGGCGTGTTCGGGCAGGGCGAGCAGACGGTCCGCGGCATCAACCGGCTGATCGAGACCCACGCCCCCACCGAGCTGGCGGAACTGCTCGGCGACACCATCACCGGCCTCGCGACCCAGGGCGGCGCGGGTCTCGCGCTCGTCACGGGCCTGGCGGGCGCGCTGTGGGCCGCCTCCGGCTATGTGGGCGCCTTCTCGCGCGCGATGAACCGCATCTACGAGGTGGAGGAGGGTCGCCCGTTCTGGAAGCACAAGCCGCAGATGCTGCTGGTCACCGTCATGCTGGTGGTGATCCTGGCGGTGATCGTCTTCGCGTTGGTGCTCTCGGGCGACATCGCGCGGGCCGTCGGTGACCTGATCGGCCTGGGGGAGACCGCGGTGCTGGTGTGGGACATCGCGAAATGGCCAGTGGTCGTCGCGCTGGCGGTGCTGGCCATCGCCCTGCTCTACTACTTCACCCCCAATGTGAAGCAGCCGAAGTTCCGCTGGATCAGCCTCGGGGCCGGGGTGGCCCTGATCGCGGCCGCGCTCGCCACCGTCGGCTTCACCATCTACGTGGCCAACTTCGCCTCCTACAACGCCACCTACGGGATCATCGGCTCGGTCATCGTGCTGCTGCTGGGCCTGTGGATCATCAACACGGTGCTGCTGTTCGGGGCCGAGGTGGACGCGGAGATCGAGCGGGGCAGGCAGCTCCTGGGCGGGATCGAGGCGGAGGAGACCATCAAGCTGCCCCCGCGCGACACCCGGGCCGCCGAAAAGCTCGCCGACAAGCACGGTGAGCTGGTCTCGCAGGGCCGCGACCTGCGGATCGAGCATGGGCGGGATCATTCCCGCGACGACCGTCAGGGATCCTGAGCCCGCCGGGCTCATCTTCCCTGGCGGCCCTCCGGGGGCTAGTGGTCATCACCGTTAGTTCGTCGGGGGATGGGTGGTTCAGGTGCGTGCAGTGCAAGGCCGGAGGAGTGAGGCGATGCGGGGGCATCGTTGATCGACGACAACGATGCAATGTGCGTGCCTGGGCCGGCTAGACCCTTGACGAACTAGCGGTGACGACCGCTAAGGTGCTCGGTGAGTCAAGAAGCCGGCTCGCTGCCTCGCGGCAGAGTGAGCGCTTCATGGACCCGCCGCTCCCCGCGTCGTCGTCTGGGGAGCCCTCGTGTGCCTCCCCTCCAGTGAGAGGTGAGAGCCGATGATGAACACAGATGCCGAGGCCCGGCGCACACATGAGGTGCGGCCATGAGCGGCCTCGCGGGAGCGGTGTCGCTGCTGCGGCGGCCGGATGTGGACGCCGTCGGGCGCATGCTGGACGCCCTTCAGGGCCGACGGTGGGGCCCCCGTCGGATCTGGAGGGACGGCCACGCGGTCCTCGGCTTCCGCTACTCCACCATCCCTGAAACCGACACCCTCCAGCCCGTGGTGGACGTGGACGCGGGGCTGGCCGTCGTCGTCGACGGCAGGCGCGCCAACCGCGTCGCCCTCCGCCAGGACCTGGCCCTCCCCAACGACGACGACGCCCACCTCATCGTGGCCGCGTACCGGCGCTGGGGGGAGGGCTTTGTGGACCATCTCGACGGCGAGTTCGCGCTGATGCTCGTCGACCACGCCCGGCGCACGGTGCTGCTGGCCCGCGACGCCCTGGGCGTGAAGCCGCTCTACATGGCGGAGACCGCCGACGGCGTGCTGGTGGCGTCCACGCTGCCGGCGCTGCTGGCCGGCGGGGGAGTGGACACCTCCATCGACGAGGAGGCGCTCCAGCACTACCTGGGCCACAGCTCCGTCGCCCCCGCGCCCCGCACCATCCTGCGGGGCGTGCGGAAGCTGCCCCCCGCGACGCTCCGCGTCCTGACGGCCGACGGCGCCAGGGACCGGGTGTACTGGCGGCCGGCCCCGCCCGACGAGGCGGTGCCGGACCAGGCGCCCCAGTACCGCTGGCGCGACGACGTGCACGACTCGCTCCTGTCCGCCATCCGGCGCCGCCTCCCGGGGTCCGGGCAGGTCTCCGTGCTGCTCTCGGGCGGGGTGGACTCAAGCCTGCTGGTGGCGTTGCTGTCCGACTGCCACCGGGGGGAGATCACCACGTTCAGCATCGGCTTCGACAGCGTGGACGGGGTGCAGGGCGACGAGTTCGAATACTCCCGCGTGGTGGCCAGGCGCTTCGGCACCACCCACCACTGCCTGCACGTGCCCACCTCGGACCTGGTGCCCGCCGTCACCCAGGCCGTGGAGGACATGCCGGAGCCGATGGCCGGACACGACGCGCCGGGGTTCCATCTGCTGGCCCGCCACGTGTCTGAGCACACCGACTCGGTGATGTGCGGGCACGGCGCGCAGGAGGTGCTGGCCTCGGGTCGCCGGCCGGAGCACACGGCCGCGGAGCTGGAGACCGTGGGCGACACCCTGACCATGACCGGCGCCTGGGGGGTGGAGGCCACGGCGCCGTTCCTGGACCGCACCCTGGTGAGGCTGGTAGCCCGTCACCGCCTCCACGAGCCGGGAGGGCCGAGCGTGCTCGAGCTCCTGGGACGGCACCTTCTGCCCGACGGCGTGGCGCACCGCCCCAAGCGGCACCTGCTGCTGCCCGCCCTCATGCAGCTGGACGGGCCGGTGCTCGCGCTCGTCCGCGACACCTTCTCCTCCGCGGGGGCCCGTAGCCGGGCGCTCCTTCAGCCCCAGGCGCTGGAGACCCTGCTGGAGGCGCAGCGCGGCGGCGCGCTGCCGGCCGGCGTCAACGCTCTGTGGCAGCTGGCCGTGTTGGAGATGTGGCTCCAGCACCACGGCGTCTGACCCGTGCCATGGGTAGCTCGCCGGTGGTGATGATCTGGTCCGCGATGGCCGACATCTTCAGGTTCATGTTCTGGCTGGTGAACCGCATGAGGTTGAGGGCGGCGTCGCGGCTGATCGAGTGGCGGCCCATCAGCACGCCCATGGCCATCGCGATCTCCCGGTTCGTGCGCAGCGCGTTCTCCAGCTGCTCGGCCCGCGACTGGCTGAGCGCGATCGAGGTGCCCATGGCGGCGAAGGTGGAGACCACGGCCGCCTCACCCGCGCTCTCCCTGTCCCGGAACGCGTCCTCGACGTCCGAGTACAGGTTGAGGCTGGCGATGGTGCGTTCCTCGTCCATGAGGTGCAGGGGCTGGGCGAAGATGCTGCGGACCCCCATGCTGCGGGCGGCGGCCGTGTATTCCGGCCAGCGGTCGTCGTGGTCCAGGTCGGGCACCATGAATGCGGTGTCGTGGCGAATGGCATCGAGGCATGGGCCGGATCCGACGGCATATTGAAGAAGGTCCAGTTTGAGGGAAAAATCGTCGCTGACCACAAGTGACTTGAATTCGTCGCCGTCCTGGAGAGTGATGGTGCCCCATTGCGCGCCGGCCATCTCGATGGCGGCGTCCACCAACGCATTGGCCATGGGCTTCTCGGCCGCGCGGAGGCGCTGCGCCATCAGGTCGAGTTGCGTGGCCACCTCGACGACGGAGAGGAATCCGTTGAAGTCGGATTCGTCATAGGTGGAATGATCTGCGACGTGTTCAGCCATTCGGTGCACCACTCCCGCTGAGGTCCCTCCCGGGCCGCGGCGGCCCGGATCTCTCAACCTTACCCACCGTGGAACGCCCGGGGCCACGATGCCCCGGGCGTTCCACGACGCGACTCAGGCCTTGCGGGCCGCCACGGCGTTGGCCTCGGTCTCGGCGATCTTCGTGAGGAGCTCGTCGGTGCGCGACTCCTCCTCCAGCGACTGGGTGAGGAGGTCGTAGCCGTCGCCCAGTCCCAGCATCTTGGCCCACCGTCGCAGGGTGCCGTAGCGGGTGATCTCGTAATGCTCCACGGCTTGGGCTGATGCAATCAGCGACGCGTCCGCCGCGGGGCTGCCGGCGTACTCCTCGAGGTGCTCGTCGCCCTCCTTCAGGATGCCGTCGATGGCGTCGCAGCGCTTGCTGGTGGGCTTGCGGTCGATGAGCGCGAACACCTGCTCGAGTCGGGCGACCTGCCCCTGCGTCTCCCCGAGGTGATGCTCGAACGCGGCCTTCAACTCGTCGGAGACGGCCGCCTCCTGCAGCTTGGGGAGCGTCTTGAGGATGTGGCGCTCGGCGTAGTACATGTCTCGCATGGTGGCGTAGAACAGCGCCTCCAGGTCCTTCTCGGCCATCTTCTCTGCCTTTCAACTCGTTCCCGACGGCGTGGCCCCGCCCCGTGCGGAGCTCGCCTTGGCCTTCCACGCTACGACGATTCGGCGCGTTGTCAATACTGGGCCGGCGCTGGGAAAGAAACTCGGGAACAAAGTGGAGCGGGATGTTTCAACTGCCGTGAAGTGGGTATCTTTTTCGACCCGATTGACGCCGACTGGGGGGTGAATTGAAATTGGCGCGTAGATGTTTGGATGCACGCGATTGTGGGTATTGGGGTGACGAGGGAGCAATCGCTCTCATCGCCAAGACCATCACACGTATGGAGGATCACCATGGCGTATCCGAACGAGTCATACACCTCGAACGTGCCCGCCGGCACGTATGTCTCTGACCCCGCCGGGGAGGGCTTCTCCGATTCCAGCGGGGACCGCGTCACGGATGTCGCGGCCAGGGCGCGCGACGAGGCCGCGGCCGTGACCGACACCGCGAAGGAGGCGGGCGGCCACGTGGTCGACACCGCCAAGCAGGAGGCCGGCGAGGTCCTCGAGGAGGCCAAGGTGCAGGGCCGTCGTCTTCTGGACGAGTCGATGTACGAGTTCCGCGCCCAGGCCGACACGGGGCAGAAGAAGGTGGCCGAGCTGGCCCGCTCGTTGAGCGGTGAGCTCCGGTCGATGGCCGAGGCGGACTCCGACGGCATGCTGGCCGAGTACGTGGACCGCGCGCAGCGGCTCAGCGACGAGGCGGCCCAATGGCTCGAGAGCCGTCAGTCCGACGAGGTGCTCGAGTCCGTCCGGCGCTACGCGGCGCGCAACCCGTGGCAGTTCCTGGCCATCTCGGCCGGCGTCGGCTTCATCGGCGCCCGCGTGTACCGCGGCCTGCACGACGCGAAGGCGGATCGGGTTGAGCCGGTTAGCCGTCGAGGCGAGGGGCAACCCATGCCGGCGACCAACCCCACCCCGCTCCTCCCGGACACCTACGCGGCCGGCTCCCTGGCCTCCGAGGCTCAGCTGCCCACGCCGTCGGGCGCTCCGCCCCGCGGCGAGGCTGCAGTGGGCATCGGCGGCGCCGAGCCGGAGAGCCGCTACGAGGGGCTGACGGTGGAGGGTGAGGATCCGTGGCGGGAGGGTCAGCGATGACCGCCCCCCACACCGACCCCGTCCCCACCGCGCGGGACCCGTACGGGATCCGTCCGGACCCGCACCTTGCCACCCCGCCCCCCGGCTTCAACGCCGACGAGGCGGAGAAGGAGGCGAGCTACGCCCGGTACCGCTCCGAGGAGCGCTCCCTGGGCGAGATCGCCACGGACCTGTTCGACAACGCCACCACCCTGATCCGTCAGGAGGTGGAGTTGGCCAAGGTCGAGGCCAAGCAGTCCGCGTCCAAGGCGGGCAAGGGTGCGGGCCTGATGGCCGGGGCCGGCGTGACCGCGCTGCTCGGCCTGATCGCCCTCACGCTCGGCATGTGGTGGGGCCTCGCGGTGCTCATGGGCACCAGGGAGGATCCCTCGCTGGGCTGGAGCGGCGTGGTCGTGGCCGTGATCTGGCTCGCCCTGGCCGCTGTCCTCGCCATGGCGGGGAAGAGCGAGTTCGCCAAGATGCGCGGCCTCCCGAAGACCGCCGAGACCGTCAAGAAGATCCCGAACGCTGCCGCTGGCAATGAGGAGAAGAACTGATGAGCACCAATCCGGAAGAGATCCGTCGCGACATCGAGCGCACGCGCGCCGAGCTCAGCGACAACGTCAACGCCCTGGGCGACAGCGCCAAGCCGAGCAACATCGTGCGTGAGCAGGTGGACCAGGTGAAGGAGGGCGTGCACTCCTTCAAGGAGCGCATCTTCGGCTCCGACACCAACCCCTACGACCACGGCGCCGTCGGCGCGGTGGGGGACAAGGCGGGCACCCTCGTCGAGGATGCCAGGGAGACGGTGGCCGGCGCGCCGCGCCAGGTCAAGGCCTCCACGCGCGGCAACCCCCTCGCGGCCGGCATGATCGCCGCAGGCCTCGGGGCGCTCATCGGCGGCCTTATCCCCGCGTCGCGGATGGAGAAGGAACGCGCCGAGCAGCTGAAGGTCGCGGCCGAGCCCGTCGTCGAGGAGATCAAGCAGATGGCGACGGAGGCGAAGGACAACCTCCAGCCCCTCGCGGAGGAGGTGGCGGGCAACCTCAAGGAGGTGGCCCAGGACGCCACCGAGCACGTGAAGGCGGACGCCCAGGTGGCCAAGGACGAGGTGTCGGGCCAGGCCCACTACTCGGCCGAGACGGTCAAGACGGACGTCACCGATCGCTGATCGCTGATCCAACCCGAACGCCCGGCGTGCACGTCACGCCGGGCGTTCGTGCTGCTCGGCCTCCATGGGCGCGCCCGCTGCGGTGTCGAAACGGCCTTGCGACCGGTGCAGGCACCGACCACGGCGTCGAGCGTCCGGCTTCGCATGGTTCGCTGGTTGAGCCCGCCGCGGCGCGAAGCGCCCGCTGCGGTGTCGAAACCCCCTGCGCCCGGCGCAGGCACCCGACCACGGCATCGAGCGTCCGGCTTCGCATGGTTCGCTGGTTGAGCCCGCCGCGGCGCGGAGCGCCCGCTGCGGTGTCGAAACCCCTTGCGCCCGGCGCAGGCACCCGACCACGGCATCGAGCGTCCGGCTTCGTATGGTTCGCTGGTTGAGCCCGCCGCGGCGCGGAGCGCCCGCTGCGGTGTCGAAACGCCTTGCGCCCGGCGCAGGCACCCGACCACGGCATCGAGCGTCCGGCTTCGCATGGTTCGCTGGTTGAGCCCGCCGCGGCGCGGAGCGCCCGCTGCGGTGTCGAAACCCCTTGCGCCCGGCGCAGGCACCCGACCACGGCATCGAGCGTCCGGCTTCGCATGGTTCGCTGGTTGAGCCCGCCGCGGCGCGAAGCGCCCGCTGCGGTGTCGAAACCCCCTGCGACCGGTGCAGGCACCCAACCACCAATACGCTGTCCCAATGCCGCGACACCTGAGCACAGCCGAAGCCAGACGCGTCGCCGTCGCCGCGCAGGGCCTGGGCGCCCCGCGCCCGAGCACCCCCACCACGGCCGCCGTGACCCGGGCCATCGCACGCATGGGCGTGCTCCAGATCGACTCGGTCAACGTGTTCGAGCGCTCCCACTACCTGCCGATCCTGGCGCGCGTGGGCCCGTACCCGAAGGCCACCCTCGACGCGCTCCTTCACCACGACCTCGGCACCACCCGCACGCCCCGCCTCGGCCGCTACACCGAGTACCTCGCCCATGAGGCCACCGTCGTTCCCGTGGCGGACTGGCCGCTGTGGCACTGGCACCGCGCGGCCCCGAGGCGCCCCGGGTTCGAACAGTGGGCCGACGAGCACAGGACTCTCGTCGCTGAGGTCCTCCACGAGTTCGCCCACCGCGGCCCTCTGCGCATCCGCGACCTCGACCATCCGGAGAACGTCTCCCTCGGTGGCGGCTGGTGGAACAAGAACGACGTGCACTGGGCGGCGCAGTACCTGTTCCGCACCGGCGATCTCGTCACCGTCGGCCGGCAGCGCTTCGAGCGCATCCTCGCCCCCGCGGACGTCCTCCCACCCGAGGCCCGCGAGCCCCTCCCCAAGCGCGACGCCGTCCGCGAGCTCATCCGCCGCGCCGCCGTCGCCTACGGGGTGGCCACCCTCGACGACCTGGCCGACTACCCGCGCCTCAAGACCGCCGACGCCCGGCAGGCCGTGGAGGAGCTCGAGGCCGACGGCGTGCTCGAGCCCGTGACCGTCGACGGGTGGGCGAAGCCGGCCTGGATGCCCGCCGGTCGGCGCGTCCCAAGGAGGGTCGAGGCGGCGGCGCTGCT